>JAFYNL010000003.1 GCA_017548075.1 Bacteroidaceae bacterium | reverse complement strand
TTGACCCAAACGGCGGAATCGCCGACCTCAAGGCGAAAGTTCTCCGACACGTAAGCCCGAAGTTCGTAGAGGATGACTAATGACTTAATGACTTAATGACTGCGCCCCCGCTCGGAAATGGAAATTTCACGACAAAATATATTACCTCCGCGCGCACGTGAACCTATAAAAAAAATATTTTTGAAAAACATGTAAAAAAGTTGCTCAGAAATTCGTAGACCGCAACGAAACTGCCGTACCTTTGCAACGTGAAAGAAAGCAAAACGCGGCGTGTTGAAAGTGGCCACAAAACTCGCTAAGTTTGCAATCCTCACACATAAAAATTGCAATTAACGTGATCTAAGTTTTGGCCGTTTAAACTATTTTCCGTAAATTTGCAAGGCGAAAACAACTAAACCTAACTGATATGAAACGCTCTCTTTTACTGCTTGCTGCTGCGCTCTGCACGGCTATGACTTGGGCCGACGTCGTTCTGCCTGGATGGATGACCTCGAACATGGTTCTGCAACAACGCACGAAAGTGCACCTTCAAGCTACGGCCAAGAAAGGTGCCACCGTGAAAATTACGACTTCGTGGGACAAGAAAACCGTGAAATCCGTTGCCGACAAAGCGACTGGAGCTTTTGAATTTGACCTTAATGTACCCTCTGCCGGAGGTCCTTATACGCTCACATTCGACGATGGCAAGAAGCTGGTTCTGGAGAATGTAATGAGTGGCGAGGTATGGTTCTGCAGCGGTCAGTCGAACATGGAAATGCCCGTCGAAGGCTGGGGAAAAGTGCAGAACTACGAACAGGAAGTGGCCAACGCCAATCATCCGCTCGTCCGTCTGTTCCAAGTGGAGAAGGTCGTTGCTCACACTCCGCAGACAAAGGTTCCTCTCGGTCACACAAAGGGTTGGGCAGTCTGCTCGCCCGAGATGGTGAAGGAGTTCTCGGCGGCTGCCTATTTCTTTGCTCGCGAGGTGTCGGAGAAGCTGGGCATTGCAGTCGGAGTGGTCAACAGTTCTTGGGGTGGCACACCTGCCGAGAGTTGGCCCAGCCTGGAGGCTCTCAGGAATGTAATAGGTTTCCAAGAACATGCCAAGAAAGCCTTTGAAACGGGCTTCGACGAAGACAAGATAGAACAACTCTATCAGGAGGAACGCAGGGAGTGGATGCGTGAAGCTTACGAGGGCGACCAAGGCCTGGAGAAAGGTCAAATAGACCAAGCCATTTGGGCGGCAACGGATTTCAATGATTCGGGCTGGAAGTCCGCTAAACAGCCACTTTCGTGGAGCAAGGTTGACGAGCTGAAGGAGTTCGACGGCATTGTCTGGATGCGCAAGGAAGTGGACATTCCTGCATTGCTTGCCGGCAAGGACCTGAAGCTGGAGTTAGGTGCCATCGACGACGAGGACATTACATATTGGAATGGCGAGCGTGTGGGCATGACTTCGGGTTGGATGGCAAATCGCAGCTATACCGTCCCTGGCAAACTGGTGAAGGCTGGCAAGAACATTCTCGCTGTTCGCATCAACGATACAGGCGTAGAAGGTGGCTTCTCGAAGGAAGCAAAGGATTTCTATCTTACTGCAGGAAACACAAACATATCGCTTGCTGGCGACTGGAAGTTCAAGAAGAGCGTAGATGCGGCTGACATCAAAGCGAGCGAGACAATGACGGAGCCCGCAGCCCCCAATAGCGCATGGTATCCGGCAGGCCTCTACAACAGTATGGTGGCACCGTTCCTCTCGATGCCCGTTCGCGGTTTCCTTTGGTATCAGGGTTGCTCGAATGTGGGCAGAGCCGTGCAATACGAGAGCCTCTTCCAAGCTTTGATTCTCGACTGGCAGACTCGCTTCAACAAGAATTCCGAGGTTGCTTCCTACCCCAAGCCAGAGCCTCAGGAAGGTCGTCGCAGGTTCATGATGCAGAATACAAACTCGAAAGCCCTACCCTTCTATTTCGTGCAGATTGCCAACTATTTAGAGCGCAAGCCGTTGCAACCTAAGTCGGGCTGGGCAGCTATTCGTGAGGCACAGCGAAAGGCTCTGCGACTGGATGGTGTTGGAATGGCTGTGAACATCGACATCGGCATGTCGAACGATATTCATCCGAAGAACAAGCAGGAAGTTGGTCGTCGTCTGGCTCTGCTGGCTCTCAACAGAACTTATGGCAAGGAAGAGCCCTGCGCAGCTCCTGAATACATGCAAATGAGCGTCGTAGATGGCAAGGCTTTGCTTTCTTTCCTGCCCACTCAAGGAAGCGATATGCTCGAGGAAAACTCGGACATCAAGGGCTTCTCCATCGCTGGTCCAGACCACGAATGGCACACGGCAAAGGCCTTTACAGAAGGCAATGGGCAGTTTGTTTGGCGAGTGGTTGTAGAATGTCCTGAAGTGCCGCATCCAGTAGCCGTTCGCTATGCTTGGGCCGACAATCCGGAATGCAACTTCAAGACGCAGTCAGGACTGCCTGTAGGACCGTTCCGTACAGACGATTGGGAGGATATTAAGTGAAGAGTGAAGAATGAAGAGTGAAGAATCAAATGTTGAGGTAGGCTGCGGCTGACTCGGCACAACGCTCTCCATCGACGGCTGCACTCACGATTCCACCTGCATAACCCGCTCCTTCGCCACAAGGGAAGAGGCCTGAGATGCGAATGTGTTGCAAGGTCTCATTATCGCGAAGAATGCGAACGGGACTGCTTGTGCGCGTCTCGATGCCGATAACCGTCGCTTCGTTGGTCAAGAATCCGTGTTTCTGCTTTCCCCACAGCTTGAAAGCCTCTCGCAGACGCGTGCTGATGAACTCTGGCAGCCAGAAATGCAGGGGGCTCGCAATCAAGCCAGGAGCGTAGGAAGAAGGGTTGAGAGAAGCCGAGAGCCGACCATTCACAAAGTCCGTCATTCGCTGAGCCGGAGCGGTTTGCTTCTGATTCGCTTGCAACCAACACTGGCGCTCGAGTTCCTCCTGCAATAGCATCATTCGAAGGGGAGAATCATCATTCCCCCTAAAGGGGGTTAGGGGGTCCGTTTCCACCACCATTCCGCTATTGCTCCAACGACCATTGCGATTCGAAGGACTCATACCGTTCACCACGACTTGCTCAGGACCGCTTGCAGCAGGCACCACAAAGCCACCAGGACACATACAGAAGCTATAAACTCCGCGTCCCTGAACCTGAGTGACAAGACTGTATTCGGCTGCAGGAAGCCACTTTCCGCGACCTTCGCGACTATGATATTGAATCTGGTCGATAAGCTCTGCAGGATGCTCCAAACGAACGCCAATGGCAAGTCCCTTCGCTTCAATCTCAATCCCACTCGCAGCCAAGTGCCGATAGACATCGCGAGCCGAATGACCAGTAGCAAGAATGACGGCAGAAGCTCGCATCTCTCTGTCCTGCGTCTTAATGCCGCACACCCTACCCTCTTCGATGATGAGTTCCGTCATCTTCGTCTGGAAATGCACTTCTCCACCACAACCAAGAATCGTCTTTCTCATGTTTTCGATAACTCGAGGCAGGCGGTCTGTTCCGATGTGAGGATGGGCATCTGAGAGAATGGCCGGACTTGCTCCATGCTGCACAAAGATTTGTAGAATGCGGTCAGTATTGCCGCGCTTCTTGCTGCGAGTATAGAGTTTTCCGTCGCTATAGGCTCCTGCCCCACCCTCACCAAAGCTGTAATTGCTCTCAGGATCGACCTTTTGTTCAGGACGAATGCGAGCAATATCTTTCTTGCGCTCACGAACATCCTTACCTCTCTCCACAATGATTGGCTTCAAACCAAGCTCAATGAGTCGCAAAGCAGCAAACAATCCACCAGGACCTGCTCCAACCACAATTACCGCAGGCTTCTCGCTAACATCCTGATAGACATAGGGTTCGAAGTCCAACAGAGGCGGCTCCTCGTTCACATAAGCCTTTATCGTCAGATTGACAAAGATTGTCCTTTGACGCGCATCAATACTTCTTTTGAGCACACGGACAGCCTGAGCCTCCAGACCTTTCTCCTGTCTGAGATAAGCCAAGATGCTCTGCTCGTTGTAAGCCTGTCTGGGCAGTATGCGAAGGGTTAGTTCGTGTACCATTAGTTTACCATTTGCATGCAAAGGTAAAAATAATTCTTCACTCTTCACTCTTAATTCTTAATTTTTTGTACCTTGACTATCGTCGAGCTACATTTTCGCTCGGAAAACCTCAAATAAATTTGGCATTTCTCTCGCTTATTCGTACCTTTGCACGCAAAATCGAATAGAGCAAGGATGAAAGTACTGAAGTTTGGCGGAACTTCTGTCGGTTCCGTAGAAAGCATTCTGAGTGTAAAGCAGATCGTCGAGAAGCAGGAAGAACCTGTTATCGTGGTGGTCAGTGCCCTTGGTGGCGTTACCGATAAACTCATCAAAACCAGTCAGATGGCTGTGGAGGGCGATTGTGCCTATCAGCAGTCTTTCGAGGAGATAAAGGCTCGGCACGAAGAAATGATTGATGGCATCATCCCTGCTGGCGAGAAGCGAGAGAAACTTTTGGCTGTGGTTGGGGAGTTGCTCGACGAACTTCGCAGCATTTATCAAGGTGTTTACCTCATCCGCGACCTCAGTCCTAAAACGCAAGCTGCCATTGTTTCATACGGCGAACGCATTAGCAGTCAGATAGTTGCGACTTTGATTGATGGGGCTAAGTGGTTCGATAGTCGCGAGTCCATCAAGACTGAATTCAAGGCTGGCAAGAACCGTCTCGTCAGAGAATTGAGCAACAAACTCGTTCAGAAAACTTGGGAGAATGTTCCGCAGAGAAGCGTCGTTGGTGGCTTCATCAGTACCGATGCTGAGAGCGGCGAAATAACCAACTTGGGAAGAGGTGGTAGCGACTATACTGCCAGCATCATTGCTGCGGCTCTGGATGCAAGTGTGCTCGAGATTTGGACCGATGTCGATGGCTTCATGACAGCCGATCCGAAAGTCATAAGCTCTGCTTATGTGATTCCAGAGCTGAGCTACATAGAAGCAATGGAGTTGAGCAACTTCGGAGCAAAAGTCATCTATCCGCCAACGATTTATCCCGTTTGCATCAAGCACATTCCTATTCTCGTCAAGAATACCTTCAATCCCGATGCTGCAGGCTCCATCATAAAAGATGAAGTGAAGAGCGACTCGAGGAGCATTAAAGGTATTTCCAGCATTAAAGGAACGACTCTCATCACAGTTGCAGGCCTTTCGATGGTTGGTGTGATTGGTGTGAACCGTCGCATCTTTACTTGCCTTGCAGACAACGGCATCAGCGTCTTTATGGTCAGCCAGGCTTCCAGTGAGAACAGCACAACTCTTGGCGTTCAGGATGAGGATGCAGACGAGGCTTGCAGGGTGCTGAACATCGAGTTCCAGAAGGAGATTGAGGATGGTTCGATGTTCCCAATGCATGCAGACAAAGGCTTGGCCACAGTCGCTATTGTGGGCGAAAACATGAGGCACGTTCCTGGTATTGCTGGCAAGCTCTTCGGAACACTTGGCCGTTCTGGTATCAGCGTGATTGCTTTTGCTCAGGGTGCAAGCGAGACCAACATCTCTTTCGTCATCAAGCAGGACTTCCTTCGCAAAGCTCTCAATGTGATTCACGACAGCTTCTTCCTCTCTGAGTATCAAGTACTTAACCTCTTTATCTGTGGCGTAGGAACTGTTGGTGGAAGTCTCTTGGAACAGATCCATCAGCAACAGGAAAAGCTGAAGCAGGAACTTCGACTGAAACTCAACATCGTTGGTATTGCAAATGGCCACAACGCCATCTTCACTCGCGAAGGCATCAGTCTCGAGAACTATCGCGAACTCCTTGCTGCTGCACCAGAGAGCGATATTAAACGCCTTCATGATGAGGTCATCGGCATGAACATCTTCAATAGCGTCTTCGTGGATTGTACCGCGAGCCCTGAGGTTGCCGGACTTTATGCAGATTTCCTCGAGCACAACATCAATGTTGTTGCGGCCAATAAGATTGCGGCAAGCAGCGACTTTGCCAACTATCGCCTGCTCAAAGAAACCAGTCAGAGGAGAGGCGTTAAGTTCCTCTTCGAGACAAATGTTGGCGCAGGACTTCCTATCATTCGAACCATCAACGACCTTCGCAACTCAGGTGATAAAATCCTTAGAATTGAGGCAGTTCTGAGTGGAACGCTCAACTTTATCTTTAACACTATAAGCAAGGACATTCCTTTCAGCGAGACAGTTCGTTTGGCACAAGAGAAAGGTTATAGCGAACCAGATCCTCGCATCGACTTGAGCGGCAAGGATGTCATTCGCAAGCTCGTTATCCTGTCTCGTGAATCAGGTTACGAAATCAGTCAGGAGGATGTGGAAGCCAAGCTCTTCATTCCTCAGTCGTTCTTCGATGGAACTTTGGAGGACTTCTGGAAGAACCTGCCTTCCCTCGATGCTGAGTTTGAGGCTCGCAGACAAGCCCTTGAAGAACAGAAGAAGGTTTGGCGCTTTGTGGCAAAACTCGAGAATGGCAAAGCCAGCGTTTCTCTGCAAGAGTTCGACAACAACCACTCCTTCTATGGGCTTGAAGGCAGCAACAACATCGTTCTGCTTACTACCGAGCGCTACAAGGAATACCCGATGCTCATTCAGGGCTACGGAGCTGGAGCCAGCGTCACAGCTGCAGGCGTCTTCGCAGACATTATGAGTCTTGCATAATGGATCGACTCTGGAACTCCAATTACCTGAAGGCGTGGAGTGCGAACTTCATGCTCTACTTCTCCTTCATGGTCGTTACACCACTCTTCCCGCTTTATTTGAGCGAAGTGTTTGGTGCTACGAAGGATGAGACAGGAATGGTGCTGAGCGGTTATGCCTTGACGGCTTTGCTGATTCGTCCTTTCAGCGGTTTCTTTGTCGATTCCTTCCCTCGCAAAGTCGTTCTGCTCGTTTGCTACGGACTCTTTGCCATCTTCTTTGGAGGTTACCTGATAGCAGGTTCCCTACTCTCTTTCTGCATCCTGCGAACGCTTCATGGAGCACCTATGGGAGCCACGACTGTTGCCAATAGTACGGTTGCAATCGATGTTCTTCCTTCGAGCAGAAGAGCAGAAGGCATCGGCTATTATGGGCTGAGCAACAACCTGGGCACAGCTATTGCGCCAACTATGGGAATGCTCATCTATCAATGGACACACGACTACAACCTCATCTTCACCATTTCCCTCATAACTGCAGGCATAGGCTTCCTCATCAATAGTACGCTGAAACTGAAACCTCGACCACTCGTTGAGGTCAAAACGCCAATTAGTCTCGACCGTTTCCTCTTGCTGAAAGGTTGGCCCGAAGCGCTTTGTATCGCCTTCTATAGCTTTTCTTATGGAGTCGTGAGCACTTATATCGCCATCTATGCAAAGCAGGAACTCGGCATCACAACTGGCACAGGACTATTCTTCACTTTGCTTTGTGTGGGACTGATTTCGAGTCGACTTGTGGGAGCAAGAGGCTTGCGGAAAGGAAAGGTCGCAGAAAATGCCACTCACGGCGTACTCATCTCGCTGATGGGCTATCTGCTCTTTGCAGCCCTTCACAATGCTTGGGGCTTCTACGGAGCCGCACTCATCGTAGGTCTGGGCAACGGACATATGTTCCCAGCCTTCCAGACAATGTTCATCAACCTTGCTCCTTCTTCCCAAAGAGGAACAGCCAACAGTACTCTCTTCACAGCTTGGGAAACTGGTGTTGGACTAGGAATAATCATTGGCGGAATGGCAGCAGAGTACTTCTCTTATGGCGCAGCCTTTTGGACGGCTTGGGTTAGTAATGCTTTTGGCGTCGTTCTCTTCTTCGCTTACACTCGCCAACATTTCCTCCGCAACAAGTTGAGATAAAAGTAAGGCAGTTGCATCGGCAAACAACGCCAGTTACGATTGCAATCATAACACGTTAACTTTGCCAACGACACACGTTAAAATCGTCAACGTAACACGTTACGTTTGAAATTTAACTACGTTACGTTTACAGACTATCCTGCTCTAGAATACTTCAGAACTTCCATGGCTTGCGATAGACAGGAGTGATGAAGCGATCAGCCTCTCGGTTGTGGAAGGTATGATGGGCATCATCATAGGTCAATGCTTCGTGCGTTCTGGCTGCAACATTGCCAATGTGAGCATACTTAGCACAGAAACTGCCATTCGTAATGGGACAGGCTGTCTGCATATCCCTACGCTTTACGCAATCGATGAAATTAGTCGTATGGTCAAGGTGATCGTTATTCGACGGCTTCACAAGTTTGGCCTCCACCTTATCACCCTGCGGAATCACTTCCCAACTCTCGCGATTGGCAATGAGAGTGCCATTTGTACCCTTGAACTCGAGCCCGTAATTGCGGCCATAAGGACCTGATTCGATGGCGATGTTCGACCATTGAATGAGGAAGTCGGGGAATTGATAGGTGACGCTCAAGGTGTCGAATGTCTCTGAGAAGTTCTCGGGATAAGCATGGTTGCCACCAGCTGCGACGACTCTTTGAGGCATTCCCATGACGTTCATTCCCCACAAAGCCATATCGAGCAGATGCACGCCCCAATCGGTCAGCAAACCTCCTCCATAGTCCCAAAACATGCGCCACGAACCATGAAAGCGAGATGCGTTGAAAGTACGCTTGGGTGCAGGACCAAGCCACATATCGAAGTCAACTCCATCAGGCACGGGGCCGTCCTTAGCGGGATTCAGTAGAGCGGCATACGCAAAGTTTGCCCAGACATTGACTCGACCTATGTGTCCCAGTTCACCGCTGTCGATATATTCCTTCATGCTGTGCCAAAGATTAGCACTCCGCTGTTGCTGACCGACCTGAACGACACGCCCATAACGCTGAGCCGCAGCCACCATCGCATCGCATTCAGCAATACTGTTGGCAAGAGGCTTCTCCACATACACATCTTTCCCTGCAGAGCAAGCATCGACAGCTATCTTGCAATGCCAATGGTCGGGAGTTCCTATCACGATAATATCCACATCGTCTCGCTCCAGCACTCGTCTGTAATCACCATAGAGAGCAGGTCGCTTGCCCCAGTTCTTCTCGGCTTCGGCAGCTCGACTCGACAGAATGCCACTATCTATATCACAGAGAGCCACACAACTTGTGCCAGGATATCTCATGATATCAGAAAGGTCGTACCAACCCATAGAACGGCATCCAACCAGAGCGACATTCAGTCTGTCGCTTGCAGCAACGCTTCGAGTGGATGCATATAGCGTGCGAGGAATGATGATGCCTGCAGCTAAAGCAGTGGCCGACTGGCGAAGGAAGTCTCTTCTCGTTGTCATAATGGTCTGATCCAAATGTTTCGGAAACTAATTGGCTGGCTGGGGTCGCCATGAGATTGCAATCTTATCGGGCCTTCACCATGCTTCACCGTTCTTGGGAAACCAATGTATTCAGTTGTGCCCTGTATTTCCGTATGGTTTTGCAGGACAACGCCATTTTGGATGACTGTGATGAATGGTTTATAGAGGTAAGTGCCGTCTTCCTTGAAGACAGGAGCCGTATAGATGATGTCATAGACGTTCCATTCACCAGGCTTACGCATTGCGTTCACCAACGGCGGTGTCTGCTTGTAGATGCTTCCCGTCATGCCGTTTACATAAGTCTCGTTCTCAAAGCAATCCAGAATCTGCACCTCATACATATCTTGCATATAGACACCGCTATTGCCTCTTGCCTGACTTTCGCCTGTAATACCCTTGGGAACGCACCATTCCAAATGCAATTGATAGCTGCCGAACTTCTGTCGAGTCACGATATCTCCCTTCGACTTATCGACAGTCATCACACCATTCTTCACGGTCCATTCTGCATCCTTTCCGTTAGGATTCATCCAAGCCGAGAGGTCTTTCCCATCGAAGAGCACGATGGCATCACTCGGAGCAGTGTTGGTCTTGATGTCACCCGGCGTAACAACTTTTGGTTGAGGAGTCCAGTATTCCGACATTCCTGGTCGCATAGCTTCTGGTTGCGGATAATCTTTTGTCTGTTGTGCCCTGCAAGCACTACTTGCAGCAATCAATGCTGCCAACATGATTAGTTTCTTCATAGTTGTTCAAGGTTTTATGTTTGTTAATTTAATAATCTGTTCAATGTCAGCAGAGTAATCTTCGAAATTGTTTCATTGAGCTAAGTGCCTAATCAAATAACTTCTTCCAAAGCCATAGTACTGTTATTGCGCCAACTACACAGAAGACAAAATTCGTGAGATAGCCTTTGCCAAGCAGTTCTATGTTCAGCATATGGCTGATGAATGTTCCAACATAACTGCCAACTATTCCCATAACGAAGTTCATGCAACAGCCCTTACCTTCGCCACTCATAATCCGATTAGCAATGTAGCCGATGAAGATGCCTGTAAGTATCGGCCACGCCGTGAATTCTGCAATGTGTTCTAACATAAGCTTTATTCTTCTTATTCTTTCATTTTTTCCTTCTTTTCCTCATACCACTCTCGAAGCACATAGAAGGCTTTCTTGCGCTTGCCTTGGTCGGAGAAAAGACCCTTGCGATTAAAGCCGTCTTGTATGCCAGGCAACGGTCGTCTTGGTGAGCGGAAGTCCTTGAGCACCCATGGACAAGTTCCGGCAAGGCCTTCTATTTTATCTAGCATAGCAAGGTTCTCGCGATAGAGATTCTCCTGAAACTCTTCTGTCCATCGCTGCCCTTTATCACCATGCAATCCTGCCTTCGCTCCCCCACCGAACTCGCTAATGATGACGGGCTTATCGTAGGGAATCTCCCATTTCATCTTTGGCGCATCGTTTACGTCGCGATACCAGCCGATGTACTGATTGAAGCTGACCACATCGACATACTTATTCATGTTGTCCTGCAAGCGGTTCACATAGTTGGACGCTCCAGTCACCTCCATGGCCATCGAGATGAGACGGGTAGAGTCGAGGCTCCGAGCCATCTGGGCAAGCCTACCGAGGAACTTATCGCGAGCATCGCTATGAGGTGTCTCGTTGGCAAGCGACCAAATGATGACTGCAGCACGGTTGTGGTCACGGCGAATCATATCAGTCAGTTGTCGCTCAGCATTGGCGTAGGTCTCCTCGTTCTGCCACGAAATAGTCCAATAAACAGGAATCTCCGACCAAAGCAGAAAGCCCTGACGCTCAGCCTCGCGAACAGCATGCTCATTATGAGGATAATGAGCCAGACGAATGAAGTTGCATCCCAACTGGCGCGCCCAACTGAGCAAGGTGTCGGCATCTGCGGCACTATTGCAACGGCGACTCGTGTAGGCCGTCTCTTCATGAGAGCAAACGCCGCGCAGGAAGATGGGCTTGCCATTGAGCAGCAATTGCTTGCCGCGCGTCTCGATAGTGCGGAAACCAATCTCGTCCTTGATGACCTCATCGCCCTTCGCAATCTCCACATTATAGAGTTTAGGAGTTTCGGGGCTCCAAAGTTTAAGTGAAGAGTTAAGAGTGAAAAGTGAAGAATTTATTATACCTTCTGAATCTGTTACGAACTTCTGCTTTATCTTCAACTCGGGGATGCTCAAGGTGACTTCCTGTCCTGCTACAGGCTTGTTCACCTTCAAAGAGAAATTTATCAAGCGCTTCTTGCCTTTTGTTGCCTTGTCGAGTTGCAAAGAATAATCCTCTATATACGTCTCTGGCACGCTGACCAGGAGCACGTCGCGAGTGATGCCGCCATAGTTCCACCAGTCGAAGATGAGCGTGGGCACATTGTCCCTGTGTCGCTTATTGTCGATCTTCACAATGACGAAATTCTTGCCCTCATGCACAAGGTCAGTCACATCGTAGCAGAAAGGTGTGAAGCCACCAACGTGTCGTCCAGATTTCTTGCCGTTCACATAAACGATAGCCTCGTAGTTCACAGCCCCGAAGTAGAGCAAGAAACGTCCGTTGTCCGTTGTCTGTTGTCTGTTATCAATCTCGAAGTCCTTCTTCATCCAAATCGTCCCTTCGTAGAGGAATAACTGCTCGTCTTGCGTATTCCAGTCTCCTGGTACATGGAGAGTCGGGCAAGCGTCGAAGTCGTACTCCACCAAATCCGAAGGCCTCTGTGGCTTGGCGTTAATGAAATAGCCCCAATTCGTCGGGTTCATGCGATAGTCATAGTAGCCCTGCTCTTGCTGGTCTACAAAATAGTTCCATTCGCCATTGAGCGAAGTGACCTGCCTAGCATACACATTCTGTGGTGCTGGAACTTCTGTTTGAGCCTTCATGCCTATTGCGGTTACAAAGGCAAATGTCATCATGATATGCTTTAGATACATAGTGTTAAGTATTTTATAGGAATATATTTAGTCACATAATTCGTATCAGTTTCCATCAGGCTTAGCCATGTTCTGCTTGTTGGCAGGATACCATTGGAACGTATCAGGGTCATCAGGATGACGAGGGTCGAAGTCCTGCCAGTCTTCTCGTAAGTACTGAACGATAGGTAGCCCCAGCCGTTTCATTCCCATCACAACCATCTTCGCCACCTCATAGGCTCCATAGGGATTGAAGTGGGTGTTGTCTTCCAAAGCTTTCTCCTGCCCAGGGAAGGTATTTGCAGGATAGTGGACCAATGCTTTCTTGCTGCCCTCGAAGCCCAATGTCTCAAAGAAGTCGCGCGTCATGTCGTGCAACTCTATCAAAGGCACGCCCTCACGCTTGGCCACATCGCGCATGGCATCAGGATAGTCGCCGTGCGTCTCCTGAATCTTCGTGTGCGTGGCATCGTCGAAATGACGGCGTTGAGTGGGGGTGACAAAGATGGGGATGCTACCTGCTGTCCGCACCTGGTCAACAAAAAGTTTCAACTGATACTGGAAGCTGTACCAAGCGCCATCGCCTGCTCCGTGCTCCTTCTGGTCGTTGTGGCCGAACTCGCAGAGGACGTAGTCGCCTGCCTTTAGCATCGACAAGACTTTCTCCAACCTATGGCTTGCCATAAAGGAACGCAACGAAAGTCCACTCTCGGCATGATTCGAGATGGCGACTTTGTCCGTAAACCATCGGGGAATCATCTGCCCCCATGAAGCCCAAGGATCCTCCTCTTGATCTACCACGGTAGAGTTGCCACAAAGGAAGATGGTAGTAGCCGTGGTGTCGGGCTCGATGCTGACGGACTCTACAGCAGGAGCAGTGCCGCTGAATGCAAGGGAGAGCGAGTCGTCCCAATTGAGATAACCCAATTCGCGGGGCTTCAGGCTTACTCTTTTCCCTTCGGCAATTACAGGCGAGCGCTTGTTGACGATAAAGCTGAAGGTCTTGAACTCGCCTTTCTTGGTGGTACAGTTCTCTATCATAAGCCTGCGCGATTCAGCCCTCACGACCGTATGCGCGGCCTTTTTCCTGGAACCAAGAGTGACTGTCACTTTGTAGTTGCCGTCAGGGAGAGACCAACTCCAGTCTCCCTCCAAACCTCCCCGAGGGGAGACTTCTTTCTCTCCACCTCGGGGGAGCTGGAGAGGGGGCGTCACTTCCTCTCCTCGCACCTTGCAGTTTTCGAAGTTGAAGTCCTGGAGCTTGTACTTATCTGATTCGCCTACATCGAAGAAGTTATCCGTATCGACATTTATGTTGCGAAAAGTGATATCGTTCGCCTGAGAAACAGGCATGTCGGGTCGGTCGCCTGGCTGGAAGAACTGCGTCCAAGGACGAACTACGAGGAACGAGCTGCATCGTCCCGTGATGTTCTCAACGCGTATCTTCTCGTAATGCTGAGGCGTGTCGGGACGCATCTTGAGCCACAGGACACGATTGACACGATTGACATTATTGATATTGATATCGGAGAGCACGATGTTCCAATCGTGAAGGGACTCCGAGCCGAGCGTCAAGCAGCCGTGCGTCTTGCCATAATGGCAATTCTTTACCAACACATTATAGACAGGACCGTTGTTGGGGTCTTTGTCTGCCCATGTGCCTTTGCCGCCTTTCAGCACCACGGCATCGTCGTTCACTTGCATATAACAGCCGTGCACTAATACGTCATGGCACACATCAAGGTCTATCGCGTCGCTCGACGGGGCTCCATGCTGCTTTGTATCACCAGGAGGGACAATTCCTTTGGTAGGCGCATAGATGAAGTCGTCGAGGTAGCGCACATGCTCGCATCGGTAGAGATGGTTCGTCCAGAAGGGAGAGTTGATGAGATTGACGTCCTGAACGGTCACGTTTTTGCAGTTCGAGAGATAAACAAGCCGTGGACGCATGGCCTCGAGATTAGTGCAATTTTTGTTGTACATACGCCTGCACCAAAACTCTTCCCAATAGTTGAAGCCATTTCCGTCAATACAACTCGAGGGCACAGGAATGCCTGTCTCGCTGGGCGTCTCTTCCCAATCCAAGCACGCCCCGTCGCCCAGAATGCAGAAGCCGTCCAGTCCGTCGGCATTGATGAGTGCTGCAAAGTACTGAAGCGTCTGTCCCTCCAAGCGCGTTTCCAAGAGGCGGAAGTCGCGTATGCGGTCAGAGCCCTTTATTCGTCCTTTGACATAAAGATTCGTCCCTTGCTTGAAGAAAAGCGAGCCCGAGAGGAAAGTGCCCTCAGGTATGACCACTACTCCACCGCCTTCGCTGGCACATCGGTCTATCACGGCTTGTATCTCAGCCGTCTGAATGAGCGAGGAGTCGTTCTTCACGCCATAATCCGATATAACATATTGCTTGCCGAGCGTCTTGATGTCCACCTTTGCTGTGTTACTGAAGAAAGCATCCATCACGCTCCCGTCAGGCCACAACTCTTTCTTTGCGCTACTTACCAACGTAAAAGTCGCTATTAGGATAAGAGAAAGTATCTTTTTCATGGTCATTCTACGTATTTATGGATTTGTACAAAGGAGTTCAGTCCCGAAGGCATAGGAGTCCAGTCCTTATAGGTACTGTGTTTGTAGTTGATGTCAACTACGTTTATTTCATTGAACTTGCGCCACTTGATGCCGCGCCTGTCGTAGGCTGCAATGCGATTTGCAGGCAAATTGGTTACTTCGATACGGATGATGTTCTCTCCCTCGCGAAGCACGCCGTCGAAGTCCAAAGTGAAGGGCACACACCAGACACAACCCAGGTATATGTCGTTGATAAAGACGCGAGCCGACTCTCTTACATCGCCAAGGTCAATACGATAGTGGCCATTTGCCACATCATTTGCGGAAAGATTAAAGGTCGTCTCGTAAACGCCCGTTCCCATAAGTTCGTCAAGGCTGTCTACAGGCAGTCCCTCCCAAGCTTTGAGGCCGTCGAGAGTTATCTCCTGATTGACGGCAGGCTGCGAATCTATAAAGCTGAGCGTCCATTTGTTGTTGGTAAGGTCTTTGAGCAAAGATGGCTTCCCACTTGCATGGCAAGCATTAAGTGGATATGTTACTATTGTATTACCATCGTGTACTTCGATGAAGCAACTCTCACCACTACGGAGCGATATATTGACCTTCTCTCCTGTAGAAGCCAAAGTGACTTCTCTCTTGACATCGCTTGGGGTAAGGTTGGACACAAAGTAGCGATAGCCATCACCAACCCTGCGTCGTATCATTTTCATTTTGAGCAAGGTACGCAGTTCTTCGGACTTTGCGTATTTGGCGAGTTCCTGCCCTTCTATGTTATAAATGATGTGTGCTCCTTGATGCTTCAGGCTCTCGATATGCTTCTTCACCTTACCCGTCAGGATGCAGCCCGGTGGCAGAATGAGGGCTGCGTAGCGAGTACCTGCTGCCGTCTGCAACTTACCATTTATGAAAGACGTGCTCAGCAGATACTTTTCCGAGATGTAGTCGCAGTCGTAACCCAGAGAATCAATCTTCAATATCGAGGCGATGAACTCTGGAGATTTCTTGTCCATCGAATTGATTTCGAAGAGCATGAGACGTTTGTCGAGGTTCGTTCGCCACATATTCCTAACTGGCAAAAGCACGAGAAAGTCGTTGTCGGGCTCTCCTTCCTGCAGGCGCTTTTGGCAGAATTCGATGTAACGCATCAGCATCGGTGCGTCTCGCCAAATCGTGTTGGTGGGCGACATATCCACTGAAGCATAGAATCGCCAGCCTGGCCACGGGTCGTCTTTTGGGGAATAGCAAGTACCGTGGAAGAACATCCTGTCGACGCCCGAACAGAACATCAGGTCGAGGTCGGGCTTCATTTGCGAAAGAGAGGTGCGGAAATGCTCTGTCAGCCATGTAAATGTCTCGCTCGAAACGAGAGGCTTACCCGTGATATGAGCTGCGGAGGAAGCATATTTCAGCATAGACAGGTCGGAATAATTCTTCCTAGTCATACCTGAATCTTTGCGCAAGCCTTTAATTCCAAAGTCCGAAAGTCCGAAACCTTCTATTTCGGGGATGTCAACTGCCGCGTAGATGTCGATGAGGTTTGCAGGCGAGCCGTGTGCCTGATTCCTTACCTTTACGCCTCGCTCGTGGCTCCACCTCACCCATTGCTCTGTGAAGTTCTGCAGAAGGAGGTCAGAAAGCGTTTCGCGATAGTCACTAATGACCTGAGCATCGCCATCGACGAACTCCTGCAATTTATCTTCCAGTTTGTAGCCACGACGCGCCTCGAACTCCTTTGGCAAAGAAGGCGTCCAGTCGGCTCCAAACACTTCATACGAATCGTTGAAGAACGTCGCAGGCATGGGAGCACCTGATGTCTTGAAGGCTTTGTCGAAACGCGAGAGATAATGTGCCACGGCAGTTGAGTCGAAATGGTCTATCACGTAGCCTTCGCCTCCAGGAGCAGCTCGTTTCACCTTCTGTCCCGTTCTACATTCGTAGAGCGCTAATACGCGACGCTTGCCCTTAACGCGGCTCTTAAAGTCCTTTTGAACTATCAGGCGCGCATAACGCTGTTCCTTTTGTGGGGCAGGAAGCGTAATGCTCTTTGCCAATTTGCTATCGACAAGCGAATCAACCACAACCACCTTGCATGCAGCTTCTTCAAGAGGAGTATCAGGCGAACCGAAAGGCCAGCCTGTTCCGAGGTTCATGTCTATTTGAATGCCCAGGCGCATACCTTCGTTTATGGTGTGTTTCAGCATCTGCATCCACTTCGGCGAAAGGAAGGAGATGTTGTTGGCATCGTTCCCTTGTACGCCATATAGGGGCGTAATCTCAAGCGTTCCAATGCCATGAGAGGCCATCTGTTCCATCTGCCAAGTCAATCCTTTCTCCGTGACAGCGGAACCCAGCCACCACCAACGCGAACCAGCTTTCGAGGTACAATCTTTTATCAGTTTATAATATTCTACAACTCCCAGCAGCACACACCCAGTTCCGTAGTCTTCAAAATTTGGAACACTAGTATAAGTTACAGGCTGTCCGTCTTTTGGTTCCTTACCTGTTCCCTGCAAATAACCGATGAACCCGTTCGGATGTATGGCCTCCTTGACGGCATTCCAAGCCTTGTCTGTTGCTGCACGATATTCCTCTTCGGGTAGCAACCCGTTGCGGATGCCCCACGCCATTCCCATCAAGAAGAGAGCCGTTCCTGATGTCTCAGGGCCACCATACGTGACAGGAGACACGAGGCTGACGTTCCAGAATCCATCTTCTCGCTGACATTTCAGCAAAGCCTGCATCATTGCTTTGTAGTCTGCTTTTAGCTCCTCATGGAAAGCGCGTACTTCCTTCCCATCTCTATCTCTTTGAGAGAGGGTTGGGATGAGGCTTTCTATCGTTCTCACCAGCGCAGCCACAACCCATGCGTTCCCACGACTCCAATAACAGTTGTTTCCGTCGTTCTCCTTGTATGGAGGCACGAAATCGGCATCTCGCCACCACAAGCCTTCTTGAGCATTCCACAGCCCTCCACCACATTTGTTTCGCGTCCATTCATAGCAATCACGAGCAAAGAGAATAAAGCGCTCATCCCCAGTAATCCTATACATCTTCGCGTAAGCCGGCATTGCCATCTGAATGGCATCAATCCACGTCCAGTAGTCAGTCTGTCCCTCTGACATCTGCTTCTCCATATTTACCCGACAACTGTCAAGCATCTGCTGATTGCCAGTCATCTCATAACGATCGAGATAAGTCTGCATGCAACACTGGTCGTCGGCATTGGTCGTCTCGGTACCATTTCGCGGAGTCCATTTGTGATATGTAGCCCAGTCATCAACGTACTTAATGTAGTTCTCCTGAGCATCTATGCTATAAAGTGCCATCAGCCCCTCGTAATACACCCCTCGCGTCCAAAGGGAACTAGGGCGTCTTCTGCCCACAAAAGTGTCCTTGGTCGGGTCAGGCCATTTCTGGACAAAATAACTGTTCACCCGACGCGCCACATTAAGCACTTCATCTGCATTCTGGGCTGCGATAGGCATTATAGCCACGAAGACAATAGTAAATATGAAGGATAGATGTTTTAGCATTTTATGTGGATTTCTAACCCGTTCTATTCTTTTTACTTTGTGTTCAATTCCAATTTTAAGCTCTTCAGACTGGGCGAAGTAGCTGTGAGAATGACAGAGCCAGGTGTTTGCGTTGAGCGAAGGATGACGGTGCAAGTGCCGTTGAAAAGAGAACAATGGTTGCCTACGCCCAGTTCGTCGGAAGTGATGTCACCGTTTGTGACGGCTACGATGCAGGCATTTCCTTCGACAGAGAAAGTTACGTCGTTGCTACAAGTCTGCACTCGACGGCCTTTCTGGTCAACAGCAATGATGCGTATGTGTTGCAGGTCGATTCCGTCGGCTTTCCATTGATTATTATCTGCCTCTGCAGTCAATCGCTTTGCTTCGCTTGTAGTTTCTATCTTGTGTCGAGCTACAACTTTGCCTCCGCTAAAAGCAATGGCCTCCAGGCGACCCGGCTGATAAGTAATGTTATCCCAGCGAATCTGGTTGCGTTGCTTGGGGTCGGATATGGGGTTCTGCTTCCTGCCGAGACTCTTTCCGTTGAGCAGCAGTTCCACCTCATCGGAGTTCGTGAAAACGACAACAGATAAAGGATTACCACCTACAGACCTGTTCCAATGGTCGCTCATGCCGTCGCTGCCTGTCTGTACGCCGTTCCACATCTGGTCACCCTTCTTGTCGATGATGGCGATATGCACGAGAGGCTCGTCAGGCTTGAAGATGCTCTTCATCAGCCAGGCCTTTGGCTTTGGTTCGAGCGAGATGTCGAAGCAACCATTCGCCCATCCTTTAGCCGGCCATCCCTGACTTTCGCCAAGATAATCGATAGCTCCCCAATAAGCAAGGCCGATGACTTTGTCGAGTTCCATTTCGAAGTAGTTGGGCCCCATGGCGGACATCGTTGCTTCGCTTTGATAGAAAGTCATCCAGGGGAAGCGCTTGCCGTCGCTCGGAAAGTACATATAACGGTAGTTGTACGACTGAATGTCGGTCAGCATTGCCAAATCTGCAGGCAAAGAGTCTGTCTCCCAGTTGCGGTAGCGTGGGTGCATGGCTACGGTAACGAGGCGTGTAGAGTCGTAGCGGTGTATAAGTGTTCTCTGCAACTTATACATCGTCACACCAAAATCTTTGAAAGGTTGGTTAGGGTCTTGCTGCAACTCGTTTCCGAGGCTCCAAAAAACAACCGAAGGCGAGTTCCTATCGCGCTTAATCCATTCGGGGATATCGTGCTGCCATAGGTGCTCAAAAGGAACCCGTCCGCCTGTGTGCTGGCGTGTCCACTTATCGTACAACTCATCTACCACGAGGATGCCGTTCTCATCGCAAAGTTCGATAAACTCGCGGCTGTAGGGATTGTGAGAGGTGCGGATGTGGTTCACGCCAAACTCCTTCATCAATCGTATTTGCTTCTCGATGGCACGAGGATAGGCGGCGGCTCCAAGAGCACCAAGCGAATGATGGTTAGCGTAGCCCTTGAGCAGCACTTTCTTTCCGTTCAGTTTCAGTCCGAATGAAGGTCCTATCTCTATAGTGCGGATGCCGAAACGTTCCGTCACCACATCAGCTACAGAACCATCATCGTGCAACAGCGTCACCTTTGCCGTATAGAGGTTCGGGTGCTCTGTGTCCCATAGTTGAGGATTTTTTATTTCAACCTCCTTCATTTGCGTTTCCATTGTTCGCGAAGTAGTGATGCGGCGTTTTACCTCACTATTTTCATAAATACGCTCTCCATCAGGATTGTAAATCTCCAACTTTATGTTTGTCTGTCCACTTTTACCTCGATTTGTGAACTCAACACCTACGCTAACAAAACGGTTATCGCGCGTAGAAATATAAAGAGGATGACGCTCGAAATAAAGGTCTTTGGAGGTTGCCACCAGTTTGACATCACGGAACAATCCGCCACCTGTGTACCAGCGCGAGTTGTTAGGCTCCCGCGTGTCTGCCAATACGGCAATGACGTTATCCTGACCGAATCGAAGTTGCTCTGTCACATCTATCTCGAAGCCGATATAACCATAATCCGTACCGCCGATATGTTCGCCGTTCAGATAGACATCGCCTACATACATGATACCACCAAAATCGAGCAAAAGTCTTCGACCTCTCAGACTATCGGCAGGTACCAAATGATAGCGATACCACGCTTTACCCATTTCCTTAAAACCACGCCCTGATAGACGACTCTTGATGTTTGCTGCAACGTTAGTATTGTCAGGCCGTTCGGAAGGATCTGGAGCTACCCAGGGTTGCTCTATTTGAAAGTCGTGAGGAAGATCTATCCTACGCCATTCGCTATCATCCAGCGTCAATGAAGCGCCCTCAGGTATATCGCCAGCCTGAAACAACCAATCGAAATTCAGACAATTGACAATGCGATGCTGAGCCAATATGGTCGTACACCAGACAGATGCAACCAGAAGAACTATATGTTTGTATGTCTTCATAGGCATTAGTTGTGAAATTTCATTGCAAATATAGTAAAAAAAATGGAAAAATCACTATATTTGCATCGATATTTAACTAAAACTACAAGAAACATGAAGAAAAGAATAGCACTTTGGACCATCTTTATTGGATTGGCAATGAATGGTGGCGCAGCAGTAAAGGCTGCTCCCACTTGGGATGAGTGGCACGATATGGAAGTGAACAACGTAAACCGTCTGCCCGTTCACACCACGTTCTTTGCCTTCGAGAGCGAGGCGTTGGCACAGAAGGGCGACATTACGAAGTCGAAACGCTTCCTCTCGCTGCACGGCAACTGGAAATTCAAATGGGTAGAGAATGCCGACCAGCGCCCCGCGAACTTCTACGAAACGAACCTCGACGACTCCTCATGGGGCACGATGCCCGTGCCGGGGATGTGGGAACTCAACGGCTACGGAGATGCCGAGTACGTAAACTCGGGCTTCGCCTGGCACGGACACTTCAACCAGAAGCCTCCGCAGGTTCCCATAAAAGACAATCATGTGGGCTCCTACCGACGCTTGCTTCGCATTCCTGCTGATTGGGCTGGCAAACAGGTGGTGGCTCGATTCGGCTCTGTCACATCCTGTATCTACCTCTATGTAAACGGTCAGTTTGCAGGCTATTCCGAGGACTCAAAGGTGGCAACGGAGTTTGATATTACTCCATTCGTAAAGGCAGGCGAGGAGAATCTCATTGCTTTCCAAGTGTTCCGCTGGTGCGACGGCTCGTGGTGCGAAGACCAAGACTTCTGGCGCCTCACGGGCGTGGCTCGCGACTCGTACCTCTTTGCTCGCGACAAGGAAACGCATGTGGACGACTTGCGGGTGACGCCCGACCTCGTGAACAACTATCAGGACGGCGTGCTAAACGTCGATGCGCTCCTGTCCGGCAAGGGCAGCGTAAGCGTTGAGCTTTTCGACAAGGATGGCAACAAGGTAGCAGGGTCCATCATCAATTCGTGGAACGAGAGTCTCCCTGCACAGGGCGGCATAAAACTCGAAGTGAAAGCCCCGAAGAAGTGGACTGCCGAGACACCTTATCTCTATACGCTTGTCTCGAAGGTCTATCCCCAAATAGGCAAAAAAAGAGGTGTTAACATCTATGCCAAAGAACCTGTCGATGTCATCACGCAAAAGGTAGGCTTCCGTCGTATTGAAATCAAGAATGCTCAGCTTTTGGTGAACGGCAAACCCATCCTCATCAAGGGTGCCGACCGCCATGAACTCGACCCAAATGGAGGCTATGTAGTGAGCCGCGAGCGCATGATTCAGGACATACAGATTATGAAGCGCCTGAACATCAATGCCGTCCGTACCTGCCACTATCCCGACGACCCTGTTTGGTACGACCTTTGCGACAAGTACGGCATCTATCTGACTGCCGAGGCCAATCAGGAAAGCCACGGCTTTGGTTACGGCAATAATGCAGAGGCGAAGAAACCACTCTTTGCCAAGCAGATTCTCGAACGCAATCAGAACAACATCCGCTCCCACTTCAATCATCCCGCCATCATCGTCTGGTCGCTCGGAAACGAGACCGTCAACGGGCCTAATTTCGAGGCAGCTTACGATTGGATAAAAGCCGAGGACAAGAGCCGTCCCTGCCAATGGGAACAGGCTCATCGCGAAGGCCGCAACACAGATATTTTCTGCCCGATGTACTACAGACCTTGGGATTGCGAGAACTATTGTAAGGATGATAAATTCCAGAAGCCACTCATCCAATGCGAATATGATCACTCAATGGGTAACTCCGGTGGTGGCTTGAAGGAGTATTGGGAAGTCATACGCAAGTACCCGAAGTACCAAGGCGGCTACATCTGGGACTTCGTGGACCAAGCCCTGCATCGCAAGCCAAACACAAAGATGCTTACGGCTTCGCTCGACGAACTGAACAAAGTGGCCAATCTTCCCTACCCCGAATTGAACAAGATTGACTATACCTATGGCGGCGACTACAACAACTACGACCCCTCGGACAATAACTTCTGCTGCAACGGCATCATTGGTCCCGACCGCCAATTGAATCCCCATGCCTACGAAGTTGCCTACCAATATCAAAGCATCTGGGCGAAGGCAAAAGGAAACCTTGCAGAGACGAAGACCATAGAAGTCTTCAACGAGAACTTCTTCCGCGACCTGAGCAACTACAAACTTTTGTGGCAACTCATGGCCGATGGCAAGCAAATCGGAAGTGGAGAAATCTCCGACCTCGATGTCGAGCCTCAGCAAACAAAGGCCTATGAGATTCCTTTCAAGACGGAAAGTATTAAAGACGATGATGCGGAGATTCTGCTCAATATTTCTTTCTCGCTGAAAGACGACGAGCCGCTTATGAAGGCAGGTCAGATAGTAGCTTACAACCAGCTGACAGTACGGCCCTTCGTAGACAAGCCCGTCGTCCTGCCGACTGCCACAGCATCGAAGATAAAGATTATAGATAAGAAAGGAACTGATGCAATTACCATCTCAAATGCCAACTTTATGATCAGTTTCGACCGTCAGACAGGACTCCTGAAGCATTACAAAGTGCTTGGCAACAACCTCTTAGGCGAGGACGGAACGCTGCGGCCCAACTTCTGGCGGGCCGTCACCGACAACGACATGGGAGCTGGCTTGCACGAGAGCATGAAGGCTTGGCGCAATCCCGAGATGAAACTTACATCGCTAAAAGCAGAGAAGGCAAAGAAGCTAGACCCCGTAAAGGTGACAGCCACCTACGAGATGCCAGATGTGAAGGCTCAACTCTCTATGACTTACGTCATCCTTGAAGGTGGCGCCATTTATGTAATAGAGAACATGGCCACAACGGCTGGGGCTGAGGTCAGCAATATGTTCCGCTTCGGAGTTGTAATGGATATGCCGTATGAATACGACCAGAGCGAATACTACGGACGCGGCCCCATCGAGAACTATGCCGACCGAAAGGAGTGCATGATGATAGGACTTAACAAGCAAACAGCCGACGAGCAGTTCTTCCCCTACATTCGTCCACAAGAGACAGGCACTAAGACCGACATCCGTTGGTGGCGCCAAAGCAATCAGGCAGGCTTCGGACTTCGAATCCAGGCCGACGAACCCTTCACAGCTTCCGCCTTACATTATAATATTATGGACCTCGACGAGGGATTGATCAAGACTCAGCGCCACTCTCCACAGGTTCCGAAGTCGAAATATACAGAGCTGTCGCTCGACAAGCTGCAGACAGGCGTGGGCGGCATCAACTCATGGAATCAGGATGCTCAGGCTCTGCCCCAATATCGTGTGAAGTACGAAGACAGGACATTCAAGTTCTGGCTGATACCGGTTTCGGATTAAACGTTATTGTCAACGACGCCAGTTACGATTGCAATCATAACACGTTAACTTTGCCAACGACACACGTTAAAATCGTCAACTTAACACGTTATGTTTGAGATTTAACCACGCCTAGTTTGACAACATTTCTAACATTATTATAATTAAAGGGAACTTTTGGAATTAATAATTTTGTTATTTGAATAAATAGTTATATCTTTGCACGCAAAAATTAAAAAAAACAAAATAATACAATGTCTAAGAAAAGAAACAAAAAGCAGGTGAATGAGTTCGACGAAACCATTGCCGCTTCAAGATCATTCTACGAGAAAAACAAGAAAGCTATCCTTTATGGAGGTGGCGGTCTGCTGGCCATCATTATCATCGCACTCCTGGTGCATCAGTTCTACATCACTCCTCGCAACCTTCACGCTCAAGAGAGCATCTTCCCCGCTGAGCAGGCATTTCTGGATGGTAACTACGAGAAGGCTCTGAACGGTGATGGCGAGAATATGGGTTTCCTCTCTGTTATCGACGAATACAAGAACACAAAGGCTGGTAACATTGCTTGCCTCTATGCTGCTAAATGCTATGCTGCTACTGAGAAGTATCAGGAAGCTATCGAAATGCTCGACCGTTTCGACGGTTGTGGCGATGAGCTGATCAGTCCTGCAGCTATTGCTTTGAAGGGTAACTGCTATGCAGAACTCGGCGATAACGAGAAGGCTGTAGAGTTTCTCCTGAAGGCTGCTAAGGAAGCTGACAACAATACCATCAGTCCCACTTGCTTGCTGCAAGCCGGTCAGATCTATCTTGCTCTTGGCCAGAAAGATAAGGCACTCGATTGCTTCCAGCAGATCAAGAAAAAGTATCAGCAGAGCAGTCTCTACTACGAGATTGATAAGTACCTGGAGGCAGCCCAGTAATGGCCTCTTTTCTTCATAATCTTTCCGACTACGACATCAACTCTGTGCCCGATGCGACAGGCATGAGAGTTGGTATTGTTGTGAGCGAGTGGAACGAAAAGATTACTGGTGCTCTGCTAGAAGGTGCTTGCCAAACACTCATCAAACATGGTGTTCATGAAGAGGACATCAAGGTGAAGCCCGTTTCTGGAAGCTTCGAGTTGGTTTATGGAGCATCTCGTCTCGTCAACTCAGGCTTGGTGGATGTTGTGATTGCAATTGGTTGCGTCATCAAGGGCGACACACCTCACTTCGATTACATCTGTCAGGGAACTACTCAAGGACTTGCTGATTTGAACAAAGAAGGCAAGATTCCTGTCATCTATGGATTGCTGACTTGCAACAATTACGAGCAAGCTGAGCAACGAAGCGGCGGTATGCTTGGCAACAAGGGCGACGAGTGCGCCATTACCGCCATTAAAATGGTAAGAGGCTGGGAATAACCCAACTCCGAAATACAGGCAAAGAAAGAGCGCTGCTCAGGATTTCTCTCCGGGCAGCGCTTAATTTATGCGGTTATGCTTTAGCCTATTCTATCACAACTCTGGTCCAGCCGTGAATGTCTGGCTCAATGCCGTATTGAATGTTGCGAAGCTTTTCATAAAGCTTACGACAAATGGGACCAGGCTGGCCGTCCTTGCTTATGATGAAGCTCTGCTTTGTGTCGAGGTCGTCGATACGCTCGATAGGACTAATGACAGCTGCAGTTCCGCAAGCTCCGGCCTCTTCGAAAGTGGCTAATTCCTCCTCAGGAATCTGACGGCGTTCAACCTTCATTCCAAGGTCCATAGCCAATTGCATCAGACTCTTATTCGTGATGCTGGGCAGGATACTGGTACTCTTTGGAGTCACATAAGTGTTGTTCTTGATGCCGAAGAAATTGGCTGCTCCACACTCATCCATATATTTCTTCTCTTTCGCATCGAGATAGAACTCGCAACTATAGCCGAGGTCGTGTGCCATCTTGTTGGCTCTGAGACTGGCCGCATAGTTTCCACCCACCTTGTAAATGCCAGTTCCAAGAGGAGCAGAACGGTCGTACTCGCGAATGATGACATAAGGATTCGTAGCAAAGCCGCCTTTGAAGTACGGACCAACTGGTGTTACGAAGATGAGGAAGAGGTATTCTTCGGCAGGATGAACGCCGACCTGAGCGCTTGTACCAATCAACAAAGGACGGATATAAAGCGTAGCTCCGCTCTCATAAGGCGGGATGAATCGCTCGTTCAGGCGAACCACCTTATCTACCATCTCGTTGAACTTCTCTGTAGAGAGTTCGGGCATCAAGATTCCGCGACAAGTGCTTTGCAGACGAGCTGCATTCTCATCAGAGCGGAAGACGCGAACCTTTCCATCAGGACAACGATAAGCTTTCAGTCCCTCGAAAGCCTCTTGTCCGTAATGCAGGCAAGTTGCAGCCATGTGAATGGGAATTGTCTCCTCGCTGCAAACCTCTATCTCACCCCATGCACCATTGCGATAGTAACAGCGCACATTGTAGTCAGTCTTCATGTAACCAAACGAGAGGTTACTCCAATCTATTTCTTTCATTTATCCCTAATCTTTAATCTCTAATCCGATTTTGCATGCAAAGTTACGCCTTTTCCTCGACATTCAGCAAGGATTTGCAGTTTTTTTCTGCTTCGTAGAGTTTTTCGTGACAATACTTCATCAACTTTTGGGCTTCACGAAGGCGCTCTGCCATTTCGTCGATACCTATCTCGCCACTTTCCATTTGCTGGGCCATCTCTTCGAGGCGTTGCATGGCCTGCTCGTAAGTCAATTCTTCTTGCATAATACTACCTTTGAATATATTTCTCCTTGTTCTGTTTGTGTGGTCAGGACTTCGCCTTCCGCGAGCCTTTCTATGCTGCGAACTATCTTTCCGCCGCAAGTTGTGATTGTATAACCGCGTTTCAAGAGGAGCTTCGGATCGAGTGAATTCAATCTTTGCTTCATGAGTTCTAATCGATGTTGCTCGCGTTCAAGTCGCTGATTGCCAGCATTCATGAGCCTTTGACAAAGGAGTTGAAGTCCGTTTTGCTTCCTTTGAATGAAGTTCGTAAATAGTAAAGGCAGGACGGTCTTCTGATGTTCCAACCTTTGTTCCTCTCGCAGGATACGCTCTTCGGCTGAATGCGTGATGCGAAGATACAGGTCGTCGAGCAAAGCAGCTTCTTCTGCCTGATGTTCGATAATGAAAGCTGCGGCTGCAGTTGGCGTCTTAACTCTTGTATGAGCCACAAAGTCGAGCACCGTTTCATCTCGTTCATGCCCGATTCCAGTAAGGACGGGCAAAGGATATTGGGCAATACAAGCGGCCAATTCGTAACTGTCGAAGTCGCTCAAATCGCTACTTGCTCCCCCGCCTCGAATAATGACAACAAGGTCGAAAGGCTGCTCCGAAAGGATTGATTCGAGGGCTGAGATGATGCTTTCGGGCACATGCTCGCCTTGCATGACTGCAGGAAAGAGTTGCACATCAAAGTGGAAACCGTATTCGTTCTGCTCCAATTGTTTACAGAAGTCACCATAACCAGCTGCAGTTGAACTGCTTATGACGGCAATTCTTTTCAGCAATCGAGGCAAAGGAAGCTCTTGATTGTCATGCAGAATGCCGTCCTTTTCGAGTTGCTGAAGTATTTCTCTGCGTCTTTTTGCGAGGTCTCCAAGCGTGAAAGTAGAGTCAATATCGAGGATGTTGAGCGAATAGCCGTATTGCTCGTGGAAGTTAACCTGCACCAAGAGCTTTACCTGCAAGCCCTTGCGAAGTGTTTCGCCCGACTCCTTCTGAAACCTTAGTCGCAAAAGTCCGTAAGTTCGTGCCCAACAAGTAATACGTGCTCGAGCAATTATACGGTCCTCTTCCTCATCCTTTTGGACTAGTTCTCCATAGAAATGACCGCCGAAAGCAGGCGTACTGACGTCGCTCAACTCGCCAGTCACCCAGTACTCATCATCGAAATTCGCTTCGATAACCTCGTGTACAAGGCTGTTCAGCTCAAATAAAGTCAACACCTCATCCATCAGTATTCATATCTTTATTGTCTTCCATATCCTCATCCAGACGTCCTCCCCAAAGATATTTCTTTGTTTCGCGAGCAGCAACACCACTCAACAAGAGCAGAGCAACAAGGTTGGGAATGGTCATGAGCGCATTCATTGTGTCGGCGATGTTCCATATTACGTCAAGGCTGATAATACTGCCGAAGAACAAAGCCACGATGTAGAGGATGCGATAGAAACGGTTAATGCGCTGATGCTCAATGTAGTTGACAGCACTTTCTCCATAGTAACACCAACCGAGGATTGTGCTGAAGGCAAAGGTCAGAATGCCGAAAGTGAGTAAAGGGGCACCTACATACGGAATCTTTGAGAAGGCAACCTTCGTTAGCGCAGCCCCATCTGCAAAGCTGATATCTGGATAAGCCAAGATGCTGCTGACGAGCACTAAGCCAGTAAGTGCACAAATGATGACTGTGTCCCAGAACGTACCTGTACTTGATACCAAAGCTTGACGGACAGGATTGCGTGTCTGAGCTGCTGCTGCCACGATGGGAGCACTACCCATACCGCTTTCATTGGAGAACAAGCCTCGAGCGATACCATAGCGAGCCGCCATCATTACCGTAGCTCCAACAAAGCCACCACCTGCAGCCATAGGCTTGAAAGCCGATTTCACGATGAGTTGCACGGCAGGCCACACAAAGCCACTATTCATGCAAAGAATCACGATACAGCCTACCACATAGAGCGCAGCCATGAAGGGGACAAATATGGTACAAACACGGGCTATGGACTTCACGCCGCCCATGATGACAAGTGCCGTAAGCACGCAAACGAACACTCCCACAATCCATGTAGGAATGCCAAAGGTCTCGTTGGCTAGCAGAGCTATTGAATTGGCTTGCACGGTACAACCGATGCCGAAACTGGCAAGAGCGGTAAAGATAGCGAAGAGCATAGCAAGCCATTTCATGCCAAGTCCAAGTTCAAGTGCATACATAGGACCTCCATAGGTTCGCCCGTCGCTTCCTTTTACACGATATTTGACGGCAAGCAGACCTTCAGCATACTTCGTTGCCATACCGAAGATGCCCGTCAGCCAGCACCAAAGCACAGCCCCAGGTCCACCAAGTGCCACAGCCGTTGCCACGCCTACGATATTGCCCGTACCGATAGTGGCTGCAAGCGCCGTAGCCAAAGCTCCGAACTGCGAGACATCACCAGTTGCTCCTTTGTCCTTCTTTACAGACAGACGGATGCCCGTCAGCAATCGCCTTTGAGGGATGCGAAGCCTAAAAGTGAGGAACACATGCGTACCGAGCAAAAGGATAACCATTGGCCAGCCCCAAAACACGGAACTAAGCAAAGAGAATAGATTGTTTATTGCATCCATCGGCTTGGTTTTTGCCCTTGCATTATTTAAAGAAAGAGCGGATAGTCCTGGGACTCAGTCAGTCTATCCGCTCAAGTGATATTAATATTATAATGTTTAGCTACAGAAGCTGAGCAGAATACCTGCTGCAACGGCACTACCAATGACGCCAGCCACGTTGGGACCCATAGCGTGCATCAGGAGGAAGTTGCGTGGGTCGGCCTTCTGACCTTCGCTCTGGCTTACACGAGCAGCCATAGGAACGGCACTCACGCCTGCAGAACCGATGAGCGGATTAATCTTCTCCTTAAGGAAGAGGTTCATGCACTTAGCCATCAGAACGCCACCTGCACTACCGATGCCGAAGGCTACGATGCCGACACAAAGGATGGCAATAGTCTGAACATTCAGGAATGCTGTTGCGGTTGCGGTTGCACCAACGGTTACACCCAACATGATGACTACGATGTTGTTCAACTCATTCTGAGCAGCTTTGCTCAAGCGCTCCACTACCCCACTCTCTTTGAAGAGGTTACCGAGCATCAAGCAGCCGATAAGCGTTCCAGCAGAGGGAACAATCAGGCTCACGACGATAGCCACGACAATTGGGAAGATTATCTTCTCCTTCTTGCTGACTTCGCGAAGTTGCTTCATGCGAATCAGACGCTCCTTCTTAGTCGTGAGGGCACGCATGATAGGAGGCTGAATAACGGGCACCAGAGCCATGTAGCTATAAGCGGCAACTGCGATAGGACCAAGCAGCTCAGGAGCGAGCTTGGAGGTCAGGAAGATAGCCGTAGGACCATCTGCTCCGCCGATAATGCCGATAGAAGCCGACTGAGCGACAGAGAAGCCGAAGAAGTCAATCTGCGTAACCAGGAAGGTAGCGAAGATGCCAAGCTGAGCGGCTGCGCCAAGCAAGAGGCTCTTGGGATTGGCAATCAAAGGACCGAAGTCGGTCATCGCTCCTACGCCAAGGAAGATGAGGCAAGGATAAACGCCTGCCTTCACGCCAATGTAGAGGATGTCGAGCAAACCTCCTTCACGCATGATGTGGCCGTAGCTGTGATAGTACGGACTGTTGGGATTGAGGAACTCGTTGTTCCACATGTCTGAGTCGAAGAGTCCTGCACCAGGCAGATTGCTGAGAATCATGCCGAAAGCGATGGGCAGGAGCAGCAAGGGCTCGTACTCCTTCTTGATGGCAAGATAGAGCAGGAAGCAACCGATGAGAATCATGACGGCATTCTTCCAACCCTCTTCCTGAATGAAGAAAGTGACGAAGCCCATCTCGTTGATGAACTTGCTCACGCCCTCCTCTAGGTTGAAATCGGCAGCCAGAAGAGGTGCTGAAACCAGGAGGAGCAAGAGCAAACTAATGTATTTTTTCATTGTCTTTCTTATTAGTCAAGTTCAACGAGTGCTTGTCCGCTTTGTACCTGATTGCCTGTCTCGACGAGGATAGCCTTAACGGTACCTCCGAACTCGGCTGTGATGTTGTTCTCCATCTTCATAGCCTCCATCAAGAGGACTGTGTCGCCTGCATTAACGGTATCGCCCACCTTGACAGTCACCTTTGTGATGGTGCCTGGAAGAGGAGCGGTAACGGTCTTTGCGCCTGCGGGAGCAGAAGGAGCTGGAGCAGGAGCTGCCACAGGAGCGGGAGCTGCTGGAGCGGGCTTCGGAGTAACCTCTGCCTTTGCAGCCACGAAGTCGGCAACCATCTCTACGAGCACGTCGCCCTGATTGACGCTCTGTCCTTGAGTAACAGCCACGCGCTTAACTGTTCCGTCCACTTCGCTCACGATGTCGTTGGCCATCTTCATAGCCTCGAGAACGAGCAGAACGTCGCCACGCTTTACACGCTGACCGTCGGTAACATTAATCTTCGTAACGGTTCCGGGAAGTTCGCAAGTAACGTCCTTTGTGCCGCCTGTCTGAGTCTCTGCAGCTGCGGGAGCCATAGCTACACGAGGTCCTTGAGCCTTTGTCTGGGGAACTTCTACCTGATAAGTCTGACCATTGACGGTAACCTTCATCTGTCCGTCCTTAAGGTCTTCAACGGTGGCAGCATAGTCCTGACCACCTATCTTAAACTTGAATTCTTTCATTGAGTCTTTAAACTTTAATCTGTAAACTATAAACTTTACTAAAGTCTTGGGTTCAGTTGAGCTCCCCAAGCTGAAGGATATGGAACGATAGTCAGGACACGGCTTTCGCGATTGTCTCTCTCCTCGAAATAGAGATAGAGAGCCGTCGCAACTGCAGCCTTATCCTCATCGCTGGCTTTCTCGAAGGACTTGGCCTCCAAACTGCTACTGATGGTGCTCTTCACAGCCTTTGCCTTTGCCGTCGTCTTTTTAGCGATAGCGGTAAAGATGCCCAGAATGAGAACCAGAATGAGCAGGATGGAGAACACCACCAGAACGGAGATGCCTGCTAAAAGCCATATCTGCGGATCTGATATAGAAAGTAATCTCATAGTGCTTAAAGAGGAATGTTGCCGTGCTTCTTGGCAGGATTAGTGAGTTTCTTGTTCTCGAGTTGAGCCAAAGCGCGAATGATGCGGAAACGAGTGTTGCGAGGCTCGATTACATCGTCGATGTAGCCGTACTTGGCAGCTTGATAAGGATTAGCGAAGAGGTCTTCGTACTCCTTCTGCTTCTCTGCCATGTAAGCCTTTGCTTCCTCAACCTTGCCTTCTTCCTTCAGAGCCTTAGCTTCCTTAGCATAGAGCACACTTGCGGCACCACTTGCACCCATCACAGCAATCTCGCTCGAGGGCCAAGCATAGTTCAGGTCGCCACGAAGCTGCTTACAGCTCATCACGATATGGCTGCCACCATAGCTCTTGCGGAGGGTAACAGTCACTTTGGGAATCGTAGCCTCTCCGTAAGCATAGAGCAACTTAGCACCATGCAGGATGACGGCGTTGTACTCCTGACCTGTTCCGGGAAGGAAGCCAGGAACGTCAACAAGCGTCACGATAGGAATGTTGAAGGCGTCGCAGAAACGAACGAAACGAGCGCCCTTGCGGCTTGAGTTGCAATCGAGCACACCTGCCAGCTGCTTCGGCTGGTTGGCTACGATGCCGACACTCTGGCCGTTGAAGCGAGCAAAGCCCACGATGATGTTCTTAGCGAAGTTCGGCTGAACCTCGAAGAACTCGCCATTATCCACAATACCAGCAATCACCTGATACATATCGTAAGGCATGTTGGGATTGTCAGGAATGATGTCGTTCAAGTAGTCCTCCATGCGGTCGATGGGGTCTGTGCATTCCACGCGAGGCGTCTTCTCGAGGTTGTTCTGAGGAATGTAGGAGAAGAGCTGCTTAATCATAGCGATACACTCTTCCTCGTTCTTGGCCGTGAAGTGTGTCACACCGCTCTTTGTTGCGTGAACACTTGCGCCACCAAGCTGCTCCTGAGTCACAACTTCGCCCAGAACTGCCTTCACAGGACCAGGACCAGTAAGGAACATATAGCTGCTTCCCTCTACCATGAAGGTGAAGTCCGTCAGAGCAGGGCTGTAAACTGCACCACCTGCGCAGGGGCCCATGATAGCGCTAATCTGAGGAATAACGCCAGAAGACATGATGTTGCGCTGGAAGATTTCGGCATAACCTGCGAGAGCGTTGATGCCTTCCTGCAGACGAGCGCCGCCTGAGTCGTTCAGACCGATGACAGGAGCACCTACCTTCATGGCGATGTCCATCACCTTACAAATCTTGCTTGCCAACATCTCTGAAAGAGAACCAGCGGAAACCGTGAAGTCCTGTGCAAAGACATAAACCAGGCGGCCACCAATCGTACCGCTACCGGTCACAACGCCGTCGCCCAGATACTGCTTCTTCTCCATGCCGAAGTTAGTGCAGCGATGCTTCACGAACATGTCCATCTCCTCGAAGCTACCTTCGTCGAGCAGCAAGTTGATGCGTTCACGAGCCGTGAGCTTGTTCTTCTCGTGCTGCTTCTCGATAGCCTTTTCGCCGCCGCCCATACGAGCCTTGGCGCGGAGCTCCATAAGCTCCTTAATCTTTTCTGTTTGTGTACTCATTGTTATATAAAATGTGTTTGCTTAAATTTCCGTGCGCAAAATTACAAAAAAGAATTAAGAAATACGAATTACGAAACAATATTTTTTTCTTGTTTGCGCATATTATATATAATGTGTCGATTTCGAACGGTTCAGGGACTTTTGCCGCGAAGCTGCCGAGGAACTTTTTCTTGTAGAAGGCCTTGTAGAGGAATAGGTAACCTAAGTCGTCTCAAATCTCAGTTATCTCAAATCTCAATTAAAAAAAAGATATCATCTACATCGAAAAATCTCTCTTATATCACTTATAACTTATTAATAATTAATTAATTATAATATAATATATATATAAGAGAGGGATGTGGATACCACATTAAAAACTAATTGAGATTTGAGATTTGAGATTGCTAGCAGTATTAAAAACAACCTAACTCTCTATAAAGCAATGAATTATAACACATTTAAAAGCCTACACCTAAGATGCTGAGATGCTCAAAAGGCACGAAATACTACAAATTTTTCCTCTCTCAAGCCTCTAAAAACATGCGAGAACCGCTTGTTTTGATGTTTTTTATATGCTTTTCGCTTACTTTGGGTGTTCGAAAATTTCAGTCTCAAGACCTCATTTGGAAGGGCAATGTGGCTAAACTGCCCACAATCCACGTTATCTTTGCGAACTTAACACGTTAAAACGGCAATCATAACACGTTAAAATTGTAATTTAACCACGGGTTATTTTATTTTGTCCAAAGCAAAGTGCCGTCGGAGGACTGGCCTTCGGCTTCGACGGAGAGTTGTGTGGTGCGGCAGTTGTTGTAGAACTTGATTTCTGCCTCGCCATTCTCGTCGAGCTTGACGTTCGGATTCCAATAAAGCGTACGGCGATAATCCGTTGCTTCTTTTGGGGGTTCCATGTTGCTGTAGTCAGGCGAATAGAACTCTGCAGGATAGGCAAAGCCATCGAGGACATAGCGGCGGTCCCTGTAGGTCATGTATCGGGAGCCATCGGGGAAAGGGTACATCACAAGCTTTGTCTTCGGTTCGTTGGCGCCATAATAGAGGTTGCTGCCTTCCATTCTGGGGCTATAGTCGGAATAGAGCACCCACATGTCCCAGACACCATTGCCCTCGTACTCCAATCTTTCGCTTGGAGAGGGCTCGAAACCGCCTTCGCCTCCCCAAGATATCGACTTGAGATATTTCCGCGCATATAGGGAATCGTGAGGAATCTCTTTGTCATTCTCCATTGCCATCAGCATTCTGCGAGTCCTGCCGTAGCCATATCTGAGGTCGAATGTCGGTTCGCTGGTTATCTTCTCGTCATCGGCATTTGGGGCTCCCACGCCATAGTCGCCCACTATCAATTGCATGAAGTTTATGCCGTAATCCCTCGAGAGATTCTGTGCCCGCTCTGCGTCGATGGCGAGGATGGGCCATGAGTCGTCGAACCGGCGCAGGAAGTTCCGCTTGGCTTTTATGGTGACTTCGGATATGATTGTTTCGTCGTCCAGCCTTGTCCATTCCTTGGCGTTGCTTTGCTGAGACGTGGGTGCCAGATGGTTCTGATAGTAGTTGTAGGGCTGCACGAAATGGGGGTACGGCCAAACGATTCGAGGGAGATAGTCGGGCCGCTCAACGAAGATTTTGCGCTTCAGTTTGGCGCTTCCGGGCAAGTACATGAAGTCCGTTTCCTCGTCGTCGGGTTCGGCTTGAATCCAGGTATATGGCTTCCCTTCCTTCCATTTTGTGGTGTCCGCAGCACTCAGGAAGAGGATGGATTTCCCGTAGAAAGGCGGCAACTGAATGCGGAAAGCACCTCTGTCCGTCTCACTTTCGCCCACGAACGACGTTTCGGCATCGATTGCCACAAATTCGCAATGAACCTTCAGTTCCTTGCGTATCGAGTCCTCGTCTTCTGAATCCGTCACGGCTTTCTTGTAGTCGTTTTGCTCGCGCGACCTGCGCGAATCGTTCGTTCTCATTCCTCTCTCGAAGTCGGACAAATCGATGGGCTTTGTTTCGTAGGTCATCTTGTCCTGGGGAACGCCGAGGAAGTCATCAATAGCGTCTTCCTCTTCTTTCTCCGACTTAAGGACGCCATTTTCGTCGAGGTAATCGATGTCCTCGTCTAAATTCTTGTGTGTCCGACCAATCAGGATGGGTGCTTTCTCGGCAGGCTGAGTGATGTCCCAAGCCCCTCTGACAGCCATATTGCGCCAGTCGAAGCGTCGCCAGCCTTGCGTCATCATCAAGAGGTCGAGAGCCACACGATGCTCTTCATCATCCTGCTCGAAATACCAGCCGGGCTGGGGCACGAAGCCGCGAATCTCGCTTGCCAAAAGCATTTCGGTCAGGATGTTACCATTATCGTAGATGAAATCGCGATTGTAGTCATCTCGAACCGTCAAAGATACATTCGACTTGCCTTCTGGGGCTCGTAAAGTGAGCCTGACGGACTCGTAAGGTTGATATTCTTCCTTCAGGCCTTCGATGCTGAGGGTGGGTTCGAGTGTCTCCTTGCCTCTGGAAAAGAAAAGTCTGTCGGCAAAGACGCGACCTTGTGTGTCGAAGACAGTCAGTTGATAGACGCCGGCAGACTGCAGAATCTCTTCGTCGAAACGGAACTCCGACTTATCCAACGTGGAACCGAAGAGGAACTTTCCTTCGTACATCAGGCTCACGCCCAAGCTATCATCAAGCAAATCGGCTGAATGGGAGATGCGAGCCACCCAAGAGTTCCCCTCTTGCTCCAGCCTTAGCGAAACGCCCGTCTGCTCGGCTTTTGGAAGCTTTGCTTTAGCGGTTCTGCCGTCCTTCGAGGTGAAGACCACTTCCTGCTCCATTCCCTTTTGCGGAATGAACTCGAAAACGCCTCTGCCACGATGTTGCACCTTTGCCGAAACATCTCCGCAGACAATCTGACCTTCGAGCCACTCTCCTTCGGCAGAAGCCGCTTCGAAAGCCACTCTGCAGGGCTGTCCCACAACGAGATTGCCGCCTTCAGGGAAGAGCGAGAGTTGTAATTCGCGTTTCTGAGCCTCGAAATCGTAGAGCCGTCGCATTGCCCTCAAAGTCATATCGCGGCTGTAATCGCCAGGCTCGACGGGTCTGTCATAGACGGGGAACACACGACTATAGAGTTTCTCATAGTCTCTGTAGTACTCTTTTTCCTGCAACTTCGAGTCGAAGAGCTTGCGGGTTCCTATCAGATGCTTATGCTCGAAACGTCCCCAATTGAGTTGCCAACGAGTATAAGCTCTAAGTTCATAATAACCAGCGTATTGTATATACTTACTTAAAGCAAAGAATCCACTACCTCTACCCTCTTTTAGTTGGATGAGTTTGCGCTCTATCATGTAGCCCTCATGACCATAAAGCTCCACATAAAGCACGCCGCTCACGTCGGAAGGCTTGTCCGTATCGGTCCGTCGAAGGTAGGCCGTGAACCAAATTGTGTCGCCAAGTTGGTAGGAAGTATTGTCGAGATGGATGAAGACCTTCTCCTGCGGAATGGTCCGACCAAAGGCAGCTTGCCGCTGGACGAGCTTGTCGAGTTCCGATTCCTGAGCGAAGAGGAAAGCGGGCAGACAGAGTGCGAGGAGAAAGGCTTTCAGTCTCATTTTCAGATGTCCTTATATAAATATAACGCCGAAAGCGTCGATTTGTAACAAAAGACGGCACAAAATTACAAAAAAATTCTAATCCTTAATCTCTAATCCCTAATCTTTTTATACCTTTGCAAACGAAAAACGAGCCCAATCATTCAGGATAAGATGCAACAACACGTCCCCACGGAACTCGGCACAAAGCCCATCGGCAGCCTGCTTTGGCAGTATTCTCTGCCTGCAATTATCGCGATGGTGGCCTCCTCTATATATAATATAGTGGATAGCATCTTCGTGGGTCAAGGCTTGGGCGACGAAGCAATCAGCGGCATGGCTGTGGCAAGTCCGTTCATGAACCTCTCAGCCGCCTTCGGAGCAATGGTTGGCGTGGGTGCAAGTACTGTGATAAGCGTTCGTCTTGGGCAAGGGAAATACGAGGAAGCGCAGCACATCCTTGGCAACACAATCAGCCTGAATGTCCTGCTTGGCATTGTCTTCACATTCGCCTGTTTGCCTTTCCTGGACGACATTCTGCGGCTTTTCGGAGCAAGCGACGTCACCCTACCCTATGCTCGCGAGTATATGCTTATCATCTTGATTGGCAACATGATAACGCATCTCTACTATGGCTCGAACGCGATACTGAGGAGTGCAGGTCATCCTCGCTCGGCTATGGGATGCACTTTCCTCGCCATTATCGTCAATTGCATACTCGACCCGCTCTTCATCTTCGTGTTCAAATGGGGCATTCAGGGAGTTGCTTGGGCCACCATAATTGCTCAGGCAATCGCTTTCGGCTGGCAATTGAAGCTCTTTAGTCGACCTACGGAACTCCTTCATCTTCGCAGAGGCATCTACGGACTCAGGCTCGATATTGTCCGCCAATGTCTCGCAATCGGTCTCAGCCCGTTCCTGTTCAACAGTTGCGCTTGCTTGGTGGTACTGATTTGCAACAATCGTTTGCTCCAGTATGGCGGTGACATGGCGATTGGAGCCTACGGAATCGTGAACAGAGTCATCTTCTTGTTTGTGACTGTCGTGATGGGCTTGGTTCAAGGAATGCAGCCAATTGTAGGCTACAACTGGGGTGCGAGGAAGAATGACCGCGTCTTCAGAGTGCTTCGTTACGGCATTATTGGAGCGACGAGCATCACCCTTCTGACTTGTTTGACAGGAGAGTTGATACCAGGATATGTGGTTCGCATCTTCGGAACTGGTCCTGAGTTGACGGCAAAGGCGGAAAGAGCGTTCCGACTTATCGTGGCAGCCTTCCCGTTGGTGGGCGCTCAGATGGTCATCGGAAACTTCTTCCAAAGCATCGGTCACGCAGGCAAGAGCATCTTCCTGAGTGTTACGCGACAAATGCTCTTCCTCATTCCTTTGCTTGCCATCTTGCCGAAGTGGTGGGGCTTGGACGGTGTTTGGCTTTCCATGCCGATAAGCGATACAATCAGCTTTGTGGCAGCCTCATGCATGCTGGTTTATATGATAAGGAAAATCAAACGAGATGAAGCGAATTGGGCTACTGAGTGACACCCATGCTTATTGGGACAATCGCTACTTGGAGTACTTCGAGCCATGCGATGAAATATGGCATGCAGGCGATATTGGCTCGCTTGAATTGGCGATGAAACTGCAAGAGTTTCGACCTTTAAGAGCAGTCTTTGGCAATTGCGACGGAGGTGATTTGCGAAGGCTCTACACAGAAAAGCTGCGTTGGACATGCGAAGGAGCCGATATTCTCATGACTCATATAGGGGGCTATCCAGGCAATTATGACCCCAGAATCCGCCAGCAAATCTTCGCAAACCCGCCTAAACTCTTCATTTCAGGACACAGTCACATCCTGAAAGTCCAATATGATGAGCGATTGAAGCTGCTTCACATCAATCCTGGAGCAGCAGGACTGCAAGGTTGGCACCAAGTTCGCACCCTTGTTCGCTTCAACATAGAGAACGGCAACTTTAGCGACCTTGAGGTTATAGAAATACCAAGATAACAACCTTTTCTGCACTTTTTTTGCCGAAAAACTTGCTTCGTATTGTACTTTTTTGTTACTTTGCAGCAAAATAATCATACTTTTGCGTCAAACAAAGTGAAAAAGTTCGTCTTACTTCTTACATCTTTTATATTGCTTCTCTGTGCTTGCAAGGAGGACATCGACACTTCTGCCCGCTATGTTTTCAGGGAAGAGACAATACTCGGCTACCTGCAGAAACACGACGACTACAGCGAATATGTAAAACTTCTGCAACTCATTCCCATTAGTCCACGCAGTAAGAGTACTGTCTACCAACTTCTAAGTGCTCGTGGCAATTATACTTGTTTTGCTCCAACAAACGATGCGATTGCCCAATATTTGCAGGATCAAGTGGATGCTGGCTTCATTGAAGAGCCAAGTTGGGAGAGTTTCGAAAGCGATAAGATACGGGACAGTATCATGAAAGTTGTCGTCTATAACAGTATTATTGATGGCGGAGACGAGGAATTCTATCAGACCATGAACTTCCCTCAAAACAATAATGACGAGTTCGGACGAGCCAACATGAACGACATCAAACTGAGTGTTTATCGTCCGAAAAACCCAGATAGCATCTACATCAATCGCATCTACCCCATCAACTCTATCAATCGCGACATTCTCACCATCAATGGCGTCATCCATCAAATGGAGAAAGTGATTGCTCCAAGAGAAGTCACACTGAAAACCATCTTGCAAGAGCAACTCGATGGCTATGAAAGCGGCTTCGTCGTAATGGCTCGAATCATTCAGGCTTGCGGGTTGATGGACACACTTTCGAAGATAAGAGACGAGGTTTACGAGACGCTTTATCAGACGAATATGATTACTGAGAAAACGCCTGCAAACGGCCTCAAGACAATGGATGGCGGCTATTCCTATGCCCCTGAACACAGGAAATATGGCTTCACAATCTTTGCTGAAAAGGACGACTTCTGGCAAGAAGAGATTGGGAAACCTGCCGAGGATATTACTCCAGAAGATGTTCAATCTTGGGTTGATGCTCATGACTATTATCCTGAGGCAGAGGCAAATACGGACTTCAAGAGCCTCGATAATATGCTCAACCAATGGACCACCTATCATGTTCTGCCCTTCAAACTGGCTCCAGACAGGCTCGTCTTCCACTACAACGAGAAGGGTTACGATTATGTGGGTTCTCCTGGCAAACTTTCGATTCCCGTAATGGAGTATTATGTCACGATGGGAAAGCGAAGATTGCTCAAGATCTATGAGAGTCTGGAGTCGAATGGTGTCTACCTCAACCGTTTTCCTGTAATCGATAATGCTCGTCATGGAAGTGGCCACGAAATAGGTTGCGACCCAAGTAAGGTTGGGGCTCGAGTGATGAGAGAAGTAGAAGACCTGGACAAGAGAACGGCTCTGAACGGCTATATCTACGAGATAGATGCTCCCATTGCCTATAACGAGGAGACTCGCAACAATTTGGCTCGAACCCGAATCCGAATGGATTGTATGAGTTTCTTCCCCGAAGTGATGAACAACGACATTCGAAGAGTTCCCCTTACTGATGCCAGACATCAATGGGTTCACTTCCCTGATGATGCGGAATACAAGTACATCGGCAACCTCAGCATCAACGAGGGCTCTACCTTTGTGTATTATAATGCCTACAACTACAAGTTTGGTAGCCTTTGTGGGGACGAAGTGAAGTGTGTTGGAAGGTGGGAACTCGTTTTCACTCTCCCGCCTGTTCCAAAGCGAGGAACCTATGAAGTCCGCTATCGAATCCTGACAAATAGCGACAGAGGAATCGCTCAGTTCTACTTCGGAGACCGTCTCGACGCCATGCCCGCAGCAGGAATTCCAGTCAATCTTACACTTGGAGGAGTCGATCCGATTACTGGCTGGATTGAAGATACTGGAACCGATGATGATGCGGATGCAGAAGCCGACAAACAGATGCGCAACTGCGGATTCATGAAGGGCGAGGAAAGCATCCTCATTCTCAAGAATCCAGGAACTACTGCGAGAGCAAACGTCAATCGGAATATCGTTCGAAGAATCGTAACCAGACAAACTCTCGACCCAGACAAAACCTATTACCTGAAGATGAAGTCTGTCCTCGATACTGAGACGGCTGAGTTCTATATGGACCACATCGAGTATTGTCCGAAGGAAATCTACGACAATCCTGAGAAGCCGGAAGACATTTGGTAGAGCGGGATTGAGTGTTTTGGGAGAGCAGACCTCCAGGTTCGTTCCCAAACAACCCCAGTTACGATGGCAAAGTTAACGTGTTAAGTTTGCGATTTTAACGTGTTAAGTTGGCGAAGTTAACGTGTTAAGTTTTGATTTTAACTGAGGGTCATCAGAAAAGACAAAGTTTTAGGTCGAAACGCGCTTTATTGTATGCGAAAGTATGTTCTTGAGCATGTTTTTGAACTTTTCTTGTGAAAAACAACACTTTTTTACATGAAATGCTTGCAGGAATAACTGAAAAAACCTATCTTTGCATCGAATTCTATACAGAATGAAGAAGATTTTTATCATAACACTCACTTTGGCGATGGCTTTCGCTCCAATCTCCATGCTGGCAGAACCTATGGCTGACGGCATCGAGGTTAGTGTTTCTGGTATCCAACTCAGCATTAAGGATGGCAACGTTCACATTGTTGGTGCTCAAGGCGAAGTGATGGAAATCTTCAACTTGACTGGAACTAAGGTCGCTACCATCCGCATCGATAGTAACGACAAGAGTTTTGCCCTGAACCTTCCGAAAGGTTGCTACCTGATTAAGGTCGGCAAGGTTGTCCGCAAAGTTTCAGTACAGTAAACTCAGTTTACTCCCCTTTAAACCTTATTTTGTCGTGCTTGTCTAACTTAGTGTCATGATAGACGAGAAAGCACTCTATAAGCAATTGACTGACCCTTCTACCAAAGAAGCGGCTTTTACGCGTTTGGTTCGCGAATATCAGGAGCCTCTCTATTGGCAGATCCGCAGAATGGTAATCGTTCACGACGATGCTGACGATGTCCTTCAGAACACTTTCATCAAGGCTTGGAGTGCAATCGACAGTTTTCGTGGAGAGTCTCGCCTGCAAACTTGGCTCTTCCGAATTGCCATCAACGAGTCGCTCAATCATCTGTCTAAAAAGAAGCAAGTCCTCAGTCTCGAGCAGGGAGACATGAACTTTGCCGATATGCTGGCCTCCGACAGCTACTTCGACGGAGACGAGGTGCAGAAGCAGTTTCAGGAAGCCATCAGCACTTTGCCCGACAAACAGAAGCTCGTCTTCAATCTGAAGTACTTCAACGAGATGAAATACGAAGATATGAGCGACCTTCTCGGCACAAGTATCGGAGCCTTGAAAGCTTCCTATCATCATGCCGTAAAAAAAATTTCTGCATTTTTTGAGAATTTAGATTAAACCTTTTACATTATTATATATCAAACAGGTAGAATGAAGACAACAAACTATAACACAGAAGAGTTGGAAGCAAAGCTTTTCGAGCGCTTTGGCCAAGAGACTCCGTTCAAGGTTCCTGAAGGCTACTTCGAGGGACTGACGGACAGAGTGATGAGTCGTGTGCCCAGAAGAAAGCATCGCAATCTGGTTTGGCGATGGGCTGCTGCGGCTGTTCTGGTGGGTTGTGTGGCTGCTGGAGGCTGGATGCTCGAAAGCCGCCATAATGTGCAAGTTGCTGAAGCCGAGGATATTCAGTACATAGAAGATGCATTGGATTACTCGATGATAGACAATATGAGTATTGCATCATACTTAACCGAAGCAGAATAAGATATGAAGAAGTTTATTTTATCATTCAGTTTCCTGCTGTTCGGTATTGCTCTGATGGCACAACAACAGCAGAGAGGTAAGTTCAATCCTCAGGAGTTTAAGTCAAAGCTCGAGAGCTATGTGACTGCAGAAGCAGGCTTCAATTCTTCAGAAGCACAGGCCTTCTACCCTATTTATTTCGAGATGAAGGGCAAGCAAAGAGGTTTGCAACGCCAGATCTTCATGCTCAAGAAGAACGCTCCTCAAGCTGGTGCAGACAAGGACTACTCCATCATCATCCAGAAAATTAAGGACTTAGGCGTAGAGATGGCAAAGCTCGAAGTGACTTACTATAAGAAACTTTGCCAGGTTGTTCCGCCTCAGAAAGTATACAAAGCAATGTGTGCCGAAGACCAGTTCCACAGAAAGATGCTGGAAGACTTCGGCGGAGAAAACAGGCCTCATAGAGGAGGTCCTCGACCGAAACAGAATTAATTAGGCTTTAAGGTAAAAAGAAGTTTCGGCGAAGAGCAGGTTTGCAGGGATGCATGTTCTGCTCTTCTTTTTTTATTCCGATTGCTTCGCTTCGTTCCAAAGAGCATCCATCTGAGCTAGCGTCATTTCCTTAAGCTCCAATCCTTGCTCCTTTGCCTTCTTCTCTACATAGTTGAACCGACGAATGAACTTCTGGTTCGTGTGTTCAAGGGCATTGTCGGGGTTAATATGGTAAAGTCTTGCAGCATTAATGAGGCTGAATAGAAAGTCTCCATATTCGGCAGTTTGCTTGTCCTGATTGTCATCTTTTGCAAGTTCAGCCTGCAATTCACCAAGTTCTTCCTTGACTTTATCCCAGACATCTTCCTTCTTCTCCCAGTCGAAGCCAACAGCCCTAGCTTTGTCTTGAATGCGATAAGCCTTAATGAGTGAAGGCAACGAATTGGGAACACCCCCAAGCACAGTCTTATTGCCGTCCTTTTCTTTCTGCTTGATTTGCTCCCAAGCCATCACCACATCTCCAGCAGTCTTTGCAACTGCATCTCCATAAACATGAGGATGACGGAAGATGAGTTTGTCGCAAAGTTTGTTGCAAACGTCGGCTATGTCGAATTGTCCCTTCTCGCTTGCAATCTTAGCATAGAAAACAATATGAAGCAGAACGTCTCCAAGTTCCTTTTCTATATTGGGCACATCATCTTTCAGGAGTGCATCACAAAGCTCAAATGTCTCTTCGATTGTATTGGGTCGCAAGCTTTCGTTGGTCTGTTTATGGTCCCAAGGACACTTCTCTCTCAGGTTGTCCATCACATCCAATAAGCGTCCGAATGCCTGCAACTTCTCTTCTCTTGTATTCATTATTATTTGTTAATAAAAACTGCACAAAGTTACATGTTTTTGTGCAAAATGCCCTACTTATCGTACTTTTTCGTTGCACAAAACGTAAAAAAATGACAAAAAAGTTTGCAGATATGAAGAAAAAGCCATTACTTTGCATCGTCAAAACATCATTTTTTTAACTAAAACTATCTTTGCCTATCGACAAACATTACTCCAAAACCATTTTTTGAGACGTAATGAATCAATTATCTGCAATGACCGACCATGAGTTGGTTGTATTGTATGAAGAAGGCAACGACGGTGCATTTGATGTTTTGCTTGAACGCCATCAAGCGTACATCTATTCCTACATTCTTTTCCTAGTGAAAGATGAAGATGTAGCCAACGATTTCTTCCAGGACACATTCCAGCGTGCCATTATAGCTATCAGAAGTCACAAGTACCAGACAACTGGCAAGTTTAGTGCTTGGCTCACTCGTATTGCTCATAACCTTATTCTCGATAAGAGCCGTAAGACAGAGAGCACGATGACTGTTCGCGAAGACCAAGTGAAGCCCAAAGCTCTCAATAGCCTGAGCCTTAGCGAAGCGACTCGCGAAGATGAGATGATTGACAGCCAGACTCGAGCCTCTATTCGTCAGTTGCTCGACTACCTTCCTGCGCCTCAGAAAGAAGTTATTATGATGCGTTTCTATGATGACCTCTCTTTCAAAGAGATTGCAGAGATGACTGGAGTCAGCATCAACACCTCTCTTGGTCGTATGCGTTATGCACTCATCAACCTGCGCAAACTCATACAGGAGAAGCGTATCAGCCTTGTTGGATAAACCCTCAAAATTAAGAATCCACCCACTATGAAACCTTTTGAATTGATGCCTTTGCCTTATGCATCGGAGGCTCTCGAGCCAGTTATCAGCCGCGAGACTATTGGTTTCCATCATGGAAAGCATCTTGCTGGCTATGTGAACAACCTCAACAATCTCCTGCCTGGAACAAAGTGGGAAGATGTGCCTCTTGAAACCATTGTTAAACAAGCCGATGGAGGTATTCTCAACAATGCAGGACAGATCCTGAACCACAATCTTTACTTCGCTCAGTTTGCAGCTCCGAAGGCCGACAACAAGCCAATAGGAAAGCTTGCAGAAGCCATCGACAAGCAGTTTGGCTCGTTTGATGCTTTCAAGGACGAGTTTCAGAAGAAGGGAGCCACACTCTTTGGCTCTGGTTGGGTTTGGCTTTCGGCCGATGAAGAGGGCAATCTCCTTATCACTCAAGAGCCTAATGCTGCCAATCCCATTCAGAAAGGTTTCAATCCTCTCCTTACCTTCGATGTCTGGGAGCATGCTTATTACCTCGACTACCAGAATCGTCGTCCTGACCATCTAGCAGCCCTTTGGCAGATTGTTGACTGGTCAGTCATAGAGCAACGCTTTACCTCGTAGACATCCTCTCTAACATAGATGACAGCTAAGGAAGTCATTGCATTCATGGAGTCGCAGCAGAATGAAGAGCAGCGACTCAACTTGATGCGTTTCTTTAAGACTGGGCCAGGAGAATATGGCGAGGGAGACGAGTTCCTTGGACTTAAAGTGCCGCAGACAAGAGAAGTGGTTCGGGCTGTGGCTCAAGACTTTCCTCTAAGCGAAGTGCCTGAACTTCTCCTTTCTCGCTGGCATGAAGTCAGGCTTTGTGGCTTTCTCATTCTAGTTGCTCGCTTTGAAAAGCTTTCCACAAAGCGCCTTGAGCACAATCCTGAAGCCATCAGTAAACGAGATGAAATAGTAAATCTCTACCTCCAGTTTGCTGAGCAAGCCAATAATTGGGACCTTGTTGATTTATCTGTGCACAAAATCATAGGGCATTGGTTGCTCTTGCCTAGCAATCTGGGCGATAGAGATTATAAGATGAAAGTGCTCGACGAACTTGCTTCAAGCCCTTGCCTTTGGAAGCAGAGAATGAGCATGGTTTGCACTTGGAAAACTTCTCAACAAGGTGATCCTTCTTGGTGTCTTCGTTATGCAGAGAAGCATCTTCAGCACAAACACGACTTGATGCATAAGGCTGTAGGCTGGATGCTTCGAGAAATGGGCAAGCGTATCAGCATGGATTTGCTTCGTGACTTCCTCAATCAGCATGTCGACGAGATGCCTCGCACTATGCTTCGTTATGCCATAGAGCTAATGCCAGAAAGAGAACGTCTTGCCTGGCTGAAAAAATAAACTCTAATATTTCCGCATTAAATTTAGAACTCTGCGTTGCGAGGAGTTCTTGGGAACGGAATGACGTCGCGAATGTTCTGCATGCCTGTAACGAACAGGATGAGACGCTCGAAACCGAGACCAAATCCTGCATGTGGGCAACTGCCGTACTTGCGGGTATCGAGGTACCACCAAAGGTGCGTCATATCCATATCACGACGCTTCACCTCAGCCATCAGCTTGTCGTAGCTCTCTTCACGAACCGATCCACCAATAATCTCGCCAATTGACGGGAAGAGAACATCGGTGCCCTGCATCGTGGGACCAGGAGCAACGGCGCCCTTGTAACCTACAGAACCGCCATCGGCTGTCTCTTGGTTCTGCTTCATATAGAAGCTCTTGAAGGAACGCGGATAGTCGGTCATGATGACGGGCTTTTTGAAGTGTTCCTCAACGAGATAGCGTTCGTGCTCGCTTGCGAGGTCATCGCCCCAATTGCATGGGAACTCGAACTTCTTGCCGTTCTTAATGGCTTCCTGCAGAATGTTGATGCCCTCGGTATAAGGCAAGCGAACGAAGGTCTCCTTAAGTACGCCTTCGAGACGTTCGATAAGCGTCTTATCAATCATCTTATTAAGGAACTCAAGGTCGTCCTTGCAGTTGTCGAGAGCCCACTTAACACAATACTTGATGAAGTCTTCTTCGAGGTCCATCAGCTCCTCTTGGTCGAGGAAAGCAACCTCAGGCTCAATCATCCAGAACTCTGCCAAATGGCGAGGCGTGTTAGAGTTCTCAGCGCGGAACGTTGGACCAAAGGTATAGATTGCACCCAGAGCGGTTGCACCAAGTTCCCCTTCGAGCTGTCCGCTTACAGTCAAGCTGGTCTGCTCGCCGAAGAAATCGTCGTCGTAGATAATCTTCCCTTGCTCGTCCTTCTTGAGGTCGTAGAGGTTCTTCGTGGTTACTTGGAACATATTGCCTGCTCCCTCGCAATCGCTTGCAGTAATGAGAGGCGTATGGAAATAGAAGTAACCGTGCTCGTGAAAGTAGGTGTGAATGGCCATCGCCATATTATGACGGATGCGAAGAATGGCTCCGAAGGTGTTCGTGCGAGGACGAAGATGAGCTACTGTGCGGAGATATTCCCAACTTGCTCCTTTCTTTTGCAAAGGATAGGTGTTATCGCAGTCACCAAGAATCTCGATGCTTGTAGCTTGAATCTCGCTTGCCTGACCTGCTGCGGGACTTTCAACGAGCTTTCCAACGACACTAAGGCAAGCACCAGTAGTGATGCGTTTCAGCGTTTCCTCATCGAAGTTTGCATCATCGCCCACAATCTGGATGTTCTTAATTGTGCTGCCGTCGTTCAAGGCAATAAAGAAGATACCTTTACTGCCACGCTTTGAGCGAACCCAACCCTTTACATTAATATCACTTCCGTATGCTGTGCACTTGAGTGCATCAATAACCTTTGTTCTTTTCATAACTTTGAACTCTTAACTATGAACTATTCAAACGCTCCCATGTGAAGCATATCCACTTCCTTTTCAGTCAGGAAGCGCCAATCGCCACGACGGACATTCTTCTTGGTCAGGCCAGCGAAGTAAACGCGATCGAGTTTGATGACCTTGTAGCCGAGATGCTCGAAGATGCGACGAACAATGCGGTTGCGGCCACTATGAATCTCGATGCCGACCTGCTTGCGGTCAGTCTCGCTTGCATAATCAATGGCGTCTGCATGAATTTCGCCATCTTCAAGCTCGATTCCAGTAGCAATCTGATGCATATCCGAAGGGCTAACATTCTTATCGAGGAAGACGTGATAGATCTTCTTCTTGAGGAACTGAGGATGCGTTAACTTGGTTGCCAACTCACCATCGTTAGTGAGAAGAAGCACACCAGTTGTGTTTCTGTCGAGGCGACCAACAGGATAGATGCGTTCGCGGCAAGCTCCCTTCACAAGGTCCATTACGGTCTTGCGATTCTGTGGGTCGTCGCTTGTGGTTACATAATCTTTTGGCTTGTTGAGAAGGATGTAGACTTTCTTCTCGATGTTGACGAGTTGATCGTGGAAGTGAACCTCGTCCGAGCGCTTTACCTTTGTGCCGAGTTCTGTTACAACCTCTCCGTTAACCTTTACCACACCAGCAGTAATGAAGTCGTCAGCCTCGCGACGAGAGCAAACGCCAGCATTTGCAAGGTATTTGTTCAAACGGATTGGTGCATCTGGATCGATGTTTGCTTCCTTATACTCAATCTGCTTCTTCATGCTATACTTTGCATGAGGATTGTAGCCTTGAGTACGAGGACGACGATTGTAACCACCTTGACGAGGTTGATAACCTCCTTCGCCATTACGATTGTAGCGAGGACGATAGCCTCCCTCTCTCTGTTGGTAACCGCCTTCTCTTTGCTGATAGCCGCCTTCGCGATTGTAACGGGGACGATATCCGCCTTCGCGAGGTTGATAACCTCCTTCACGATTGTAGCGAGGACGAGGCTGATAGCCGCCTTCTCTGGGCTGATAACCTTCGCGAGGCTGGTAGCCATCTCCATTTGGATTGCTACTGTAAGCGGGACGATTATAGCGAGGACGCATAGGACGTCCGTAGCCGTTGTATCCTTCATTGTTACCCTGCGGACGATAGCCCTCTCGGCGACTTCCGCTCTCTTTCTCGGAGAATTTGTCTCTCCAATTTTCGTTGTCGTTTGTCATTTCTTTATGTATTAAATTCCTGTATAAGTGTACGGAGTGATGGCGCGCAGTTCTTCCTTCACGGATTCGCTGACGTTCAACTCCTCTATAAAGTTCTTAATTGTTGCTTCGTCTATGCCTTTGCCCGTTCTGGTAAGGGCTTTCAGAGCTTCGTAGGGATGCGGATAGGCTTCTCTGCGAAGGATTGTCTGGATGGCCTCCGCACAAACCGCCCAACAACCTTCAAGGTCGCGACGAATGGCTTCTTCGTTCAGGACGAGCTTGCGCAAGCCTTTCAGGGTGCTCTTGATGCTTATGAGCATATGCCCCATAGGAACTCCGACGTTTCTGAGCACAGTACTATCGGTCAAATCCCTTTGCAGACGGCTGATTGGGAGCTTTTGGCTGAGGTGTGACAGAATGGCGTTTGCTATGCCGAGGTTGCCTTCAGAGTTCTCGAAATCGATTGGATTGACCTTATGAGGCATTGCGCTCGAGCCGACTTCACCAGCCTTAATCTTCTGACGGAAGTATTCCATCGAGACATACTGCCAGAAATCTCTGTCGAGGTCGATGATGATAGTGTTGATGCGCTTCATCGCGTCGAATACCGCTCCCAGGAAATCGTAGTTACTTATCTGGGTGGTAAACTCTTCTCGCTCCAGTCCCAGACTTTCGCGGGTAAAGTTCCGACCAAACTCGCGCCAGTCATACTGCGGGAAAGCAACATGATGGGCGTTGAAGTTGCCTGTTGCTCCGCCAAACTTGGCTGTGAGAGGGCAAGCGCGAAGCATTTCGAGTTGGCGTTTCAGGCGATAGACGAAGACCATCACCTCTTTGCCCAAACGAGTGGGACTTGCGGGTTGTCCGTGAGTCTTGGCCAACATGGGAACCCCTTTCCACTCTTCTGCGAACTCTTGCAACTGAGCGATAAGTTCCTCAATAAGAGGATAATAGACTTGTTCCAAAGCCTCTTTGATGCTGAGGGGCACGCTTGTATTGTTGATGTCCTGACTTGTGAGGCCGAAGTGGATGAATTCCTTGTAAGCCTCAAGGCCGCCAATCTTGTCGAACTGCTCTTTGATGAAGTACTCCACAGCCTTTACATCGTGGTTTGTAACCATTTCGATGTCTTTCACTCGCTGAGCATCCTCCTCTGAAAAGTTGCGATAAATGTCGCGCAATTGCTCGTCACCGACAGGAATGTCCTTCAGTTGAGGAAGGGGCAAATGCGTGAGAGCGATGAAATATTCCACTTCAACGCGAACACGATAGCGAATGAGTGCATATTCCGAAAAGTACGCAGCCAAAGCCTCTGTCTTGCTTCTGTATCGGCCGTCAATAGGCGAAACGGCAGTCAGCACATTCAATTCCATATATTTTATAAGTAATGTGAGGTCTTTAAAAACGGCTGCAAAGGTACGAAAATTTAGGCGAATTACAAAAGGAAAACAGAGTTTTCTTTTCCTTCATTTAGTTAAAGTTTGTAACGACCTCAGTTACGTTGGCAAAGTTAACGTGTTACGATTGCGATTTTAACGTGTTAAGTTGGCGAAGTTAACGTGTTATGTTTGGCATCGTAACTGGGGATGTTTGTGAACGCATCCAATAAAAAATGTTCATACGATTTTCATAATTGAAAAATTTTGGCTATCTTTGTTGACGATTTCAAACGAAAAAACTGCTTGTCTAATACTTAAACACAGATATTATGGAAAAAATTATCGGACTTATCGACGCGCCTTTCACGCCTTTTTACGAGAATGGAGACGTGAATTTGGAACCCATTCCCGCATACGCAAAAATGCTTCAGAAGAACGGACTGAAGGGTGTTTTCATCAATGGAAGTAGTGGCGAGGGCTATATGCTGACTTCTGAGGAACGGATGCAACTTGCTGAGGCTTGGATAAAGGCTGCCCCAGAAGGCTTCAAGGTCATCGTTCATGTGGGAAGTTGCTGTGTTCGCGAGAGCCGCAAACTTGCTGAGCACGCCCAGAAGATTGGGGCTTGGGGCATTGGAGCTATGGCTCCTCCATTCCCCAAGATTGGCCGAATAGAGGAACTTGTCAAGTATTGCGAGGAGATTGCTGCAGGAGCTCCGTCCCTACCCTTCTATTTCTACCACATTCCTGCCTTTAATGGAGCCTTCCTGCCTATGGTCGAGTTCCTCAAAGCAGTTGATGGACGCATTCCCAACTTCGCAGGTATCAAGTACACTTTCGAGAGTCTGTATGAGTACAATCAATGCCGACTCTATGGAAACGGCAAGTTTGATATGCTTCATGGACAGGATGAAACGATTCTCCCCTGCTTGGCTATGGGCGGAGCAAAAGGCGGAATCGGAGGCACAACAAACTATAACGGAAAGAATTTGATAGGCATCATAAGTGCTTGGGAAAGAGGTGATTTATGGGCTGCACGTGAACTACAAGATTATTCGCAGAAGGTCATCAACGTTATCTGCCATTTCCGCGGAAACATTGTGGGTGGCAAACGCATAATGAAACTGATAGGTCTCGACTTAGGTCCCAATAGAACTCCTTTCCAGAACATCACTCCAGAAGAGGAGACGCAACTTCGCAAAGAGTTGGACGAAATAGGTTTCTTCCAACATTGCAACGAGTTCTGAGCTAAGAAGTCAAGAGACTCTTACACTTCCAAAGTGTACCCTTCGCGATATATGTAGTGCAAGAGCTCAGTTGCCTCTGGGTCATCCATGAACTTTTGCACGATAGGATTCCACTTGAGGGGACGTCCCAACTGAATCGCAATGTTGCCCAAGTTGCAAACAGTACAGGAAGTGTGACCAGTCTCAACAGGACAATTGGGGTCGATATGTGCCTTAACTGCATCAACCCAAATGCGACGATGAGCTGATTGCGACTCATAAGCACCCTTCTCCACGCCGAGATCCATCTTCTCGAACTTGGGATCGGAGGCTCTCAGCGAGCCTCTGCAGACCTTTATCCAACCATTCTCACCATAGATCTGCACGCCTTGCTCGCCGCCGTTGTAAGGTTCTTCGGTAATGATAACGCCGTTGTCGTACTCGAAAGTCAGCTGTTCGTAGCGCCCATAGCCTGCAGGACTAATTTTGACGGGACCGCCATTGCCATCCTTACCAATGCACCATTGAGCAATATCGAACATGTGAGCGCCCCAGTCGGTCATCAGTCCGCCGCCTGTTTCCTTGTACCAACGCCAAGCGCCCCAGAAACTTTCGTTGTGCTTCTCATCGATGAATGGGTCGAGTTCTTGGTTGTACCAGATAGAAGAAGGCAGTGGGCCTAGCCACTTATCCCAGTTCAAACCTGCAGGAATCTCTTGCTTCGGCAGGTTGTAAGGTACGGGAGCGGCACTGTTGGGATTCGTTGCCGTTCTTCCACAATGTACTTTTATCTTGTCAATCTTACCCATGATGCCTTCTCTGCAAAGCGTTGCAGCATGAATAAACTCGCCACTACTACGCTGCTGACTGCCCACCTGAAGAATGCGACCATACTTACGAACGGCCTTTACGAGCTGTTGTCCCTCGTAGATGGTAAGTGTAAGAGGCTTCTCCAAATAGACATCTTTACCGGCCTTGCAGGCTGCGATGGCGATGACAGCATGCTGATGGTCAGGTGTAGCGATGACAACTGCATCAATATCCTTGCGATCCAGCAGATCCTGATAGTCCTCGTACATATCCACCTTCACCTTCTTTTCGCCTTTCGACTGGTAGTATTCCTTGACTCGACGTTCGAAGCGATTTCGCTTGATGTCATAAACATCACATCCTGCCAAAACTCGAACATCGTCGAACGCCATGAAAGTGCTCAACAAATACATAGCCTGCTGACCAAGACCAATGAATCCCAGGTTTACTATACCGTTTGCAGACTTAGCCACAGCAGCCGCAGGAACCGCAGCATGAATAAAATTAACGGGGGCAGCCACTGCAGCTGTTCCCAATGCACTCACTTTAAGAAAATCTCTTCTTTTCATAATGTTATATGTATAGTTGTTAGTATTTCGATGACAAAGATAAACAAAAAATATGAATTAAAACGTCAATTCTATAAAATAATTTGTATCTTTGCACCCAGAAAGAGACAGTGAACCGGCTTGTCGCTGCTGAAAAGGAGAGGAAAGTCCGGGCAACACAGGGCATCTCGCTTCCTAACAGGAAGAGGTCCGCGAGGGTCTGATAGTGCAGAAGAAAATAACCGCTCTGTTTCGATAGAGTAAGGGTGAGAAGGTGGGGTAAGAGCCTACCAGGTCGGCAGCGATGTCGATGCTGTGCACTCCGAGAGTTGAAAGTTCATGTAAACCGGCGAAGCTTTTGTTGGGCGCAAGTCTGCGAAAGAGAGAGGGCGGCCCGCTCGAGCTGGAGGGTAGAACGATAGAGGGCGTTGGCGACAATGTCCGTAGATAAATGACAAGCATCCCCAAAAGGGAAACAGAACCCGGCTTACAGGTTCACTGTTATCTTTTTAAACAATAACCCAAACTAAAACCTCAACTTGGTTAGTTTAGAACATATTTGGAGCGTAAATGAGAAGCGGCTCAGCTTTTTGCAAAAGTTGGGACTGAGGATACTGAAGCGGTTCGTTATCACTTGGGAATGCATCACCAAGAACAACATCCTGAACTATGCTTCTGCTCTCACTTATAGCAGTATGCTGGCTGCCGTTCCCGTGCTCGCCATCATCTTTGCTATTGCCCGTGGCTTCGGCTTCGACGCAATCATCGAGAGCAAGTTGAGGGATTCGCTTTCAGGCAATCCCGACATTGCCGACACTATCCTCTATTTTGTGGAGTCGTACCTGCAACACACTAAAGGCGGTGTCTTCATTGGCATAGGTTTGGTATTCTTGCTCTACACTTTACTCTCGCTGACTCGCAACATCGAACAGGCATTCAACACAATTTGGTATGTGAAACGCTCTCGTTCTGTTTACAGACAGCTAATTGACTACTTCGGCATCTTCCTGTTGCTTCCATTTGTTGTGGTAATTATGAGCGGCTTCGGCATCTTTCTTCAGACCTTCCGAACGCTTTTACCTGAAACACAATGGCTAAGTGGAACAATGTCGTTTGTCTTGCATGTTTCGCCTGTCATCATTGCGATACTGGCCTTCATGCTGCTTTACAAATTCATGCCAAATACCCGAGTCAAGTGGAAGAACACCATCTGGCCGAGCATTCTGGCAGGAACAGTATTCATGATTGTTGAGTGGATCTACGTTCACTACCAGATTAAGTTGAGCGCATACAACGCCATCTACGGTTCATTCGCCGCAATTCCTTTATTCATGTTGTGGATGCAGATTTCTTGGTGCATTTGTCTGTTTGGTGCACAACTCTGCTATGCAAACCAGAGCATTCACACCTATGCTTTCGAACGCATTAGTGACGAGTTGAGTCGACGCTATCGAGACACACTTATCCTCTTGCTGATGAGCCGAATCTGCAAGCATTTCGCTTCTGGATTGAAGCCGTTTACTGCTCACAAACTGGCTGTCGATACACATCTTCCAGACAGTCTTGTAGGCATTCTTCTTGGCGAGTTGACCGATATGCAACTGCTTGTAGAAATGCATACAGAAGAAGGAAACGAGCCTCGCTACTTGCCTGCAATCGACATAAATCGTATTACGGTTGGAATGGTGACTCGTCGCATCGATTCTCACGGCATAGAGAATCCTTCGCTTGTCTGGCAAACAGGAACACCGGAATGGGATGCTCTTCGCAGTCTTCGCAATGAAAACGAGGACGCTCTCCTGATTGATTTATAGGAGTTCCCTGCCCTTATTTACAACTGACAAACGAATGTGAAATGCTCTTCAAAGAGGTTTTCGCAGGTCGGACGAGAACGAAAGAGGCCAAAGATTGTGCTTCCACTTCCGCTCATCGATGCATAAGCTGCTCCTTGACGATAGAGTTCGGCCTTTATTTCGCCGAGTAAAGGATACTTGAAGAACACACTTTCCTCAAAGTCATTCAACATTTTTCCTTCCCATTGCCCGACTGGCAGCTTCGCGACTTCAAGCAAAGAATTCGCAGGTCTGTGTGGACGGACTCCGGCATAAGCTTCGCGAGTCGAAACATGAACTTCCGGCTTAACAAGCATCAAGTACCACCCCTTGAGATTCAACGAGATAGGTGTGAATACATCACCTATTCCTTCAGCATACAAAGGCTGCGGATTTATGAAGAAAGGGCAGTCGGCTCCGAGCTTTCTCACAAGGTTTTTCATCTGCTCTTCTGAGAGCGGAAGGTCATAAAAATGGGCGAGTGTCTTAATCATGCAAGCCGCATCGCTACTTCCGCCACCAAGACCTGCTCCGCTTGGAATGACTTTCTTCAAATCGATATTGAGCGGAGGAACCGGAAAACCTTCTTGTCTGAGCAGACGAACTGCGCGAAGCACCAAATTGTCCTGAACCTCGCCTTCGAGAGGATTTCCCTCGAGCGTCAGAAGGTCCTCGTCTTCAGTTTCCCTGATGTTCAGCTCGTCGAAAAGCGGAACAGGATAGAAGATGGTTTCTATGTTGTGATAGCCGTCTGGACGGCGTTCCACGATGTTCAGTCCGAGGTTGATTTTGCAGCCAGTTTGCACGAAATGGGGTTTGTTCATCCTTGATGTTTTGAATTATTTTTCGCTTTGCAAAGATACGAATAAAAAATGATAATTGAAAGATTTCTGCTTAAAAATTATCAGGCAAATTCGTCTGGATTGCAACTTTCCGCAGTTGACAGATTGAAAGATTTGGGCCGTTTCTGCTGACATACTGAATTTTCCAAAGCCGCTGAGAATCGTTCGGAATTGCTTGGTCTGTATCTAGGGTCAAGACAACGAGAGCGATCCATTCTTGCATAACCATTTGAGTATGTTGAGCTTACAATTTTTACCTTGTTTTCAGGGTAGCCAAAAGCACCTATTTCGAGTGCAAAAACACCAATTTTAGCCTGTTTTGATGGCCGACGAAACGAGCGAAAATGCCAAACGACCCCAGTTAAGTTTGCAAACGACCCTAGTTAAGTTTGAAATCATCCCTAGCCAAGTCTGAAAACTTAACTTGTCGAGTCCGTTTTCGAGGCGTTTTCTTATCAAAACGGCTCCAAGTTGCGTCGAATTTCAAAGTATCAAAAAGATAGCAATTCGGCTAATTTCTTAACAAGTTGACCTTGCATTTCCGAGTCTCATAAACTGATTAAATTCGATGAGAGAAGACATTAGTCTTCTTACTCATGCTTTTCGAGGCACTTTCCGACCTGTTTTCCCCTCGATTATTACCCTAAAATTGACGCCGAATCACTCTTTTTCCGCAAAATCGCAAAATACTTATAATTATAATTAGGTATTAAGAGAAAAAATTCATAATTTTGTGCGATTTTATGCGTAATATGGGCGAAAAGGAGTTGATAAGGCACGAAGGTATTGTGGAAAGCATCGGAGCAGATGGTCTGATGGTTCGCATACTTCAGGCTTCGGCTTGCAGTAGTTGCGAGGCACGAAAGCTTTGCCGAAGCAGCGAAAGCAAGGAAAAGCTCGTAGAAGTCAAGGGACACTACCCCACTCTGCAGGTCGGCGACCAAGTCACTTTGTGCGGCTCTGTTCGACAAGGCCTTCGAGCAAGCGTTCTGGCCTACGTCATTCCGCTCATTCTCATGCTCGTCGCACTCTTCGCAGGCACTCGTCTGTGGGGAGAAAAGCTGGGGGCTTTGGCCGCTCTGCTGGCTCTCGCCCTCTATTACGGAGTGCTCTTCCTGCTGAAAGACAAGCTGGGAAAGCATTTCACATTCAAGATTGAGACAAATTAACTCTAAACAATAAAACCAACATGAATGTAATTCTGATTGCAGTATTAGTGTTAGGCCTGATAGGACTTGCCTCTGCGGTAATCCTTTTCCTGGTCTCTCACAAGTTTGCTGTGCATGAAGACCCTCGCATTGCCCAAGTCGGAGCCGTTCTGCCTCAAGCCAATTGTGGCGGTTGCGGCTATCCTGGTTGCTCGGGCTTTGCAGCTGCTTGTGTAAAGGCGGCTAACGAGGGAAGCCTGGAGGGCAAGCTCTGTCCTGTAGGCGGCCAGCCTGTTATGGAACAGGTGGCAAGTATTCTCGGCATGACTGTCGAGATGGGTGCTCCGAAAGTGGCAGTTGTTCGTTGTAACGGAACCTGCGAGAATCGTCCTCGCTTGGCACAGTTCGATGGCGCCAAGAGTTGTCGAGTTCAGCAGATGACTGGTATGGGCGAGACTGGTTGCGGCTATGGTTGCCTCGGATGTGGTGACTGTGTAGCCAAGTGTCAGTTCGACGCGCTTCACATGAACTCGGAAACTGGCCTTCCAGAGGTTGACGAAGAGAAGTGTACGGCTTGTGGAGCTTGCGCAAAAGCTTGCCCGAGAGGCATCATCGAAATCCGCTTGAAAGGTCCGAAAGGCCGTCGAGTCGTCGTTCTTTGCAACAACAAAGACAAAGGAGCTATCGCCAACAAGGCTTGCAAGGCTTCCTGTATCGGTTGTGGCAAGTGCGTAAAGACTTGCGAGAAGTTCGAGGCGATTACCCTCGAAAACAACCTTGCCTACATCGATGCCGAGAAGTGTAAGATGTGCAGAAAGTGCGAGGAAGCTTGTCCGAAAGGCGCCATCCACGGCTTCAACTTCCCTCCGAAGAAGGAGAAGCCTGCTGAAGAAGTAAAGCTCGACGGAAGTCAAGCACAAGTTGAACCAGAAACAAGTAAGCAGATATGAAAACATTTAAGATAGGCGGCGTTCATCCCGCAGAGAATAAGCTGTCTGCTTCAAGTCCTATTCGCGAGGCAGCTCTGCCCAAACAGGCAGTCTTCAGCATGTTTCAGCACATTGGTGCTCCCGCCAAACCAGTCGTTCAGAAGGGCGACGAAGTGAAGGTCGGCACACTCCTTGCAGAAGCAGGAGGCTTCGTAAGTGCCCCCATCCACAGTAGCGTCAGCGGAAAAGTGGCGAAAGTCGACGCGGTGTTCGACGCAAGCGGCACTCGCAGAATGGCAGTTTACGTGGATGTCGAGGGTGATGAATGGGAAGAAAGCATCGACAGAAGCACGACTCTCGTTAAACTTAGTGACCGTCCCGAACTCGACAGCAAGGCAATCGTCGAGAAGATAAAGAATGCCGGCATCGTCGGAATGGGTGGTGCGACGTTCCCTTGTCACGTTAAGCTCTCGCCTCCTCCTGGAAGCAAAGCCGAATGTGTCATCATCAATGCTGTGGAATGCGAGCCTTATTTGACTGCCGACCACAGACTCATGCTCGAGCATCCCGAAGAGATTCTCGTTGGTTTGCAGCTCATCATGAAGGCTGTGGGCGTCAATAAGGGTTATATCGGCATCGAGAACAACAAGCCCGATGCAATCGCTCTGATGAAAGAAAAGGCAAAAGATTATGAAGGCATCGAGATTGTTCCCTTGAAAGTCAAGTATCCTCAAGGCGGCGAAAAGCAGCTCATCGATGCCGTTATTGGCCGTCAAGTGCCTGCGCCTCCAGCAATTCCCATTAGTGTGGGAGCAGTCGTGCAGAATGTCGGCACAGCTTTTGCCATCTATCAGGCAGTCATGAAGAACAAGCCTCTGATTGACCGCATCATTACAGTTACGGGAAAGAGTGTCAAGCAGCCAAGCAACTTGCTGGCTCGTCTTGGTACTCCTTTCCAACAACTCATTGATGAATGTGGCGGTCTGCCTGAAGATACGGGCAAGATAATTGGTGGCGGTCCCATGATGGGAAAGGCTCTTTTGAGTCTTGATGTGCCTATGACGAAAGGTTCGAGCGGTTTGCTCATCATGAACGACAAGGAAGCTCGCCGCACAGAGCCTCAGCCTTGCATCCGTTGTGCAAAGTGCGTAAGTGCTTGTCCTATGGGATTGGAGCCCTATCTGCTCAGCAAACAAAGCAAATTGGAAGACTGGGAAGGCGCAGAGAAGAACGATGTGGTAAGCTGCATCGAGTGTGGCAGTTGCCAGTTCACCTGCCCAAGCCATCGTCCTTTGCTCGATATGATTCGCCTCGGAAAGTCAACCGTCATGGGCATCATCAAGAGCCGAGCAGCAAAATAAAATAGTAAATGGTAAATGATTAAATAGTAAATGATAAGATGAAACCAATTATATCACTTTCACCTCATGTTCATGGCGGCGATTCCGTCAGCAAAAACATGTATGGTGTCTGCATCGCACTTGTGCCTGCATTACTTGCAAGCCTTTGGTTCTTCGGCTTGGGTGCAGCGATTGTGCTTGCCACATCAGTCGTTTCCTGCGTCTTCTTCGAGTGGGCCATCACGAAGTTCCTGCTGAAGCGACCTGCTTGCACGATTTGCGACGGAAGCGCCATCCTGACGGGCTTGCTGCTTGGCTTCAACTTGCCAAGTAATCTTCCAATCTGGCTCATCATAGTCGGAGCCCTTGTTGCCATTGGTATCGGCAAGATGACCTTCGGAGGCTTGGGACAGAACCCGTTCAATCCCGCTCTTGTTGGTCGCGTTTTCCTGCTCATCAGCTTCCCTGTCCAGATGACTTCTTGGCCAGTTGTTGGTCAACATCTCGCATATACGGATGCAGAAACGGCTGCTACCCCACTCTTCATCATGCAGAATGCGATTGCAAGTGGCGACCCTGCTGAACTGCAGAAACTGCCAGATGCAACACAGATGCTGATTGGTCAGACTGGAGGCTCCTTGGGAGAAGTCAGTGCTTTGCTGCTTCTTTTGGGTTGTGCCTTTATGCTTTGGCGTAAGATTATCACTTGGCACATTCCCGTTAGCATCCTCGGAACAGTCGCCATCTTCTCTGGCATCATGCATGTCGTCAACCCGATTTATGCGATGCCTCATGTTGTCCTGATGAGTGGCGGTTTGATTCTTGGCGCTTGCTTCATGGCAACGGATTATGTCACCTCGCCAATGACGGCAAAGGGACAACTCATTTATGGCGTTTGCATCGGTTTGTTGACAGTCATTATCCGTTACTGGGGAGCCTATCCAGAGGGCATGTCGTTCGCGATTCTCATCATGAATGCCTTTACGCCTCTCATCAATACCTATTGCAAACCTGAGCGTTTCGGCGAAGTCGTCAGAAAGGAGGAAAAGAAATGAAGAAGCTTAAATCCACATGGTATAATATGGCCATCGTGCTGACAGCCATCGCAGTAGTTGCTGGAGCAGCCCTTGGTTATGTGAACGACATCACAGCTCCTACCATTAAGGCTCTCAAAGAGAAACAGGAGAAACAGGCCGAGCAGGAAGTTTTGGCAGGTCAGGAAGGCACAGCCATCAAGATTACTGACCCCAAAGGCTTTGGCGGAGCGTTGACTGTTATGGTAGGTCTTGCTCAAGACGGCACGATTCTTGGCTACAAGGTGCTTGAGTCGAGTGAAACTCCAGGACTTGGTGCAAAGGCACAGGACTGGTTCCAGAAAGGACAGAAAGGCAACGTCATCGGCAAACAAGCAGGCAATCTGACTGTTAGCAAGGATGGAGGTGAGGTGGATGCTATCACGGCATCGACCATCACAAGTCGCGCTTTCCTTCGTTGCATCAATGAAGCTTACAAGACGCTTGCCGAAAACTCTACCGACGGGCAGAGTGGAGCCAGCCAACAGGCAAGCAACCAAGACAATAATAAATAATAATGTATAGGAGAAAATAGAGATTATGGTATTTATTGCTTTCTTATATGCAGTTGTTTCTTGTTTTATATGTTATAAGCTAGCACATCAAAAAAACAAGAATAACTTAACTGCAGCTATTGCAGGTTTCTTCTTGGGAATATTTGCTATATTATACTATGGTTTTAGTGAGAAGGAAGAACCCAAAGAGATTACTCCAAAGGAAGATGTCAAGCAAGATACTTCCACAAATGAATCAGAGCCTCTTTTTGAGCCACAAGGTTCTTTAAAAGTCCTACTAAACGGTATCATAAAGGAGAACCCCACGTTTGTGCTCCTGCTTGGCATGTGTCCAACACTTGGAACGACCAGCAGCGCCATAAATGGTATGTCGATGGGGCTCGCCACAATGGCAGTCCTCATCTTCTCCAACCTTATTATCTCGCTCATCAAGAACCTGATTCCTGATATGGTACGCATTCCTTCGTTCATCGTCGTGATTGCGTCTCTCGTGACAATCCTGCAGATGCTCATCAAGGCTTATGCTCCCGAAGTGGATGCCAGCCTTGGTCTCTTCATTCCACTGATTGTGGTGAACTGCATCATCCTTGGTCGTGCAGAAGCCTTTGCCGCTAAGAATGGTGTTATCAGTAGCGTTTGCGATGGCATCGGAATGGGCATCGGCTTCACGCTTGCCCTTACCCTTTTGGGAGCTGCTCGCGAATTGCTCGGAACAGGTAAAGTCTTCAACACGACACTCTTCCCAGAGGAATACGGAGCACTTGTCTTCGTCTTGGCACCTGGAGCCTTCATTGCTCTTGGTTATCTCATTGCAATCTTCAACAAGTTTAAAAAGGCATAACTATGGCATACATACTTATATTCATCACAGCAGTCTTTGTTAACAACATCGTACTGTCGCAGTTCTTGGGCATTTGTCCTTTCCTTGGTGTCAGCAAGAAAGTCGATTCAGCCCTCGGAATGGGAGCCGCAGTGGCTTTCGTGCTCACGCTTGCCACCATTGTCACCTATCTTCTGCAGGTTTATGTGCTGAATGCTTTCGGCCTCGAATACCTTCAGACGATTGCCTTCATCCTTGTGATTGCAGCCCTTGTGCAAATGGTGGAGATTATTTTAAAGAAGAGTGCTCCTGCCCTTTATCAGGCTCTTGGCGTCTTCCTGCCGCTCATCACGACCAACTGCTGCATCCTTGGTGTAGCCATTCTCGTGGCAAACGGCACTTACGCAACTCAAGGCCTCGAGCCTAACCTCTTGACCGGCGTCGTCTTTGCCATTAGTACAGCCATCGGCTTTGCTTTGGCTCTTGTCGTCTTTGCAGGCATTCGCGAGCAGCTCGCCATGATGGATGTGCCAAAAGGACTGCAAGGCATGAGCATTGCCCTGATTACTGCAGGCCTTCTCGCAATGGCCTTCATGGGTTTCAGCGGAGTTGATAACGGACTTAAGACATTATTTGGCTTATAATCATTAATACACTTTAATATGAACATCCTTTTAACAGGTGGAGCTGGTTACATTGGTAGCCACACCCTCATCGAGTTAGATAAAGCTGGCCACAGCGTTGTTGTAGTCGATAACTTCTACAACTCTCAGCCCGAAGCCATTCGTCGTGTCGAGAAGATAATCGGTCATAAGGTTATCATGGTAAAGGCCGACATTCGCGACCGAGCAGCTATGGACAAGGTCTTCACAGAGCACAAGATAGATGCAGTCATTAACTTTGCTGGTCTTAAGGCAGTCGGAGAGTCCGTTGCTAAGCCTCTCGAGTACTACGAAACCAACATGAATGGTGTGTTCGTGCTCCTCGATGTGATGCGTCAGCACGGCTGCAAGAACTTCATCTTCTCCTCTAGTGCAACAGTTTATGGCGATCCCGCCATCATTCCCATTACAGAAGAATGTCCGAAAGGTCAATGCACCAACCCTTATGGATGGACAAAGTCGATGCTCGAGCAAGTGCTGATGGATGTTCAGAAAGCCGATCCCGAGTGGAACGTCGTGCTGCTGCGTTACTTCAACCCCATTGGAGCACACGAATCGGGCTTGATTGGCGAGAACCCCAACGGCATTCCCAACAACCTGATGCCTTACATCACGCAAACAGCCATTGGCATTCGCAAGGAACTTGGCGTCTTTGGCGACGACTACGACACACCCGACGGAACAGGCGTTCGCGACTATATCCACGTGGTTGACCTTGCTTGCGGTCATGTGTGTGCACTTAAAGCCATTCAGGAGAACAAAGGCCTCGCCATCTATAACCTCGGAACTGGTCACGGCTATTCTGTTCTCGATGTAGTCAAAGCCTTCGAGAAAGCCAATGGTCTGAAGGTTCCATATGTCATCAAGCCTCGTCGTCCTGGAGACATAGCCACATGTTATTGCGACCCTGCAAAGGCAAAGAGAGAGTTGGGATGGGAGGCAAAGTTCGGCATCGAAGAGATGTGTCGCGACGCTTGGAACTTCCAAAAGAACAATCCCAACGGTTACAATTGAAAACACACCACGTTACGATTGCAAACTAAGCACGTTATGATTGGCAACACAACACGTTATGTTTAAGAACTTAACACGCTTAATGTAGAAACACAAAATAAACTAACATAAAAGATGAAAAGATTAACCCTTTCTTTCTTGACACTCTGTTTTGCTCTTATGGTAACAGCAGAGCCTGTCGGCAAGCAAGCAGCGCTCTATACGGCACAGGCATATATGCTTGCAAAAGGTAAAAACATCAATGCCACACAGACGCCCTTCAAAGCCACAAGAAAAGGGGCAACTCAGACAACGAGCAATGAAGAAGACGCTTATTACTATGTCTTCAATGCAGGAGGCAATGGAGGTTATGTTATCATTTCAGGTGACGACAGAACAGAACCTATTCTAGGCTATGTTGAGCAAGGTTCATTCGACCCCAACAACATCCCAGAGAATATGCGTTCATTGCTACAAGGATATGCCGACGAGATTAAGTACATCATCGACAACAACATCCAGCCCAACTCTCCTCTTATCAAGAAACGTAACAAAGTGAGTGGCACAAGGCATAGTGTAGGCGAGATGCTGACCACTCGTTGGAATCAAGGAAGCCCTTACAACATCCTCTGTCCAAAATATTATAAGAAGGAGGATGGAACTCAACACTATCCTGCTACTGGCTGTACGGCAACAGCAATGGCACAGGTTCTGTATTTCTACAGATATCCCGAAAAGACCAAAGCCCCTATTCCTGCTCACTCCAACACATATACCTACACAGATGCTGCAGATGGCAACCAGACTAAAACCACCACAGTTTCAGTCAAGGCCATACCAAGAGGCACAGTCATTGACTGGGACAACATGCGCGATACTTATTCATGGATAGATTTAGCTCACGCCAATGTTCAGGACACAGCAGTCGCTCAATTGATGCTGATGTGCGGTCAATCCGTTAAGATGGGATGGGGACCATCTTCTGGTGCCAACTTTAGTGCAGAAGCATACATTAATTACTTTGGCTATGCTAGTGGAGCATATGTGGGCGAACGTTACAACTACAACATCGACGACTGGTTCGATGCCATCTATAATGAGATAGATCAAGGTTATCCTGTGCTCATTTCTGGTTTTTCTTCAGGTGGCGGTCATGCTTTTGTAATTGATGGCTTCGATGGCGACAACCTGTTCCACCTCAACTGGGGCTGGGGCGGCGGCAGCAATGGATGGTTCCTCGTTGGAATCCTTAATCCGGGTGACAACAGCGGCATCGGTGCAAGTAGCAGTAGTGACGGCTACAGCATGAGCCAACGAGCCCTCTTCAATCTTCGTGTCCCCAACACAGCAAAGAACGAAGCCTATCTCACTATCAGCGATGTAAGTATCACCGAAACTAGCATCAAGGCGAAGTTCACAAACAGAACAGGTTCCACAGGAAGTTTCCATACTGGTGTTGTGATGCTCAATGAGGACGGCTCACTCTCTCTCGTCGGTAGCAAACTAACTATTTCCGGAATGGCTCATGATGCTTCTGCATCCAAGACATTCAAGATTTTCGACAAACTTCCCGAAGGCACTTATAGACTTTCTCCCGCTAGTAAGTCCACGAAGAGCGAAGTATGGCATCCGGAATATGACTTTAAGAACCAATACATCGAGACTGTAGTCGATAGTCTCGGAAATGCTAACATGCAGTTCAAGAAACCTGTTCTCACAGGTGAATCCATCAGCATCGACACCATTACCTTCCCAGGTACTCGTATCGCAGGAAAAGAACAGGAAATAAAGGTAACGTTCCGCAACAATGGAGCCGAATACTACAGGGAGATTCGCCTGTTCGCCAGCAAGACAGACGGCAGCCCTTCAAGAGACAACTATACCGAGAGTCGTTCAATTGTTGCTGTTCGTTCAGGTGAAACAATAGACGTTTCGTACTTCTACAAACCAGAAGAAACAGGCACTTACACCCTTTGGTTCTGTACAGGCAGCGACGGAAGCGGCCGGGTTGGAAGCGGCACAATGGAGGTTATTACCGATGCTGAAGCTACCAAGGCAAATCTCTCCGTCAGTTCCTATACTATTACCAATCTTGTAAATGGAATTTTATATGGCAAACATCTTGTAGGCAGGGCTGCAATCAAGAACAATAGCAGAACTGAAGACTTTAACGGCAGGATACGTTTGCAGGTTTGGAATCAGCCGAATAGCTCAGGCTCTGCTTGGGGCGGCTCTAGCCATACATACGAAGTAAACATCCTTGCTGGCAAGATAGCCAATGTCGAATTCTCTTTCGATGGCCTCAGTGAGAACAACAAATATTACATTAGTGCATCCTACGTCAATCAAGACGGCTCATTAGGCAACGGCGGAGTTTGGGATTTAGGCGGTTGGGAAATGAGAAGCGGTATTGCATTATGGAAGAACACCGGCGACATTACCGGTAAAGCATATAGTACCTCAATTTCCATTACAGCCTCAATGTGTGGTGTTTATGCTGATTGCAATAAGAAGATCAATCGTATGACACCTAACAAGAACCCCAACACTATTTATGCTTTTGGCGCTGATATGGAAATACCTGCTACTCTCGAGAACTCGAATGCAGTAAGCGGGAAACACGCTAACCACATTAATCTGTATAGCGACGAACCTTATTACTTGCCGGCAACATTCAGGGCTGATAGTGCTTCCTACACTTATACCTTCCCAGAGACAGAGGCTGGTACAGGTTGGCACGCTTTCACTATGCCATTCGAAGCCGATTCAATCTTTATTGATGACATTCCTGTTTCGCTCGAAGACACACTCAATCACTTCTGGATTTACGAGTTCTCTGCTCAAAGTATTAACGGCAATGTCGTCTTCGCTCCTGCAAAGAAGTTGCGTGGAGGTACGCCGTACATCATTGCTGGAGACGCTAAGATGGCAGGTCGTTCCATTGTTTTCCGTTCGCTCGACGTTCCATTCTACAAGTCAGGAACAGATAAGATGGTTGTTACATCATGGGACTACAAGTTCCACGGCAACACTTATGCTCCGAAACTCAAGGATTGTTATATCCTGAATGCTGAGGGAACTGCTTTCGAATATGTTACAGCCTTGACTCTTTTGGATGCTCAAGCTTCGTACTTTACCACGAATCTGAGTGATGAAGAGCGTTTGGACAGCATCGCTCTGCCAGAGATTCCTGCTTCGCCAGAACGCAACATTACGCTCGACGAAACTTCGTCCGAGGCCTTTGCTTACGGCATCTACGACAATCTGACCTTGAAGCGCACCTTCGAAGCTGGCTGGAATACCGTCTATCTGCCTTTCGAAGTCAAAGATGTGGAAGATTTCTTTGGTGAAGGAAGCAAGGCTTATGAGGTTCTGGGACTTGTTGAGGGAGAACTCGACTGCTGTCCTGTTGACTCTCTTGCCCCAAGTCTTCCTTATATTATATATGTTCCAGAAGCCATTACAGATGACTTCATCTTGCCGGACATCCATATTAACCCAGCCAACACAATTGCCGGCTTCGCTCAGAAGTATGGCATTCATATGATAGGAAAATACAAGCCTGTCACTTCCGATATGTTCTCAATGGAATTGCGTAAGCTGAATGCTGACGGCACATTCACTAAGTTCGGACCTGATGAAATTGTGAATGGATTCCGCGTTCTCTTCTACATTCCTTCTGATGAAGAAGTTACGCTCCACCTTTATGACGACCCAACAGGAATCGCTTCCCTTAAAGCTACGACTGAGAGGAAAGAGATTTACAACCTCGCAGGTCAGCGTCTGAACAGAGCGAGCAAGGGTATCAACATCATTGATGGCAAGAAAGTGCTAAGATAAAGGCAGTCTTTCGAGCCTGAAATTCAGGTTATAAGAACGGAAGCGTGCTTCGACATTTTTCGAGGCGCGCTTTTGTTTTATCAAGGACTCCCAGCATAGTTTCCAAACAACCCCAGTTAAGTTGCCAAAGTTAACGTGTTAAGTTGGCAAAGTTAACGTGTTATGATTGCAAACGTAACTGCAGTCGTTTTGAAACGACCTTAGCGAACCTAAATCAAAACACATTTGCAAATAAATGGAAACTTACTTGTAAGTCTTCCTCAAAAAGTGTATCTTTGCAGCGAAATTGGTGAAGAATGGGCCAATATTCCGCGAAAACTGAACTAACATACATAAAAATAACAACTGATGAAGAGATTTTCTTTTACCCTTTTAGCCTTTACCTTTGCCCTTTTGATGTCGGCAGAGCCCATCGGAAAACAGACTGCGCTCTATACGGCTCAAGCCTATATGCTCGCAAAAGGCAAGAACATCAATGCAACGCAAACACCCTTCAAGGCTCCAAGAAAAGGAGCCACTCAGACGAACGAAGAGGCATACTACTATGTCTTCAACGCTGGAAACGACGGAGGCTATGTGATTGTTTCTGGAGACGACCGTACAGAACCCATTCTGGGCTATGTTGAGGAAGGTTCTTTCGACCCCAACAACATCCCTGAAAATATGCGTTCCTGGTTGCAACTCTATGCCGACCAGATAAAGTTTATTGTCGATAATGACATACAACCCAACTCTCCTCTCATCAAGAAACGCAACAAAGTAACCGCTACAAAGCACAGCGTGGGCGAACTCCTGAAATCGCGTTGGAATCAGGGACATCCCTACAACCTCACTTGCCCGAACTACTACACCGACAAGGACAACAACGTACACCAATACCCCGCTTCCGGATGTGTAGCCACGGCAATGGCGCAGGTTATGTACTTCTACAAATACCCGGCTAAGACAAAAGCCATCATCCCTGCTCATTCCAACACCTATACTTTGAAAGACGGAACTGTAAAGGAAGTCAAACTGAAAGCAATTCCGCGCAATACAGTAATTGATTGGGAGTATATGCACGACACTTATAGCTGCAACGACGAACACGTTCACGACAGACCCGATACTGCAGTTGCCAACCTACTGCTCTATTGCGGACAAGCAGTAAAGATGGGTTACGGCGCTTCTTCTGGAGCAGCAACATCAAGGTCGAGAGACGTTTATGTCAACTACTTCGGCTTCGACAGCAGAGCATATTGGGGAGGTCGTGGCAGTTACTCCATAGATGAATGGTTCGACATGCTTTACCACGAGATAGAAGAAGGTTATCCTGTTCTTTATGCAGGCCATTCGTCTGGTGGCGGCCATGCCTTTGTGCTCGACGGTTTCGACGGTGACAATCTCTTCCACGTCAATTGGGGATGGGGAGGAGGAAGCAATGGCTGGTTCCTCGTAAGCATCCTGAATCCAGGCGACAATAGCGGTATAGGAGCAAGCAGTAGTAGCGACGGATACAGTATGAGTCAAGGTGCGCTCTTCAACCTGCGTACTCCCAACACTCCTAAAGGCGACACTTATCTCTCCATAAGCGAAGTATCCGTTGTTTCAGGAACAAGCATCAAGGCTAAGTTCACTAACAAAACAGGATCTACCGGCAGCTTCCACACAGGTGTCGTAATGCTCAACGAGGAAGGTTCGCTCTCTCTTGTAGGAACCAGACTAACCGTCTCTGGAATAGCTAATGACGCTTCCGTAACCAAGACATTCACCCTCAAGAACAAACTTCCTGAAGGCACCTACAAACTCTCCCCAGCCAGCAAATCGACGAAAAGCGAAGTTTGGCACCCAGAATACAACTTGAGAAACCAGTACATCGAAGCTGTGGTGGATAGCACAGGAGCAGTTGATCTGCATTTCCCCTATCCTACTTACGAAGACCTCCGCATCGATACCATCACTTTCCCAGGAACTCGCATCGCAGGCACAGAGCAAGAAGTGAAAGTAACATTCCGTAACTATGGTGCAGAATACTTCAAGACTATTTACCTCCTTGCAAGTAAGACACAAACGAAGGTCTATACCGAAAGCAAGTCGATGGTGGCTGTTCGGCCAGGCGAAACTGTTGATGTGTCATATTTCTTCAAGCCAACAGAGACAGGAACCTACAATCTTTGGCTCAGTACAGACGATAAGGGGAACAATGTAATGGGGCAAGGAACGATAGATATTGTTACAGAAGCCGAAGCAGTCAAAGCTAAACTTGCTGTCTCATCTTACACTATTAGCAATGGTTCCGGCGAAATCGCATATGGTAAACGTCTTGTCGGAAAAGCAGTCATCAAGAATAATGCGACAACAGACTTCCACGGAAGTATTAAACTACAGCTTTGGAGCCAGAAGGTTGGAGCAAGTACTGCATATAGCGGCCCTAGCAGATCTTTCAGTCTGGACATTCCTGCCGGCAAGACAAACTTTGTAGAATTCGAGTTTGACAACTTGAATGAAGGTTATTATTATCGCTTCAAAGTAATGTATGTCAATCAAGACGGTACTTTAACCAGCGGTGGTATATGGGATCACAAGTGGGAAATGCTAGGTGGCATTCTCAATTGGAAAACCGACGGAACGCTTACGGGCAAAGCATACAGTTCCTCGATGTCTATTTTATCCACAACATGCAGTATTTATGCCGATTGTAACAAAAAGATCAATCGCGTAACACCAAACAATAATCCTAACACCATCTATGCCTTCGCCTCTGGAATGGTTGTTCCGAATAGTATTCAAGAATCGAATGTGGTAAGCGGTAATCACACAAACCACATTAATTTGGAGAGCAATCATCCTTATGTTATCCCTGTAAGTTTTGATGCAGATAGTGCCTCCTTCACCTATACTTTCCCAGAAACAGAGGCTGGAACAGGTTGGCATGCCTTCACTATGCCCTTCGAAGCCGATTCAATCTTCATAGATGATATGCCCGTTTCGCTCGAAGACTCACTTAATCACTTCTGGATTTACGAGTTCTCTGCTGAAAGCAACAGTAATGAAGTCGTCTTCAAGCATGCAACCCAATTGCGTGGAGGAACGCCGTACATCATTGCTGGAGACGCTAAGATGGCAGGACGTTCCATTGTCTTCCGCGCTACCAATGTTCCATTCTACAAGACAGGAACAGATAAGATGCTCGTCACTTCGCCGAGCTACAAGTTCCACGGCAACACTTATGCTCCGAAACTCAAGGATTGCTACATCCTGAACGAGGAAGGAACTGCCTTCGAATACACAACCAAATTAACTGCTTTGAAGTCGATGGTGCCTTACTTTACGACCTCACTCTCTACAGAAGAAATGCCGGATAGCATTGCTCTGCCAGAGGTTCCTGTTTCACCAGGACGAAACATTACGCTCGACGAAACTTCGTCCGAGGCCTTTGCTTACGGCATCTACGACCAATTGACCTTGAAGCGCACCTTCGAAGCCGGCTGGAATACCGTCTGTCTGCCTTTCGCAGTTGATAGCGTGGCTGCTTTCTTTGGCGATGGAAGCAAGGCTTATGAGGTTCTGGGACTCGTTGAAGGCGAACTCGACTGCTGTCCTGTCGATTCTCTTGCCCCAAGTCAGCCCTACATTATATATATTCCAGAGGCCATTACAGAAGACTTCCTGTTGTCGGACATCAATATTTATCCAGACAATGTAACTGGCGGAAACACCTCTGTTTACGGCATTTCTCTGCAAGGAACCTACGTTCCTATTGCAGAAAACAACTGGATAAAGAGAGAAGAGACTGATGTGATTTATGTTCTGAATGCAGACGGGACAATTGTTGCGGCTGAGGAAGAAACGAGTATTAACGGCTTCCGAGCATACTTCGACCTGCCTGCAGGAACCGAAACGATTGCCCTTCATCTCTACGATTCGCCAGATGCCATCACATCTCCTCTCAGAGAATCGGCTAAGGTGGGAGCAATCTACAACCTTGCCGGCCAACGTTTGAACAAACTAAGCAAGGGCATCAACATCATTAATGGCAAAAAAGTGCTGAAATAGTTTCAGCATTCTCGTCAAAGAAGGCGGCTTGTCTCAAGACAGGTCGCCTTTTTTATCATATCTTCAAATTAAGATACTTTTTTTTCGCAACTTGTCGAGTATGTGGGAATTTTGCCGTATATTTGCACATTAATATAAGACATATAACTCGACAAACATGATAGAGACAGTCAACAACAATACTGAGGAGAAGAAGAGCCTCAATTTCATAGAGCAGAAAGTTGAGAAGGACTTGGCTGAAGGCCTGAATGGAGGACGCATCCAGACGCGTTTTCCGCCTGAACCAAACGGCTATCTCCACATCGGACACGCAAAAGCGATTGCCCTAGACTTCGGAATCGCTCAGCAATATGGCGGCAAATGCAACCTCCGTTTCGACGATACGAACCCAACGAAGGAAGACACTGAATACATCGAAAGCATAGAGCACGACATCCAATGGCTTGGTTTCCAATGGGATAACGTGTATTATGCGAGCGATTACTTTCAGGAACTTTGGGATTTTGCCGAGTGGCTCATCATGCAAGGACGAGCTTATGTTGACGAGCAAAGTGCAGAAGTCATAGCTCAACAAAAGGGAACTACCACAAAGGCAGGCACCAACAGTCCTTTCAGAGACCGTCCAAAGGAAGAGAGCCTCAAGTTGTTCCGCTTCATGAATAGTGGCGAAGCAACTCCGGGAACGCTTGTTCTTCGTGCCAAAATCGATATGGCTCATCCCAATATGCTCTTCCGCGATCCCCTGCTCTATCGCGTCATGAACATTCCCCACATCCGTACTGGCAACAAATGGAATGCCTATCCGATGTACGACTTTACTCACGGACAAAGCGACTACTTGGAGGGTGTCACCCATAGCCTTTGCACGCTCGAGTTCGTGGAACATCGTCCCCTCTATGACCTCTTCGTAACTTGGATGAAGGAGTACAAGGGAGAGACTGAAAATATTGAGGACAATCGCCCAAGGCAAACGGAGTTCAACAAGCTGAACCTCAGCTACACCTTGATGAGCAAACGCAATCTCTTGGCTCTCGTCAAGGAAGGTCTTGTTAGTGGATGGGACGACCCCAGAATGCCGACCATTTGCGGTTTCCGTCGTCGCGGCTATAGTCCTGAAAGCATTCGTGGCTTCATCAAAAAGATAGGCTATACCACTTTCGATGCTCTCAATGAAATAGCCCTTTTGGAGAGTGCCGTTCGCGAAGACCTCAACAGTCGAGCCATTCGAGTTAGTGCGGTTCTCAACCCTGTTAAAGTCATCATTACGAACTATCCGGAAGGTCAAACAGAGGAACTTACCGCCATCAACAACCCTGAAAATGAGGCAGATGGAACGCACAAAGTGACCTTCAGTCGCGAGATTTGGATTGAACGCGAGGACTTCCAGGAAGAGGCTGAGAAGAAGTTCATGCGTCTCGCTCCCGGCAAGGAAGTGCGCTTGAAGAACGCATATATAATAATGTGTACTGGTTGCACGAAGGATGCCGACGGAAATGTCGTGGAGATTCAATGTACTTACGACCCCGAAACTCGAAGTGGAATGCCTGGAGCTGACCGCAAAATCAAGGGAAAGACCTTGCATTGGGTAAGTTGCGAGCATGCTGTGAAAGCCGAAGTTCGCCTCTACGATAGGCTTTGGAAGGTGGAGAACCCAAGAGACGAGCTGGCAGCCATTCGCGAAGCTCAGGATTGCGACGCAGTAACGGCCATGAAGCAAATCATCAATCCAGATTGCCTCACAGTCTTGAAGGACTGCTACGTCGAGGAGTTCGCAGCCACCATGAAGCCCCTCTCCTACCTCCAATTCCAGCGAATCGGCTACTTCAACGTCGATACAGAAAGTACTCCGGAACACCTCATCTTCAACAAGACTGTAGGCCTCAAAGATACTTGGGCAAAGAAGTGAGCAAACGACTCGTGGTTAAATCTCAAACGTAACGTGTTACGTTGGCAAAGTTAACGTGTTACGTTGGGCAACTTAACGTGTTATGTTTTCAAACGAAGGCAATGGACGATAACAACAAATACTATCACTCAAGGCACTTTCTCAGGTTGCTCCATCATTATGAAAAGGCAATCTCGGAAGGTCAAGTGCCTTATATGGAGGCAGATGAGTTGACGGATATTGCCGAATACTACATGACTGGCAAGCAAGATGCAAAAGCCAATCAGGCCATTCAGGCAGCCATCGATATGCATCCGGATAGTGTTGATCCGCAAATCTTCCTGGCTCGACAAAAGATGTTCTATGGTAAACTCGATGAAGCTCGCAAAATCATCGACGCAATTACCGAGCAAGACGACTGCGAAGTCATTTATATACGAGCAGAACTCTCTATAAAAGAAGGACATACAGACGAGGCGTCTAAGTATCTCTATAAGCAGATAGATCTGATGCTGGACAACCTCGAGACCTATCTCTACGACTGCACTTCCATCTTTATGGATTACGATCAGTGGAAGTATGCTGAAGAATGGCTGGAGCGACTCAGGGAAGCTTTTCCCTATCATCCGCGTATCCCCATCATGGAGGCTGAGATAAAGATGGGACTCGACAAGTATGAAGAAGCTCGCACAATGCTGAAAACAATTCTCGACGAAGAGCCTTACGACTCAGAAGCCTGGAATCTTTTGGCCGAGACAAACGTTGCTCTTGAGAAATACCCTGAAGCAAAGGAGGCTGCCGACTACTCTCTCGCCATCAATCCTCTGGATAGCAATGCCCTTCTCATGAAGGCAAATGCTTGCATGCATGATAGTCAGGCACCCGAAGCTATCGAGCTTTACACGAAATACCTTGATATTCAGCCAGATGACATCAGCGTACACATCTCCTTAGTTCTGTGCTATTATGCTGAAGAGCGCTATAAAGAGACGCTTCCTCTCCTCGAAAAGGCCGAACAATTTGCGCTGAAACTACCTGAAAAAGAAGCCGATCTGTCGCAAATTCTCCAGTTGAAAGCCTTTACTCTCAGTCGTTTGGATAGGTTTACAGAAGCAATTGCAACCATTGAGAAAGCGCGAGAGTTTTGCGACGAGAGTTTGGTCTGGAAGTGCGACCTGACCGAAGCCGACATCTTCCTGCAAGATAAAGAGCTGACACTCGCAGAGAAATACTTCTCCGAAGCATTGGCAAAAAGCCCGGAACAAGCCGAAACTCTCTTCAACATTGCGCTTTCGTATAGCAATGCAGGCTACAACGATGCCGCAATCGACCTGCTGGATGATGTTTGGACACTCTATGGAGGGCAGGAAGGAAAGTTCGTGGTTCCCTATCTCGCCAATTGTTATCTTCGCAAAGGCGATACGGAGAACTTCCTGTTCTACCTTAAGTTAGCTCCTTCATGCGATCGTGAAGCCACCATTCAGCTCTTTCAGGACCGCTATCCAAACGTTGCTCCGGAGGATTATTACGCCTATGCCTATAAGGAAATCCACGGATTTTTGCCTCAGGAAACATGATCATCATATATCATGGCTAACTATCTCGTTTTCTCGGCACTTGCGTTCTATATTGTCCTGCTAATCCTATTCACTAAGTTTGTGAAGTCGAAGGGCGACAACAACGCTTTCTTCCGTGCCGGGAGGAAATCGCCTTGGCTTCTGGTAGCCTTTGGAATGATTGGGGCAAGCATTAGTGGTGTGAGTCTGGTTAGCGTTCCTGGCTGGGTTAAGACGAGCGGAATGACCTATTTCCAGATGTGCTTGGGCTTTCTTGCCGGCTATGTTGTCATTGCTTTTGTGCTGCTTCCGCTCTACTATCGCCTTCGTCTCACCACTATCTACAGCTATCTCGATCAACGATTTGGACGACGGAGTCACCTGACAGGAGCAAGTTTCTTTCTTCTGAGCAAACTTACCGGCGCCGCAGCCCGACTGTATCTGACTTGCGTCGTGCTCCACGAAATGGCTATCAGTCCGCTCGGGCTCCCATTCTGGTTTACCGTTGCAGCCGTTTTGCTTGCAATATTTCTCTATACTCGGAAAGGCGGTATCGAGAACATTGTCCGCACAGATGCCCTTCAAACATTCTGCCTGCTCATAGCCACATTCTGCATTGTCTGGGTAGTATCGGCAAAACTCAGCCTCTCGCCTTCCGGAATTGCCGAAACAATTGCTCAAAGTCCGATGGGAAGGATGTTTTGCTGGGATGCAACGAGCACGCAGTTCTTCCTTCGGCAGTTCATAAACGGCATGTTCATTACAATTGTGATGAACGGGTTGGATCAGGATATGATGCAGAAGAACCTGACTTGCACATCCCTTCGCAATGCTCAGAAGAATATGTGCCTCTATGGTGTTTGCATACTTCCCGTCAACCTGCTATTCCTCGTCGTTGGCGTTCTGCTCTACACCTTTGCAATGCAGGAAGGAATAGCCCTCCCCGAAGCCGGCGACCGCTTGTTGCCGATGTTGGTCCGTAGCGGTGCCCTTGGCACACTTGTAGTGTTCCCCTTCACCATCGGTATTACGGCAGCAGCCCTTTCCAGTGCCGACAGCGCAATGACGTCTCTAACTACCAGTATTTGTGTGGATATGCTTCAAGTTGAGCGCGAAGACTTCGACCAAAAGAGAGCATTATCCGTGCGCCATCGAGTTCATGCAGCCGTCGCCCTTGCATTTGCGTTCTGTATTGCCCTCTTCCACATTGCAGGCAGCGGAACCATCATCGACACCATCTATCGACTGGCAGGCTACACCTATGGCCCCCTCTTGGGACTCTTCTGTTTCGGACTTTTCACTCGAAGGCGGGTAATAGACAAAGTCGTTCCCTACATCGCAATTGTTTCACCCATTGTCTGTGCACTGCTAGACTATCTCGCACCCGTCCTGTGGAACTACCATTTCAGCTACGAACTCCTTCTGCTGAATGCTTTGCTGACGTTCCTTGCTCTGTTGAGTTTTTCAAGGTCGAAGTAAAAAGATGCACAAAAAAAAAGATTCCTAGTCTCACGACTAAGAATCTCCAACCTTAAAAATCTAATACCATGAAAAACACTTTTGCTTCGTGGTAAGGATGGGAGTCGCACCCATTCCAGACCTATGGAAATTCAGTTTATTTCCTGAATCCGATGCAAAGTTACGAAGAATTTTAATTCGCGCAAAGCAAAATCGAATAAATTTTGTTAAAATCAAAAAAACTTGCATCATTAGGAGTTTTATCAACACACAACAGGTAAAAAAAAGCCCCACTCATTACGAGCGAGGCTATGATCTCACTTAATCAAGACTTTTTTGCCGCCAACGAGAACGGACGAGGTGGAATGTCGCGAAGATATCACTCGCTCTTCTTCTCCTTCTTGCCAAAAACGGAGAAATGGACGTAGCGCTTGGGGTTCGATTTGAGGTCGCTGACGAGGCTGTCGGCGCTCTGTACGGTGCGGTTGAGGTTGTCGTAGACCGAGGGGTCGTTCATCAGTTTGCCAAGCGTTCCCTTGGGACTTTGCATCTGCTCCATCATGGTGTGGACGCTGCCGATGGTCTGGTTGACATTGTCGAGCGTGGCCTGGATGTCAAGCTGATTCATCTTGTCGGTCAAGGTATTAACACTCTCACCGGCCTTGGTGAAGGTGCCCGTCATTTGCGGTATGTCGTTGCGCAAGAGAGTGTTGAGCTGCTGTGTGCTCTTGTTGAGGTTCTCGGAAACGAGTTCTGCGTTCTGCAGGATAAGGGGAAGATTAGGGTTGGAAAGCAGGGTGTTGAGCGTTTGGACGAGGGTATCGACTTTCGACACGACTTCCTCGAGCTGCGGCACCATTCCTCCCACTTTTGCCATCAGTCCGTTCACATCGCTGCCATGAATGGTGTCGCCTGGATGATAGGCTTCGCGCAGATTGGTGGCGAGCAGCATATTGAGGGTGCAACCACCCAGGACGGCTTCGTCGAGCTGTGCCGAGCTGCCTTTGGGAATGCGCAGACCTTTGTCGGTACTAATCTCCACAACAACTTCACCGGGGTGATTGTAGTCGTATTCTATGTTGCTCACAATGCCCACTTTATAGCCGTCGGCATAGACTGCGCTACTCTTCGTCAGGCCTTTAGTATTACTGAAGACAATGTAGTACTTCTCGCTGGAACTGAACAGGTTAGCTCCCTTCAGAAATTTAATTCCGAGGAAGAGTGCAACAAGCGCCACAACTCCTGTGAGTCCTATCTTTACTTCTGTTTTCATTCTATTTCTTGTACGCTAGGAATGCGTTGTAGATGCTCTTTGCCATGGCATTCACACCAGCCGTTGTGGTGAGATAGGCCGCTTCGCTGGCGTTGTTGATGTAGCCGAGTTCGACGAGGACGCTTGGCATACTGGTGGCGCGAAGCACAAGGAAACCAGCCTGATGCACGCCTTTGTCGATGCGCTTTGCGGTGTTGCGGAATTGCTTCTGGATGAGGTCGGCAAACTTCACGCTGCTCTCCATATTCTTGTCCTGCATGAGTTCGAAGATGATGTAGCTCTCGCTCGATCTGGGGTCGAAGCCTTCGTACTTCTCCTCGTAGTCGTTCTCGAGGGTAATGACGGAGTTCTCTCGCTTGGCAACGGCCAGATTGTCGGCTGCGCGGTGCATACCAAGTGTGTAAGTTTCAGTGCCTTGCGGACCGACTTTGCCTGCAGTGGCGTTTGTGTGAACGCTGATAAAGAGGTCGGCTTTTGCTTTGTTGGCAATGTTGGCTCGCTCGTTCAACTCCACAAAAACATCCGTTTTGCGAGTATAGACCACTTTAACATCCTTGCAGTTATCCTCGACGAGTTTGCCGAGAGCAAGAGCGACAGCCAGATTGATATTCTTTTCCTTAGCGCCATTCCCCATCGCGCCTGGGTCTTTACCGCCATGACCGGCATCGATTACAAGCGTATAAGGCAGAGCCAAAAGGCAGCAGGAAAAGAGCAGAATAGAGGCAATGTATCGTTTTATCATGTATTAAAAAGTACTTTTCGCCTGCAAAGATAAGAAAATTTTTGTAATTGCGAAGAAGAATTAAGATATTTTAATTCTTCGCGCGTCACTTTGTAGTCTTCAATCCCAGTTTCACCCTTGCTCCTGCCATCACGCAAATGCCCGGTTGAGGGACGGAACCCAGATCGTAGTAGCGACGATTTGTGAGATTCGTGGCCTGCACAAAAACCTCTGAAACCTGAAACTCAGAATCCAAAACCTTAGGCACCCATTGCAGCTTGGCATCAAGCATTGCATAAGGTCTGTAGGGATGGAGTTCGCCGTCACTCAGATAGCTTCCCACTCGCTCTTGCCAACGGAAATCCCAACTCATGGAAAGTCGACTGACAACCCGATGAGAGAGGTTTGCTACAACTTTGTGACGCAGGTACTCCATTGCCACATTGCTCTTCACAACGCCCTCGGCATCGTGTTTTGTCTGATGAATGAAGGTGTAGCCCATGCTAAAGGAACGCACCCAAGTATCGCGCCCCAAAAGTTCTGCCGGCAAGAGTTTTCCCTGAACCTGAACGCCCACATTATCGAGGTCGAAAGAGGCTGTGTGGAAGATGTCGTCAGCCGAATACATCACCCAGTCAATCATCTGAGTTCCACGATGATAGAAGCCTTTTGCCGAAGCCTCTGCCCCACTCCTTCTATACTCTGCCCCAAGCGAAAGCGAGTGGTTGTGCTCGGGTTTAAGGTCGCGATTTCCCTCATGCGTCGGACTCTTGTAATAAAGTTCCGTAAAGGTGGGCAAACGGAAGCCCTTGTTGTAGGAAAAGAGGAGTTTCCAGCTCGACGAAGGCCGATAAGCAACGTCGATGCCCGGATAGAAACGGAAGCGGTGGTCGATGCTCGAAGTCATGCTTGCCATCAAGCCAGCCGAAACGGTCCAACGCCTCAGCAAAATGTTGTGTTCCAGGCTGAAAGAAACCGTGGAACGATTGTCGCTCCAAGCGTAGAAACTGCCTTCCTGTTGGGGCTTGCAACCCAGATTCGTGCTCAGGATGTTTTCGTGTCGGAAGAGTGCCGAAACGGCCGTCTTGCCGAGCTTCCAATCCATGTGTCCACCTGCTTTCAAGCCATAAACATCTGTCCTGTGGAAGTTCTCGCCAAAAGTGGAGTTGTGAATCAGTTCGAAGTTGTCCCAAGAACGATTCCAGAAGACTTGCAGCGTGAAGTGGAACCTGCCCTTCGTCTCAGCGCTGACACTCGTCATAAGTCGCTGATTTCGTTCATATTGGTCGGGATAATTGGCGCTATAGAAAGTGTTGGCTCCGTAGCTTTTCTTCGAGAAACCGAACTGCCAGTCGAACCGAAGAGCATCATCCTCGAAGTCGCCCTGATAGTAGAGCTGACCTTTCTTCCAAGAGCTGTTGAGCGTTCCTCCATCGCTCCTGCCACCACCTCCACTCAAGCGGTTCGAGAACTTGCCTGTCGCGAGCGAAACTCTTGCCTCGGTTTCCGCAGTGCCAAAGGAACCGCCCTTGCCCGCTAGCTCGATGTTTTGCTCTTTTTCGTGCTTGGTAACAATGTTGATTGCGCCTCCAAAACTCTGTCCGCCATAGATGCGACTGGCTGCGCCCTCGAGCACCTCGATGCGTTCTATGTCGCTGATACTCACGGGGAAATCTGCCGAGAGATGTCCCGTTTGAGGGTTGCCGATGTCGATACCATTAAGGAGAAGGGTGACCTGATCGAAAGTGCCGCCATCGATGCTGATGTCCGTCTGAATACCAAAGCCACCTCGCTGCCGAACATCCACACCGGCGACTAATTTCAGGAGGTCGTTAACGCTCTGCGCCGCCGCTTGTTCAATATCCTGACGAGTGAGGACAGAGACGATTCTTGCCGATTGCAACTGCGAAAGCGGAGCCATAGAAGCACTCACAGTCACCTCCGACAAACTTCCCCCATCCGTCTCTCCTAAAGTCCTCTCGAGGGGAGCTTTAGAGGGTGTCGCATTGCTCTCTGCATGAGCCTTTGCAGCCACACTTAAAGTGGCAACACTAAGAACGCCTATACAAATCACTTTGTGCAGACTCGCAAAGGCGGAATATCCCTTATGGGCAAACTGCCGCCAAACGACGGTCAGATGAGTGGCATACCTGCTTCCCTGCATTCCTTTCGCATTTCGTTTGGCCAAATGCTGGCCTGCGTTTCACCGATATGAGCCTTGTGCAAGAGCACCATGCAAAGACGGCTCTGACCTATACCTCCGCCGATTGTCAGGGGCAAAGTGTCGTTCAAAAGTCGCTGGTGGAAATAGAGTTCCTTGCGCTCCTCCTTACCTTGCAGAGCAAGTTGACGAAGCAGAGCTTCCTTGTCGACTCGGATACCCATAGAACTGAGTTCTATGCTGCGGTCGAGCATCGGATACCAGACAAGCAAATCGCCGTTCAATCCCTTGAAACCGCTCTCGTTTGGAGTGCTCCAGTCGTCGTAGTCGGGAGCCCTGTTATCGTGCACCTCTCCGTTGCTGAGCTTGCCTCCAATACCCATGATGAATACGGCTCCATACTTCTTGCAAATGAGGTCCTCGCGTTCCTTTGCAGTCTTGTCGGGGTACATCCGCAAGAGTTCCTCGCTATGGATGAAATGGATGTCCTCGGGCAAGAAAGGCTTGAGCTGCGAATAGGTCTCGCAAATATAGAATTCGGTACGCAGAATGGCACTATAAATCTTGTTGACGATGCGACGCAGATAGGCTTCGTTGCGGTTCTCGGCAAGGAGTACGCGCTCCCAGTCCCATTGATCGACATAGAGACTGTGGATGTTGTCGAGTTCCTCGTCGGCTCGGATTGCGTTCATATCGGTCACGATGCCGAAACCAGCCGGAGTCTTGTATTCAGCAAGGGTGACGCGCTTCCATTTAGCCAGCGAATGAACCACTTCGGCCACGGCATCGTCCATATCCTTGATGGGGAAACTTACAGGGCGCTCCACTCCGTTCAGGTCGTCGTTGATACCCAATCCGCGAAGCACGAAAAGCGGTGCTGTCACTCGGCGCAACCTGAGTTCCGTAGAGAGGCTGCTCAGGAAGAAATCCTTGATATTTTTGATAGCTTGCTCCGTCTGGTTCAGGTCCAGCAGAGCCTTATATCCTTCAGGCTTTAAGAGTTTACTCATATTGTTTCTTTCAAAATTGCTCGCAAAATTACGACTTTTATTTCAATTTGTCAAACAAAACGAGCAAAAAAGTTACAAATCACCACATTTTTGCCCTCAAGCCCTATTATTTGCATTTCTCGGGCAGCACAAAAAGAAAGCCCCGAAAGTGATTCGAGGCTCTCTAGGTTTATAGGAAAGTTTACTTCAGCAAGACCTTTTGTCCGTCCTTGATGTAAATGCCGGGTTGCGTTATCTTATCAAGTTTGCGGCCTTGGAGGTCGAAGTAGTTACTCTTCGTTTGCATGACAGAGGGAACACCATTAATGCCTGTTACAATTTGAGATGATGTATAGAATTCATGTCGGTCAAAGACAACTTCTCCATTCACTGTACACGTTTTTAGAGATCTTTCTCCGCCTGTAGCACCCGGAACAGAACCGTCTACGAGAGCTATTAAACCTCCTATGAGATAGCCAACACCTTCAACCCCTTTGAAAGAATAATCTTCATCGTCAGGAAGATAATAATCAATGACTCTCAAGTATTCACCACGATATTTTACAAGTTTCTTTTCTTTTATTTTTATTTCATATTTGCCCAGCATGATTGTAGTCCCTGGTTCGCAGGAAAAATCGTACAAGAGAGTTGGTGTGGTGCTGCCAGGGGTAATGATATAGACATTCCCTCCTTCTTCAAACATTGCCCCTTTGTACAAATGATTTTGGTTATAAAACTCGCATGAAAAATAAAGTTTCAAGCAATTGCGGGAACTTATCACGGTGTCTCCTTCCAGACTATATGTCTCTTCCCAGTCATAGATAAAATTACTAACCTCATAAACCCAAGACTTTCCATCCTGCGCAAAAGGGAGGATTGTCTCAGCCAGAGCACTATAGTGTGCCATTAAACTTGCGATAAAAAGGAATATAAGTCGTTTCATAGTTCCTATGTTTAGAGTTATGTTTCTGAGGGCAAAATTACGATTATTTTATATATGGTGCGTCTGTGCGAAATTGTTTTTTGCGATTTTTCATGTGGAAATCATACTTTTGTACGACACCTGCTGTTGTAGCTTTTATTATTTTTTTGTAATTTTGTAGGCAGAAATAATAAATAAGATGCCATGCGGGACGTAAATTTGCTCTTTTTCAACAACTCCGTTTGCGAAGAAAAACTGGACGGCAAGTATTCCATCGACTCGATGATACAGGGTGCTGATTCTTTCGCAAGGCTGAGCAATGCCACTTACTTCATCATAGATTTCGACACTCACGAAATGCTATCTCGGTCGGAAAAGATGTTGTACCTGGAGGACGTTACCGATAATGAATGTCAACGGGAGAGCAAGAATCCGTATTGGTCGTTTGTCGATGAAGAAACGCTAAACAAACTTCTGCTAATCAGAAACAACTATCCGCTTGTTGGTCGAACAATAGACCTTGCTGACTACCGGTCGCATATTTGCACGATAGATTATCCTATCATCATCAGGCGGCGCAAGTTCTTCATCAACCAAAAGTTCACGCCTTTGGTGATGCGTTCCGACGGAATCACTAAGATTGGGCTTTTCATCATACGTCCATCCACTAGCGACCACATGGAGAGCTTCATCATCACGCAGTCGCGTATCAGATACAGATTCGACTTCAAAGCAGGAGTGTATAAGACCTTCGATTTGGACGCATCTCTTAGCGTTCAGGAGAAAATGATATTGCAACGAGTTCAGAAGGGCTTTACGATAGAAGAAATTGCAGAAGACCTGCATCTAAGCATCAGCACTATCAAGACGCACAGGAATCGTATCTTCAAGAAACTTCAGGTCAGGACAATGCCAGAAGCCCTGACTGTTATAGGCAATTATCACTTAATCTAGCTTTTCTTATTTAATTTGCTTACACTCGAAAAGCGACCGCCCTTTGCAGAGCAGCCGCCTTATCTATGTTAATATATTATAGGTTATTTAAACAAGTCGGAATGTGTGCCGGTTTGCAGGAAAAGCAGAATCAACTCTGTGTCGTTCTGCTGCCATGTCATCAGCCAGTCTGGTTGAATGTGGCATTCCCATTGCCCTTGCAAATTGCCCGACAATTTGTGTGGACGGTATTGGGCCGGAAGTGTACCTGTATCTGCAAGCAAGTCCATTGCATCGGTAATACACTTCATGTTTAGCCCTCGCTTGATACAACGACGGAAGTCTTTCTTGAATTGGTTCGAGATTTTGACCGTGTACTTCATAATCTACAATCCCATTTCTTTGTAGAAATCTCCCAAAGACGCATAGGTTGTCACTCTTCCGTGCTTTACATCGTCCATCGCAGCACGGAAACTTGCGGTCTTGGTAACGTCAAACTCCTTAGGTTTCTGAGTTGTGGCTTTCTTGCGCTCTATCATCCATCCCATCTTCTTGGCGAATGCCTTGAAGAAACTGACATCAGCTTTTGGCACAGTCAGCGTAAATGTATTCGGAATCGAGCGAGCCGTTGTTATTGAAGTTGCCATAATACTGCTAATTTAATTATTCACGCTGCAAATATACGAGTAATTATTGAAACTACAAAAGATAAGAGAGAAAAATCTGTGTTGAAGGACTTGTTACCCTCCTTAATGACTAATGACTTGATGACTTAATGACTGCATCACCCAGGGGGTAACGATTCGTTACACCCTTGAAGCAGTGTCGTGAAACGCGACGGTGGTTTTGTCCTCTTCGCCTCTGACCTGACCGGACAATTTGTCGGGTTAGGTGTAAGCAGTGCCCCGAATCAGGGCAGTGCTTTGACCTGAGGTAGCGAAACGCGACTCCAGGGGGAGACGATTCGTCCACCCCTTTTCTACCGGCAAAGTACAAAAATTTGACAAAGCGATGGAAGGGTGAATGGAAATTTACCGAGCAAGGGTTGGGAAGCGATGGCCGGTAACTGAGGTGGGGCGTCATTTGGACGACTTTGGCTAATGGCTTAATAATGAGCACTTTACATTCCCCACCGAGTCATTAAGTCATTAGTCATTAAGTCATTAAGACCTCTCCAACCTGCAGAGAAGAAGTAAAGAATACTATATAATAATATAATAATAATATATATT
>JAFYNL010000066.1 GCA_017548075.1 Bacteroidaceae bacterium | reverse complement strand
GAAGGCGGTCACCTCAGCGAGTTCAGCAGCGGCAAAATCAATCCTACGGAACTCGTCGCTCTCCTTATTATAAAAGGTAAGAACTTCGTGGACGGCATTGAAATCGTTTACAAGCACATCAAGGGCTCTTGCTCCATGCTGCTCCTCACAGAAGACGGCATCATTGCGGCTCGCGACGCTTGGGGCCGTACGCCAATCGTGGTGGGCAAGAAAGAAGGTGCTTTAGCCGTGACGAGCGAGACTTCGGCCTTCCCCAACTTAGGCTTCGAGACAAAGCATTTCGTCGGCCCAGGCGAGATAATTCGCATCAATGCAGACGAGATGGAAGTGCTCCGACCAGCCAATCCAAAGATGCAAATCTGCTCCTTCCTTTGGGTTTACTACGGTTTCCCAACCAGCAACTACGAAGGCCGCAACACCGAAATGGTGCGAAACGAATGCGGACGAGTAATGGGAGAGGAAGACAAGACTGAGGTGGATTGTGCTTGCGGCATTCCTGATAGCGGCGTCGGTATGGCTGTGGGCTATGCCATGGGACACAAATGTCCCTATATGCGTGCTATAAGCAAGTACACGCCTACTTGGCCTCGCTCCTTTACTCCAAGCAATCAGGAGATGCGAAACCTTGTTGCCAAGATGAAACTCATTGCCAACAGGGACGTTCTAGAAGGCAAACGCGTGCTTTTCTGCGACGATAGCATCGTTCGTGGCACTCAGTTGAGGGACAACACGAAGGAGCTTCACAACCTTGGAGCCAAGGAGGTTCACATGCGCATCGGTTGTCCGCCGCTGGTTTATAGCTGTCCCTTCGTCAATTATAGTGCAAGCAAGAGCGATTTGGAGCTTATTACAAGGCGAATCATCAAGGAATTCGAGGGCGATGACAACAAGAACCTCGAGGCTTACACCCGCACCGACAGCCCTGAATACAAAAGGATGGTTGCCGAGATTGCACGCCGTTTGAACCTCGATTCGCTGCGTTTTTCCAAACTCGAGACACTCGTGGGTGCCATCGGCCTGCCAAAAGAACGCATTTGTACACATTGCTTCGACGGCAGTTCCTTTTATTCTCTCGAAGAAGAAAACAAGTAGTGCAGGTTGCAGGTATCTGATGCCGAAAATACGCAACCTTACTCTTAGAAAATAATTCTATTATTATAAATAATAATAGACCTAAATTAGTGAGGTAGGGTCTGTGTTTTTGGTTGCATAATTGTGCAACCGCAACCTTCCCTCCCCTCCATTTTGTCCTTTTGCTGAAAATCGCGTCAATTGGTGCTGAAAATCGGCCCAATTGGAGTGCTGAAATTTGGCAGCGCAGATAGAATGTCGTACCTTTGCAATGTGATTCGAAGACACAATGCCGGACGCGGCATACAACATATAAATAAGGACACGCAGCGGCGCATCCTTATCCAAAAATGAAACTTTGACTTACTGAAACACAGGCTGAAGCAACGGCAATCTACACGTGTTAAAAGTGGCCACGAAACACGTCAAGTTTGCCTTCCAATCTGCCCGCGTCACTTAATCCCCAGCATCTTGTGGGTTTGCAGGGAGAGCGACCACCTGGGATGCTCCAGAACATAAGCGATTGTGGCGCGAAGGATGATGCGATTCTGCTCCTCATTGCCGGTATCGAGGGGCTGAAGACGATATTCTTTCGCCTGAATATGGTCAGCAATACTCAAATCTGTACCATCGCCTTTGAAGAGCACCTTCAATTCGTCAACATCCTTTAGAACGGGAGTTCCTTTCGGCGAGCACGTCACCCAGTCAATTCGCTCTGGCAGAGGCATGGTGCCGTTAGTCTCGACCTGAATGAAGAAGCCCGCTTCGTGGAGTTTATCGACAAGCGACTGCGTGAGTTGCAAGGCTGGTTCGCCGCCTGTAATGACAATGTGACGAGGCTTATAGCGGCTTGCCTCCTCGACAATTTCCTCCTCGCTCATCTCGTGATAAGTCTGATGATTGGTGTCGCAGAAAGGACACTCGAGGTTGCATCCCGCAAAACGAAGGAAAAAGGCAGGCGTGCCAGTGAAATGCCCCTCACCCTGCAAAGAAAGAAACGTCTCGTTTACTCTCATTCCTCTTCGTACGTTGCCATATTGCCCTCACTCTCCTGCACGTCAACGCGGTAGCACTCAGGCAGTTGGTCGCATATCCACTTGGCGATGTTCTCGGCAGTCGGGTTGCAGGGAAGCACTTCGTTGAGGTTTGCATGGTCGAGTTGCGACTCTATCTTCTGCTTGATGAGTTTGAAGTCGATGACCATTCCGTCCTGATTGAGTTCCTTGGCCTTGCAATGAACCGTGATGGTCCAATTGTGTCCATGCAACTGGCTGCATTTGCTGGGATAGGACAGCTCCAAACGATGGCTGGCCGATATTACTAATCTCTTGCTTATGTAGTACATAATCTGAAAGTTTTTGCAAAGGTACGAAATAATCCCTAATCTCTAATCCCTAATCCAAATAAAATTCGTACTTTTGCACTCTGATAGCACTTAGGTAGGTAAAAAGATTGGTTTATGAGGAAACTTAATGAGAGCGAAGTGGCAGCCCTCGAAGCTCAGGGTTGCACGGCAGAGAATTGGCAGGATATCAATGTGGCAGACGATTTCTGCAGCGACTATGTTCATCACACGGACTTCTATGGAGAGGTGACGCTTGGAGCGTTTCACAAGACGATAGAACTGAGCGAAGGCTTTACGAAGCACAGCGGCATCCGTAGGGCTACCTTGCGAAATTGCATCATTGGTGACGATTGTTTCATTGAAGACGTTGACTGCATCAACACCACTCCCGATGCATCTTTTGGCGAAGGGCACATTATCTCCGTCCTCAACGAAGTAGGCGACGGAAATGTCATGATTTTCGACGGCCTTAACTCCCAGCTTGCTTCGCTCATGGTCAAGTACGAGCAGGACAAAGAGTTCACGGAAATTGTACGAGAGCTCGTCAGGAAGAGCATCGTAGAACACAGCCTGACGGTCACGACCATCGGCAATGATGTGCGAATCATCTCTGTTCACGACATTACAAACTGCCACATTAGCAACGGTTGCATCATAGATGGAGCGTTCCGCCTCCGCGACTGCACACTCAAGAGCATACCCGGAGCAGCCGTTACCATCGGGGTTGGCGTCATTTGTCAGAACTCTGTAATATATAATGGTTCGAGCATCACAAACGCTTCTAAACTGGAGAACTGCTTTGTAGGGGAAGCCTGCAAGATTACCGACGGCTTTACTGCGGAAAACAGCCTTTTCTTTGCCAACTGCTATATGAGTAATGGCGAGGCTTGCGCGGCGTTTTGCGGTCCTTTCTCTGCCTCGCATCATAAGAGTTCGCTCCTCATCGGAGGTATGTTTTCCTTCTATAATGCGGGCTCTGGAACCAACTTCTCGAACCACGCCTACAAGATGGGCCCGATGCATTGGGGCGTGCTGGAAAGGGGCACGAAGACTGCCAGCGGAGGTTACATCCTGATGCCTGCACAGATTGGCACCTTCAGTGTCTGCTTCGGAAAGCTCATGCACCATCCCGACACACGCAAACTGCCCTTCTCATACCTCATTGCTTATGGCGACGATATGTATCTTGTGCCTGGCCGAAACCTCACTACTGTGGGGCTTTATCGCGACATCCGCAAGTGGCCGAAACGTGATAAGAGGCACAATAGAGGCAAGAACTCCATCGTCAACTTCGACTGGCTCTCCCCTTTCTCGGTAGGCGGAATTATGGTCGCAAAACGGACTCTCGAGGCTTTAAGAGAGGTTTCTGGCGATGTGGAGACTTATAACTTCCACGATTATGTCATCAAGAATTCCTCGCTCAAAAAGGGCATCAAGTACTACGACATCGCTCTTCGCATTTATATGGGTGCAGTCATGAAGCGCCATCGCTTGGAACGCCCGATTTCATCGGTAGGTACGGGCAAATGGAGCGACTTGAGCGGTTTGCTCATTCCCCTGACTGAAGAGCAAAGAATCGTTGCCGCTATTAAGGACGGAACGCTTGATAACATTCATGACATCCGCGAAGAGTTCGTGCAGGCCAACGAGAACTATGCCGAATATCGCTGGGCTTGGAGCTATCGACTCATTTGTGAGTACTACGGAATCGACGAGATAACAGAGGAAACGGCTGCACGAGTTCACGAAGATTATGTGCAAGCCCGTCGTGCTTGGATTGCCGAGATTCGCAAAGACGCACTAAAAGAGTTCGAACTTGGCGATATTGATCAGGCTGTGCTCGATGACTTCATGGCTCAGCTCGACCAAGAAACAGACTGGGAGAACTTGAGGTACGATATGTAGAAACCTTAATGGGCCAACTCCCAGAAAGCAATTGCAGCGGCATTTCCCACGTTCAGGCTATCGACGCCATGATGCATGGGAATCTTCACAACAAGGTCTGAGACATCAATAATTGCTTCGGGAAGCCCGTCGCCTTCAGTCCCCATAATGAGGGCGAGCCGTTCTGTCTGTTTGAGTTTCGGGTCGTCGATGTTGACATCATCCTTCCTGAGAGCCATCGCAGCAGTCGTAAAGCCCATTTCCTTCAGTTTATGAATGGTGCCGACGGGTGTTCCGTCTTCCGAATCGAGCCAAGTCCAAGGCACAAGGAAAACGCTTCCCATCGAGACGCGAACTGCCCTTCTATTCAACGGATCGCAGGAATCTCGCGTCATCAACAGGGCATCTATGCCGAGAGCCGCAGCCGAACGGAAGATTGCGCCCACGTTTGTGGTATCGACAACGCCGTGAAGAACGACAATTCGACGAGCTTCCTTGCAAACTTCTTCTGGCGAAAGTGGCTTTGGACGCCGCATTGCACATAGAACGCCACGAGTCAGAGTATAGCCCGTAAGCTGTGCCAAGAGTTCGCGACTGCCGGTATAAATGGGCATTTCAGCAGGGCAACGTTCAATGATAGCCTTTGCATCGCCCTCGATATGCTTGTGTTCGCAGAGGAGAGAAAGAGGTTCGAGGCCCGCATCGAGCGCAACACTTATCACTTTCGGGCTTTCTGCAATGAAGACGCCTTTCTCCGGCTCGAGTCTGTTACGCAGTTGCGCTTCGGTTAGCGTCCCGTAAACCTCAAGTCCTGAGGCAGTTAGCGATGTAACTTCAATTATTTTCATCTCACAATTTTCTTCTTTCCGTTGATAATAAAGATTCCCTGTCGGAGGTCTCGAGCCGTGATACGACGGCCAGAGAGGTCAAAGATGCCTTCCATCTTCGGCTTTTCTTCGGCTACGGACGCCAATCCGTCTGGGTCGTAAACTGCAAGCCGAACGGTCACAATAGGACTCCATTCTCCGTCCTGATTGCAGATGGCTCGCAGAGTTAGGGTGTCTGGAATGGTTTGTCCATCGAAGTCCATCAGGATGTTTTCCCCGTCGGAATAGGGCTTTGCGGTAAGCGAGAGTGCTCCCGCATCATTATTAAACCAACTGACTGGCTCGCTTCCATCGAGCGTATAATAGACGTTTGTGCCCGTTATAGTCAGCGTGCTTTGGATGGAGAACGGCTGAACTCCATAGCCAATTTCAATCTCATCGACAAAGATGGAAGGTGCTTCGGCTTTGGGGAACCAGCCTTTGTTGCGAAGTTGCTGAATGAAGTTGTCCGTCCTGACTGGGAAATATTGTTTCAGAAGGCGGGTTCGCTCGGAAGCATAGGTTCCATCGGGCTTGTAGAGGGAACCTTGCGAAGTGTAAGGATGCACATCTCTGCGATAATCGCCCCATCTTGCAGCCTCATCCCACAAAGCCAGTTCGATGACATTCGACAGGCTGTCCCAAGTAGCGAGAGCAGATTCGGGAGTCAACGGACCTCCATGAGTGAGGGCTTTCTGCGCTTCTTCGTGGAAATGATGGGCAAAGATTCCTTGCTTCATCAAACGGTTCAGAAAACCAGTCGGGCAACCTCGATTGTTCTTGTTGGTAAGGTTTTCCGTCGGCGAAACGAGGACATTCTCCGAATCCCAACAGATGAATCGGAAACCCTCGGCTTCCCAAACTCTATCTCTATAAGCATACCAGTTGTGATGGTCCCAGTCGGTATTGCCGCCATAAAGATTGATGAGCATGAAATGGATGAAGTTATCCACATCGAGCAAAGGCGGATATTTCACATTCGGCTTACCGTCGGAACCACAACCAATCAGGTGCATATAACTCGAATGGTTGGGGAGATCGTAGATGAGGTCAGCCATCCGATTCCAAGCGTCGATAGTCCCGGACACAGGAATTGCAGCATGATAGTTCCCTGCGCCTCCGTCAACCTCAGCCACATCCCAGTCTTCCTCCAGACCTCCAAAGCGGTTCGAGCAATATTTACTGTCCACTCGCTCGCACAAATTGTACATCCCCCAGTAAAGGCCGTTGAGAAAGAGGTGGACATACTGTCCTGTACTAATCGGATCGCCAAACTTTGCCTGCGTTTCTCGCGTCCAAAGATCGCGAGCATACTGAGCTTTGTTGCGTTGAGCATTGTCCCAATGTTGCCAAGAATAGCCGAAGAAAGTGCGAAGAACGAGTGCGTCGAACTTCTTTGGAGCCCGTTTTCCGAAGACTCTATACTTGAGACTCTTAGGTCCGTAATCGCCTTTGAAATGGAGTCGGAAAGCGTGTTTGGGGTTCTTTTCGGGCAGTCTTCCGTGACCTCCATGCAGTTTCAGACAACAATCTACCGTTAAGTCGTGATTCGCCGAACCGCCTATCAGTTCGAAGGAAACTGGTCTCTCCCACCCTCTTCCGGTTCCGTCTCCAACAGGACAACCAGTATAAATGTAAATGCCGCCCTTAATCGAGTCGTTTTCACTATTGAAGAGATTGCCTCTGTCGGTCACCAAAGAGACGATTGGGAGCGTCTGGATGCCCTCAGTCACATAGGTGGAATAGGTCTTGTTGCCCGTTATCTCGGGGTCCATCTCATAGTCTGCGATTGCGATTCCCGAGATTTGGCAGTACTTACCCCAGTATTGAGGATAGCCGAAAGGCTTATTTCCTTGAGACAGAAGGCTTTGAGGAAAAATGTAGGAGGCAGTCGCAACATCGCTCCAAACAGTATCTCCCACCAAAACAGCCGAGCGAATAACCTTTGTGGAATTGATATTCAGGGAACCGTCGTAGAGTTGTCCCTTCTCTCTCGGATCGCTTCCATCGTCGGTATAATAGAGGGTGGCGCCTTGAATGGGCGAAGTGATTGAGAGCCGAAACGCTTCGTGATAGATGCCGTGAGGTATGCTGAAAGTCGGAGCCTCTGCACGAAGCATTCCGATAATCAGCAGGCTCGAAGCCACACAAAATGTTATCCTTTTCAGCATCTTTCGTTTCGTTTAAGAACAACCCTCAGTTAAAATCCAAACGTAACACGTTAAGTTTGCAATCGTAACACGTTAACTTTGCCAACATAACACGTTAAGTTTGGCAACGACACTGGGGACGTTTATCTATCTTCCGGCATGCTCTTGCCAGTAAGGAGTGTTCCATCGTTTGCCAGACCCTCGGCCGTTACTATGAGATGCGTCTGTTTCCCGTTTCCATAGAAGCGGAACTCGGCCTTTCCATTGTCGTCCAACTGCAGATTCGGGTTCCAATAGAGGGTTCTGCGATAGTCTTTCACATCTGGCAAAGGCTTGTTCGAATAGTCGGGCTGGTAGAATTCTTCGGGAGCGGAATAGCCTGGAAGAATATATCTGCGGTCACGAGAAGTGATACGATGCGAGTCGAGTTGGTCGATGAGGTGCAGGTCCACACAAACCGTAGGAATGTCCTCTCCGTCATAGAGCGAGTTGCCTTCGCGACGAGGGCTGTAGTCGGTATAGATATAGACTTTTCCCAGGTTCTTCAGGAGGTTGTATTTCTCCTTCACACCTGCAGGGATATTGAACGTTTCGGCAGGCATTGGGGAATCCACAGCCCCACCAATTTGGATGCGATTTTGTGTTACGGCAGAGATGTTCGATTCCTGTTTGCCCTCCACTCGAAGCTCGAGATCATAGTCGCGAGACAGATTCATGTCCCCTATAAAAGTGCGGGAAATGTCGCGAGCAAAGCGGTTCCGACCATAGAAAATGCCCGGACAGAACCCAGCATCGCAGGCCTCATTGAAGGCTTCATAGGCATCGATGACATAGGCGGGCTTAGTCGGGTCGAACTTACCCAAGCGAGCACGCTTAACGCCAATCGTCACCTCGTCCAAAAGACGCGAGCCATCCATCACCCAATCCGGGGCAATAACAGAACCTTTTGGTGCTTCGGCAAGATGGCACTGATACCAATCGTAAGGCTTTACGAAGCGAGGATAGACGGGACGAATGCGGACATAAAACTCCGGATAGTTGAGTCGGTCGTTTCTATCCGTAGATGGGACCTCCCAAACATACTTTTTCTTCTTCCACAGACTGCTGTCGCTTGCTCCGAGATTCAGGATGCAACCTTCGTAGAATCGAGGTGTAGGAATCGAGAAGGCTCGTTTATCCGTCATCATCTCGCCGTCGACTTTCTGGTCGGCTCCTGGTTTGAAGAAACTTGCACGAACCAGAACTTCCTTCTTCAGAGTGCCTTCGTTTTGCATTCTACGACCTAATTGGTCGGACTGAACAGGAATATCTCGGCCAGTTGTTTCACCAAGAGCTCGAGAGGCAGTCACACTTCCACCATCTTCGGCTTCCTTCGTATCGCTATCCTCGTTGGTGGCATCTTGTTGCTCGCCAGTCAGACTGACCGCATCAACCGCATTATCCTCCACACTTATCGAGGAATAATTGTCGGCAAACATCGATTCCTGCTCGGTTGCCATATACTTATTGACCTCGCCAACAAGGAGAGGTGTCTGTTCGGGCTTGTGGTTGAGAACAAAGGCTCCGGGCTCGGTCATTGTGTGCCAGTCGTAACGACGCCAGCCTTGAATCATCAACAAGAGGTCGAGAGCACGAGAATGCTCCTCGTCGTCCTTCTCGAAGAAGTAGCCGGGATTCTCCACAAAACCACGAATCTCGCTTGCCAAGAGCATTTCCGTCAGGATGTTTCCGTTGTCGTAAATGTATTCGGAATGCGTTGCATCACAGACAGATACGCTAACCGTTGCACCAGGTTTGCCACCTTCTACTGCAAGATTGACTGGAGCGAAAGGCTCTGCCGGTTGCTTACTCAAGCCGTCGAAATGCAGATTGCTTGGAGCGAAATCCTTTCCCAAATGGAAGAAAAGTCGGTCTGCATAGACACGCCCTACATTATTATATATGGTAACCTGACAGACGCCGGTCTTCAGTTTCTCGTCATCGAGGGTAAGCGTAGCCGATGCGCCAGTTGGAACATTCTGGAAGTCGAGCAAAACGCCATCGTGCATTACGGTCATTCCCAAAGGTTCGCTGGCTGCAAGGCCTGCAGAAGCCACTTTCACTAAGGTCTTCCCGCCTTCTCTAACCACCTGAACGGCACATCCGTCTTTCTCAGGACTTGCGAGTGTTTCCTTCGCAGTACCTTTCTTGCCGGTATATGTAACACGATAACTCTTGCCGCTTTCGGGGGTGAAAGTGAAGGAACCACGACCTCTCTGCTCTATTTCGGCTTCCGTAACTACATTGCTTTGCCCTTCAGTAACCACCACTTTGCCTTCCAAATGGAGTCCTTCGTTGCTCGTAACCTCGAAGGCTACGCGGTTAGGAACGCCTGCAACCAAGTTTCCACCTTCCGGGAAAAGCTGCAATTTGGGTTTGGGAGACGTTTCGTCCACTTTCGAAACTCGACGAAGAGGACGCAAGGTCATTTCGTGGAAGAAATCGCCCGGTTCTTTCGGTTTATCGAAGACGGGAAAGACTCGGCTATAAAGCTTCTCGTAATCCTGATAATACTCCTTAGCCATTCGCTTATTGAAGAACCATTGCTCGGAGATGATATTGTGCGGATGCTCCGTAATGCCCCAGTTAAGTTGCCATCTTGTATAGGCTCTAAGCTCGTAATAACCGCCATAAAGCGTGTCTTGCAGGATGAAACTTCCGTGAGCCTGACCATTCTCCAATTCGAGTTGTTGACGTTGAACGAGGTAACCATCCTGATTGAGCAACTCCGCATAAAGCACGCCACTTATTCGGCTGGGAGTTCCTGTATCGCTACGACGCACATAAGCCTTATAATAAAGGGTGTCGCCCAGAAAATAGCAAGTATTGTCTGTGTGGATGAAAACCTGCTCTTGAGGAATGCTCTTGCCAAACTTATCGAGTCGTTCAGCCCATCCGTCGAGGGTTGTAGGACTGCTTGTCTGCTGAGCGAAGAGTGTCGGCAGAAACAATATCGCGCATAAGAAAGAAAGTATTCTATTCATATTCCTGTAACCTTTTTACCGTTAACGACCTTGCAAAGTTAGCAAAAATTATTCATTCATCGTGCTTTATTGTTCTTTTTTTTGTATCTTTGCAAACGAAACCATACAAAAATTCATCTAATATTATGCAACAAGAACAACTGACAACTATCGTTGGCCAATTTGCCTACGAAGGAACGATTAGCGAGATTAAGCCCTTGGGTGAAGGGCTCATCAACGACACCTATAAGGTGAAAACTGCCGAACAGGACAAGCCCGACTATGTGCTTCAGCGCGTCAACCACGTCGTCTTTCCCGATGTGGATATGGTAATGCGCAATATCGATGCAGTTACTTCGCACATCCGCAAGAAACTTTTAGAGCAAGGAACTCCCGATATTGACCGCAGAGTCTTGCGTTTCATTCCCGCAAAGGAAGGCGGAAAACTTTATGTAAAAGTCGATGGCAACTATTGGCGCTTGATGGTCTTCATCGCCGATGCCATCACAAAGCAAGCTGTCGATCCCGAGAGCAGTCGGGCTGCTGGTAAAGCCTTCGGAAACTTCCAGGCTATGCTTGCCGACATTCCCGTTCAGTTGGGCGAGACCATCAAGGACTTCCACAACATGGAGTTCCGTCTCGAGCAACTTCGAGAGGTTGTAAGTCGCGATCCTGCTGGAAGAGTGAAGGAAGAGCGCGTCCAGAACATGCTTGCCGAAATAGATAAGCGAGCCGACGAGATGTGCAAGGCCGAACGAATGGGCCGCGAAGGAACCCTTCCGAAACGCGTTTGCCATTGCGACACGAAAGTGAACAACATGATGTTCGACAAGCAGGACAACGTGCTTTGCGTCATCGACCTCGATACCGTAATGCCCAACTTCATCTTCTCCGACTATGGCGATTTCCTTCGCACCGCAGCCAACGAGGTCGCCGAGGACTGTCCCGAAATGGACAAAGTGAAGTTCCGCATGGACATCTTCAAGGCCTTCACCGAGGGTTATCTCTCGAGCGCCAAGAGTTTCCTGTTGCCAGTAGAGATAGAGAACCTGCCCTACGCAACGGCTCTCTTCCCTTATATGCAATGTGTTCGCTTCCTTTGGGACTATCTGAGCGGCGATAAGTATTGGAAGTGCCAGTATCCCGACCACAACTTCGTTCGGGCAAACAACCAGTTGCACTTGCTTTTGAGCATCGAAAAGAGTTATCCCGAGATGCAAGCTTTCATTGATGGTTGCTTGAAATAAACAACGAAGCCCTCACAACAACAAAGCCCCTCTCCCAACAAGGAAAGGGGCCTTTATTTTGCCTAAACGATAAACCCTAAACCGTAAACGGTAAACTACCCTACCAAATATCTTCCGGACGTTCGGGGTTGTCGTAAACTTCCTTCGGACACCATTCCAGATAATCCACGAAGAGCTGTTTCGTGGTGTAGTCGGGCTGCACGGTCTTAAAACGAATGTAATAGACAACGTCGGGCGACATGGTCTCACGCACAACGATACGGCGTGTTGCACCCGCATTCATTCGGTTTGTCTCTCTGCCGCCAGCGCTTGCCACAATGTATTCCGGACCTTTCAGGAAGCCGTTGTTACGCATCTTCTTGTCCACCTCGGCATCGTAATCCTCGTCGCCGGAATCCTTTTCCCAACCGAGCAGATTGTTAGCGCTGTTACCACCCAACTGCATGTTTACGGGAATACCTTGCGGGACGAGCTGGTCTTTGCGCGGACCCCAATAAACCTGACAAATGCCACGAGTTCCGCTATAAGTCGACACACCCATTCGTATCTCGTAAACGCCGGTCTTCGGGACAGGGGGACAAGTGAAAGTGATGTCGTAAACGCCTTCTGCCAGCACCTCGTCGCCCTGATAGTTGGGCCAGCTCTGGTCGCGACCGCTCAAGAGCATGAATCTTGTCTCCTTGCTATTGACGGTCATATTGTCGAAGTACTGCTTGTCGGGGTCGCTCGAGAAGTACCAGCACGCATCGGTTCTGGTTGTCAGTCGCATGTCGTTGTTCATGGCTTCGGGCTGGAACTCCCATGAGTCGTAGCGCAGACGCACTTTGCCCAATTCGTTGCGAACGTGCTCGGTATAGGCAATCGGCGCGTTGATGGGATAGATCATGGCGTTGATGAGCCTTACCACTCCCGAGCCCTCTCCTGTTTCCAGACGAACGCCCTGATTCTGTTCCGTGCACTCCTTCTCGTGATAGTCTTCGGTACGCCCGTTATTGAGTTTCGGGAAGCGGTTCAGGTAGGGCCCTTGGCTCTCGGCACTCTCCCAGATACGCAACAAGCGACGCTGGCCCATCGTCACATAGTGTGCCCAGACGGGAATGGTGGGAGCAGCATTCTTTACCTTGTAGTTGAAGCCCTTCTCGTTGTAGTGGAGCGCCAGTTTATCGATGGGAATGCGTTGTGGCAGGAGGTGATAGGTGACGAACTGATAGAGCAGATTGTCGGGGTTCTTGTAGTTGTCGTCCACCACGGCTTCGGGATAGTAGCCCTGCTCCTGCACCCAGTTCTGCACGTCTTCCACATTGATTTCCCTGCGGTCCTTGCCGAGCGTGGTCTCCCAGAACTCGTCGGTTTCTGCGAAGAGCGTAAAGCCGTACTTACGATGCTCTGGAGGAGGAATAGGCCAGCTGCGGAGCTGCCAGTTGAAGTCGGGGAAAGCACCCGTCTTATAGAGCGTTTCGTAGCGTTCGTCCCTCACTTTCGTGAGCGTATCTATCAGGCCGCAAGCCTCCACCATCTTGCCCATCACACTCAGGTTGCACTCGAAGTCGTACGAGAACTTGTGGAGCGTGCTGCCCAGCGTCTCGTTGCTCGGGTTGATTACATAGCCCACCTCGTGGATGAAGCCATTGATGGTCTCTATGTCGCGATTCTTTTTCGAGATGGGACACATGCCGTCAATCGAGAGGCTGTCCAGGTCCGTCTTATAGTAGGTGACGCTGATTTTGCGGTCAGCCATCGTAGTGATTTCGAACTCCTCGTTCGTTTTCGGGAACTCGGCAGTGAAGTACATCCTGTCGTACTTCGTGCCGTCCAGAATGCTGTTCAGGACAATGACGGCGCGAATGCTGTCCTTCGTGCGTTCGTTGGGGAAAGCGTCCCAACTGGCTTCGGGGATAATCTTCTTGATGACCAGCGAGTCCAGATAGAGCTGAATGGCGTCGTTCGTCGGGGCGAAGCAAGTGTAGCAGCCATAGGCCGTCATGAGCTGATAGACGCTCGTCTTGCTGACATCGCTCACGGGCTGTTCCTTCATCAGCCGGACATACTCGCTGAACTGCGAATGATTTTCCAGATAGCTGGCAACCGTGCTTTCCTTGAAGACGTATCTGGCCGACGTATCCACATCCTCGTGACAAGCCAGGAGGACAATGGTTAGCAGACCACAGACGATAGACAACAGTTTCTTCATAGTGTCAAATTCCCTTTCTTTATCTTATCTTTTTACCCTAATCTCTAATCCCTAATCCCTAATCCAAGCACTCTTTAAGTGCGTACGCCTGATAAGACTCGAACTTACACGCCTCTCGGCACCAGATCCTAAGTCTGGCGTGTCTACCAATTCCACCACAAGCGCATGATGTCGCCACAAAGTTACACTTTTTTAACCAAACCACCAAGAAAAAGACAGAAAAAATGAGCAGAAAGAGAAAAAAGACAGAAAAAGAAAAGAATAGCGAGATTGTTAATATTTCTTAAAGCCGCATAACATTTCCTGCTTTCTGTCGTTATAGAGGTGTATGGAGCACACAGAGTTGACTTCGTCGAGCATAAGCTTCGAACGCCTGGCACCCATTTTGCGCTCAAAGGCGAAAGCCATCGGCATGAGTTTCTTCACTTCGGAAGAGCAAGCCGAAGATGTTGCGCAGGAGACCGTTATAAGCCTCTGGAAGGCTTGGGGCTCGCTATCTTCAAGGGAAGAGGCAGAGAGACTGGTCGTCAAGGTTGCTAAGCACGAGTGCATCGACGTTTGGAGAAGGGAGCAGAGGCGACCTCACTCTTCGCTCACAATCAGTCAGGAACAGACACATCCTGCCTCGAACGAAGACCATTCTATGGAAGAAAACGAACTCGTGGAAGCCATTCGACAGGCAGCAAGCACGCTCCGAAAGTCCGAAAGGCGGCTTTGGCGAATGTTCGCAGAAGCAGAAATGCAGCCACGAGAAATAGCTCTCGTAACGGGAATCAACGTTCGGACAGTCAGTTCGATGCTCAGTCACGCTCGACACCATATATATAATGTATTAAAAGAAGGAGGGTTTATTGATGGATAAAAAACTACTCATAGACGAATATCTGCAGGGCAAGCACCCAATTGAGGGAAAGAAGTGGGAACTCCCAACTGCCGAAGAACTCGACAGAGACGAAGCGCTCTTCGACGCTCTGAATGCCGAGAAGAAACAGACTTCTCGCTTCACGAGGACGATTGGAAGGACTCTTCTGGCAATAGCCGCAGTTCTGATTGCAGTTGTGGCACTCTTCACCTGGAAAAACTTCAAGTCGGAAAGCCAACCTCAACTTGCTGAAAAGACGGAAGAAATAGCTCCTCAGGAAGACACACCCAAGGTCGTCGAAAAAGATCACATGGTTAAATCGCAAACTTCACACGTGAAGTTGGCAAACATCACACGTGAAGTTGGGCAACTTCACACGCGTCGTTTGAAATCATCCCTGCCTACGATTGCCGACGAACCACAAGCCTCGACTGAAACACCCGTTCTTGCAAATGCTGCGGACAGTCTTTACTACTATCTCACGCAACTCGAGAATCAGATGGGCGACTGCCGAGATAGTACTTGCCTGGCTGAACTTGGAAACCTCATGCAAGCCGACGAGCGCATCAAGGACTTGGTGAACAAAATCATCCACAAGCAAGTGGAGTCCGCCTATCAAGAAGAATACCTCGTAGATACCACAACCCGTTACATCCCATTATGAATCAAATAATTAAAAATACCACTATGAAAAGAATCACACAAATCAGCCTGTTGCTCGTTTGCATGTTCATGGCACAGCCTCTTTCTGCGAAATGGCACAATGATATACAAGAGCTGGAAAAAGCCTTGGAATGCTTCATCAAAGACAAGAGCGTGTCGCTCTCAGACCCACGCATCATTGCTCGAGGTCAGCCGATTGACAAGAAAAGCATCAATGTCAAGGAAACTGACTGGTGTACGGACTTTACATGCACGGATGACGAACTGGTGACCAACCTTTGGAAAGAGTTTATGGGACACATCAAGAACACCTCTTACTTCTATTGTTCAGATGAATTACATCCGAAGACAGAGCCTTGGAAGGGATTAAAGTTAGACAACATGGAGGGCATTATAGTGTTGACAAGCGACCATAAGAATGTGTATGTGCTTACGTTCGAGGACAAAGACGGCAACGATAACGGCTTCTTCCTATCTTGGAACGACTTACCAAACGGCAGAAAGGAAGGCACTTTGATGCGCTTCATCGGTAACAACCCCAGACCGATAAAGCTTATAACCAGTGAAAACCGCATCGCCATGGACAGCGTCCGTACTGCCGTTAAGATAGGCGAAGTGGTGAGAGAGAACAAGAATAACGCGAAGATTGAAATCGACACGACTTATATCGACGGAAAGTGGGCAGTAAGTACGCAATTCCATCGAGGCGTCTTGCGTGCTATGGACCATGTTAGCGACTATCAGGACGGCTTTCCCGCTATTATGAATAAGGTAAACGAACTCGTAGAACGCAGCAAGGGTGCCAACGAAGGGCAATTGGCTTCCATCGGATTCGCTTTGAAACGAGAGGCTTCGCGCTATGAACTTCTCCTCTCCCCCGAGGAATTCGCTATGCTTTGGAAAGGTCTTTACGACTTGGAAAGCAAGGCAAAGAATGCGGACAAGCAGATCGGGGACTACTTCACGGCTTCGGAAAGCATTCTGCGAGGCAAGATAAACGAGTCGGTCAGGCTGAAATATCATGATGCGAAACGGCATCAGTTCCTTCGCAACATAGGCTTTACCGTCACGAAGAACGACGGAGGGCGTTGGTACTACGCAGTCTCTGGAAAGCACTATACGGGCAATCCCGAGTTGGAATACCTGGATGGTTGTGCCGACGAGGACGGTACGTTGAAGTATCATGCTCAGCATGTCGAGGAGAATCTCAAGCCTGGCATCTACAGACTGACTGCCGCAGGACGCACTTCATATAGCGGTTACACGGGAGCCTTCATCTTTGCTCAGACGGAAGGAAAGCCTCTGCTGAAGGAGATTCCTGCCTGCGACGACCACGAAGGCGACATCTGGAAAGATGCTGCAATACGTGTGAAGGAGGCTGACGAAAAGGGACAACAAATCTCGCCACAAGATGTCCGAATCGCTTTGGCGAATGGCGGAATGGGCTATGGCTGGAGCAAAATCGTCATAGATGGCATCGAGGTTCGTAACGGAATAGTTACTTATGGCGTTTCCTGCGACTCGGATTTCACAGGCAAACAGTTTACAGGCCGCTGGCTCTCTGCCGTCGATTTCGTACTCGAAAGGGTTGGCGACCTTCCTTCAGAGTAAAGAATTTATTTATACGACACGATGAAAAAGACAACAATACTCGTGATACTTGCACTCATGGGTGCAGTATCCAAGACACAAGGCCAGGTGAATCCCAAGATAAGCCAGCTCTTCGAAGAACTTGAGGCAACGAAAACGACTCTATTTAATAGGCCACCATCCATCGTAAAGAGAGGAGGAAGGGATAGCCATGACAATCGTCCGCAGCTAGACTATTCCCTGCATTTTTACTATAGTCCAGGTCTCATAAGGGGCAGGAAAGACAGCCTCTTCGTGGATAGCGTACTGCGAGTAGAAAAGGCCTGCTTTGATAAACGAGTGAAGGCTATCCGTCGAACCATTTCCGAGCTGCAGAAAGAGGCACAGGACACTTGTTATTACGAAAGTCACATAGGCGGCAAAGACACAATCGTCTGTTCCATGAACCTCTGTCGCGACTCTTCGCGAGTCCAGAAATACAGCGAAGGCAAATACACATACTTTTATTCCGACGAGTATCTCGACTTCCTTCTTGAATCAGGAAGAGGAAAAGATGCCCTCGAAGTGCGCTTCCACTATACCGTCTCTCTGCCTCGGATTGACTCTTATTCTGATACATATACTTGGGGAGACCTGAATGACGACATCGAAAGCCTCTTCAACGAGCACGGCATCACTTATCGAAATTCCTTCTGGCAACACGACGATGCATATTCCGACTCTATCTGGAATGATAACGGGGCAGATTATAGGAAAGATTGGTTAAATATTGTCAACTATGGAGAATACGCTCATTCAGGCATGACAGAAGCAAAGATTTATTCCTTAACGGAAGATCAGAAGCCGCTTGCCCAGCAGTTGCTTGCCGCCATCGACAGTTTGGCGTTGAAGTTCACCAATTGTCCGCAAGACCGATATTATGAGTATCACTACGGAGTTACATTAGGAGGGGTCAATTCCTCGATGCTGTCCGTCTATTCTCACCATATCTCGGAAACAAACTCAATACAGGTGCAAGCAGCCAATCACGGCTATCATTTCCTCATCCTCAACACAAGAGGCGCTGAATGGATTCCCACCGAATGGTATCGCCTCAAGTCCTTCATCAACGGCAAGAAGGTTTACTTCGAAGACTTGATGCCAAAAGAAAGCAAAAATTAAACGTTTTGTTTTAGTTATGAAGTTAATAAATCAAGGCGCCATACTGCTCCTTCGTTGCGAAACGCGGGAGCAGATTATGCAACAAAAGCGAATAAATCACCCTAATTTTCCTTAAAACCATTGGGGGCTGAGTTAAAGGATGTCTTCGCGCACAATATTTCTGACGGTTTGTTCGTAATTTTGCAGAAGCCTAATTGAAAAGCCTAATTAATATTATATATGTACCGAAACTTCTTTGCCCTGCTGCTTGCCTTTGCTACGGTCGCAGCCTACGCTCAGACCGACTCTACGAAGACCAAGAAGCGGGAGTTGTCCGTCTATGCCTCTGTGGCAGACCATTTAACCCACAACGGCATTGACAGCCTGAAAGCTTCGCTCCTCCGAGCCGACAGCAGTTATGTGGACTCGGCTCATGTGGAAAGCTATAAAGACGACGACAAGCTGCACACTTATGTGGAAGCGAGCATAAAAGAGGCTGGCAAATACCTCTTGCTGGTGGAGGCCAAGGGCTATCAGCCTCGCTATGCTGCCATCGACATTCCGAGGATGTACAGGCGCGAGGTCTATCGCGAACTGAAGCCCATCTATCTGCACAAAATCAAGGCTCAAAAGCCGTCGAGCTATGGTATGGAAAACGACTCGACGGTCATGGACGAGATTGTGGTGAAGGCCACGAAACTGAAGTTCTATATGGATGGCGACACGCTGGTCTATGATGCGGATGCCTTCTCGATGGCGGAGGGTTCTATGCTGGATGCGCTCATCAAGAAACTGCCAGGAGTGGAGCTTCATAGCGGCGGAGAGATAACCGTGAACGGAAGGAAAGTGGATGCTCTGCTGCTCAACGGAAAGGACTTTTTCGACAGCGACCGCGAGCTGCTCCTCGACAACATGCCTTCCTATATGGTTAAGGACATTCGCAGCTACGAACGCACGCCCGAGAATGCGAAGGGCACAATCCGCGAAAAGACGACGCAAAAGGAGATGGTTATGGATGTCCGGCTGAAGCGTGACTACAACAAGGCCTGGCTCGCAAATGCGGAAGGAGGAGTGGGAAAGCGTTTCGGCAGTCAGAAAGACTTCGGCGAACCCACTAAAGCGCCGCCATTCCTGGGTAGAGCCTTTGCGATGCGATATGCCACGAACTCGCGAATAGCCCTCTATGCCAACGTGAACAACCTGAGCGATTACCGCACTCCTGGCGAGAAGGGCGAGTGGTCGCCACTGAGACAAGCAGAAGGACTGACAACGAGCTACACGCTGGGAGCAAACGGACTCTACGAGAAGGGCGAGAACCTGCGCTATCAGGGAAGCCTGAACGGAACCTATTCCGACATAAACGACGCCAACCACGGCTCGGGCGAGACGTTCCTTTCGGAAGGCAATACCTTCGAACGCTCGTTCTTTACGAGGCGGAGCTACGACCTCAAACTGAATACGACTCACAACATCCGTCTGCAAAAGCAAGGGGTACTTTGGGGAGCGCTCAAGACTATGTACTTCGACCACCGTTCCTCGCTGGAATACTTGCATTGGTCGAACTTCTCCAACTCCGCAAGTACCACGCTTGCAGAGGATGTTTCGGCTGGTTGGGGAAAGGCTTGGATGGACAGTCTGATGACACCAAATGCGGGAGAGCTTCTGCGCCGCTATGCCCTGAACCGCACCCTTTCGCGGAGGCACGGCGTTGGTCGTCACTACAGCCTGCAGAACTGGGGCTTCCTCTACACAAGTCCTGCCCATAACGATTTCGTCGGTTTCGAACTCTCCTACAACTATAATTATAGCGACAGATACGAGGACGCCTTCGAGCATTACCTGCTGGACTATCCCAAGACGGCAGTGGAATCGGACTTCCGGAACCGGTATCGTCCCAACAATGACCGCACACACAATGCCAGCATCGAGCCCAGTCTGTCGTTCGTGCTCGGCGGCAACCACCATCACACAATTTCACTCGAGAACGATTTCACTTACAACAATAACGAAAGCAACAGGAGTCTGTACCTCTTGAACCAGATTGAAGAGTGGAAGGACACAGAGCAACATCCTCTCGGAACATTGCCTTCCACACTGGATATGCTGCGAACCCTCGATGCGAACAACAGTCAGATATCGCACAACAAGACCGTTACCAACACCCCAGAAATAAGCTATAACTTCAGTAACTATAACGACTCCACACAGACGAGCAACTATTTCCACGCAGGAATCGCGATGCCCATCAGGCACGAAACGCTCGACTATTGGCAGGGTTCGCAGGTGGATACCACGATGACTCGCCGTGTAAAAAACATCGCGGTAAACATAGGTTTCTACCACAGCCGCAGAAAAACCGACCGCAACATCAATGCCGAATACAGCACTCGCGTCTCGCAGCCTTCCATGCGCAGCCTACTCAATATCCGAACCGACAGCGATCCGCTCAACATCCAGCTTGGCAACCCCGATTTGCAGCCTTCGCGCAGCCATAGCATCTATGGAAGCTATCGCGAGAAACTGCGTCGCGTACTGGTCCATGGCTCGTTCCGATTCGAGGCCGTGCAGGATGCCGTCGCCACAGCAACGCTCTATGATTTGACGACTGGCGTAAGGACAAGAACGCCTCAGAACATCGATGGCAACTGGAGTACGCACACTTCCGCCGGAGTCGATTTTCCGCTCGACCACAAAGAACGTCTGCGACTCAAGCAGTCCCTTTCATACAACTACAATCATAGTGTCGATTTGATGAACCTGACTCGAAGCGTGGTGGCTTCGAACAACCTCGACGACGAACTTTCGCTTGCTTGGAAACCTACCGACAAGCTCGACTTTATGGCAAAAAGCAACCTGCATTACCAGCGCTCAACCAGCACAAAAGCGGACTTCATGGCAATCAATGTCTTCGATTTCGACTATGGTCTGAGCGGACAAATTGAGTTGCCCTGGAACCTCCAACTTGCTACCGACCTGACGATGTACTCGCGCAGAGGCTACATCGACAACACGATGAATACCAACGAATTAGTTTGGAATGCCCGCCTCACAAAAAGGCTCATGCACGGCAACCTGCTCCTCCAACTCGATGGATTCGATTTGCTGGGACAACTCTCGAATGTCCGTCGTTATATCGACGCACAAGGTCGAAGCGAAACCTTCTACAACGTCATTCCCTCCTACGGTCTTTTCCACGTAACTTGGCGCCTGAACAAGAAGCCCAAGTCGGAAGAACAATAAAAGACTATCCTTCGGGATACTGAATGCGGGTGTGATAGATGGTGCGAAGGCGAGTGCAAAGCACCTCTTTGGCCTCTGCAATCTCGCGGAACGTAATGGCACACTCGTCGAAACTGCCGTCGGCAACCTGCGCGCTAACTATCTTTTCTACCAAAGCCGAAATGCTCTCTTCGGTGTATTCGGTCAGACTTCTGCTGGCTGCCTCTACCCCATCGGCCATCATCAAAATGGCTTGCTCTAAGGTCTGCGGCTTGGGCCCAGGATAGGTGAAAGCAGCGAACCTTCCAGCCCCATTTAAGGGGAGTTCCTGTTGGGCTTTGATGTAGAAATATTTGGTGAGGCTCTTGCCATGGTGGGTGGCAATGAAGTCCTTGACTGCGGAGGGGAGTTTGTATTTGTCGGCGAGCTTGAGGCCGTTCTCTACATGCTGGATGATGATCTGGGCACTTTGCTCGTAGGAGAGCGTGTCGTGAGGATTCTTTTGGCCGGCCTGGTTCTCGGTGAAGAAGACGGCATTCTCGAGCTTTCCTATGTCGTGATAGAGAGCGCCAGTCCTTACCAGCTGCACCTTTCCGCCCAGTTTGTCGGCCACCTCGGCTGCGAGATTTGCCACTTGCATGCTATGGTTGAAAGTGCCGTTTGCTTGCTCGGAAAGTCTCCTCAACAGAGGGTTGTTGACGTTCTGGAGTTCGACGAGCGTCACGATACTCGTAAAGCCGAAAATGCGCTCTATGGGGATGAGCAGCAGATAGGCCAGCATGGAGAGCACACCTGCCACAACCAGATAGATGTAAGGCCAACGGCTAATGCCCTGAACATCGGAAGTTCCGCGCACAAACTCCATGCAGAGATAGGTGACCAGAGTGGCGAGCGTGACGAGCACGGCAGCACGGAAAAGCTCGGAGCGCTGCGAAAGTTCGCGAAGCGAATAGATGGCTACCAGTCCGGCTACAATCTGAGTAACGATGAATGTAAAGGGTTGCGTCAGGACGACGGCCGATGCCAGAACGGAAAGGACATGAGTGACAAAGGCAGTTCTGGAATCGAGGAAGATGCGAAGCATAATGGGCAGCACGCAATAGGGCACCAGATAGACGCTAGCCCACATGTGGCCGATGATTATATAGGTGACAATCGGGAAGAAAAGGAAGAGCGACATGATGAGCAGAACCGTTCGAAGGCTGTCGAGATAGTCGCTCCTGAACTGCTGGAAATACATGAGCAGAAGCACGACCAGAATGGCTGCATAGACCGCTCTGCCACCCAATCGGGACAGTCTCTCCTTTGCCGTGAGCTTGTGTTCGCGCAAGTGATGCTCCCAAGAGCGAAGGGTGTTCACCAGCTCGTCGTCGATAATCTGGCCCTTGTCCACAATCTTCTGACCTTGCAGCACGACGCCTTTTGTGCGAACCAGTCGGCCGTCCACCTCGGCTCTTTGCTGCATGCTCTTTTCGTTGTCGTAAGCAAGGTTGGGCTGAACGAATTTCGTGAGGTCTAGCCCATGCAATTGGCTGTGGTTGTAGCGAACGCTATCGTCCTCGTGAACGAGATATTCGTAGGCTGCTTTCTCAGTGAAAAGCTGTGAGAACTGGCGCACATCCGACTCGTTTCCCGAATAGAGACGCACTTGCTTGGGCTGTTCTTTGTCGAAGAGGGCTGCCGATTCGCCCGAAAGAATGCCGACAGAATAGATGTGGCGCAACTTTTCGCTGAGATGCGGGAAGAAATAGTGCGGAATGCTCTGGCCTTGAGTGGAGCCAAAATACTGCTTAAGGGCGGTCAGTTGTCGTTCCAGAGCATCTTCATCTTGCTGAAAATAAGGCTCATAGAACTGCTTGAGGCTGTCCTGCTCTTGGGCAATCTGCTCGGGCGACTTGAGAATCGGGAAACTGTCTTGTGCTATGAGCGCTTCGTCGTCCCAAGGTTCGCCCTTCTGATAATGGTAGGCCGACGTGTTTCCATGCGGCATGAAAGCCACCAGAATGGCTATCGCAATCAGGGAGAAGAGGATGCGATAGAGATAAGCCTTTGGGCTCAATTTATGTTTGTGATTGAATCTGCTCATATCCTTAGTGAAGAGTGAAGAATGAAGAGTGAAGAATTGGTTTTCAGCGCAAAGATACAAAAAAGTTCAATGTTCAATGTTCAATGTTCAATTATTTTTTGTACTTTTGCACGGAAAATATAACTATGAACTCATAACTATGAACTCTGAACTGAAAAAAGTACGCGTTCGTTTCGCTCCAAGCCCAACCGGACCGCTTCATATCGGCGGTGTTCGTACTGCCCTCTACAACTACCTTTTCGCCAAGCAACATGGCGGCGACCTGATTTTCCGCATCGAAGATACCGACTCCACGCGTTTCGTACCTGGAGCCGAGGAATATATCATCGAGTCGTTCAAGTGGCTGGGAATCAAGTTCGACGAGGGTGTGAGCTTTGGTGGCGAGCACGGACCTTATCGCCAGAGCGAGCGTCGCGACATCTATAAGAAATATGTTCAGCAACTCCTCGACAACGGAAAGGCCTATATCGCTTTCGATACCCCCGAGGAACTCGATGCAAAACGCGCTGAAATAGAGAACTTCCAGTACGATGCAAGCACACGTTTGCAGATGCGTAACTCCTTGACTTTGAGCAAAGAAGAGGTCGAAAACCTTATTGCCGAAGGCAAGCAGTATGTGGTTCGCTTCCTCATCGAGCCCGGAAGGGATGTGATTGTGGACGACATCATTCGCGGAGAGGTTCGCATCAACAGTAGCATCCTCGACGACAAGGTGCTCTACAAGAGTGCCGACGAGCTTCCGACCTACCATCTCGCCAACATTGTGGACGACCATTTGATGGAAGTCACGCATGTGATTCGAGGCGAAGAATGGTTGCCGAGCGCTCCTCTTCATGTCCTTCTCTACGAAGCTTTCGGTTGGGCCGACACAATGCCCCGATTCGCTCACTTGCCTCTCTTGCTCAAACCCGTTGGTAACGGCAAGTTGAGCAAACGCGACGGCGACAAGCTGGGCTTCCCTGTCTTCCCGCTTGAATGGCACGATCCGAAGAGCGGAGAGGTGAGCAGCGGCTATCGCGAGAAGGGTTATCTGCCCGAAGCCGTCGTCAATTTCCTTGCTCTGCTTGGCTGGAATCCGGGTAACGACCAAGAGGTCATGAGCCTCGACGAGATGGTCCGTCTTTTCGACCTCAGCAAATGCTCCAAGAACGGCGCGAAGTTCGACTACATCAAAGCGGCTTGGTTCAACCATCAGTACCTTCTTCAGCAGCCCGACGAAGCTTGGGTTCCCTCGTTCGACAAAGTCCTTCGCGAGCAGGGCATCGTCTCGACTCCCGAAAAGGAGGCCGAAGTGGTCCGCATGATGAAGCTCAAAGTCATCGAATACACCGACGGACAAGGGCAAAAGCACAAGCGCAACATCAGTTTCGTGAGCGACCTTTGGCCTTTGACGCGCTTCTTCTTCGTCGCTCCGACTGGGTTCGACAAAGAGGACAAATTCGTCCGCAAGAACTGGCGGGAAGAGACTGCGAAAGAGATGCAGCGACTCGCCGATTTGCTTGCAGGTTTGGACGACTTCTCAGTCGAGGGTCAGAAAGCCGCCGTCGATGCTTGGTCGGAGCAGACCGGCATCAAGCCCTGGAACGCATGGCGCATCTGTCTTGTAGGCGAAGGACAAGGTCCCGACATGTACGAACTGGCAGCCTTCCTCGGCAAGGACGAGACCCTGAGTCGCATGCGCTTCGCCATCGAAACCCTCGGGTAGGGTCATCGCAAAACATAACGTGTTATGACGGGCAACATAACGTGTTATGATTGGCATCGTAACGTGGAGCGTTTTTAGATAAAGCTCGGATAAAGAAAAAGAGAGGCACGGAATGTGTCTCTCTTCTTTTGTTTGTACCAACCTATTGGGGTTATCCGAGATAGGAGCGAAGCAGGCTGTTACGGCTGCCAGCACGAAGTTTGCGGATAGCTTTCTCGCGAATCTGACGGACGCGCTCACGAGTAAGACCAAAGGTCTCGCCTATCTCTTCGAGCGTCATCTCGGGCTGGTTGTTGATGCCGAAACTGCGCTCAATAATCTGCTTCTCGCGTTCGTTCAAGACACCCAAAGCACGGTCAATCTCGGTGGAAAGACTCTCGCTGACCAGACCCTTATCTGCCATGGGAGAATCGGTATTGACCATCACATCGAGGAGGCTGTTTTCCTCGCCTTCGATGAAGGGTGCGTCCACGCTGACATGGCGGCCACTAGCACGCAGAGAGTCGCTGATCTTCTCGGGCAACTCGTTGACGAGTTCTGCCAGTTCGTCGGCACTTGGCTTGCGCTCGAACTCCTGCTCGAACTTGGTCATGGCCTTCGTGATCTTGTTCACTGCGCTGACCTGGTTGAGGGGCAGACGAACGATACGGCTCTGCTCGGCGAGGGCCTGGAGGATGGTCTGACGAATCCACCAAACGGCGTAGGAGATGAACTTGAAACCACGCGTTTCGTCGAACTTCTCGGCTGCTTTGATGAGTCCCACATTACCCTCGTTGATGAGGTCGGGCAGGGAAAGTCCCTGGTTCTGGTACTGCTTGGCCACACTGACCACGAAACGAAGGTTGGCACGAACCAGTTTGTCGAGTGCGCGGCGGTCGCCTTTCCGTATCCTTTGCGAAAGCTCTACCTCCTCTTCAACTGGGAGTAATGCCTCGCGGCCGATTTCCTGTAGATATTTGTCGAGTGACGCGCTGTCACGACTGGTAATGCTCTTTGTGATTTTTAGTTGTCTCATAGACCTTATTCGTTGTTTCGAAGAATTAGCGGGCAAATATAGAACTTTTTCACTAAATAATTAGCGTTGAAATGCTAAAAGATGTGAAAAAGATGCAAAAACGCACAATCTTTTGCAATTTTGCGCTTCATTTTTCGCTTTTCTGTTTTGAGTTTTCACTTTTTTCCGTATCTTTGCCTGAAAATATGATAATGTGAAAAGCAAAAGGTTTAATCTTAAATAATATCATTATGAGTACAGTAGCTATTATTGTGATTGCGGTCGTCGTACTGCTTATTTTGGGTGTTATCGGTATCTACAACAACCTGGTAACTCTGCGTAACAATCGCGAAAATGCGTTCGCAAACATCGACGTTCAGTTGAAACAGCGCTACGACCTGATTCCTCAGCTCGTGGCTACCGTGAAGGGCTATGCCGCTCACGAGAAAGAGGTGTTCGAAAAGGTGACTGAGGCTCGCACAGCTGCCATGAACGCAACAACCATCAACGACAAGATTGCTGCCGAGAACCAACTCTCGAACGCTATGCTGAACCTGAAAGCTGTGGCAGAGGCTTATCCCGACCTGAAGGCCAACCAGAACTTCATGCAGCTGCAAAGCGAAATCAGCGACATCGAGAACAAGTTGGCTGCAGTTCGCCGCTTCTTCAACAGCGCTACAAAGGAACTGAACAGCGCAGTTCAGCACTTCCCCGCAGTTCTCGTGGCTGGCATGTTCGGCTTCCACAAAGAGCCTCTCTTCGATGTAGGCGAGACAGAGCGCGCAAACATGGACAAAGCTCCTGAAATCAACTTCTAATGCAATACGTCGGCATACATAAGCAGCAGATTCAGAACAACATGAAGAGTCTGCTGCTACTCTTCCTCTTCCCTTGCATCATCCTTGCAATGGTGTATTGCTTCGTGGCGTTCATGAATATGCAGGAGGTGTACGACGGCTACCAGAACGGCTTCCAAAGCTCGCATCTGGAGTTCGATGCAATGTCGACCAACGAGGCCTTCCTGATGGCTTTGCCTTGGGTAATAGGAGCCGTTGCAATCTGGTTCCTCATCTCCTATTTCTCGAACGCCAGCATGGTTCGAAGCGCAACTGGAGCCAAGCCTCTGGAACGCCGCGAGAATCCACGCGTCTACAACATTGTGGAGAACCTGACAATGACTTGCGGAATGCCGATGCCTAAGATAAATGTCATCGACGACCCGCAGCTCAACGCCTTTGCCAGTGGAATAGACGAGAAGAGCTATACCGTTACTGTGACTACGGGCATTTGCGACCGTCTGAACGACGCCGAATTGGCTGGTGTCATCGGCCACGAACTGACGCACATCCGCAACAAGGACACCCGTCTGCTCATCATTAGCATCATTTTTGTGGGCATCATGAGCACGGCTCTCAGCCTGGCGGTTCGCATGCTTTGGAACACCTTTATATATGGTGGAGGCAACAGGAGGACAAGCAGCAGGGACGGCAAGAACGGCGTCGCCATCATTGCAGTCATCCTGGTTGCCATCGTTCTGGCTGCCATCGGTTATTTCTTCACGCTGCTCACTCGCTTTGCCATCAGCCGAAAGCGCGAATACATGGCCGATGCAGGCGGTGCCGAGCTTTGCGGAAATCCGTTGGCTCTGGCTTCTGCCCTTCGCAAGATATCGAGCGACCCAGGTCTCGGACAGGTGGATCGCGAAGATGTGGCTCAGCTCTTCATCGTTCGTCCACACGCCTTCAAGAGCGAGTTCACCAACATGATGAGCAAACTCTTCAGCACACATCCAAGCACAGAAAGCCGCATCGCTTACCTGGAGCAGTTCTAAGGCGTTTCTCTTATCGGAAAATTTGGTGTTTTGAGCAAAAAGGTGTACCTTTGTGCCCAATTTCAAATATATTGTATCGATGAACTTTGTTGAAGAACTAAAATGGAGGGGCATGATCCACCAGATGATGCCCGGAACAGAAGAGCTGTTACAGAAGGAACAAGTATCGGCTTATGTGGGCATAGACCCGACGGCCGACAGTCTGCATATCGGTCATCTTTGCGGTGTGATGATGCTTCGTCACTTGCAACGCTGTGGCCACAAACCCATCGCTCTTGTCGGCGGAGCAACCGGCATGATTGGCGACCCAAGCGGAAAGAGCCAGGAACGTAACCTCCTGAACGAGGAGACTTTACGCCACAATGTTGCTTGCATCCAGAAGCAGTTGGCTCACTTCCTCGATTTCGAGAGCGACGCTCCCAACAAGGCCGAACTGGTCAACAACTACGACTGGATGAAGGACTTTTCCTTCCTCGACTTTGCTCGCGAGATTGGCAAGTGCATTACCGTCAACTATATGATGGCGAAAGATAGCGTGAAGCGTCGCTTGAATGGTGAGGCTCAGGACGGAATGTCGTTCACAGAGTTCACCTACCAGCTCTTGCAGGGCTACGATTTCCTCTATCTCTACCAGACCAAGAACTGTAAGTTGCAGATGGGCGGCAGCGACCAATGGGGTAACATTACGACCGGCACAGAGCTTATCCGCAGGAAGTTGGGCGTAGAGAACGAAGCCTTTGCTCTCACTTGCCCTCTCATCACAAAGGCCGACGGCAAGAAGTTTGGCAAGACCGAGAAAGGCAACATCTGGCTCGACCGCAATCGCACCAGTCCTTATGCTTTCTATCAGTTCTGGCTCAATGTGGCAGACGAAGATGCAGAGCGTTACATCAAGATTTTCACCTCGCTCGACAAGCCAACTATCGATGCTCTCATCGAGGAACATCGCCAAGATCCAGGTCTTCGCATCTTGCAGAAGAAACTGGCAGAGGAACTGACCATTATGGTTCATAGCAAGGAAGATTACGAGCAGGCTCTTGAAGCCAGCGGAATTCTCTTTGGTAAGAGCACAAAGGAAAGTCTCGTCAAACTCGATGAGCAGACGCTTCTGGATGTGTTCAGCGGTGTTCCTCAGTTCGAGATAAGCAAGGATTTGCTCAAAGGCGAAGGCACAAAAGCAGTCGACCTCTTTGCCGAGCACACCCAATGTTTCCCCAGTAAGGGCGAAATGCGCAAGCTCACTCAAGGTGGAGGTGTCAGTCTGAATAAGGAAAAACTCACAAGTTTCGACCAAATGGTTAGCGAAGCAGATCTCCTTGACGGCAAATATCTGCTCGTCCAACAAGGTAAAAAGAAGTATTTCCTGCTCATCGCAAAGTAAAAAAGTGAGGGAAAACAAATAATTTTGAATACAGATTTTTGTATTTTGAATTATTTGTCGTACCTTTGCAGCCGCAAACGAGAAAATCGTTTGGTTTTGGATTGGGCTATGGTGTAATGGCAGCACAAGAGGTTTTGGTTCTCTTAGTCTTGGTTCGAATCCAGGTAGTCCAACAATCCGAGTAAGCGAGAGCAATATCAAGATCGTTTGAATATTGCCGAGCAAGAGGATTGTTGAAGGAAATACAATTTCCTTCAACTTTGAAAGTTAGGCGCGATACACAATGTGTGTCGCGCTTTTTCTTTTTGCGCACCTGCCTGCGCACCCCCACACGCATATATTATAAAAATGAAAAAAGGAAATCCTAAAAAAAATGAAAAATTGCCGAGGAAGGTGATTTTTTCTATATATATAATGTGTAATTTGAAAAAATGACTTACCTTTGCAGCCGTAATTTTTAAGAATCTGATAAATAATATATATTCTGATGAACGAAAATCTGGTAATCGTAGAGAGCCCTGCAAAGGCTAAAACTATAGAAAAATTCCTGGGTGATAAATATAAGGTTCTGTCCAGCTACGGACACATTCGCGACCTGAAGAAGCGTTCTTTCAGCGTGGACGAGAAGACATTCGCTCCACAATACGAAGTGCCTTCCGACAAACAGAAGGTCGTTGCTCAACTGAAGAGCCAGGCGGAACAGGCTAATATGGTTTGGTTGGCTTCCGATGAAGACCGCGAAGGAGAAGCTATCAGCTGGCACCTCTATGAAGTGCTCGGCCTCAAGCCGCAGAACACTCGCCGCATTGTCTTCCACGAAATCACAAAGCCTGCCATTCTCGACGCCATCGAACATCCAAGACAGATTGACCTCAACTTGGTGAATGCTCAACAAGCTCGTCGAGTTCTGGATCGAATTGTTGGCTTCAAACTTAGTCCTGTGCTTTGGAAGAAGGTTAAGCCCAGTCTTTCTGCCGGTCGCGTTCAGAGTGTCGCAGTTCGACTGATTGTAGAGCGCGAACGTGAAATTGAGGATTTCGTATGCGAAGAGAACTATCGCATTACCGCAGTCTTCCACAATACCGACGGCAGCGAAGTGAAGGCTGAACTCAGCCGTCGTTTCCCAACAGCCGAAGAGGCTAAGGCTTTCTTGGAAAGTTGCAAGGGTTGTCGCTTCACAGTTCAGGACATTTCGACGAAGCCTGTTAAGCGCACTCCAGCTCCTCCATTTACCACAAGCACTCTGCAACAGGAAGCCGCTCACAAGCTCGGTTTTACTGTGGCTCAAACAATGATGGTGGCTCAGCACCTCTACGAAAGTGGTCGCATCACTTATATGAGAACCGATAGCGTGAACCTGAGCAAGATTTGCCTGGGTGCCAGCAAGAATGTCATCACAGAGCAGATGGGCAAAGAGTATGTTAAGACTCGCCAATACCACACTAGCTCGAAGGGCGCTCAGGAGGCTCACGAAGCTATCCGTCCCACTTATATGGACCAGCAACAGATTGAGGGCAACCAACAAGAACGCCGTCTCTACGACCTCATCTGGAAGCGCACTATTGCAAGCCAGATGGCCGATGCAGAACTGGAACGCACGCATGTTATCATTAACATCGACGGCAAAGAAGAGACTTTCCTTGCAGATGGCGAAGTAGTTAAATTCGATGGTTTTCTGCGTGTTTATAGTGACGCAAATGGCGAAGTTTACTTCGACAACGAAGGCGACAACGAAAACCTCAGCACTCTGCCTGCTATGACAGTTGGAGAGAGCCTCAGCCGCGAGCAAATCGTCGCTACTCAGCGCTTCTCTCAACGCCCTATTCGCTACAACGAAGCCAGCCTGGTTCGCAAACTCGAAGAACTTGGTATTGGTCGCCCTAGCACTTATGCAACGACCATCACAACCATTCAGCAACGCGAATATGTGGTAAAAGGCGATAAGCCAGGCGAAGAACGCACCTATCAGACTATCACTCTGAGCGGCGACAAGCTTTCTACTGAGTCGCACACCACAATCGTGGGACAAGAGAGAGGCAAACTTCTTCCAACAGATACCGGTATTGTTGTGAACGATTTCCTAAAGGAAAACTTCCCCGAAATCATGGACTACAACTTCACAGCCGACATCGAAAAGGAATTCGACGAGATAGCCGAAGGAAAGATGGCTTGGGAAGGTGTGGTGAAAAACTTCTATGAGGGTTTCGAGCCGTTGGTTGAGAAGTCAGTCAACACCCACACTGAACACAAAGTCGGCGAGCGTCTTTTGGGTAACGATCCTAAAACAGGCGTTCCTGTAACAGTCAAAATTGGTCGCTTTGGTCCTGTGGCACAAATGGGTAGCAACGATCCCGGCCAGAAACCTCGCTTTGCTCAACTTGCATCAGGCCAGAAACTCGAGACCATCACTCTGGAAGAAGCACTCGAACTCTTCCAACTGCCTCGCAAATTGGGAATGTACGAAGGCGAACCCATCACTATCGGTGCAGGCAAGTATGGTCCTTATGTTTCTCACAAAGGCTCGTATGTCTCTGTGCCTAAGGACGTTGATCCGATGGAGATTACCTTCGAGCAGGCCGTCATCATGATGCATCGCAAACATCAGGAAGAGGCTGAGCGCCACCTCAAGACCTTCGAAGAAGACGCAGAACTCGAGGTTCTGAATGGTCGCTACGGTCCTTACATCACCTATAAGGGCAACAATTTCCGTCTGCCAAAGAATATGCACGATCGCGCTAAGGACTTGACCTACGAAGAGTGCATGGAGATTGTGAACGAGCAGAGCGAAAAGCCTGCTGCAAAGCCAAAGCGTCGATTCACACGCAAATGAAAAGCATCATCCTAGTCGGTTACATGGGTTCGGGAAAAACAACTGTCGGAAGGCAGCTTGCCCTTGCTCTGGGACGTACTTTCTACGACCTCGATTGGTACATCGAAATGCGTTATCATCGCTCTGTGGCTCAACTCTTTCAAGAGAGAGGCGAAGATGGCTTCCGCGAGATGGAACGCAATATGCTTCACGAAGCCGCTGAGTTTGAGGACATTGTCTTGAGTTGTGGAGGCGGAACACCTTGTTTCTTCGACAATATGGACTACATTCGAAGCGTTGGTGAAAGTGTCTATCTGAAAGCCACACCAGAAGTACTGGCTCAACATTTGAAGATGCGAAAGGTGGAACGCCCCCTTCTGCAAGGTAAAAGCGAAGACGAACTACTTGAATTCATTCGCGCTTCACTCAAGGAACGCGAGCCCTACTACCTAAAGGCTGAGCATGTGGTCGATGTGACTTTGCTCGACAACTACGACAAACTGCAAATTAGCGTTCAACTCATTCGAGAGAAATTAGGATTGTAAAGGTTAAAGACAATGAAGAAATGGCGTATTGAGGACTCTGAGGAGCTCTACAACATCAAAGGCTGGGGAGTCAATTATTTCGGCATCAATGAAAAGGGACACGTTTATGTAACGCCCAAGAAGAACGGCGTTCAGGTGGACCTAAAAGAGGTGGTGGACCAATTGGCCACTCGCCATGTAACCGCTCCCGTCCTGCTTCGTTTCCCAGACATTTTGGACAATCGCATCGAGAAGACCGACGAGTGCTTCCGTAAGGCCACGAAGGAGTACGAATACAAAGGCGAGCATTTCATCATTTTCCCTGTGAAAGTGAACCAAATGCGACCTGTTGTAGAGGAGATTATCAGTCACGGAAAGCGTTACAATCTTGGACTGGAAGCTGGTTCTAAGCCCGAACTTCATGCCGTCCTTGCAACCAATATGGATAGCGATAGTCTCATTATCTGTAACGGTCACAAGGACCAGAACTTCATCGAGTTGGCTCTCTTGGCACAGAAGATGGGTAAACGCGTCTTCCTCGTCATAGAGAAACTCCCAGAACTGGCCATCATTGCTGAGACTGCAAAGAAACTTGGTGTGCATCCTAATCTGGGCATTCGTATCAAGTTGGCAAGCAACGGAAGCGGAAAGTGGAGCGAGAGTGGTGGCGATGCTTCTAAGTTCGGACTTAACTCGTCTGAGTTGCTGATGGCTCTTCAGATGCTCGACGAACTTGGACTTCGTGATTGCCTGCGCCTCATTCACTTCCACATCGGTAGCCAGATTAACAAGATTCGCCGCATCAGCACAGCTCTTCGTGAAGCCGCTCAATACTATGTTCAGCTCCACTCGATGGGCTTCGACATTAAATTCGTCGATTGTGGTGGCGGCTTGGGTGTCGACTACGATGGTACCAGAAGCAGCAATAGCGAGAGTAGTGTGAATTACAGTATTCAGGAGTATGTCAACGACTGCATCTACACCTTTGTGGAAGCGGCCAACAATAACAACATCCCCCACCCCGACCTCATTACCGAAGGCGGCCGTTCTTTGACCGCACACCATAGCGTTCTTGTCATTGATGTGCTTGAGAGTGTTTCTGCTCCTCAAATGCCTGAAGACTTCGTTCCTGGTCCTGATGACCATAAACTTGTGCACGATTTGACGGAGATTTGGGACAAACTGTCTTCACGCTCTCTTCTTGAGGACTGGCACGATGCTGAGGACATTCGCGAGGAAGCTCTCGACCTCTTCCGTCACGGAATTATCGACCTCAAGACGCGAGCACAAATCGAATCTCTGTATTGGGCCATCAGCCACGAAGTAGCAGAACTTGCACACCATCAGAAGCATGTTCCCGACGAACTTCGCAACCTCGATAAACAAATGGCCGACAAGTACTTCTGCAACTTCTCGCTCTTCCAAAGCATGCCCGACTCATGGGGCATCGACCAACTCTTCCCCATCATGCCTATTGCTCGATTGGAGGAACAGCCGACGAGAAGTGCGACCTTGCAGGACATTACTTGCGACAGCGATGGCAAGATAACGGCTTACGTCAATGGAGGTCAGCAGACAAACTACATTCCTCTACATCCTGTCCGTCAAGGCGAGCACTACTACATTGGCGTTTTCCTCGTTGGAGCATATCAGGAGATTCTGGGCAACATGCACAACCTCTTTGGCGACACGAATGCGGTTCACATCAGCGTAGACAAAGAGAACTACAACATCGAGCAATTCATTGACGGTGAGACAGTTGCCGATGTTCTCGAGTATGTTCAGTACGACCCGAAGAAGCTTGTTCGCCGCTTGGAGATATGGGTAAGCAAAGCCATCAAGGACGGCAAGATTACCCCAAGCGAAGGCAAAGAATTCATCAGCAACTATCGCGCCGGACTTTACGGCTACACCTATCTTGAGTAATCACTCTAAACTATAAACTATGAACTCAATTAAGTATATTGGCGTTGACGATCTCGATATTGATCTCTTTGAGAGTCAGTATGTTGTACCCGAAGGAATGAGTTATAACTCCTATCTCATCGAGGACGAGAAGATTGCCATTATGGATACTGCCGACCGTCGCAAAGGTGATGAATGGAAGGCAAACCTCAAGGAAGCGCTTGCAGGAAGAAAGCCTGACTATCTTGTTTCTCATCATATGGAACCCGATCACGCTTCGCTTATTGCAGAGGCTCTCGAAACTTATCCTGAAATGAAACTCGTTTGCAGCGCTCAGGCCTTGAAGATGCTGCCAAACTTCTTTGACGGCTTCAACTTCGAGGGCAGAGTCATGACCGTAAAGGAAGGCGACACACTCTCTCTTGGCTGCCATACTCTCCAATTCATCGCAGCTCCGATGGTACATTGGCCCGAAGTCATCATGAGTTACGAAGAGAAGGAGAAAGTCCTCTTTGCAGCCGACGGCTTTGGTAAGTTCGGTGCTCTTGTTCATGAGACTGACGATTGGGCTTGCGAAGCTCGTCGCTACTACTTCAACATCTGCGGCAAATATGGTGTTCAGGTTCAGAATGTCCTCAAAAAAGCTGCGGCTCTCGACATTCAGGCCATCTACCCTCTTCATGGTCCCGTCCTCAAAGGTGAGGCTTTGAAAGAGGCCATCAGGCTCTATGACATTTGGAGTCGTTACGAACCTGAAAACGAAGGAGTGCTTGTTGCTTATGCAAGCATTCACGGCGGCACAGCAGCAGCGGCAAAGCGTCTTGGAGAGTTGCTTAGAGAAAAAGGCGCACCAAAGGTTGTCGTGAGCGACCTCAGCCGCGACGATATGGCAGAAGTCATCGAGGATGCCTTCCGCTACCCAAACATCGTCTGCTGTGCAGCCAGCTACGACGGCGGCGTGTTCCCCGTTATGCACGACTTCCTGCACCATCTGCAAATCAAGAACTACCAGAAGCGTCGCTTCGGCATCGTCGAGAACGGCAGTTGGGCTCCCTCAGCAGGTCGTGTCATGCGTGAGATGATCGAGGCAATGAAGGACTGCGAGATAGTTGAGCCAATGGTCACTATCCGCTCTCGCATGAAACCCGCCGACGAAGAACAACTTGCAAAGTTAGCTGAAGCATTAATGTCCCCACACTCTTTTTAGGGAAAAAACGCAAACGGTTACGTTTTTAATTGACGCCAGTTATGATTGCAAACGTAACACGTTAACTTTGTAAACTTAACACGTTAAGATGGCCAACATAACACGTTAAGTTTGCAAACTACCCATGGAGTGTTTGGCATAAAGAAAGCCCCTATCGATTGACAGGGGCTTTTTGTGTATATACACTTTTTTTACTTCGCTACAATCTTCCTTACAATTGAGGCTCCGTTGCGGAGGATAATGTGAGCGATGACGGGTTCTCCTGCTGGCAAAGCGTAGCCGATGCGGCGGCCTTGAAGGTCGTAGTAATAAACGCCTACAATATCGTTTGCCAAAGAAGCTCCTTCTGCCTCACTCCAATCCTCACCAAAGGGAAGAACTGGCTCTATCTCGTCAATTCCTGTGCCAATGCCTTCTGGATCCGTTTCCATAAGCAAGGTTTCCACAAGCGAGGTCTGAGGCGTGAGATAGTAGTTGTCGAGCAATTCGAAGCGTGCTGCTTTATTGGATTGGACGACTACTGGCTCTTTCGAGGAATTGAAGCCAATATATGCGCTACTGCCTTCACGAAGTGTAAACTCTCCGCTGTAAGAATTGAAATTTATCTTGTGAGGAACATCATCTAATGTGATTCTGCTACCGATGGAGAGATAAAAACCTGTGCCAAGATTGTAGAGACAATAGTATGTCTGGTTATCGTGACGCAGGACAATCCAATGGTTGTTCGGGTCGGTAACGTCGGCCTCAGCCTGAGGAATGCTGACAACCTGATGGTCGCGCACTGCAAGAATGTCTTCTCCCGTACCTATCATATAAGCTCGGAAGGAACAAATGTGATCGGCTTTTATCGTGTTTCCGTAGCGCAACGTCACGTTCTTTCCTGCCATTTCGAGCAATGCCTTACGCATCTCTGAATACTTGTATTCCGTTGCGGCAAGCTCACGAATAGGCTCCAAGGCTTCACTTGTATAACCCTCGAAACGATTGGCCTTTGCGAGAAGTTCTTCCACAAATGGTTTGAGTTTGGCAAGATTAGTCCGAGTTTTTATGAGAGTGGTCATCGAAGCCTTAGAATCGGCCAAATAAGCGGTCTGCAAGGTTGCGATGAGTGAGTCGAGATTAATGCTCTCCACGCAACTGTGGTCTGTGACAAGAGGCAATGTACTTGCAGAATCTTTGGGTTGACCGTAGCCACCAGTCTGCATAAAAAAGGCTCGAGGCACGTCGCTTGCACGCCCGTGGCCATAGTCTTTTCGAACGTGGCGTTTGGTTATCTCACCATCGTCGATGAAGTTCTGATAGGTGGTCTGGCTGAAGAGATCCACCTTGTTGACGAAGTACCACTTTCCGCTACCCACACTTCGCTGGTAGTTGTTGCGATAATATGCTCTACGGAAAAGCTCGCCACCAGTGTCCGCCCAGTTCTCGATGAAGGAGTACCATGTGTTGTAGTAGTGCGACTCGCCACTGTGACGAATAGTAGCCATATAGTGCCACTCCGGATCATCAAGATTCTTGTACCAAGTGGAAAGCAGAGAGCATGGATAGCGGATGATGTCCTCGTTACCGCTCTCATCCTTCAATACAATGGTTCGTTCCTCCGGACGTGCGCAGGTCAGGAACTGTACCCACTGCCCGGGCTCCCACTTACCATTGTACACCATTGACTGACATCCAGTTCCTTCGTTGCCAAAGCGATTGATAGTCACATCATCACCAGAAGCCAAAGCGCCTGCTCTAAGGTAGGTCGCCAGGTCGGGTGTAATGTCTGTATCGCCATTGTCCCAAATGGAAAAGAGGACGCGATGCTGATAAGACGAAGGGATCGTGTCGGTTTCCTGACCATTCTCGTTCCGTACCGTCTGTCCACACATCTGTATGCCCATGTATCCCCCAGTGATGCCAAGCGTCATGAGGTAAGTGTTGATGGTTGCCCACTCTTTAGGCATGAGCACTTCCTGATAGCACCATTCATACGATTCGTTCTGAGGAGCGCCCGAAGCGGAAGAATGTCCAAACCAGAGGTGTGTGGCAGGCGTTGGGAAGCCTCGCAGATGAGCATCGACAACGGGTAGGCTGCCTGAACGTTCGAAATCAAGCTCAATAAGACTTTGAATACGATTATAACCATTAGGAGCTTGAATCTCCACACGATACCAAGTATCGGCAGGGAAGTTCATTTCTGGAATAATCTCCAAGTCTGCAGTCTCGCCTCTGGTGCAAGCTTCAGTGACACTATGCTCAAGAAGGACGGCATCAGTCTCACAGTTCTTGACACGAACGTTAAGCGTAATGTCACCTGTTACCTTTGACCTCAACTTTGCCGAGCCAGACACTGTGGCACGAGGAATGCGAAGACAATAAACGAGAATGATGCGGTCGTCCGTCTCGAAAGTCGTAGAACTCTCGGTCTTACGAACGCCTGCATAACGTCCTTCTATCTCACGATAGTGGCAATTGCCGTAGATGACGTCGGTAGCCTGCATCTGCAAAGCCCCAAGCATCATCAGGAGGAACGACAAAAGATGTTGTTTCATGGTATAGATTATTTATTGTTGTCTGTAGTTGTCAAGTTGCTCTACACTCATCTTGCCAAGCAAAGAAGCGTGTTTCTCCACTTCGGCTTCTGCGAGATTGACATAGACCTGAAGACTCTTGCCAAACAACTCGGGAGCCTTTGTAGCATTCTGCACCAAAAGATGACACATAATGACGTCGGCAGCCATTTCATAAAAATGACGAGCGCAAAGGTCATGCAAGTCTTGATCGGCAGCCTCCTTAACGGCTGCAGTGCAAGCATTGAACTTCTCGGCCATTGCCTTAATACGAGCCTTCGTTCCTTCAAGTTCTGCAGCAACGGGCAACTGCTCGTATTCTTCAATGACCTGAGCATAGAAACCATTCGTTACATAGCGAATCGCAGCAACCGTCTGCAACTGAGTCGTACCTTCATAAATGGAAGTAATGCGTGCATCGCGATAGATGCGCTGACAAGCATACTCGAGCATGAAGCCACTGCCGCCGTGAACCTGGATGCAATCGTAGCCATTCTGGTTGGCATACTCGCTGTTCATGCCCTTTGCAAGAGGTGTGAAAGCATCGGCAAGGCGACTGTATTGCTTCAATTCTGCACGTTCTTCGGGCTCAAGTTTGCGCTCGCGGGCAATGTCCTCCAGGGCTTTGTAGATATCGACATAGCGAGCCGTCTGGTAGAGCAAAGCACGACCGGCATCCAGACGAGCCTTGATGTTGCTAATCATCTCAGCAACTGCGGGGAACTCGATGATGGCTTTGCCAAACTGCTTACGGTCGCGAGCATAAGCAATCGCCTCATTATAAGCGGCTTGTGAAAGACCTACACTCTGAGCAGCAATGCCAAGACGGGCTCCGTTCATGAGGGACATTACATATTTAATAAGACCAAGCTTGCGGTCGCCACAGAGTTCGCACTTTGCGTTCTTATAGACAAGTTCACAAGTTGGCGAGCCATGTATGCCGAGCTTGTTCTCTATGCGACGCACATCGACACCTCCGTCGCGCTTGTCATAAATGAACATCGAGAGACCACGGCCGTCTCTTGTGCCTGCTTCACTACGGGCGAGAACCAAATGAATGTCGCTGTCGCCATTAGTGATGAAACGCTTTGCACCGTTCAGACGCCAGCAATCGTTCTCCTCATCGAAGGTTGCCTTGAGCATGACGCTTTGAAGGTCGCTACCTGCATCAGGCTCCGTGAGGTCCATCGACATGGTCTCGCCCTTGCAGACACGGGGAATATACTTCTGACGCTGTTCCTCGTTGCCGAAGCAATAGAGCGTCTCGATGCAGTCCTGCAGGCTCCAAATGTTCTCGAAACCTGCGTCGCCAGTCGATACAATTTCGTTGGCAGCCGTATAGACCGTTACAGGCAGGTTCAAGCCACCATATCGGCGAGGCATCGTCATTCCGTTCATGCCAGCCTGAATCATGGCCTCGAGGTTCTCGTAGGTCTTCGAAGCATAGCGCACACGACCGTTCTCGTGATGAGGTCCCTCAGCATCGACAGCCTCAGCATTAGGCGCAATCACATTCGCAGTGATGTCGCCAACAATGTCGAGCACCTTGTCGTAAGTGTCCATCGCATCCGCAAAGTCCTGCGGAGCCTCATCATACTTGTCTTTATCCTCGAATTGACGCTCCTTGAGTTCAACGATGCGAGACATCAAGTCGCTGTTATTCAGTTCGAACTGAATCTCTTTTATGTCGTTATAATAGTTTGCCATATTACTTCGAATTTTGCTTGTAATACTTGATGAGTTTGGGTACGACTTCTTCTACTGTGCCATTGATAACGTAGTCGGCAATCGTATTGATGGGAGCGTTCTCATCGCTATTGATAGATATGATGATGCCCGACTCCTTCATGCCTGCCACGTGCTGGATGGCGCCGCTGATACCGCAAGCGATATACACTTTCGGACGAACGGTGACGCCTGTCTGACCAATCTGAAGGTCGTGGTCAGCAAAGCCTGCATCAACGGCGGCACGACTTGCTCCGACCTCTGCATGAAGTACTTTCGCCAGTTCATAAAGCTGCTCGAAGCCTTCCTTCGAACCAACGCCATAGCCGCCAGCAACGATGATAGAAGCACCTTTCAGATTGTTCTTGGCTGCCTCAACATGACGGTCGAGCACCTTCGTTACGTATTCTGCCTCGGGAACGAACTTCGCCACATCTTCTATGATGACTTCGCCCTTGTAGTTCGGGTCGAGAATCTCTGCCTTCATTACGCCACTACGAACCGTTGCCATCTGCGGTCTGTTCTCCGGATTGACGATGGTTGCCACGATGTTACCGCCAAAGGCAGGGCGAATCTGATAAAGCAGATTCTCATAGGTTTTGCCATTCTTCTTGTCCTCATGAGGACCAATCTCAAGTGCTGTGCAGTCCGCAGTCAGTCCACTATGCAAAGCAGAAGAGACGCGAGGACCAAGGTCACGACCCACTACATCAGCACCCATCAGACAAATCTGAGGTTGCTCTTGTTTGAAGAGATTGACGAGGACTGCCGTATGAGGTTTGCTCGTATAGGGAGCAAGGCCTTCTGCATCGAAGATATGAAGCTTATCGACGCCATATGGAAGAATCTGAGCCTCCACTTTTCCTGTAATTCCGCTGCCAGCTGCCACAGCTTCGAGCCTAACGCCAAGCGTATTGGCAAGCTTTCTTCCCTTGGTCAAAAGCTCTTGGCTTACTTCGGCCACCTTTGTGCCTTCAAGCTCGCAATAAACAAATACACTATTCATAGGGCGTTATCCGATTGTATGGCTGGCGAGGAGTTCCTGAACGAGACCGTTCACATCCTCGTCGCTGCCGGTTAATACTTTACTTTCCTTCGCCTTGAAGACGATGTTCTCTACGTTCTTAACCTTAGTCGGCGAGCCTGCCAAGCCGCATTGCTGCAGGTCGGCATTCACGTCGGCACAGCTCAGTTGCCCGAGCTTCAGGTAAGGTTTCTTCTCATATTCAGCTGCGTATGGAAGGTCAGCGAAGCTTGTCTCAGGAGCCAACTCCATTGGAGCAAGACAGCGCCTGTACTTCATCACTCGCTTCACATTGCGAGGACGGCAAGGAGATGCGCTTCCGTTGACGGTCAAAACGCAAGGCAGAGGACTCTCGACTGTCTCAACACCGCCATCAATGTGGCGCTTTACAGTAATCTTGCCGTCTTTGAGGCTAAGCACTTCCTCTGTATAGGTGATTTGATTCAAACCAAGCTTTTCTGCCACTTGCGGTCCCACTTGAGCCGTATCGCCATCGATGGCCTGACGACCACCAATGATAAGGTCAACATTGGGGCAAACATGCTTGATGGCAGTTGCGAGTGCATAGCTTGTGGCAAGCGTATCGGCACCTGCAAAAGCGCGATCAGTAAGCAGATAGCCGCCGTCGGCTCCGCGATACATTGCTTCTCGAATCACCTCTGCAGCTCGACCTGGACCCATCGTAATGACGGTAACTGTGGTGCCAGGGAATTGGTCTTTCAGTCTCAAAGCCTGCTCGAGGGCGTTGAGGTCCTCGGGGTTGAAAATAGCAGGCAACGCGCTTCGGTTGACGGTACCTTCCGGTGTCATTGCATCTGGCCCGACATTGCGCGTGTCAGGTACTTGCTTAGCAAGCACAACAATCTTTAAACTCATATTGTTTTCGTTGTTTATTTTTGCACACTTTTATAAAATCCGTGCAAAGGTACGAATAAGCGAGCGAAATACCAAATTTATTTGAGTATTTCTAAACTAAAAGAGCATCGGGAGCCATCAACTAATAAAAAAAGAGAAAGAGGATGCGCCAAAGACACATCCTCTTTCTTAAGATATTAGCTTTTACCAAGTCTTCAAGACTGGCTGCTTCAGGGCTGAATTCGGTTGGAAGCGCGATGGCAACTGATGGCGCTGGAACACGGACTTCAAATTACCTTTGCTTCGGAGGGCCTTCGGAGCTGCTGCAGGGGTATCGGTATCACCCAAGACGAAGGTCTCTTTGACGAGACCGAAGCCGCCTCCTGCAGAAGGAATATGGTATGAGCCACAGAACTCGTAGGTCTTAGTCTCCTCGTCATATTCACCCAAAAACTCTGTATATTCAGGATTATAAGCCTCGAGGTCAATGAAGTAAACGTCGCCATAATTCGTTCCTTCGTAAACGAAAGCATCGCCTGTATATTGATTGAAGCGAATCTTGCCGTCCTCTGCACTCAACGTGAACTTCAGGCCTTCCTCTGAGCTAGCCCAAGGCTTAAGAATGTATTGTTCTGGCAACTCGTTACACTGGAAGAGTGTAGCATCTTCCGTTCCTTCATAGTAACTCTCTGCATCTTCAGAAAGAGCTGCTACGCCATAGGTATAGACACCGGTACCGAGTTCTGTCCAAGTCAGGTTGGCCAGAGTCTCAACGGTTGTACCATACTCAATGTCACCCTTCTCGTTTTGGAAGGTAATCTTTAGCTTGATTACAGCATCTGTGAAAGTAGAACCACCAGCACCGATGACGCCATAAACATCCTCGCCGACAGCTTGGATGCCGAGGTTCTGATTCTCAAGACCCTCGATAACCTTCACCTCTCCATCCAGAACGCCGAAGATAATGTTCTTGTCTTCAGCATAAGGGGATTCAATGAGGTATGGAGTGCCATATAGTTCGGCGAAACGATCATAGCAGCCGGGATTGTCAGCCTCCACATCCTCTTTGGCAACGCCCCTATAGAGAGCAACGTTATCTTTCGTAGTACCTAACTTCTCTGAAATGAAAGCACCTTCGAAGACCTTTTCCCAAGCAAAGTCGTCGTTAAGAGGAGTAGCAATGTACGGATCGAGATCAGGATTGATGACCAGACAGAAGTTACCGCCGCTATTTGAGTCATAAAGACCAAGATTTTTATAATTCTCCATGCCCATGAGCAGAGCATTCTTGGGGAAGGTAATCTTACCATTGGCATAGGTGCCATAATTGCCTTCTATGTAGTCAGGTTTTTCTCGCTCAATGCCGAGACCTACCATGCTATATATATACATGAAGCCGTAACCCCAGTTAACGCCTAAGTTACATAACTTTGGAATGTAAACCTTTTCAGGATCTGTAGCATCAATAAAGATGTAGTAGTCCTTAGACTCGTCCCAGTCGCCTGGATCGTTCCAAGGATAGTTAGCGCCATAGGTGTTAATCAGGCGGAAATAGCCAGGCATATCGTCACGTTCCTGCACTCTAGTCGGGAAAGTCTGATTTCCCACGCCGTAGAAAGTTGTGAGAACATCGTCGGTGTACATGGCATAGCCCTCGACCTTGTTGCCATCCTCGTCATAGTAGAAACCAACATCGTTCCACTTCACACGAGTTAGTGTCAGGTTGTATGTGGCAGCGGAGGAATACTTGGAAACTAATGCAGGATCATCCAACATGATTTGCAAATTGTAGGTAGTACCGACTGCTGCTTGAGGGAAGTTGATAGTAAGAGTTGTCTCCTCAGCGCCTTCAGCAAACTCTGCATTACCCACCTCGAAGACATCGTCGGTATTTTTGGTAACCTTGAAGGGAACAGACAAAGCACCAGCAGCATTCTTGCGCTTTACTGTAACAGTTATAGAGGTAGGGTCTGCCGGGTCAAGCTCTATCACGGAGTCTGTGATATTGAAATAGATGTCGGCATAGTCCTTGTCTGCATCCCAAGTACCGCGACCTTCATATTCATACTCGTCTGAGCAGGATACCGCAGTCAAAACTAAAGCACCTGCCAGAAGCGAATAGACATATTTAAAAATATTCTTCATAATAATTCTCTTTTATCAGTTATTAACATGCTATTCATTATTAGCTGGAGCAAAGGTTCCAATGGGAGTAGGACCTACGACAGCTTGAGTTGGATTTGGGTTGTTCTTGCCCTCCAGTGCAACATTAGACTGCACCTCGGCCTGAGGAATAACCAATGTCCATGTGGGCTTGATACCCTTACAGTTAACCTTGAAGTCGTCGGTAGGAGCGTTGGTGCCCTCGTAGTTTTGAATCACATCGGGCTGCAAACGTTTGGCCGATGGGAATGCCCATCCCTCGCCCCACGACTCGATACGCATCTGGGTGAGTACCTCCAGCTGGAAGGCACGCAAGTCTGTTGCGCTGAAATTGTAGCTGGGATCGCGATACGACTTCATGAAGCTATTGAGTTTGGCAACACCAGCACCGACACCCTCGGAAACGCCAACGGCTTCAGCCTGAATCAGGTAGAGTTCCTCAAGACGCATCACGGACACGTCGGAAGCACCACCGATGCTGTAGGTTTCATAGTCGCCGTTCAGGCAGCGGAACTTGAGGCTGGCATAAGCAGGAGCTGCATCTACCCAATCCTTGTCACGGCAGGTTCTGTAGTCTGCATAGTCATACTTCTTGGGGTTTAAGAACCAATTCTTACGGTAGTCCTTGTCAGACATGTGGTCGTAGAGTGACTTGTTGATACAAGGCTGTGTCAGTTTAGCATAACCCCAAGCTGCCTCGCAAGACAACCATCCAACGTAGTTACACAAGTTGCCCATGTTCTCAGGATCGTAGTGAATATACCACAGCCAGCTGGAAACAGCCTTCGAGAAGGCAGAAGTCTCGTCTGTCAATTCATCGGCAGTCATGGGCTTCGCTTTCATATTAGTGGTAGCTTCTTCGATAGCCTTACCTGCATACTCGGCAGCTTCAGCATACTTGCCATCGAGCAGATAAACCTTAGCCTTCAGGCCATAGACAACGGCCAAACTAGGCACCAAGCGATTATCGCTCTTATAATCTGCCAAACACTCCTCTGCCTTGTCGAGGTCGGAAAGGATGAAAGCAATCATCTCGTCGTGAGGAACACGTGGGTTGTTCTTTGCCTGCTCGGCAGTAATAGTCGGCAGTACAAAAGGTACGGTAAGATCCTTCACAGCAGATACGTCGGTGTAGATATTCTCCACCGGCTCATAGAACACCGTCAGCAAATAGTACTCGTAGGCACGACAAGCGTATGCCATACCTGCATAAACCCTCTGGGCGGGAGCAGCGGTCTCGAGGTCAACCACACCGATGATATCGTTGGCCGACTTGATGAACTTATACAACGTAAACCAAGGAATATAGGCATAGTCCGTAGTCTCGTCGATGTTCTGAACCGTGTTATAACGACGATACCAGTCGTAACCTGCGTTGTCAGAAATACCAGGGAATATGTCGCCCAATAGTTCTGTCTGGATAATCATCATTGAAGGCAGAGCCATGTCAATCTCGTTCACTTGGTCACCATAGACCAAATAGCCCTGTGACATCTGTGAGGATATGCCATTGACAGCACCTTCCAATGCGCTAGGAGATGCAGAAACCATGTCTGCAGTAGCCGTAGAACTCTCAGGAATAGTCTCGTCGATACATCCTGTCAAAGAGAAAACAGCAGTCAGGGCCAGCGCTGAATATATTTTATTAATCTTTTTCATATCTTTACTATTTATTCTTTAGATTAGAATGTAACCGTAGCACCAAGTGAGATGGTTCTCATTGGAGAGTAGCGTGTTGCATTGGTCGTGTTAGTATACGACTGACGCGGGTCAAAGCCCTTGCGCTTAGAGAAGTAAGCAACATTCTCGCAAGCGAGATACAGACGAAGCTTCTCAATCAGAGCCTTACGTGTCAGTTTAGCAGGGAAGGTGTAACCGAAGTTAATGTTCTCAATATTCAGGTAACTTGCTGTCGTCAGGAATCGTGACGAAGCTGCTGCCGAGTAGAGGTCGTTGAACATGAAGCGGGGAATACTAGAAGAAGTATTTGTCGCAGACCACGCATTGAGGATATCCTCATGAATTTGATAACCGGCATGGTTAGAGTTCGGTGAAGACATGAACTGTGAATAGGTTCCGTCATACTGCTTGCCGCCCAACTGATAAGAGAAGTTCATGGAGAAATCAAAGCCGTAAGCTTCGACAGTGGTACCGAAGCCACCATATACAGGAGGTACTGTGCTCTTACCTAGCATATAGTAATCAGCCTCGGAATACTTCTTGGTAGTTTCACGACCAGTCCAGTTGCCATCAGCATCAAAGGTGTTCTTGTACCACATAGACTGACCATCTTCGGGGTCAACACCTGCGAAATCTCTGAAATACCACGAGTATATAGACTGACCTTCGGTGATATAGAAGTTGTAGTCAGGATCAGCATAACCCTCGTGGACTTTACCGTCTGTGCCATAGACTTTCGATACCTTCTTGTCGTCGGCCAGCTTGGTGATGCGGTTCTTCAACGTAGCGAAGTTCAAATGCAAATCCCAATTGATGTTCTTGGTCTTCAACACATTGTAGTTCAAGTCAAGCTCAACGCCAGTGTTATACATGTCACCTATGTTATCGTAGTATCGTGAATAACCCAGTGATGGAGCAACAGAGAAGGAGAACAGCATGTCCGAAGTCTTACGATAGTAGTACTCCAACGAACCTGTCAGTTTCTTAAACAAACGGAAATCAAAGCCCGTATTGAAGTTGGTATTAGTTTCCCAAGTGATGCCCTCGGAACCCTTCTCGTTGAATGCAGTACCGATGTTACCAGAAGAGTTGCTGATACCATAGGTGTCCGTATAGAAGTAAGAGTTCAGTTCGTCGTCTCTGTAGATATTGTCATTACCCTGAGAGCCGATAGAGATCTTGTATTTCAGTTCGTCAACCCATGAAGCCTTGAACCACTTTTCCTTGTTTATCAGCCAAGCAGCACCCAGCGACCAGAACGTACCCCAACGATGATCGGGATGGAAACGTGAAGAGGCATCGCGACGGATAGAGGCAGAACCGAAATAACGGGTGTCGTAGTCGTATTGTGCACGTGCAAACCAACCTTCGTTGTTGTAGCGCTCCCTATATGAGTTTGCGCTTTGGCCGTCAACGACAGCGCCACCCAATTCCTTGTTGTCTTGGGAGAACATCTTCGACTTGCTGGCATACAGATAAGAGTATGTGCGGTCGAAATACTCATGACCTACCATAACGTTCAAATTGTGAACATTCTTAAATGTATGTGTGTAGTTCAGGATTTGCTGAACATTGTAGTCGTAAGAACGGGTGTGATATTTTTCTACCGTACCGCCAGTAGTGTCAAACTGTCCGTAATAAGGATTATAAACGTATGTGGTACGAGTTTCGTCGAGGTTTGCAGTAGCATTAACAGTAAATACCAAACCTGGCAAGAAAGTAATATCGGCAAAGCCGTTAGCAGTAAGAGCATTACCCTCGTAATTACGAGTGTTCAAGCGAACATCCTGCACGGGGTTGGCATCACCGATGAACGGACGTGTCAGTCCAGGATCGTCATAAGTTGAGGTAGGACCAGTACCATAGTCCATAATCTTGTTTCCATACGAGTCAACTTTGATATTGCCCCGTGCATCACGCACCCAAATAGGATAGATGGGAGCTATCTGGCTGGTAAACGCCCAGATGTTACCAGTAGAGGTGCTGGTACCATTGTTACCCAAAGTGTTACCATTGAAATGAGTATAAGACATATTACCACCAACCTTCAGCCACTTCTTGGCCTGATAGTCTGCGCGCAGACGACCGGTAAGACGCTTTAAGTCGGAATTCGGTGTGATACCCTCATTGTTCAGATAGCCTAATGAGCTAAAGAAATTGGTCTTCTCATTGGAGGCGCTAACAGAGAGGTTATATTCTTGGCGCGCACCAGTACGAGTACCTACATCTTCCCAATCGTCAGGAGTAACCAGATATTCTTCACCATCACGGTCAACGATGCGGCCCAATGTGGCATTGGGGTTCAACTTGCCATCACGACCAATAAGGTACTGACCCTCGGGATAAGTCCAGACATTATATCCGAGACCGCCATTTGCAGCAGGGCCAAACAGATTCTCATTAGCTTTCTGCCAAGCATCAATAGCACTATAGCCTTGGTTCAAATAATAATCGCGAACAGAACCATACTGCAACTCGTAATACTTCTCGGGGCTGTTAATGGTTTTATAGTGTTTCAAAGCACGAGTGTTCCAACCATACTTCGCATCAAGCGTCACCTTGGCCTCACCATATTTAGCCTTCTTTGTGGTAATCATGATAACGCCATTGGCACCACGAGCACCATACAGAGCATTGGAGGCGGCATCCTTCAATACGGTCATCGACTCCACATCGTTGGGATTCAGGTTGCTGAGGTCACCGCTATAAGGAGCGCCGTCAACGATAATCAACGGGTCTTTACCGGCATTCAGAGATCCGAAACCACGAATACGGATGGTAGACGTATGACCGGGAGCACCAGATGTTGATGTCAACTGAAGGCCTGGAACAGCACCAGCCAACGCATTCGTAACACTTGTCACCTGAGACTTAGCCAGTTCTTCGGCATCCACCACCTTAGCAGAACCCGTAAAGGCCGACTTCTTTGCAGTACCGAAGGCAACGACAATCACCTCGTCCATAGCCTTTGTTTCTGTCTCCAGAAGTACTCTCATGCCGTCGCGAGCAGCAAGAGTAGCAGGCTTCATGCCCATGTAACTGAAAGTTAAGTTTTTCTGATTTTCGGGAAGTGCGATTGTAAACTTTCCGTCTTCGTCCGTCAGCACCCCGATACTGGTATCAGGAACGCGAACAGCGACTCCAATCAGAGGTTCACTAGTCTCAGAATCGACCACAGTACCTGTAATCTGCTTCTGGGCTAGTGCCATGCTTGCTGTCATCAACATACAAGCAAGGATTGAAAGGAACTTTTTACCCATTTGTTGTTAAAAGTTAGTTAATAAAATATTAATAATGTATGTACTATTTCCTTTTTTGTCACTTCGTCTAAAGACATTTCGGCTGCAAAAGTATAAAAAAAGATTAATAATACCTAAACTTTTGTTAACAAAATTCGCTAAAACATGTCATTTTGTTAAAATAACATCCCAGAATGCTCATTAATGACAACGATTTAAGTGGTCGTCATTGAATGGCGACCAACCGAATTTATATAAGCAGAAAGAGGTACTTTGCCCGAAAAAGCAAAGTTAGAGTTAGAGAGAACCTTTTATTTGTATTCTTCTATGAAGTCACGGACAAGACGGAAGACCGGCTCATAACTATCAGTAACCACATGCTCCCAGTTATCGAAGATAGTGTGGTAATATTGGAAGGCATCGCCCTTCTCGTTCTCAAGGAAGATGCAAGGCACATGACGAACTGCAAACACATAATGGTCGCTATTTGCAGCAAGAGCACCTCGATTGAGAGACTTGAAATACTGCTTCTCCTTATTTATCTTTTCGAAAAGAGGAAAAGCCTTCATGCCCTCGTCGCTCACCTCGCAATATTGAACAGGGCTATTGTCGCCAATCATGTCGATGTTGAAGAGATACTTAATCTGTTCGAGAGGGAAAGTCGGATGCTCCACAAAGTAGGTCGAGCCACGCAAATTGGCATCTTCTCCTGAGACAGCAAGGAAATACATATCATATTCTGGACGGTTCTTCGCATAATACTCGGCAAGCGTGACAAGCGTGGCTGTGCCGGAAGCATTGTCGTTGGCTCCAGCATAGAAGACCTTCTTGCCGAGGTTGCCAAGGTGGTCATAATGAGCTGTAAAAACATAACAACTGTCATGCTTTTGTCCCTCGACCTTTGCAATCACATTAAAGCACTCGTAATCCTTCAGGAACTTCGCGTCCACATTCAGCTTGACGCGCTTTACTCCAGCAATGGCTTCTGGCGTAACCCAAACGATTGGCTTATCCACAACTCTGTGGCCGTAGGCCTTGAAGAACTTGATGGGCGACTCCCAAGTGAAGATGAGACCTGCATTCTGGCACTCGCCAGCCTTCTGCAGCCGAGAGAAAGCCTCGCGATGCTTGTAGGTAAACCAGAACTCGCAAGCCACAAGACAGTTCTTGTACTCTGGTTTTGCGAGGTCGGCAAACATCTTGTCGGCATCGAAATTGAGGGTATCGACATGATAGACAGGGAACTCTCCCTTGACTCCAGGCGAATACTCGCGCATCGAGAAGTCCACTCCAGCCGTCAGTTTCTTGCCATCAGCCCACATATCCATCTTGCCTGCAAAGGTCTGGATGTCGAGCGTAAAAGGCTGACAAACAACTTCATCCACGCCTGCTTTCTTATATTCCTTTGCAAGGAACTTACCAGCTTTGTTGGCTCCACCCTTCGCATAACCGCGACCTTGATACTTTGCAGAACTTATCTCCTTTATCACCTTCTTGTAAAGCGCCATATTCTGCGCACTTGCCTGTAAGCCAAAAGCCAACAGGACTATCAAAAGCTTTCTCATATTTTCTCAAATTCATTATTTCCGACTGCAAAATTACAAAAAAACTCTAATCCTTAATCTCTAATCTCTAATCTTTTTTATATCTTTGCAGAAGAAAAGGGACGAAAGAATCAATACCAACCATATAATTTAAAGAATCATGAGAAAAGGCAGATTAGTTACGCTGATGAGCTGTCAATGGGCAGACATGGACTTGGACACCCTGTGCGGCAAGGCAGCCGGGATGGGCTACGACGGCATCGAACTTGCCACTTGGGGCAACCATCTGAATCCTATTCGGGCAGCCGAGGATGATGCTTATGTTGAGGAAATAAAGGCTATCTTCAAGAAGCACGGCCTTGTTGTGAAAGCACTTTGCTCACATGTGCCGAGCCAATGCGTAGGAGACTACAACGACCCTCGCCTCAACAACTTCGCTCCTGCAGAACTGGCCGACAACCCCGATGGCATAAGAGCATGGGCAATCAAGACGATGAAGGCAACGGCCATTGCTGCCCGCAAGCTTGGTGCCTATTGCGTGACCGGCTTCGTTGGGTCGACTATCTGGAAGTACATGTACTCCTTCCCACAGACAACCGAAGAGATGATAGAGCGCGGCTTCCAAGAGATATACGACCTTTGGACTCCCATCCTGCAGGTCTTCCGCGAGAACGGCATCAAGTATTGCCTCGAGGTGCATCCTGCCGAGATTGCTTTCGACTATTATACTACCAAGCGCTTGCTCGAGAAGTTCAAGGATTGGCCAGAGTTCGGACTCAACTTCGACCCGAGCCACCTGCAATGGCAAGGCATCTCGCCTCACCTTTTCCTTGAGGACTTCATCGATCGCGTCTATCATGTTCACATGAAGGATTGTGCCGTGACGCTGAATGGTCGCAATGGTCTCCTCTGCTCGCACCTTGACTTTGGGAACATACATCGAGGCTGGAACTTCCGCTCTTTAGGTCATGGCGACGTCAACTTCGAGGAGATTATCCGCGTGCTGAATGCCTACAACTACGAAGGCCCGCTCTCTGTTGAATGGGAGGACTCGGGAATGGACAGAGAATATGGTGCCAGAGAGGCCTGCGAGTTTGTCCGCAAGATAGATTTCAAACCCTCTGACATCAAGTTCGACGCAGCAATCAAATCATGAAAGACAACAGACTAAAACATTATATCATGACAGAAAGAAAGCTTAGAATGGGCATGATTGGCGGCGGTGGAAACGCCATGATTGGCCCCATCCATCTGCGAGCAGCATTGATGGAGAATGATATCGAACTTGTGTGCGGTTGCTTTAGCCGCAACTATCAGACGTCTTTGGCCACAGGAAAGGCTTGGTTCGTGCCCGAAGAGCGCATCTATCACGACTACAAGGAAATGCTGGAGAAGGAAGCGCTGCTGCCTAAAGGAGAGCGCATGGACTTCGTCGCCATCGTCACACCCAATAAGGTTCACTACGAACAAGCTGCTTTGGCGCTCGACAAGGGCTTCGACGTCGTGCTCGACAAACCCATGACCTTCTCTTTAGAGGAGGCTTTGAAGCTTCAGAAAAAGGTAGAGGAGACGCGCCTCACGCTTGCCTTGACCCATACCTACTCAGGCTATCCTGCCGTAAAGGAGATGAAGACGCGCATCGCAGAAGGGCAACTCGGCAAGCTTCGTCGCGTTTATGTGGAATATACGCAAGGCTGGCTCTCCCGTCGCATCGAGTTGGAGGGCGGCAACAACGCAGGTTGGCGAACCGACCCCAGTCAGTCGGGCAAGGGAGGTTGTGTGGGCGACATCGGCACACATGCCTGGCATCTCTCGGAATACATAACAGGAGAGAAGGTTACAGAGCTTTGTGCCGAACTCAATGCCTTTGTCGAGGGACGCCCCATCGACGACGATGCCGCGGCTTTCCTGCATTATACAAATGGCGTCAAAGGTGTGCTCCATGCCACTCAGATTGCTGCGGGAGAAGAGAACCGCCTGGCTATTCGTGTTTATGGCGAGAAGGGCGGCTTCGAATGGCATCAGATGGAACCCAATACTGTGATAGCTCGATGGAGCGACAAGCCTGCAGAAATCATTCGCACAGGCAACGGGTACATGGGTTCTCTGGCAAAATGGAACACACGCGTCCCTGGCGGTCATCCCGAAGGCTACATCGAGGCCTTTGCCAACATCTATCGCAACTTCGCCAAGACCGTTCGCGCCAAAGCTGCAGGAGAGACACCTCGACCTGAATATCTGGACTTCCCGAATGTCTATGACGGCGTTCGCGGCCTTCAATTCATCGAGACGATGGTCGCTTCAGGCTACAACAAAGAAGGGAAGTGGGTTAAGTGGGTTGAGAAATAGGCTCCACGTGCACCACCACGTGCGTCTCCTCGCCATATTGTTTCCTTAGCAAGTCCTCCACCTCCGAAGCCCTGTCGTGAGCTTCCAGGAGGGAGATGTTGCCGTCCATGAGGATGTGCAACTCGATGGCATAGTGGTTGCCTATGCGGCGAGTCCGAAGGTCGTGAGGCTCCACAACTCCTGGAACGGAACCTGCCAACTGCAAGATTTCCTGCTCCACATCATCTGGAAGCGACTGTTCGGTGAGGTCTCCAAAGCCGTTCCTCAGCAGTTCTACGGCCACTTTCACAATAAAGAGACCCACGATGACCGAAGCCACGGGGTCGAGCACAGCCCATTTCTGCCCCAAGAAGATGGCTCCGCCGATGCCCAGAGCCGTTCCAATCGAGGATAGCGCATCGCTCCTGTGGTGCCAGGCATTGGCCTCCAGCGCTTGCGAATCCAGTTCCCTCGACTTCCTGATAGAATAGCGGAAAGTCGCTTCCTTGATGACGATTGAGAGGAGAGCCGCCCAAAGCGCAAGCAAGCCCGGAGCCTTCAACTGCTCGCCGCTTGCCCAAGCAGAAATCTTCATCAGTCCCTCATAGACGATTCCAATCGCCACAACCAGCAAGGCGAAGCCGATGAAGGTCATAGCCAAAGTCTCGAACTTCCCATGCCCGTAGTCGTGCGAACTGTCCTTGGGTTTGCCACTGATATGGACGAAAGCGAGGACGATGATGTCCGTCACGAAATCCGAGAGCGAATGCACGGCATCGGCCACCATAGCGGCACTGTGCCCCATGATGCCAGCCACGAACTTGAACGCCACGAGCAAGGCGTTCATCACCCCACCCCACAGCGTCACTCTACAGATTTCTTTGCTCCTTTCCATTGACGATTACTGCATATCGCTCGCAAATTTACAACTTTTTTCACAAACTTGTCTCGCTTCCCAGAAAAAACATCTGCAGAGTGTTTTCAAACGACCCTAGTGAAGTTGGGCAACTTCACACGTGATGTTGGCCATCGTAACGTGTTAAGTTTGGATTTTAACTGTGAGTCGTTGGGAAATTACCTTAAGGTCTCAGGCGATTTACCTTAAGGTCTTTGAGGAATTACCTATAGGTCTCAGGCGATTTACCTTAAGGTCTTTGAGGAATTACCTATAGGTATTTTGAGGAACACTCGTCACTCATCATCTCTCGCCCCTAACCCTTTGATTATTAGTCCATAACATCGGTGACGAGTGCTTTTCGACTCATCACCCACTCATCACCTCTGTATTTCGCTATCACTCAGCCAATTAAGGGCACTTGGTGACGAGTGATGAGTGTTTTTGATTTATCTCGCAAAGTTTTTTTGATTGTTTCTTGCTTTATATTATATTTAATTCGTAAATTTGCAGCGCATTCTGCAAAGAATGCAAACATATTTGCTCAAATTCCTCTCGAACTGCAACCTCGGAAAAGAATACGAGCATTTCAAACGCGATTTGAAGATGCGTATAGCGCAGGCTTCGTTCATTTCGCGTTTGAGGTTGTTGCAGACCTGAGAGGAAAATGAAAGGGTCTGCGCTTTCTTTATATTCAAAAGTTTGCTCTGACTCATTGAACGAGATTAATAGTACTAACTAAATAAAGATGAATATGAAAAAAATTCTTGTTGTAGCATTTGTGGCAGTTTATTCTCTCTCATCGAATGCTCAGGATGTCTTAGTACGCAAAGGCGGTGAAGTGGAAAATGTGAAGGTTCTTGAAGTTTCTCCGACTGAGGTTAAATACAAAAAGAGTAACAATGAGGATGGTCCAGTCTTTATTGAGAAGCGTTCAAACATTTATTCGATAAAGTATAAAAATGGAGATGTGCAGTTGTTTTATAATGAGTCTGAACAAAAAGGATCTGTTCTTGCCAATTCCGCGAGTCCTAATAAGACGGGAATAGACAATTCTAATATGTCATCCACTTCTGTCTACTCAAATTATGGTAAGGAGAAGAAGTTTTCTCATGATATTGACTTTTATGTCCGAGATGCATGGGGCATTGGATACCAATTTAGGAAAGAGATTAGTTCTTATTTCGGCTGGAACATCATAGGCGTTTCATATATGTCCGACTTTGATGACATTACAGACGTTGGCATAGTAAACGTAAGAGCCCTTGGAATAAGACTTTCCACTCCAGACGTTAAAACTGTTAGGTTCTTTGCCGATTTAAGATTGGGTTATTCATTTGTATATGCCAATTTTGATTTTCCACTCGACCATAAATTTAGCTGGCTTAATGGTACCCGCTATAGAGGGAATTTCTTTGGGCTTGACTTTAGCCCAGGTATACAATTCTGTAAATACTATTCTGTAAGTTATAATCTGAATTTCCTCAAAAATGGTGATGGGAAAATATTAACTCACTGGGGGAAATTTACTATTACTATTTAATCATTCGTCTGACATCAGTCTGCAAGCTAGACTCAAGAAACAGAAAGGCTAAAAATAATAAGAGAGAGCACGATGATGTTCTCTCTTATTGTTTTGTTGGTTGATTATTAGGTTGGTTCAACAAAAAGCATTATCTTTGCACAAAGTTATTCGTGCAAGATGGATACTAAAACACCACAAGTACTTCGCAAGCAGCCAAATTGGGAAGGACTATACTTCTATCAAAAAGCGAATGTCCTATATCAGTTGACTTTCGTTTTCACCAAGCGGTTCCTAAAAAGAGGTGACCGAACAATAGACCAGATGGTTCAGGCGGCTCGTTCTGGCAAACAGAACATAGTGGAAGGCTCTGCCGATGGTGTCACTTCGATGGAGATGGAACTGAAACTGCTAAATGTAGCCAGAAGTAGCATCAAAGAACTGAAAGAGGATTATGAAGATTATATAACTTCTCGGCATCTGACAAGATGGGTAACAGACAATCCCAGATATGACGGAATGCTGAAATTCTGTCGCAAGCACAATAAGATCGAGGACTATCAAGATTATTTCGAGAAGTGGACAGACGAAGAAATGGCAAACATTGCACTAACTCTCTGTCACATGGTAGATAAGATGATGACTACCTACCAAAAGCAACAGGAAGAAACCTTCGTAAAAGAAGGTGGCATCAAAGAGCGAATGACCGCTGCCCGCCTTGGCTATCGCACCAATCAGCGAGAAGAGATAGAAAGGCTGAAGCAAGAGCTAGAGGAAGCAAACAAGAGGATAGCAGAGCTGGAAGCGAAGCTTAAGAACTAGAACTAGCTGGGCTAGCCTATCTAGTAAGGCTAGATAAAATAGGAGAGGGCACATTGCTGCGTCCTCTCCTATTCTTTAATCTCTAATCCAATTAGAAGCCCAGTTTCGAGCGGATATCGGCAGGAACGGCGTTCTTGTTGATGACGATGTTCATGGTCTTGTAAGCCACATAAGCCTGGCTGACATACCAGAAGCCCTTGAAGGGACCACTTTCGCCCCAAGAGTTCTTCATCATGAAGTATTCCTTGCCATACTGGTCCTTTGCAAGACCGTAGATCTGCATGCCGTGGTCATCTGTCGTTTCCCAGTTGTCGTAAGCCTCTTGGCGCATCTCAGGAGTAATCTCCTTCTCGGCATTGGCTTTAACAATCTCGACCTTCTCGGAAGCTTTCTCGCCTGTCCAACGAGCCTGGTCGCTGCCTACGCCAGCCTTGAACTTGGTGTCGGGCACCATAGCAACGCTCTTGTTCTTGCCATTGCGACGGCTGAATCCGTCTTCGCTGACGTCTGCTCCCCAAGCAAAGGTCCAGCCATTCTTCACAGCATCGTACATAACACGCATGAAGTCGTCGAGGGGCAGGTTGTAGCTGCTTGCCCAGCGCCAGTTGTCCTCAATCTCGAGGATGAAGCTACTCCAATAGGGATGGTGTGTATAGCTGGTCAGGCTGACATAATCGTTGGGATCGAGCTTGAGGTAATCCTTCACGAAAGACTGAGGCGTATAGCGAACGCCTTTGTATTCGAACTCTTCGGGGCACTTGCCGAAGTAGCCGTCGAGCATCGACTGAAGAGCCGACTTCCAAGCCTTCGGATAAATCTTCTTCGCACTGCTCTTGGAGATGCTCTCAAGGAAAGCTGTCATTGGAGGGAAGAGACCGCCAAAGTTGAAGAGGGAGTCGCCGTATTCTGTGATGGGATAAGGCATGATGCCCTCGGGAATGAGGCCGTAGTGCTCCATGCAGTAGAGTGCGTCCTCGAAGCTGCCGCCTTGGCTGAAACTGGCGTCGCCATGAGTGCGGACATGCTTGTCGGCGCGGTCAACATAAGTCTTGCTGATGAGGAAAGACTCGCAAAGGTCGAGGTCGTCCTTCAACGCAGGGTTCTTCTTGATGGCCTCGCTCTCCAGGAATGCCAGAGAAGAGTATGCCCAGCAAGTACCGCTACTGTTCTGGTTCTTGATGCTTGTTACTGGGTGCTCGATGATGGTGGTGAAGATGAGGGAATCGGGATCGGCCTTTTTCTTCTCCTTGTCCTTTGCGACTGCAGGCATAACGAGCAATGCTGCTGCAGCAAGTAAGATAAACTTTTTCATTTCTTTATTTTGAATTTTGAATTTAATAAGGTATTCTGTCTTTTCCAAGGTAACGGCAACCGTCCTTTGTGATGAGGATATCGTCCTCGATGCGGATACCGCCGAAGTCTTTGTAGGTCTCGAGCTTGTCGAAGTTGAGGAACTCGGCACAACGGCCAGTACTCTTCCAATCGTCGATGAGGGCAGGGATGAAGTAGATGCCTGGCTCGTCGGTCATGACGAAACCTTCTTGAAGGCGTCGACCACAGCGGAGACAATTGGTACCGAACTGCTCGAGGTTGGGCCGAACCTCATCGTCGAAGCCAACATATGTCTGTCCAAGGCCTTCCATATCGTGCACATCCATGCCCATCATATGTCCAAGTCCATGAGGCATGAACATGGCATGAGCACCAGCCAGAACGGCCTCATCAGTATCGCCTTTCATCAAGCCGAGTTCCTTGAGACGCTCAGTCATGAGTCGGCAAACGCCAAAGTGCACGTCCCACCATTTCACGCCTGGAGCAGCAAGGGTGAGAGCAAAGTCGTGGCACTCGACCACAATGTCGTAAATCTCCTTTTGGCGCTGAGTAAATTGGCCGCTAATAGGAGTCGTTCGCGTATTGTCGCTGCAATAGTTTTCGTTCGTTTCGGCTCCTGCATCGCAAAGAAGCAAGCGTCCTGCTTCGAGAGGACGAGGGCTTGGGTAGCCATGCATGATTTCTCCGTGCATTGTCACGATGCTTGGGAAGCTGACCATACAGCCGTAACTGCTGGCAATACCGCTGATGCGACCTGCAATCTCCTGTTCCGTCACACCTTCGCGGCACATCTTAATGGCGGTAGTATGCATCTCATAACCGATGGCACAAGCGCGTTCTATCTCGGCTATTTCACCTGCGCTCTTCACGGCTCTTTGGTCAACAACGGCCTTGATGAGTTCCACGCTGGCTGATTCTCTTTGTTGAGAGGGATGAATGCCCAGCATATCCATGAACTGAATCATGGTGTCGTGGCGATAAGGAGGCAGGAAATGGATGCGTTGACCTGAAGCTTTTGCTTTTTTGATGAAGTCCGAAAGGCCTTTCATCGGCAAAGTCTTTGCCACACCAGTCTCGGCAGCCATATCGGCCACACTATCCACATTACCGAACCAAACAATATCGTCGATGTCAATATCATCGCCAACAAGGTATTCCTGGTCGTTATCAATGTCGATAATGCCAGCCAGGCCTTCGCGATGCTGACCATAGAAATAGAGGAAAGAGCTGTCCTGACGGAAGCGATAAACATTGTTCGGATAGTTGGCAGGCGAGTCGTTATTGCCCATCAGCAAGATGATGCCCGAGCCTATTCTTTCTTTGAGCTTCTTTCTGCGCTCAATGTATGTCTGTTTGTCGAAAAGCATTTCTGTTGTGTTTTTATGTTATTTTGCCTGCAAAGTTACGAATAAGTGAGAGAAGTACCAAATCTATTTGAACTTTTTGCTCTGGTTTACTCAGATAATTCATATTTCAGTAGCAAGCTGCTTCGAGGTTGAGGTAAGGTCAAGGTCAGTCCTTCCATCAGATTTTTGCCCGAAAGTTCTGTCGTTTCGTTCGTATCCTTATTTATAAGATGATAGGTATGCGCGGGTTGAAGGCCAGAGAGTTTTACTTCGTAAGTCGAAGCCTCGCAATTGGCTCGACGGAATGCCACGATGTAGCCCGAATTATCTGAGGGGCGATGAAGTTGATAGGCCAACCAAATGTTGTCGCCCGTCAAATCACCAATACCGGAAAGAGGATAGAAATCTTCGTAGAAGTAAGGTCGCACCTCCTCGAACTCTTGTTGCGCCGCCACCATATCTGTGAAGGACTCGCCTTGCTGAGTCAGTTTCCAATTGAAGACAACTGCACTTCCCAATGAGGAACGAGAGTCGAAAGGATTTACATGATAACTTCCAGTTGCATGCTGAGGCAAGTAGAACTCCAAGCCATAAGTGTGACATTGATAGCCTACAGGTTCTCCGTAATTGTAATCCGTTCGCCACATTGGCGCGCTTCTCAGCATGGTTTCGTAATCGATTCTACGGCCTCCACTTGCGCAATTGTCGATGAGCAAAGAGGGGAAACGATTGAGCAGATAGTCCCAATAGTCATAAAGGCCCATGATATATTTGACTTCTGTCATTCCTCGTCTGCCCTCTTCGTCATTAGCGAGCCAGATGCTTTCAGGAGCAATGTTGAAGTCCTGCCGATAATAGTCTATCCCGTTCTCTTCCAAGATGTTGCCGATAGTTTGGCTCATCCATCGACAAGCATCAGGATTGCCGAGGTTAAAGAGACGATTATCGCCTCCAGCAGCTAGCATCCATTCAGGATGTTCTTTGTCCCAACGACTTCCTTTATAGACGCGTTCAGGCTCGAACCATACCATAAACTTGGCTTTTCCTTGCTGATGGATATAATCCGAGATAGGACGAAGAGTGTTGGGGAAACGCTTGGAATCAGGAGTCCAATTGCCTACAGTATTATACCAGTTCTTGCCTGCCTTGTAGTCACTCGCCTCTGTGTACCAACCAGCATCCAACCAAAAAGCTTCAGGCGAGAAGCCAAAGAGATAGGTTCGCTGAACGAGAGCAATTGCATACTCTGTCGTCATGCAAGTGTATTCGTTGCAAGGCTCAGGATCTCCCCAGTTGAAGCCGCAGAACATGGGATAGTAAACGGGCTTGCCATCGACTTTTCGCGAGTGATGAGCCAGCATGAAACGACGGAATTGATTGTGCCCAACCATTCGATTGTCGCCCTGCCAAAAGAGAAGACAAACGCTTGCCAAACGAATCTTTTCGCCCGGAAAGAGTTCTGCATCAAGATGCTTAAGGCCTGAAGTCAAGTGAGTTCTGCGTTTATCGAGAGCCGTAATGCAACTGGTCCAAGTTCCAGTCCAGCCAATCGCCACCACAACGCCTTCGTTTGCTGAAGTTTGAAGGTTGAAGAAAGGAAAAGCCCCATCGGAAGAACGACCGCCTCTTGGAGTCATAACGAGCGAATCCTTGGGTTGCAAAGTCTTTTGGCGAGGAGCAAAATCCGAGCGACTGGCATTACTTCCTTCTGCATAATAGATGGTTGCAGGGATGTTTGTAGAGGGAGAAAGGAAGGTGGCATCAAGCGTTTGAGCTTGACTGATAGCTGGAGTCGTGTTTTGCGATTGGTTTTCAAATCTCAGCACCCATTCCACAACTCCAAAGTCCTTCCATCCAGTCACTTCGCACTCTACCTTCAGTCCCGTTTCTTTGTCGGCATAGCTCACCAAATAGCGAACCTGATTCTCTTCTGATGGCAG
>JAFYNL010000065.1 GCA_017548075.1 Bacteroidaceae bacterium | reverse complement strand
TGCTCCACTAGGGTAGGGGAACATATTGAGGACATAGAACTTCTTTCGGCTCTCATCCTCAGTTACTTTGTAGGTTTGGCGTTCTGTCCAGAGCTTATGCCACTTTTTCTCTATCTCTTGAAAGTTGTATTCTCTTGCCATGATTTACTTAGAAACGATAGCCGAAGGTAATGCTGAAGTTGAAGTTATGTACCTTGGGGAGACGCTTAGGCCCGCCAAAGGTAAACTTGGTTGCTTCGTAATAAGCATCACGAAGGCTGTCACGGTACATATCTGTCAAGCCCCAGTCGCAGCCGAACATCAGGTTGTAATGCTGGTTGTACTCGGCTCCAATGCGGAAACCAATGCCTGCATCCCAACGCTGGAAAGTCAACTTCTCAACATTGTCTGAGTTCTTGAAGGCTTTGAATGTGTAGTCATCCTCCATTTCTCTAACTTCAGGACCATCTTCATCAATGCTGAGTTTGTGTTTACCGCCGACACCAATGGCGAAATAGGGGCCGAACTCACCATAGAAGCCCAGTTCCTCGATTGGATTATAGCGGAAACCAACGCGGATGGGCACTTCGAAGTAGTGCAAAGCATACTTGATTGTAGCATCTTCATCGTCGCCATCAAGGAGTGCGACTACATCTGTCTTGCCGCCCTTCATAGTCCAGTCGAGGCCGGCTGTCAGGTAAGTTCCGTGAGCTTTGGGAAGCACATAATCCACTCTGGCTCCCATCAAGGCACCAACCTTTGAGTCGTAATTGCTGTTTTGGAGTTTTGAAATGTTCATTCCGAAGAGTCCCATGTAGGTGAAACCTTCTGCTGGTTCGAACTCTAAAGCCTTTGCATTACCTGCAAACATTGCCATTGCAAGGGCAACAAAAATAATCTTTTTCATAATGTATTTAATTAGTTAAATTGGTTTAACTTCGCAAATAATGTGCAAAGGTACGACATTTAATTGAAAATTAAAAGTCGAAAATGAAAAAAACTTCTTTTTCGAGCGAACAAAGATTGTGTCGCAGGTTCAAAGTCTTTTGCTGAAAGGTTTGGATTTCGCTTGTCTAAATGCAGGAAAAAACACGACAAGTTTTTGAAAAAGACGAGTGAAAAGTGGCGACAAAACGAGCGAAGTTGGCCGACGACCCTCAGTTAAGTTTCAAACTTAACACGTTAACTTTGCCAACGACCTTAGTTAAGTTTGCCAACTTCACTCGTTAAATCTGTCGATGAAATGGACCAAAATTGGTCGAAAAACACATCTTTTCTGCCCTTTTTCTCTGCTTCGTTTAGAACCCCAACTTGCTAAGTTGTTGAGTATGAAAGGCATACAAAAATCGCCAAAAATGGAGCCTTCCCTGCCTCCAGTCAGAAAGAAAGCCGTTTTTCTTAATTAAAGGGCTCGAAACAGGACAAAATCTTTACAAAAACAAAAGCGGCGACAAACCCGTTTCTTGTTGCAAGTCTGCCGCCACTAAACTTTATGAGGAATCCTTACTGGAAGATTCTTTGTGCGAACATCGAGAGATAAACGCGCCAATTCCTCCAGATGTGGCCTCCTTCGCTCTCGTAATATTCATAAGGATACTGCATCTTATCGAGGTATTGACGCAGTTCGACATTCTGCTGGAAGAGGAAATCGTCCTTACCAATCGCAATCCAATAGAGATGAGGCTTGGCTGCGAAGAGCGCCTTCATCTGTTCCGCAGCCTTCTGATTGCTTTCGAATTGCTCGACAACGGTCTTCTGCGAGTTCCATTCCAAACGGACTGCAGCCGAGAAGAGCCCCATATAACCGAAGGTTCCTGCATTCAGCATACTGATTCTGAAAGTGTGATATCCACCCATAGAAAGGCCGCAAACTGCCGTATTGTCAGCTCCTTTCTTAATCTTATAGTGGTCTTTCACATAATTCATAATGTCTTGGAAGCTCTCTTCGTAGGTCGTCTTTGCCCTTTCCTTGTTCTTGATGCCCGTTTCCAGCGGCCCTGCATCGTCGGAAGCATTACCGTTTGGAGTTACCACAATCATAGGTTTCGCCTTTCCAAGAGCGATAAGGTTGTCCATAATCTGAGCCGTGCGGCCAAGTGTGAGCCAAGCTTCCTCGTCGCCTCCAGCACCATGAAGGAGGTAGAGAACAGGATAAGCCTTTCCCTTATCGTAGCCTGGAGGCGTATAAATGCTCATTCTGCGCTTCATTCCAAGTCCTGGGCTATCGTACCAGACATGAGCCACATCTCCGTGCTCAACATTGTGATTCTGATAGAGATAGCCGCAGTCGCCCTCTTCCTTACTGATGATGAAGGTACTCATGAAGGAACGAACGTCTCTGCTGCGTTCTATGTTGCTTGCATCTTGCGTCTCCACGCCATCAACATAGAAGCGATAACTGTAGAGTTCTGCAGGAAGCTGAGCCGTCGTATAAGTCCAGAAGTCGTCCTGCTTCGTCATTTCCTGGTATCCTTTCTCAATGCAATCGCCTATTACTGCGACCTTCTTGGCCTCAGGAGCCTTGATGCGAAGGGTAACTGTGCCGTCCTCGTTGAACTGAGGAGAACGCGTGTCATGTCTCTCGAAAATGGCTTGTTGAGCTTGCAAAGCAAAAGCCGTCAGCAGCAAGGCTGC
>JAFYNL010000064.1 GCA_017548075.1 Bacteroidaceae bacterium | reverse complement strand
CAGAGTAGCTAAAGAAGGTGGAAGCGTGGCAAAAGCAGCTCGCAACCAGCTGGAAAACAAACTCGGACGCACAATCATATCCAAGTCAAAAGCCAAAGACCATCTGCTGCCAGAGAATCCAGAAGAGGCAGAATAAAGAATATTTGGGTAAACACTCGTCACTCATCACTTCTTGCCTCTAACCAATTGATTATTAGCCCATAATAGAGGTGACGAGAAGTTTTTAACTCATCACCAACTCATCACCTATGTATTTCGCTGTGATTCAGCGATTTAGGTAGCACAGGTGACGAGTGATGAGTGTTTTTATAACTCTAGGATAATTGCCTTCTTACCAACCTTGGGGCAACACAACATTCTCAATATCATGTGCCTTTTTAAACAAAGGAGAGATATCTCCATCCCTGAAACCTGCTATGCCGCAGCCAATACGAGTAACAAGGAAAGTCAAGTTTGGGTGCTCCTTAGCAAACTGTATAAACTCATCAACATATGGACGTATAGTTTCTACGCCGCCCTGCATTGTTGGAATTGCATAACTTTGACCTTGCAACCCAATTCCTTGTCCCATAATGGCTCCGAACTTGCGGTAGGCTGTGTATGCAGCTCCTCCGCTATGAAGTCCTTTGAGGTTGCTTCCAAAAACAAATATCTCGTTTTGACTAAGTTCTGTGATATTTTCTGGTGTGGAACGTCTTGGTACTTCCCTGTACCTCGTTGCACTGTAATTATCAACACTTCCTTCAGTGATAGTCGACTTCCTGATTATCGCACCTGATACTTCTTCCTTATGTATTTCCATATCTAATTCCATATCGAAGTTTTCACGAAAATATGGATATATTATATCTTTTTTTATTCGTTTATATTTTAATGATAAAGATGCCGGTGTTTGCCCCATTAAATCTGCTACCTCCTTGCCTTGATATCCTTTTAAGATTATCATTTCAATGATGAATCTATCATCTCTAGTCATAGGCATGTTCTCGCACAAATCCTCTATCATTCGATTGAATTGCAAGCGAAGGTTACTTTTCAAATCAAATGAACAAAGATAGTCTTCAAATGTAATGCTGCCATATTCTTTTTTGTACCATTTAAGTGCATCCAAGACTATAAATCGAAATCCGTTAATAAGCCAAGTTCTTAGACTTACATTAGGAGAATGATCCTCCAATGGTTTCCAGTCATGCTCCATTAAATAGAGTGCATACTGGTGTGCCAATGACATAAAGTCCAGATTTTCCTTTTCGCTTAGCTGGTATCTTTGGTTAAAGACCATGTAACCAACTCTACAATAACCGTAAAAATATTCTTTAATAATGCTAGAATCGCCTTTGCGAAACCCTGCGATTATCTCATCGTCTGTTAATTTTTGAAGAGCCATATTGTATTATTTGGGTGCTAAATTATAAAAAAAAATGGTTTCTGATTTAATTTTTCCTGAAATTCTTCTTCAAAGTAATAAAGACATGTCGAAAAAATGTACTAACACTTAAAAAACAAACAGTTATGAATGAAAACAAATCCAAGGTCGTTTATAATCTTATTATAGTCGACGAAAGCGGTTCGATGTCCATCATCCGCGAACAAGCATTCACAGGCATGAATGAGACGCTGCAGACAATACGAAAAATGCAAGAAATGTACCCAGACCAAGAGCAGCGAGTGACACTTCTCACTTTTGATTCAGATCATACTTCATGGCACTACGACAATGCTCTGGCATCCCAAACAAATGATCTCAAATGGGGGGATTACAATCCAGGAGGCTGCACTCCTCTTTATGATGCTATAGGAAAAGGGGTGTCAAAGGTTAATTCCCAAATAAACGAAGGCGACCATGTTCTGGTTACAATAATTACCGACGGAGAAGAAAATAGCTCTAATGAATGGACATTAAAAATGGTTCAAAACCTTATTGAGAAGTTGAAGAAGCAGAATTGGACCTTCACTCTCATCGGCACAGACAACCTAGATGTGAAAACCATGGCGAATTCTTTCAACATTGATAATCATATGAAATTTAAAGAAGATGCTGCGGGAACAATCAATATGTTCAAAAAAGAGCGTAGATGCCGCGAGAATTTTATGTTTCGGTTAAGTAAAAACATAGAAACACTCGCAGGGAAGTTTTTTGATGAAGATTAAGTTGGTCTGATGGTAGAAAAGTTGAGGGCAGATGAAAAAAAACAGGTATTTAATTTTGTCATGCTCTCAACTTTTCATAATTTTGCAATAACAAGCATGACTATTATATCTATTTGAGTCTCAATTCTACGAATAAAAAGTGGATGTTATGAAAGCGAAGTTATTGACGGAAGTTTATTCTATAGATTTTTCTGAAGCTATTCGTGATGAATATGGTTTTTATTATAGTAAAGATTATAAGCGACTTTTATCATATAAAAATCCACTCCACAAGGATGATGTTAAGAATCATTGGACAAAGATTATAATTCATCCAAACACAGAAATAATATGTGAAAACGCCTTTAAAGGTTATGAATTGTATTCAAACTGTATTCTGCCAGAACTTATTCTGCCAGAGGGATTAAAAGTCATTGGTGCTAATGCATTTACAGAATCTCGTTTTTCAAGTATATCATTTCCCAAATCGTTAGATACAATATATGGAAATCCTTTTGCTTTCTCTGAAATATACCAAATAAATAATAACTCTAAAAAATTCAAGATACTTAGAGGATTATTATACAACGAAACAATGAATTGTTTGATACATTGTTTTACCCCAATAGAATCGTTCGTCTCTGACCGACGCACAACTAGTATTAGAGATGCTGCATTTGCAAACCAGATTAATTTAAAAACGGTCATTCTTACAAATGTAGAAGAAATTGGTAACGCAGCGTTTTATAACTGTCCAAATTTAGAATATGTAGGTTTAACTGACAAATTAATAACAATAGGTGAAAAAGCATTTAAACAAGAACTAACAGATTTATCAGATGAAGATTTTGAGTATTATCATATACATGGGAAATGGAAACTTAGAAGCATTCCTTTGGAAATAAGTATTCCAACAAACACAAAGCATATCGGTAAAGAGGCGTTTTCACATGTAACAAAGATAAAAAGTAACTCCCCATATTTTATCATAAACGACAACTTGCTGCTCTCCTCAGATGGAAAGGTTATATATAATTGCTTGTGTTCATCAAAAACTATTGTTATCCCAGATAGTGTTGAATGTATTATGGGATCTGCATTTGAAGGAATCCAAAGTATTGAAAGATTGATTATTCCTCCAAATATAAAATACATAGGAGATGAAGCATTTAGGTATTGTTATAACTTAAAAAGTGTTCATTTTGAAACAAATGATATAAAATTAGGGAAGTCCGTTTTCTCTAACTGTATTAGTCTAAAATATATTACCCTTCCAAATAACATTAAAGAAATACCCGAAAGAACTTTTTTTAATTGCCCATCAGTAAATAATATCGTATTACCGAATACAATCGTTAGAATTGGTGAATATGCATTCGACGAATGTTCCTTTCAAGAGTTAAAAATGCCTAAGGAACTCAAAATTATTGAGGACTACGCATTTCAAGATTGTAAAAAATTAAAATCCTTACAATTTAACGATAATATAGAAGTTATTGGATCTTTTGCTTTTTCATTCTGCGATAAAATAGAAGAGTTATACCTGCCCAAAAGTATAAAAAAAATTGGAGCTCATACATTTAATATACAAAAGAAAGTTACAATCTCCAACCCCTCAATGTTAATGGGAGATCACGGGGTAGGAAGTCGGAAACAGGAGTTAATTATTCAAATCCCAACACGATATGTTTGGGACATGAAATGCTATCATGCAATAAAAGAATACTGGCATATTGCAACATCATTCAAAGACTGGACACTTGCAGAAAGACTATCTGGAAAGGAAATGGGGGAATATCGTCATATGCATTATGATGAATACGGACATCCCGTAATAGATGACAAAAAACCTGGTACTTATTCTGGTGATATGGAATGTTTTATTTCTTTGTTTGACAATTACTCACCTGATTCCATTAATAAAATTGTACTTGACAAAAGAGTAAAATATATATGCAATAGAGCTTTTGTCAAGGAAGAAAGCGGCATGATACAATATGCGATTATAAAGCCAGTGATATTACCAGATAAACTAATAGCTATAGGTGACCACGCATTTGAATATACAAGCGTAAAGAATGTCGATTTGCCAGATAGTCTAGAATATATAGGCGATTTTGCATTTAAAGATACCAATTTGAAGAAAATAATAATACCCCTCAATGTTACTCATATTGGTATAAACCCATTTGCAAAACCAAACTATTGTCACTATAAGAATCTTATGGAAGTTGAATGCAAAAGTCCCCAATTCAAAATAATAGACAGAACACTTTATACAAGTGATATGAAAAGGTTAATATATTGTTTTAACAATGATGATATAATAAATATTCCGAACGAAGTTGAAACTATTGATGACTTTGCTTTTTATTGTCTTCCTTTAGCAAGTATTAATATTCCACTATCTGTAAAGCGAATTGGTAAATCGGCATTTGGGTACTGTGGAAAACTAGAAAAAATTAATGTAGATAATGTCAGACATATTGGAGAAGATTGTTTTGAAGGATGTGATTCGTTGAAATAGAAAGATGGACTTAAAGAATTTACAAATATGAGAAAAGGTCGAATTATTGAATGTTGCGCCAAGGGCGAGTTATTTGTAACAGAGGAAGAAAAACTTGATGGGATGAAGGTAGTTCTTGTGGATGACAAGAACAATCCTATTGCAAGATATGAATTTGAAGGTAAAAAACTTGAAGATATTTCAAAGATTATGTATTGTTCAAATAAAATAAGTATAGATTTCAGTGACATTGTTCCTTCCATAAAATACGAGTTGCGTTCTGCAGAAAGTTAACATAAGAGGAATAAAAACTTGTTTATAAAAGAGACGAGCATTATGAAACTCCTTTCTTTTAAGTTGTGCTCAAAAGCTTTGACTCTCTGCTTGGTGTGTATGATAGCGTTGTCTGGATGCAGAAATAAGGCTCAGACTGCAACAGAAGATTCCGACAAAGATTCTCTTACATTTACTGACTCCCTGCTTGCTGATACAGCTGAATATATTGGCGGTGGTAAAAGCCTTAATGATATTCGCTTTGCTAATTTCAATGATGATGACTGGCTGGACAATGAATATATTCGTTGTTTGCGAAGATATCTTGATGATTATAAAAGCGGAAAGATTCAAAATGAAAGTCTTGATTCCTACAAAGAAAAGCTGAAAGGTAAGTTTATCGTTGGCTGGGTATCTCCATGTATTGTTGGGGGACTATTTATACAGATTGTCTTTATTGATTACCCTGAAGATGTTTTTGCTGCATGGGTATATAGTAGTGTAGACGAAGAGAAGGAAGTAGTATTAGATTACGAGGTGCGAAGTGTAAGTTATGATGAAGAAAAGAGCAGATCAACCCATCTGGACATTCCCAATATTATGAAGTTGAAGCCTGAAATAAAATTCTGGTAATCAAGAACAATTAAAAACATACATTCCGATGAAGAAGATTTTCATATTTATTCTAGTTTTAACACTATGTTGCTGCGGCAAAAATGCCAACAACAGAAACGTTGAAAACAGAAACATTGGGCAGAGTGAGGAAAGAAGAAGTGAATTTGAAAATGACTTGCCAGTGGATTTGTCAGAGGTCATTCAAACATATAAACTATACAAAGGATACAGTGGCGACAAAGTGGATTCTATTCTGTTCTCCTTTGTAAATTATGAAACATTCGAAGATGAAATTCCTTTGTTTGAAGATACTTCCTTTGCAATTCGATTGCCAGTGTATAAGGACTCAAAGATTCCCTTTTTGGCAGTTGCAGAAGAATTTTACAACAATTGTTCATTTCTGTGGAACTTATGGAGCAATTTCGAAGTATGGTATCGAGGTGAAACAGCAGGAGAGATACGAAGTGAAAAACAAATTATTCGAAGCATTAAAGCCATAAATGATAATGTCATAAAGGACACAGAACTCCATAAAGCTGCCCAAATATATAAAGACTCTATCCTTTTGCTTATATCAAAGGGACTTGATATGTGGGATGATGCTCATAATCCATGGAATGTAAGATACAGTTATAGCAATGCAATAGAAAAGAAAGCATGCCGATATTATGAAAACTTGGATGAGTTTCAAAACCGTTATAATATTATGGTAGAATTTGCAGAGGGGATGGGAAAAGATAAATATAGCCGATATCTTAATTCCAACGAGAACGAGCAACTGAGTGTAATGCTTTCAGAATTGAATACATGCGCAACTTTTGACGAGCAGTGTTCTCTATGGAGGAATTGGACAAACAACAAGAAATCTATAGGAGAAGACGCTTGGCAAGTAGTTGTGGGGAAGTTGCTAATGGAGAGCGGTAAATATAATCCCAATCTTAATAGGATTTGGATATCATGGCGAAGCATTTGTCAGCTTTATTATTGGGGGGCTTCCAGAGATTCTTCAATACCAAATCCATTCTATAACAGATATAGAAAGATGTGTTATAAAAGTTGTCTTAAAAGAATTGAAGGGCATCCTGATGACGTATTTGCTATGAATTGTGCAGCTTCTCTTGCAGGTAACCCAAATGTCATCAGGATTGGAGATTTCACTTATGGGAATGATGCAGTAATAGATGCAATACAAATGATGCCCGAACGAATTAAAATTGATGAGATGCCAGAAGATGAAGCAGAAGATTATGAAGACGAAGAATAATCACAGCTTCCCAACCTAATCTTACCGCAACAATCCGAACAAAAGGAACAAAACGAACAACCGGAACAAGCCGTTTTAAGAGAAAGAAAAGTCCCTGCTCGTAATGAGTGGGACTCTCTATTCCAAGGACAACAAAAAAGGCCTGAAGCATAGCGTCTCAGACCTTTATTGTGGGGACAGGAATTAATCCCTATTCCCTAATCTCTAATCCAATCAAAGCTTGTCGTTGCTGCCGAGAACCTCTACAATCTTGTGGATGTACATCTTCTTCATGTTCTCGCGAGCGGGCTTCAAGTACTGGCGAGGATCGAAATCGCCGGGCTTCTCGTCGAAGTGCTTGCGGATGGCTGCGGTCATGGCAAGACGGCTGTCAGAGTCGATGTTGATCTTGCAGACTGCGCTCTTGCTGGCCTCGCGGAGCTGCTCTTCGGGAATACCTACTGCATCGGGCAGTTTGCCGCCGTGAGCGTTGATGGTGTCAACTTCGTCCTGAGGAACTGAGCTGGAGCCGTGGAGTACGATGGGGAAGCCGGGGAGACGCTTCTCAATCTCGTGCAGGATGTCGAATGCCAATGGAGGAGGAACGAGCTTGCCGGTCTTCGGGTCGCGTGTGCACTGTGCGGGAGTGAACTTGTATGCGCCGTGGCTTGTGCCGATAGAGATGGCGAGGCTGTCGCAACCGCTGCGAGTGCTGAAGTCGACTACTTCCTCGGGCTTTGTATAGTGGGAAACTTCGCTGGCAACTTCGTCTTCAACGCCTGCCAATACACCCAGCTCAGCCTCTACGGTTACGTCGTGAGCGTGAGCATACTCTACCACCTGCTTGGTGATGCGGATGTTCTCCTCATAAGGAAGTGAGCTACCGTCGAACATTACGCTTGAGAAACCGTTGTCGATGCAGTCCTTGCAGAGTTCGAAGCTGTCGCCGTGGTCGAGGTGGAGCACAATCTGAGGATGCTCGCAACCGAGTTCCTTAGCGTACTCTACTGCGCCCTGTGCCATGTAGCGGAGGATGGTTCCGTTAGCGTAGTTGCGTGCGCCCTTGCTGACCTGCATGATGACGGGAGACTTTGTCTCGACTGCAGCCTGAATGATGGCCTGCATCTGTTCGAGTGTGTTGAAGTTGAATGCTGGAATAGCATAGCCGCCAGCAACTGCCTTTGCGAACATTTCACGAGTGTTCACCAGGCCGAGTTCTTTGTAACTTGTCATAGTTTAATGGTTATTGTTTATTGGTTATAGGTTATTGTCTTTTTTCGGGGTGCAAAGATACTGCAAAAAGTTCAAAGTTTAAAGTTTAGAGTTTAAAGTTTTTCTCTTTGATGCCACTTTGCAAACTCTGCTTTACATTGCCTTTACGAGATATGTGACTGTTGGCAAGTGGTCGCTGAAGCCGTTTTGCCAAACTCCGCCGGATGTGGTGCGCTTGGGAGTGCCTTTGTACTTGCCGTCTTGCTGGATGAGGTAGTCGCGCTTGAAGATGTGGTAGTTGTAAAGCGTGAGTTCCTTGTAGTCCTTGCTTCCCTTCACATCGAGCATGTTGCGGGAGAGCACAATCTGGTCGAAGAGGTTCCATCCGCCTTGATAGGAGAGTGTTCCTTGACCTTTGCCTCGCAGAACATCCCACCAGGGGTTGTAGAAGTCGCCTTCCTCCACATCCTTCATCTTGCGCTTTGCTCCCAGATACTTTGCCATCGAGGTGTTGTCGGGGTCGTCGTTCATGTCGCCCATAACCATGATGTGTTGCGACGGATCGGCCAGACGGATGCTATCGGCAAGGGCACGAACCTGACGGCCTCCTGCATCGCGGAATACTCCTTCGGCAGCTCTACTGGGCCAGTGACAAACGATGACGGTCAGATTGTCGCCAGCCAGTTTGCCCTGAACGCAAAGGAAAGGACGGGTGGCTCGAGCGGTGTCGTTGTTCTCGTAGACATAGAGTTTGTGGAACGCCTTCGTCACTTGGAACGCCTTCGGATTGTAGATGAGGGCACAATCGACGCCTCGCGCATCGGGACCTTCGAAGTGGACGTACTTGTAGCCCCTCTGTTGCATGCTGGGAACGGCCATGAGGTCGTCGAGCGCCTTGTTGTTCTCCACTTCGCTCACACCAATAACGCTGGCTCCGTAGGGCAGAATGTCTGTGCCAAGGTCGCAGAGGACACGGGCCATATTGGCAAGCTTGTTCGAGTACTTGTTTTCGTCCCAATGATAGGAGCCGTCGGGCAGGAAGTCGTAGTCGTTCTTATGCTCGTCGTGGCAAGTGTCGAAGAGATTCTCCAGATTGTAGAAGGCTACGGCATGAACCATGAGCTTGCGGTCCTGCGCATTTGTGTAAGCCGCACAGAAAAGAAGTGCTGCCAGAAAGGTTAAGAATGTATGTTTCATGTCAGTTTTTGTTTATTTCAAGTCGTTATTTACAACATCACCTTGCAAAGTTACAATATTTTTAGGAAGAAAATGCATTTAGCGAAAAAAATATGAGATTACTTGAAGAAGATAGCATAATTTTTTATAAGTTTGCAGCATAATACATAATTTAAAATAAAAGTGCGCATAATGAAAATTAAACATTTGCTTTTGGCGCTTTCGTTTGCGGCAGCGCCTTTGAGCCACGCTCAGACTTTCGAGTCGGCAAGCGTGGACACGCTAAGCACGGTGGAAGAGGAAATGCTGACCGACGACAGCAACTTCACCTTCACCGAATCGCAGCTCGGCGAAAACGATGACATTACGTCCGATGTCATTCGCGTCAACTCGGCCAGCAACGTCTATACCAGCCAGATTGGTTGGACTTGGAGTGGAATCTGGTTCAAGTATCGTGCATTGGACAATGCCTACAACGACGTCTACATGAATGGCGTGCAAGTGAACAATCCCGAGAACGGACGCTTCTCTTATTCCACCATCGGAGGTATGAACGATGCCGTGAGAAACAAGGACGACGTGAGTCCCTTCGAGGACAACAACTTCTCGTTCAGCGGAATGGGTGGCAGCACCAACTACAACCTTCGTGCCAGCCAAATGCCTGCAGGACACAAGGCGACCTTCTCCGTAGCCAATCGCAACTATCACCTCCGTGCCATGTATTCTTATGGAACGGGCTTGAGCAAAGACGGTTGGGCTTTCTTCGGAACAGTTGGCTATCGTTGGGCAAACATGAATGCCGCAGCCATAGAAGGTACGTTCTACAACAGCCTGGCTTATTTCCTCTCCGCTCAGAAAGTCTTCAACGAGAAGCATTCGCTGAGCCTCGCCACTTGGGCAAGTCCTACGGAACGAGCTACTGCAGGTGCAAGTACAGACGAGGCCTACTGGCTGGCTAACGACTATCAGTACAACCCCTATTGGGGCTATCAGAACGGCAAGAAGAGAGCCAGTCGCGTGGTCAACACTTTCGAGCCGAGCGTACTCGCAACTTGGGACTTCAACATGAAGGAGAACATGAAACTCACGACAAGCTTCTTCATCAAAGATGCCAAGTACAAGAGCACAAAACTCAACTATAGCGGCACCAATCCGCATCCCGACTACTGGAAGCGCTTCCCCTCGTATAACTACGATGTTTGGGGCAGAGAAGGCGATTACACCTACGACAACGCAGCTTTCTGGACGGCTTACGACAATTGGCAGGACGTGCACTATCGTCAGATCAATTTCGACGAACTCTACTTCGCCAATACTCAGCTCAACAAGATTGGAGCCGACGCTATCTATTGGATTGAAGCTCGCCACAATAACCACTTGATGACCAACCTCTCGAGCACTTACGACTGGATCATCAAGTCGGGCATGAAACTGAGTGCAGGCATCCAGTTGCTCAGCAATCGCGGTTCGCATTACAGAACTGTCGAAGACCTCCTTGGCGGCGAGTACTTCCACAACACCAACACCTATCTCGTTGGCGATTATCAGGAGACTTCTACCGAGGCAATGTACGACGTGAATCACGGCTACCAGAAGATTATCGAAGGCGACCGCTATGGTTACGACTACGACCTCTGGAATCAGGACCTCAAGCTCTGGACAAGCTTCAATGCGGATAAGGGCATTACTCACAACTTTGTGGCTGCAAAGATGGGTGGTCGCAGAATGTGGCGTGAAGGCTTCATGCGTAACGGTCTCTTCCAGGATAACAGCTACGGAAAGAGTGGCAAGGCTCGCTTCCTCGATGGCGGCTTGAAGGCAGGAACCACAATCAACTTGGGCAAAGGTCATGCTATCACGGCAGCCTTGGGCTACGAGTTGAGGGCTCCAGGAGCAGCCGTTGCTTTTATGTGTCCCGAAATGAACAACGACTATGTTCAGGACCTCACCAACGAGAAGGTATTTAGCTCGGAACTCGGTTACGCCATCAACAACAAATGGTTCCGCCTGAACTTGAGCGGTTACTACTATAACATTAACGACGGAACAGAATGGCAGCAGTTCTATAACGACGATAGCAACAGCTTCTCCTACAACAGTCTTACTGGCGTGAAGAAGACATATATGGGCGTCGAGCTGGGTTTGAGAGTCAAGGTTACCAGCAATCTCGACATTCTTGCTCTCGGCACTTATAGCGAGGCCAAATATACCGATAATACCAACGTCAATTGGATGAGCAGTACTACCGGCAAGATAAACGAAGAAATTTGCCACAACAAGGGAATGCGTCAAAGCGGAACGCCTTTGGCAGCAGCCAGTCTCGGCGTGAACTATCGCATCAACCGCTGGTACCTCAATTTGACCGGCAACTACTACGACCGCATCTACCTCTCTTACAGCACCAATATGCGCTACGAGAACAACCTGAAGAATGCAGGTCGCTTCCATGCAGGCGTTTACGATGTCCCCGATCAGGCAAAGGGAAATGGCGGCTTCATGCTCGATGCAAGTATAGGTCGTCAGTTCTATGTTTGGCATCATCCCCTCAGCGTCAATCTGCAACTCTGCAACCTGACCAATCGTCGCAACATTACTACCGGCGGTTACGAGCAGAGCCGAAGCAACTATAGTGTGACTGAGACAGAAGGTTCTGGCACGGATGTTACAACGAAACCTCGTACCTACAACTTCGAGAAGAATGCCAAGAAGTTCTATGCTCAGGGCTTTAACTTCATGCTCAATCTGAACTACAGATTCTAATCCATTTCGAACACATTATTTATAATATAGGAAGCAATGAAAAAGCAATCATATATCATAGCCCTTTTGGCAGGCATCTTCGCTCTGGCATCCTGTCAGGATGGGAATTGGGACATTCCCGAGGGCATTCCTTATGGTAATAATAGCTTGGAAGCTGGAACTACCGTTACTATTGCTGAGTTGCAAAGCACTTATGCAAGCGTAATCAGTAGCGACAACTACAAGCAGATTACAGAAGACCTCTGGCTGCGTTGTGTAGTCAACGGAAACGACTACGGCGATAACCTCTACAAGCAACTTTCGGTTCAGGACGGAACTGGTGGCATCATCATCGGTATCAATGGTTCCGATCAGGGTGCTTTCATGCCAGTAGGTCAGAAACTTCTCATCAACCTCAAGGACCTCTATATCGGCGGTTATGGCAATATGGCACAGATTGGCGGTCTTTACAATGGAGGTCTTGGACGAATGGAACTCACAGAATGGAAGCAGCATGTTCGTCTCATCATGGACAATATGCCAGAGGCTCAGGCTTTCGGCACTATGAAGGTCGATACAATTGACTTCGATCCTAACAAGACGATGGCTCAGCAATGTGGAAGAGTGGTGCGTCTCTCAGGGGTTACTATTGCTCGTGACGGCACTCCTGTAATTGCTCCTGACGACGGTTCGGTAAGTCTCGTAAGCAATTGCGTCAACCGTACACTTTCAGGAGGTAATGCTGGCAACAAGTGTGTGCTTCGTACCAGCACTTATGCAAGTTTCAAGGGTGTTACGATTCCCACCACTCCTGTAGAACTTTACGGCATAGCTACCATTTATCGCGGTACTTGGCAGATACTTGCTCGTACTCAAAGCGATTTGACTTGGGTGAAATAACAAACATAGAAAACAAACAATAACACATATAGCATTATGAAAAAGACTTTCAAAACATTTGCACTCATGTTGCTGACGGCTCTGGCTTTCAGTAGCTGTGCTGACGTTCCCGTTCCATTCAACTTGCCCGATAAGGGTGGCAACTCAGGTGGTGATTCAGGAACAACTATTGATCCAGCGGGTGAAGGTACATTAGATTCACCTTACAATGTAGCAGCTATCGTCGCCATAGTTAATGAGATGGAGGCTGGTGTAGAATCTACAGAAGAATATTACGTTAAAGGTAAGGTTCTTGCTGTTAAGACCGACCAAGCAACTATCAATCAATACGGTAACCATACCTTTACTATGGTTGATGAGGGTAGTACATCTCCAGTGTTTACTGCATTCCAAGTTTATGGTCCAGGCAAGAAGAAATTCACTTCTGTAGATGATATCAAAGTTGGTGATGAAGTAATCGTTTGCGGTAAGGTTGTTAATTATAGAGGAAACACACCAGAAACTGTTGGTAAGGGCGCATCTTATGTTGTTTCCATTAATTCAGAAGGTGGCGGTGATAATCCTCCTGTTGAAGGTACAGAAGTTACTTGTGCAGAAGCTGTCGAATTGACGAATGCTCTTGAAAATGGTGCAACTTCTACAGAGACTTATACCGTAACGGGTTACATCACAGAGGTTGTAGGTAATGTTAGCAATAGCAAGGACGGAATACCTCAGCAGACTTTCTGGATGGCAGATACAAAGGATGGCGGTAAAGTGTTTGAGGCTTATTATGCTAACGTTCCTAGTGGTGTGTCTGCGTTCACGGTTGGCATGAAAGTGAAACTGACTGGCCAGTTGATGAAGTATGTGAACAAGACATCTGGTCAGGTTACTCCTGAAATTAAGAATGGTAATGTTGTTGTACTTGAAGATGGTGGCGGTGACACACCTCCTGCAGGAGATGCTGTTCAGGTTAGTTGTGCAGAAGCAGTTCAGTTGACACAGGAATTGGCTGATGGCGGAACATCTACTGACATTTATGCTGTAACAGGTTACATTACCGAAACAGACGGAAATGTTAGCACAAAGACTGGTCCACGTCAGCAAGTCTTCTGGATGGCCGATACAAAGGACGGCGGTAAGGTCTTCGAGGCATATTGGGCTAATGTTCCTGATGGTGTAGAGAAGTTTACTGTCGGCATGAAGGTTACAATCACAGGAAAACTGAAGAAGTATGTAAAGAGTGGCCAAGTTACTTGTGAAATTCAGAATCCAGACGTTGTCATCCTCGAGCAAGGTGATGGCGATGGCGGCGATACACCTGGTCCTGGTGGCGACGAAGTGACCGACCTCGTGAATGGCAATTTCGAGGAGTGGGTTAGCGATTCAGAACCTCTTGGCTGGAAGTCTGCAAGCACAGCAAGTAACGCTACTTTAAGCAAGAGCACAGAAGCTCATGGCGGTAGTTATGCTTGTTTGGTTGCTGCTCCTGGAGATGCCAACAAGCGCCTTGCAACTCAAGAGATGACGCTCGAAGCAGGCACATACACCTTCTCTTTCTATGCTAAATCTACAACTGCCAATGTTTGTCAGTCAAGAGCGGGATATGTTCCTATGAAGGAAGATGGTACAGTAGGCTCTTATAAATATGGCGACTACACCAATATCAACAACAACGAATGGACGCTCGTCTCTTATGAATTCACCTTGACTGCTACGACGAAGCTTTGTCTTCTTGTCATGAATCCGAAGAATAGCAGCTACTCGACTTCTCAGGACATCCTTGTTGATGATGCCACATTAGTTAAACAGTAAATTCATGCGAACTCTCATATCGTTTCTGGTTCTCTGCTTGTGCCCATCTCTTTGGGCACAGCAGTACGCCACAATACTCTATCGCCAGAGCGAACTGCCTCGTGCTGTGCCAGTTACAGAGATTGATTCTGTAGTGGTTCGTGATGTTGCGGAAGTGGATGCAACCTATTTCGAGACTCCGAAGGACACAGTCTATGTGGCTCAGGTTCGTGAGTCACATTGGAAGGGAAAGAAAGTCGGCTTCCTTGGTGATAGCATTACTCAGAATGCCGAGTACGTCAATTCCTATGCCAGTCTGACGGGATGCACGGCGATGAACTATGGCGTTTCTGCTACCCACATGGCTCGCAGAAATTCCAGCGACACGAATGCTTTCGAACGTCGATACACCAGTATGCCCAAGAACCTCGATATGGTGATTGTTTTTGGTGGCACAAACGACTTCGGACATACCAGTACTGCAGCATTCGGTGAGTTCAAGGACGGCACAAAGGGAACGACATACACCTTCTATGCTGGTCTGCATCGTCTCTTCAAGGGACTCCGCGACCGCTATCCTAACAAGCCCGTCGTCATCATGCTCCCCATTCATCACGGCACAGAGATTGACCAGAAAGAGTATGTCATCAACTCGGACAATACGATTACAGAAGGCACGAATGCCACAACGGGTAAGACTTTTCGCGAGTATGTCGATGCTATCCGCGAGGTTGCAGCGTATTACTCTCTTATCGTGCTCGATGCCTACAGCTATTCAGGTCTGACTCCTATGACCGAGATAGGAGCTGAGAATCGTAAGTTCTTCCGCGATGGATTGCATCTGAATGCGGCTGGTGGCGAGAAACTGGCGCGTTGGATGTATCCTCAGCTCGAAGCAGTTTATGAAATGTTCTACGACTTCTAAGCGTGGACTTTTAATCTTCGTCCTGTTATCTACGTTCATAGGCCTTCGGGCTTATGACGTAGAGGTGGACGGCATTTGCTACGATGTCGTTAAGTTGGCGCGTATGGCTGTCGTTACGCATCGTGGTTCAGGAGTTGTTCCAGAGCCGAACAGCTATGCTGGCGAAGTCGTTGTTCCTGAACACATTACTTATAATGGACGGACTTACGTGGTTCGTTCCGTTTCGCAGAATGCTTTTGCAGATTGCGAGGAACTCGTTTCGGTTAAGTTGCCTTCCACACTTACTGCAGTCAGTTCCTGTGCATTTCTCGGCTGTCCCAAGCTCAAGGAAGTCTCTGTGCCGCAGTCGTTGCTGGCAGTAGGGAGTTGTGCTTTCACAGGTTGCACATCGCTCAAGAGCATGATTCTTCCGCGAAAGGCAGAGTGTGTAGATACGCTGACTTTTTATTGTTGCGCTTCCTTAACGTCGTTGATACTTCCGCATCGAATTCAGACCATTTGCGAAGGAGCTTTGGAGCACATTCCCTCAATGACGAATCTCTATTGCTATGCTTCCGTTCCTCCTGTCGCAGAACAAGGCTCGTTCACTCTTCGCGACCAGCAGAAATGCACTTTGCATGTTCCTAAAGCCTCTATTCCATTGTATCTCGAGGCGCTTGGCTGGAAGGATTTCCACCAAATCGTGGCTTTGAAGGATGAGGAATACATCAGCCAGAACTACCAGAAAGGCGATATCAACGACGACGGAAGGGTTGATGCAGCCGACCTCGCATTGTTGCAACGCATTATTGTAAGCCTGCCGGATGATTCTTCTGTGCATTGGGCAGCCGACGTAAATGCCGACGGAAAAGTGAATAGCATCGACTTCGTCAAGCTGAGGAATCAGGTTGCCCAATAAAATCCGTCTGGCGTCGAGCCCAAACAACCCTCAGTTAAAATTAAAACTTAACGTGTTACGTTGGCAAACTTAACGTGTTACGTTGCCGAACTTAACGTGGGTCTTTGGCGATTTACCTTAAGGTCTCCGACACTTTACCTTAAGGTCTTTTGGGATGTAGGCTGTATGTAGGTATTATGTAGGCTTAGTGTAGGCTTTATGTAGGCTTGAATTTTCTTAAACCATTGAATCTCTTGAACTTAGTCTAAATTTATGTAGGCATGTAGGCTGATTATGAAAATTTCTCACAAAATTTGAGATTGAAGCCTGAAATAAGCCGTCTGTCATTATCGCGACAGTAAATATTTTCTCCTGAAAATTTGCAAGTTATATGAAATATTTTGTAACTTTGCCCTCAGAAACAGACATTTCCAGCTTATGAGCACAGAGGTAATGACTAAAAAGATAGCAGAGTATTTCAAGACACAACCTGTTTTGAAGGCATGGCTCTTTGGTTCCTTTTCGCGTGGCGAAGAGAGGCCTGACAGCGATGTTGACATTCTTGTTGTTTTGGATTACAGCCAACCAATTGGCCTGCGTTTCTTTGGAATGTACGAAGACCTTAAGGCTTTGTTAGGACGAAATGTGGATTTGGTGTCCGAGCGAACGCTTGCTCCATATGCTCGTAATAGCGTAGATCGAGATAAGAAACTTGTCTATGAGAGAGACAATTAGAGACCGTGAGCGATTAGAGCACATCAATGCAGCCATCAATCGCATTATTCGTTATACATCAGACAAGTCATACGAGGACTTGGTGGCTGATGATATGATGTATTATGCAGTCGTGAAAAACATTGAGATTATTGGAGAAGCTGCGAATATGCTGACTCAGCAGTTCCAACAACTTCATCCTGAAACACCTTGGAAGATGGTTAAGGGAATGAGAAACTACATCGTTCATGAGTACTTCCAGATAGACGACATCGTTGTTTGGGATGTTATCAAGAATAATCTCCCAGAACTTCTTGAGCAAGTAACCCGTTACCTCTCCGAAACCAACTGGGAAGAATGGGAACAACAATAATGTTCAATTTTCAATTATCAATGTTCAATGACATAAAACGGAATTAGACATAACATAAAGAAGCGTCCGCTTGAATCTTGTTTCTGAAATTCTCCCCAAATAAAAAGAAGCAACCAAGAGTAAAAGTTAAGGATGCTCACGTCGGTTCGGCGTGGGCTTTTACTCGTAGATGGTTGCAAGGTGTTTGGGAGATACCTCAGAAACGTAGACGAATGAAGTCCACGTTTTTTTGTTCTCTATCCAAGGTATCGAATAACAAAATAACAACTAAAACCATACCAATATGAAGACATTTACCTCAGCCATTTGTAATCTACTGATTACCCTTGTATTATGTTGCTTTTCTTTAAGCGTGAACGCTTCTGTAGTTCTTAATTCCACTAACTTCCCCGATGCTGCCTTCCGCGTGTATGTGTCTGGTTTGACAGGTGTGTCCGTAGGAAGCACCATACCCGATAGCAAGCTTGTGGAAGTGAAAGGCATATATGTAAGTAATAAAAAAATATCCGACTTGAAAGGCATAGAGTATTTCACAAAACTCGAAACGTTATCTTGCTTTGAGAATTATCTGACTTCACTCGATTTGACAAAGAATATTGCTTTGACGTCATTAATTTGTTATGATAATCTGCTGACTTCACTCAATTTGACAAAAAATACTGCTTTGAACAATTTAGATTGTCATAAAAATCAGTTGGTATCGCTCGATATAAGCAAGAATAAAAACTTAGAAACAATTGATTGCTCTAATAATCAATTGTCAACGTTAAATTTCACCAATAATACAGCTCTTACAGAAATTAAATGTGCATCGAATGGGATGACATCACTCAATGTTGCCAATTGCACAGCACTAACTTGGTTAGAGTGTTATGATAATATATTGAAATCTCTTGATTTGACGAAGAATATATTATTAAGAGTTTTATACTCTCATTCAAATGCACTAGAATCTCTTGATTTGTCAAAATGTACTAAACTGGAGTCTCTTTATTGCGACGGAAATAAGTTAACTTCTCTTGATGCGTCGAAGAATACATTATTGGGAACCATTAAATGTGATCATAATGCTTTGGAATCTCTTGATTTGTCAAAATGTACTAAACTTAATAAACTTTTCTGTGGCAATAATAATCTAAAGTCACTTGACCTGAGTAATTGTCCTATAGTGACTTTGTCCTGCAATGATAATAAACTAACAACTTTGAAATTGTCTGCAAGTTATAAAAAGTTACAAACACTTGTCTGTTATGATAATTCCTTATGGTCGCTTGATTTGTCGAACCAAATATATCTGAAAGAACTTCGTTGTTCAAGTAATAAACTATCTTCTCTCGTTTTGTCAGATTGTGAATTATTAGAGATTTTATATTGTCATTCTAATGAGTTGGCATCGCTTAATCTGTCAAAGAATACCAAACTTACGGAACTTTCCTGTGGGAATAATTATCTGACATATCTTGACCTTTCCAAAAATACTTTTCTAACATATTCGGATGCTGGCTTTCAGACCTCCATTCGCAGATTCCAGATAATGAGTAGCAACAGTAACACAAACAACTGTTGGGCGCTGTACGTCGGCACCAGAGATGCCTCGCGTATTAGAAATCTAACGATTGACGGAGTGAGCAAAGATGTGACACTTCTCAATAATGATGCAGGATGGATGGTAGTGTCAGATGATTTGAAGAAGATTCCGAAGAAAGTGACGTATCAGTATGACACCAGCCACGGATGGATGGTTGTTACCGTGAACTACGACGTGAAGAACTACGGAGTCTATATCGACGGCACTGAACTGACGTCACTCAACTTCTACGACATCCCGGGCTTGAAGTCGGGCACCGCCTACTTCACGGATGAGTATGAGGGCATAGGATGGAGCGGATACCGGCCCACCTTGGTGCTCAACAACGCCAAGATAGAGAGTAAGAAAGGTCTTGTAAACGAAGATTGCTACTACTTTAAAATCATCGCTCGCGGCGACAACGAGATAAAAGCCACTGGCTATAATGCGTTCGACAACTCGGGAGCTGCGGTGTACACAGTTTTCTCTGGTGGCGGAACAATACGTTTCATAGCGACAGGCAGCGATACGGCGACAGGCGGCAATTGGAACGGCATGTATGCCGGCGATGTTACCACAACAGAGTTAAAAGAAGGCACAACGGTTATCTGCAAGGGCATTGGCTATGGTTACTTCGATGACTGCGGACGGCTATACATAGAAGAGAATAGTGCTCTAATGGCTTATGGCACCAAGTATCCGAGCATAGAACTGCCGAAAGAAAGCGACCGCCACTTCGACTCCAACATTGCCATCCGCTATCCTGTTGGTGCCTACTACGACGACAAATATAGTGTCTGCTATGCCGGCACAACCACCAAAGTGCAGAAAGACTGGGTTGTGATAGGTCCTCCAGGTGCAACTCCTCCCCAAGGAATTAAAGGCGACGTGAATGGTGACGGAGATGTGACCATTGCCGACGGCGTAGCAGTCTTGAATGCAATGGCTGGCGAGACGGTTCCAGACAATCCAGATGTAAACGGCGATGGAGATGTAACCATAGCCGACTTCGTAGCAGTCCTCAACATTATGGCACAGCAATAAAGCCAAGTTGAGGAATACGATTTTAGGGGGGAGAAGAGCCTCGCTCGTAATAAGTGGGGCTTCTTCTTTTTAGGATTTAGTCATCGAATAATCAGCTCACAACCAAAATAATAACATTATGAAAAAGTTCTTTACCCTACTATTGACATTGGCCACGATGGCATTAGGTGCCAATGCAACAATTACTGTGTGTGGAGTGGAGCCAGACGAAAACGGTCATTTCAACTGCTCCTTCATCAAGAGCGGTAGCATTATCTGGGACGAAGACAGTCGCACGTTAACCTTGGACAATGCCGTTGTGGAAGACAGCAGCGATGGCCACTCTTACATTTATCCAATCAGTATCACCGAAGATGCAACCATCGTCATTCATGGCGACTGCCAACTGATTACTTCCAACTTTGTTGCCCTAGCATTAGATGGTTCCAATAGTAAGAGAATTACTATCCAAGGCGATGGCAGCCTCTATCTTTCCAGCAGTATGCGTGGCATTTATCTCAAATGCACACAACTGACCATCAAGGATATCACATTAAATGCTGCCAAACACATTGCAAATAATGGTGATGGTGTATTGGTTGCCCTTACATTTGACAATGTGAGTGCCGACATCACGGGAGGAGTTGAGAGAATCGGTGAAGGCATAACCCTCAAGGACTGCTCTATCACCGAGCCGGAGGGTGCCTATATCGAACACAGCGATACTGGTTATTTCATTGCAACTCCCGATGGGGATCATGCCTATCATGTCGTCATCTCGCGTGACGGCAACAAGCTTGGCGATGTGAATGGTGACAGCGAAGTAACCATTGCCGATGGCGTGGCAGTCCTAAATGCAATGGCTAGCGAGGAGAAACCAGAAAGTGCTGACGTGAATGGTGATGGAGATATAACCATAGCTGACTTCGTAGCCGTTCTCAACCTCATGGCAGAGCAATGAAGCTAAGTTGAGGCAAACAATTTTAGGGAGAAGAGCCTCGCTCGTAATGAGTGGGGCTCTTCGTTTTACTTTTATTCTTTTATTTGTCGGCTAGAGTTCGGAGAACGTCAATCCAAGGTCGGACTGCCATTGTGTAGCCGAGATTGTTAAGGTGAAGTCCGTCAGCTGTGACTGCAGGCAGATTCTCGTCCGTAATACCCGAAAGTCTGTTCTGGTCGACAAAATACCAATTCGTATTAAAAGCTGCGCAAGTCAGCAATGCCAACTCGTAATCGGCTAAAGTGCAACCAACTGTATTCTGGCTCGTGCTTGTGTAGTTCGAGTTGTTTCGCTTCGTGGCATTTGCAAAGACAATAATCACATCGTTTCCGGAAAGCGCCTTTATCTTGTCGTAAAGTTGCCGAACTGCCCCGTAGAAAGTGGCTGGGCCAGTAGCATTCTTGTAGTCCGAGAAGGAGCCGAGAGGAACGTTTCGCTTGAAATCGTTGGTTATGAAATCAATCGTCCAAATAGCGTTCTGAACGTTTGGCCAGCCGTTATCGCTTTGTTGAGCAACTACCGCAATACTCTTACTGTCTGTTGCACTCGTACCTCCCAAAGAATAACCGCTATAACCTCCATCTGGTCCAGGAGAATAGACAGAAGGGAAGTCGAAGACCTCTTGCAAAAGTGTCTGATATCCGCGACCTTTGAAAGTTCCTGTGAAAGGCGTTACGAATGTTCCTGAGTTCTGATACTTCACGAAATAGTTGTCGTTTCGCCAAATGCTATGCCCTAGAAAGACGATGTTTCGCTTCATCTGTATTTTGCTGGAAGTCGCTACAGGCTCTGTAGTTTCTTCTGTAAATGTCACAGACTCAATCTCGTTTGTGGGATAGGCTGTAGTGTTGCCCGAAGTGGTGTTTACGAGCATGCTCTGCGAATACGCAGGAAGACAAAGGAGTAGGGCTAGAAGCTTTTTCATCGTTTAATAATCTTTTTACCGTTCTTAATGATGATACCTGATTGTTTCGTGGCTGGACGTCCACTAAGGTCAAAGGCGTGGACTTTAAGGTCCTGAGTTTCTTTAAGTTCTGTTATGCTCGTCGCCTCAGTAACAATGACGGTTCGAGCCAGAGAAGCATTTCTGTTCTTTACATAGGAGCCAGCTGCTGTGCCTACGTGAAAGAGTCGCGAGTCTTTGGCATCTGAGTACTTATTGTATTTGTCGATGCCTGCATCTTCTTCCTCATCACCTCCCATAAAGTCAATCTGGTAGCGACCTGGCGTTGCATCTTCAGGAACGGTAACAAGGAAAGTGACGCGAATACTGTCGCAACCATTTCGCCAACAAGCCGAGATGTTCTTCGGAATCTTGTTCACGCTCTTGAATCCCGACCAAGTATAGCCAGTCTTTGGGCAAGCAGAATTGTAGAACTGAGTCAGTTTCTCGCAAGGCTCCATATCGTGCGAGCTGTTAACTTTAGAGCCGTCGCTATAGTAAACCCAATCTTCGGCAAACTGTTGGTGTGCACCTTCCGGCACAGTTACTGTCCAACCTTTAGGAACTCGAACGCCTGCAAAACTCCAATCGGTCACAAAGTTCTGAGTTTCAGAGCCATCGTCGATAACGGTAAAGCTTACCTCGAAGGTTTGTCCGGGCTCAACTTCGCTGGGTGCAAAGGTCGAAACCAACTTGTAACATGAGGTTAGGATGAGGCAAAGTAGGAGAAAGAATCGTGTGTGTTTCATTCGTCGAAGATGGCTTTCCAATTATAAATGCGGAAGAAGTAGGGGCGATAGAAATCGGCTGAGCCCTTACTATTGAAGTTGTCGTTCCAATTATCGCAATCTGTATTGGTCGAGAAGACGAGTTCTCCTTCTCGAGAAAGGGATTGATGAAGGTGCGGCATATAAAACTTTCCGTAAGTTCGAACACCAATCTTGTCGAGCACCCAAGGCATCGTCCAAAGCTGATGACACTCTTCGAAAGGTCCCCAAGGATTGCGGCTTCGCATAATATAAACTTGCTTCGAGAAGACATAACCTTGAGCCGTCATATAGTACCAATCTCCATCCTTGAAAACCCACGCAGTAGAAACGCTTCTGGAACTGATGGCGGAACGATTCACCTCTTCAGAAGTAGGGTAGGAACTTTGCCAATGAAAGTTTCCACTAGCATCTGCAACATAGTATTCCCAAGGCGAACGGAGGTCGTGAGTCTGGCTGCGAGCTACAACTGGCGACGAAGTGTTGAGCATATCGTCTGGGTTCTTCTTGAACTGATTGCAGGAATAGAGGTAAGTATGTCCGTCTTCGTCCTCCCAAAGCGTGTTTCCATAGCCGATGGGATCTTTCTCAAAGAAGTTATGGTCGACACTTAAGAGCTTGAGGTAAGTATTGCCTCCGGGTGTTCCTTCGAGCGAATAGATGGCGAGAGCACGATTGTCGCTTTGCATCAGATTCTCCGTTCCATTATAGACTCCCGCCCAAAGCACTTGAAGTTGCCCATCAACAACTGTTCCGTCGCCTGCCCAATAGAGGTAAGTCTGGTCGATTTCGCCGTTCCTGATCTGAGCCGCAGTCTTTTCGCCTTTAGGGTGACGAATGTGAGTGCGAGCATGATAGTAGCCGTCTCCGCTTGCATTTGTGCGTTGCACCCAATCTGCAAGCCATTTGAAGTTGGTGCTCTTCGTACCTGGAAGACCATCTTCGCCAGGTGTTTGCACCATAATCGTGTTGCGAGGGAAGTTGCAAGACTGACGGATACGAGTCGATGTTCCTGTAGCTCGACCATAGAAACTATCGTTGAAACTCCAGAAGACATTGCCGTCGGGAAGAGCCGTTGTCTGCACTCCATCGCCTCCATTCCAACCAAGAGTGCGGGTAAAGAGTCCGTCGTAGAGTTTGTCCTTATAGACATAGACATTATGGTTGGCGTTATTATGTGGCATATACTCTAACTGCCAACTTGGGTCGACTTGTGGAACAGGCCAACGAAGCGTATCTGCTGCCACTTCGTGAGTCAGGTCGCCTTGTGCCGTTATTGTGTTAAGGGAAAGAAAACACAAAATGGTTGAAAGAAACAGGAATCTCATTTTTCTTTAGTCTTTTGCGTGTACAAAGTTAACCATTTCTCTGTTCCGATTGTTGTTTTATTGCAAATAATTTGCACTTTCTTACATTATTATATTAAAAAGGTGTCTGTTTGCTTGCATATTTAAGCAAATAAAAGTACTTTTGCGGTTTGGAATGAATAAGAGCATATCCACAGATATAGAATGAAAAGGATTTCAACGATATTGTTTCTAATGATGGCAGTAGTGTTCTGTTATGCTCAGGATGCTCCTGTCTCAGAGAAACTCAGCGGTACACCTATTGGTTCGCCCAACATAGATTATAGCACTAACCAGTCGAGTTCGACAGTTAATACTCCGGCTGATGCGTTCGACGGCAATTACGACACCTTCTACGCTTCGATGGGTCGTTCCAACACATGGGTTGGTCTTGATTTAGGCACACCTCATGTCATCACTAAAGTTGGTTGGAGCCCTCGCACAAGTCAGGAAGGTCGTGTCCAACTCGCGGTCTTCGAAGGCAGTAATAGTCCTGATTTCCTCGATGCAGTTCCTCTGTATTTGATTCCTAACAAGGGTTCAGCCAGAAAGACATACTATGCTAATGTCCCTGTAACGCGTGGTTTCCGCTATGTACGTTATGTTGGTCCTGCCGATGCTCGATGCAACATTGCGGAACTGGAGTTCTATGGTTACGAAGGTGAGGGTGTTGATTCTGTTTGGTATCAGGTAACAAACCTTCCAACCGTCAGCATTCACATTTATGCAGGCTATGACCCGAAGGATAAGGTAACGGAGTTGCCTTCGAACATCACGATTACTTACGATGGAGGTACTCGCATTCAGGAGTATCCGATTACTACTCGAGGTCGAGGCAATGCTTCGTGGAGTTTCCCCAAGAAACCTTGGCGCATTAAGTTTGCTGACGGCAAGAGCCATCATATGCTCAGAGGCTCTTCGATGGAAAGTCCTGCAAAGGCTAAGAAGTGGACGCTCATCAACAATTATGGCGATAAGACTCTTTTGCGCAACTGCTTGGCTTTCGAGGTGAGCAAGCGTCTCGATATGCCTTACACACCTTGGGCTCAGCCAGTTGATGTTATCATGAATGGCGAGTACAAAGGCTGCTATCAGCTTTGCGACCAAGTGTCTGTCGACAGAAATCGTGTTCCTGTTACTGAGATGACGCCTGATGACAATCAAGAACCGGAACTGACTGGTGGTTATCTTGTCGAGATTGATGCTTATGCCAGTCAGGAGTCGAGTTGGTTCAGCAGCAATCGTGGTAATCCCGTTACCATCAAGCATCCTGGCGACGATGATATCACGACACAACAGCACAACTACATCCAGAGTGCCTTCAACCTGATGGAGTCGTCTCTCTTTGCCAGCAACTATACCGATCCTGTAAATGGCTTCCGCAAGTATCTCGATGTAGAGTCGTTCCTCAAGCATTTCCTTGTAGGCGAGTTCTCGGGCAACATGGATACTTATTGGAGCGTTTATATGTATAAGGAGCGTGAAGAGAATCAGTTCTTCGTTTCTCCTCCTTGGGACTTCGACCTCGCTTTTGATAACGACCGACGCATTTATCCCGTCAATGGTCGTAGCACATGGGCTTATCAGGGCGGCAGTGCTGCAGGTCAGATGAAATCGTTTGTCTCTCGTGTTCTTAGCGATAATGGGGCCTACGACAGACTTAATCAGATGTGGAGAGAAAGCCGTAAGGAAGGCCTGCTCGACGAGAAGACACTTCTTGCTTGGCTGGATAGTATGGCCACGGATATTGAGGCTTCTGCCAATCTCAACTTCATTCGTTGGCCGATTCTGAATAGTAATGTTCATCAGAATGTTTCTGCTCTCGGCTCTTTCGATGCAGAGGTTGACGTTTTGCGAAACTATATTCCGTCTCGTTTGTCGTGGATTGACAACTATTTAGGTTACGATCCGGGTACCATGTACGAAGACACTACCTTCTTCATTTCTACTCCAGAGCAACTCATCGAGTTCGCCAATGCAGTTTCGGAAGGTGCGTTGTACAGTACTGCTCACCTTGAAGCAGATTTGGATATGGAGGGCTATGACAGCCAGTTCCATCCTATAGGAGTCAATACGAAGGCGTTCCGAGGTGTCTTCGATGGGCACGGACATCGCATCAAGAACCTTCATATCTCTGGCGGAGAATATACCGGACTCTTTGGTCAAGTGAGTGGTGGAGCAAATATCTCAAATCTTGTTCTCGACAGTACATGCTCTATCAGCGGAAAGAACTATGTCGGTCTTGTCGGCGGTTCTACCGGTTCGGGTAATGTGACGATATCCATGGTGGGCAACGAAGCGAATGTGACGGCAACGGGGGCTAATGCGGCTGGTATTATAGGCTGCAACAAGGGCTCATCCTGCACATTCTCCATCACAAATTGTTACAACACAGGCGATATAACAGGAAATAGCGAGAGTGCGGCCATCTGCGGTTGGTTCGGCACAGGCGGTACTCTGCAGAACTGCTACAACATAGGAACTGTAACGGGTTACAACTATCGTAACGACTTCTATCGGGGTGGTGCAACTGCTGTGAACTGTTATAGCACGGTAACAACCCAAGTCAATCGTGTCACAACCGAAGAGGTGGAGGGCGGCAAGGTCTGCTATCAGCTCAATAGCGGTAAGACGATGGACCCGGTTTGGTATCAGACAATCGGACAGGATGCATATCCCATCTTCGATGCCACTCATTGTGTCGTTCTCAAAACGGATGATAATGTTTACTATAACATCAGTCATCTTGCTGGCGACGTCAATGGTAATGGTGTCTTGGACGAAACCGATGCCGAATGGATTGCGTCTTATCTGACAGGAGAAACGCCTGAAGGCTTCGAGATAGTCAATGCCGATGCAAATATGGACAGCCATATCAATGTGGCCGATTTCGTTACTGTTCGTCGTATTCTTAACGACGTTCCGCTTGGAGAGAACAATCTCACGGCAAATCTTTACTCGAGCAACGCTTCCGTCAAGGCTGGCGGAACCAGAAAGGTGACTGTTTGGGTGAACATGAATAGAGCCGCAACTGCTTACGAAGCCGACATCGTGCTTTCGGAGAATCTGTCTGTTCAGGAAGGAAGCGTCGTGTTTGGAAATAAGGTTAATTCAGCTGCGCACATCGCAAATGCTTTCCCGAGGGAGGATGGAGTCCACCTGATTGTCTATGCTCCAAACAACGAGAACTTTGCTTCGACAACGGGTACAGCATTGACCTTCACGCTTGTTGGAGGAGATGAATTCGCTGGCGGAACCTATCAGATACAGAATCAGATGTTCATCGCTGCAAATGGAGTAGTTTGTCAACCTGAGAACGAGAGCTATGATGTTACTTTGGCAAAGACTTACGTCACCTCTATCTTACTCGATCCAAGCGAATTTGAGATGATTGCGGGAAGAGATACGACGTTGACAGTCACGATAGTTCCTGAGAATGCGACGGTTAAGACGCTTGCTTGGACCACTTCCGATGAGGCTGTTGCGACAGTTGCAGACGGTATTATCACAGCCATTGCAGCAGGAACGGCTACGATTACGGCTAAGGCAACCGACGGTTCCAACAAGAAGGCAACTGCTCTTGTAACAGTCCTTCGCGATGATGACGGCATATTCGCTCCTCTTGCTGATCTGAAAGATGCAGTCATCTATACCCTTAGCGGCACTCGTCTCGACCGTATTACCAAGTCTGGAATCTACATCATCAACGGCAAAAAGAGGCTCGTAAAAGTAGAGTAGGGGAAACAATCCCAGTTACGATTGCCAACGTAACACGTTAAGTTGGCCAACGTAACACGTTAACTTTGCCAACGACACTAGGGTTGTTTGCCAACGTAACTGCAGGCATCAATTATAGGGGCTTTTTGTTAACTACTAATAAACGGACGGCCAAAACTAAATAAATATGTTAAAAGGTGGCACTCGAGGCTGCCTTTTTTCGTTTTTCTCTTGCCTGCTTGCCGTAAAGTCCGTTCCTTTGCAATAGAAAAAGCGAATATTATGAAGGAAAAGAACGGAATGAAGCCCCTCACTCGAGCAGAAATGGAAGTGATGAATGTGCTTTGGGACGAGACTCACGCCCTTACTGTCGGCGAGATTGTAGAGGGTTACGAGGAACCCAAACCTGCCTACACAACTGTGGCAACCTTCCTGAAAATACTGGAGGCGAAGGGTTATGTGGAGCACAAAAAGAAGGAAGAGACGGGCCGAACCTTTTATTATTCGCCCATGCTCTCGCGCGAGAAGTACATCGCTCATGTGGTAAACGATGTGAAGGACACGCTCTTCGGCAACTCCACAAAGCGTTTCTGTTCCTTCCTCATACAGAACGAAGAGCTTTCCGACGAGGATTTGCAAGAGATACTTGATTTAATACAGAGTTAATATGTTCGCTTACATTATAAAATCCGCTTTATTGCTGGCACTTCTTTACGGAAGTTTTGCCCTTCTGCTGAGTCGCGAGACATTCCACAGATTCAATCGTATGGCTCTGCTTGGAGTCCTCTTGGTCTCGATGATTTTGCCTGCAATACACCTAAACCTGAAGAAACCCAGCTATCTCAGCTACGAGGAAATAGCAGTTCCGCATATCGAAATGATTGCTGAGCCCACTCAAAGTGTGGAGCAGAACATCCAGACTCCTCAAGTAATCTTGCCCGAAACAGAGGAAGCGGCACAAGTCCCGACCTTCCGAATCGATATGATGCAGGTCGTTAAGTGCCTCTATTTCTTTGGCTTACTTGCTTCTCTCTTCATCTTCTTCCTGCAACTCTTCCGACTTTGGGACGAGATAAGAGGCGGTTTGCGAACAAAAGACGAGTTCGGCAATACGGTTGTCATTCGCGGAGGCGACTTTGCTCCGTACAGTTTCCTACATTATATAATTATAAGCGTTTCGGATTACGAGCACCTTCGTCGTCCCATCTTGGCTCACGAACAGGCTCACATCCGCTTGCGCCACACTTTCGACCTGCTTCTCCTCGAAGTCGTGAAGGCCGTTCAATGGTTCAATCCCTTCGTCTATCTCTTGGGTCGCGACCTGAAAGCAATCCACGAATACGAAGCCGACGACGCAGTACTTAACTTTGGCATCGATGCAAAGACATATCAACTATTACTCGTGACGAAAGCTGTGGGAGGCCGACTGCAGACGGTCTGCAACAACCTCAGTCACCATTCACTCAAAAAGCGAATCAAGATGATGCACAAACACAATTCCAATCGCTGGTTGATGAGCAAAGGACTCATCCTGCCTGCACTCATGGTTCTGGCCTTAGTTGCCTTTGCCAAACCGAAAGTAGAGGAGATGATTGTCTCGAACGAAACTGCTTTACCTGCAGTTGAAGAAAATAAAGTACAAGACGACAAACCCGTCACGGTGGCTGTGCCTGGAATGGGACTCGTCTCGACAGATGAGGTGAAGCCCTTCTCAGGAAAGAAAATGCTGAATGCCTTTATTCCAAATGCTGATGCAAAAGATTTTATCAAGAAGCATGGCCCTGCCATTGTTGTGACTTGGTTAAAAGGCACATGGGTGGTGAGGGGCGAAGACTCTTTCATAGAGGAACATCCCGTTTGTGGCTATCCAACGGCATTTCATACAAAGTACTACAAGGTTATGCTCGACGGCAAGGAACTCGACGTCAATAATCTGCCCGACCTTCCTGCTTCGGCTTTGAAGAAGGTGGAGATGCAGACAAAGTCCAATACTGGAAAACTAACGGTCAATCTCATCACTAAACCTGTTCAGATTCCTGCCGGCATCAAGGGCAACATCAATCCCGAACTGACCATTCTGCTTACAGGAACGCCTCCAAAAGACTGCGGAACAAAGACTTCCATCTGGGAAAGGAGAGGCATTTTCGACGGCTTCAGCTGGAAGAACTACACCATCTGCTCATGGAAATGGGATGTTGATGACATTGGACAGCACCTCAAGGAAGTGGCAATCCGCAAGGACCACAATGTTCGCATCAACGTTTGCAAGGGCGTTCCGCAGAAACATATCGACCGCATCAAGGGCATTATGCAGGAATGCGGCGTAACAAACTACAAGTTTGTACGACAATAAATTAAGGTTTTAGAAGTTAATAGATGGAATTCCGACGGTTTCGGTGTGCTGAGAAAGTACGCCGAATCTGCCGTTATAAGCTATGTTCTCCCTTATTGGGGGAGTTAGAGGGGGCCGTTTTGCTTGCCTTGAACCCGATGCTTTCTACTGCAAGCAGAACATCTTCCTCTCGATGCGAACCTACGATGCTGGCCGTTCCTTCGTGAAGCGAAACCTCAACCTGCTCCACACCCTCAACTGCGGCAAGGGCTTGCTTCACATTCTCGGCACAATGGCTGCAGTTCATTCCCTCCACATTATAAATAACGCAAGAAGCAAGTTCCGCTTCTTCGTGATGGTGATGGTGGTGCTTCCAAGGCCAAAGAGCACGAATCAAGAGAACAAGCAGAAGAGCCGTGCAAATGTAAGAGAAGATGCTGATGCCTGCATCGTGACAAGCCTCGTATTGAGCAACAGGAGCGGTAAACCATTCTCGCGGCAGCAAGTAGTCGATGCCGAAGCTAAAGAGGACGGCTCCAGTAATGATGGCTATCAGATAGACCAGCATCGAACGCTTGCCCAACACTTTCCCCACAACCAGAATGCTCGCGGCATTACTTGCGGGACCTGCCATCAAGAGCACAAGAGCCGCTCCTGGCGTCAGTCCTTTCAACATTAAAGCGAGAGCGATGGGAATACTTCCAGTTGCGCAAAGGTACATGGGAATGCTGAAAACGAGCACGAAGAGGATGCTGTAGAGCGTGTTCCCTTGGAAGATTGTGAACCAAGAGTCGGGCACCGCTGCTGTGATGATGCCAGCCACGATAAGTCCCATTGCCAGCCACTTTCCGATGTCCTCCATCATCTCGCCAAAAGCGTAAGAGAGGGCGCCTTTGAGTGAAGAGTGAAGAGTGAAGAGTGCTCCGCCTGCGCCTGAGCTTTGCGAAGAAGAATCAGAGTTGCTTGACTGTTGTTTTACGACGATAATCTCGTCGTCCGACTCCGCCATATTGCACAGCACCCCTCCGAAGACTGCTGTAACCAAAGCCACAATCGGACGAATGATGGCAAAGGGCAACCCCATCAGACTATAGGTTGCGATGATGCTGTCCACGCCTGTTTGGGGTGTTGCGATGAGGAAAGAAATGGTCGCTCCTTTGCTTGCTCCTTCTCTGCGAATGCCCATGGCTGTTGGGATTACGCCACAAGAACAAAGCGGCAGAGGAACACCGAAAAGCGCAGCCAGTACCACGCTCTTCAGCGAACGTTCGCCCAGATACTTTGTATAGATTCTGTTCGGAATGAACTCATGCATCAAGCCTGCCAGCAGGAAACCCAGCAGCAAGTAAGGCGACATCTCGCAAAGCAAAGTCCATATTTCAAGCAGAATATTCATCTCTTTTCTTCTTTCAATCTGCAAAATTACAAAAAAATCTCTAATCTCTACTCTTTAATCCCTAATCTTTTTATAACTTTGCATAGAAAATCATCATTATTGAGTATGCAAATGACAATCGGTATCATGACTGCGATGAGTGTGGAATACCGCCAAGTTGCGGCCATGCTTCAGAACACAGAGACGGTGCAGAGCGGCCCGCAAGAGTTCCTCATCGGCACTGTTGGAGAGAATAGGGTAGTGCTCTTGCAAAGCGGCATCGGAAAGACGAATGCGGCGGCTGGCGTCACGAATCTCATCATGACGTTCCGTCCCGACTGCATCATCTCTACTGGCGTTGCGGGAGGCATCGACACGAGGCTCGACGTGATGGATGTCGTCGTTGGTAAAGAGATTTGCTATCACGACGTTTATTGCGGCGAGGATTGCGATCCGGGACAGGTTCAGGGCTTGCCCAAGTTCTTCAAGGGCGACGAAGGTCTGCTTGCCGTTGCCACGAGTCTGGAGACCGATGTTCACATCGTTCCGGGCCTTATCTGTACGGGCGATCAGTTCATCACAAGTCGCGAAGAGATGGATGCCATCAAGGAGAAATATCCGCAAGGCCTCGCCGTCGATATGGAGAGTGCAGCCATCGCTCAGGTCTGCCATCTTTGGAAAGTCCCAACCCTCAGTTTCCGCATCATCAGCGACACTCCAGGCATCAAAGCCCACTTCAATCAGTACCTCAACTTCTGGGAAACGATGGCCGACAAGAGCTTCGCAGTCACCAAAGAATTCCTTAGCAACATTTAGTCATGGATAAGATTCCCAGCTTCACAATCGACCACAACAGGCTGCTTCGCGGCATCTATGTCAGCCGTCGCGATGTGGTTGGAACAGAGGAGGTTACTACTTTCGACATCCGCATGAAAGAGCCGAATCGCGAGCCAGCCCTCCATCCCGGCGCCCTGCATACCATCGAACACCTTGCAGCCACCTATCTTCGCAACCATCCCGATTGGAAGGACCGCATCGTCTATTGGGGGCCGATGGGGTGCCTCACGGGCAATTATCTGCTCATGCGAGGGCATCTCGAGCCAGCCGACATCCTCGAACTCATGCAAGAGACCTTCCGTTTCGTAGCAGAATTTGAGGGCGAAGTACCCGGAGCCGCACCTCAGGATTGCGGAAACTGGCTGTTGCACGACCTACCGATGGCTCGCCTCGAAGCCCGTCGCTACCTTGAGGAAGTTCTTCTCAACTGCAAGCCCGAGAATATGAATTATCCGGAATAAAAAAAGGCAACCCGTTCGGTTGCCTTCTTTGTGCGGAGGAACTGGGATTCGAACCCAGGGTACCCGTAAGGGTACGCCGCATTTCGAGTGCGGTCCATTCGACCACTCTGGCATCCCTCCGTTTGCGGCTGCAAAATTACAACTTTATTTCGAACCTGCCAAATCTAAAGGAAGAAAAGTACTTCCTTAGTCCTCGAAGTCGTATCTGTCGAGCAGTTTACCGCATTTCGAGCAGAAGACCTCGTGTTTGTAGATCACGTTCCCGCAGTCGTTGCAGCGATACGTCCGCTCCTCCTTTTGCTCAGTCGTAACCTCCCTGTTCTCCTTGTTTTCGTTTCCCGTCGTTTCCATAGTAATATCACTTTTCTGGCACAAATTTACGAAAAATATTTGAAACCACAAAAAGAAAGCTTCGCTTCCTCCGTCGAGAGTGGGGACTCTCTCCCCTTTGTGGGGCCGAAATGACATCCAGTCATTTCTCTAAAGACCCCAGTCGCCCCGAAAGTGTTCGAGGCTCCCTTATTTATAGGAAAAGTTTACTTCACCAGGACTTTGGCTTGAGGTAAGCAAGTGTTTCATCTTATTCGGGTATTCTTTGGACTGTAGCCTTTATCTTTGTGCCCTTCGCTTCCCATACTAATTTCGTTTGTCGAAGGGCAGGAGAACCATTGTCTTCGTCGTAGTCGTTTTGAAAACGAATATTGATGACATGATCTTCTGTCGGCACACGGCCTTTTCCATTGAATTGCAATATGCGCAAGGATTGACTGTCGAAATATGCCGTACCCACCAGTTCGCCCACATCATATTTCTTCCCGTAAACCACATCTTTACCATACCTTTTCACTCCGTTTCGGGCAAAGGTAAAGCGGTACACACTTCTGCCAGCCGCATCGAATATGCTGTAGGCAGTAACTTTATAATAATACATCGTCTCGCTGAATTCCTCAAATGGAAGTAGAGGTCCTTTGTCTATGTGACCACGAATAGTATTATAAAGGTGTGGCACCGTAGGTAGATAATTGGGACATATTCTGGGGAAGGTATTTAGATAATGACTTATGTAAAGGCTATCTCGATAAGTCAGTTCGTATGGTCCCTCATAATTAAACTTAGGAAGCAGAAATAACTGAAAATCGTTATCTGGATTATGAGGAGCAATGCCTGGTTTTAAAGACTCTATGCGGCTGACGGAAAACGGAGCTAACGTTTCCCTAATGAAAGTTGCATCTGTCCGATATTTGCCAACCTCATGCTTTTGCTTCAAGTCCTGGTTAAACCGTTTAATAATTTGTTTCAGCAACTTCTTGGTTTGCGACGGATCAAGAGGTTTAATAGCCATTGCGCTCACAGAATCCTCCATCTCCGCATCCCAGAATGCGGAATCGAGAGGCTCTTGTCCGAAGGCTTGAGCCGCCCAGACCAAAAGGAATATAGGAAGCAAGTGTTTCATAATAGACACATATTACCACTTATACATATAACGCTCGAACTTGCAATTTGTAACACAAAAGTGTTATTTTTTTCTAAGTACATCACTTTCGTACAGAAATGAAGAATCTGCGAGCAAATTTACAAGGTTTTAATGAAACTGCAAAGGATTTTGAAGGAAAATCATGAAGGCTACTCTATGATGACATCCTTCCGTTTGCGATGATGAGGCCAATAGAATTCTTTAGGAGTATTGTCAACACGATGCGTCGAGTCGTGGGTGCGGACGTAGCGGTCGTAAAGACCATCCAGCACCATAGGAATCGAAATCTTCAGTTGTCTCATCTGCTCTTTCAACTCTTTTCTTGTCATTGGGCCGAAAAGATCGTATGAGTTTCGGCTTGCTATCCAGTAATCTACTTTACGACTAGCAAACACTCTCTCCTGCCCTGCATAGGTATATTCTGCCATTAGAAGTGAGAGTGTGTCACGTGTTTTATCCTTATTATCAACAAGATACTCATGTCCCAGAATTCTGCCAGGTACCTTACTCTCCAGCACCATCCAATTTCCTTGTGTCCCGTATGCACTGATATATCCGATACCAGTATAAGCATAATGCTTGCCAAAACAATACAGGGTATCTACTCTGCCAGATATGCGATGTATACGGATAGGAAAACATGGCCAAATGCGTATGGATTGCTCCCAATCGGAGTCTGATTTTAGAATCATATCCTCTCTGTTTTTACAGAATAGATTATGGCAGGTAAAGCCATATCTTTTTGCAGGGTTGACCACTTCTTTAATCATTACGGTGTCGAACTGGTTGACTAACAATATCCTACTGTTTGACCAATCATCTTCCTCCCTAACAAAGAAAGTTACACCTTTTGGCTCATAGCTGCAGCCTACGAGCAGTAGAATGGCATAAAAAAAAATAAGACGAGCTACCATATCAAAGATAATTAGTGTCCACTGGATTAATAATATAGGAAGCAAGCGTTTCATAGAGAACATTTAATTATTCAGACTTAATCTTGTCCCGATACACCTTCCATGGTCGCTCCATAAGAGGATGATGGGCATAGGGCGCATCTTCACGCATGAACTCTTCTGCCTCTTCGGAAGTAAGTTCTCCCCAATGCACATAGATATACCATGCAGGGATGATGTTTTCCTGGTTCTCACGGATAATCTGACGGACTACAGCATCCATATCGTGTTTATAGTCCTCAAATATCTTCAGGTTTGTGCTGTCTTGTGCCGATTGTGTCTGTTGCTTGCCCGTGCTCATGAAGATAATCCTATATTGTTCTTCTTCGCTGAAACTATCCCACCACGGCTTCATCTTCTTTTCTATCTCCCGCTCTCGTAACTGGCAACGGATGAAACGTTTCTGTAGTTCGCTACCTGTTACTTCGCCTGTGGCAAGATTGATATGGGTTGGCGTTTCTTCTACTATGAAGCGAAGGTCGTTGTCAGCATAGTCGCCTATCTGAATAAAAGTGTTTCGTGGCAGTCGGCCTGTAACTTTGAATTGTCCGTCCTTGATAGGGAAATTCTCACCTTCATAGGGCAGAGCATAAGGCATTACCAATACGTTGTCATCGGTACCGGGTGTAGTGCCTGTAATGACAAAATCGATGGTATCCTCCATGGCTGGAGGGAATGTTTGTGCCTGTTCTGTTGAGTGAATTATCTCACACGTGTCTGCGTTATTTTCTTGTTGTTCGCAAGCATTACGACCATTGCATGATACTACCATAGCAACGAGAACGAGGAGCAGGGTGATGATGGTTTGCTTCATTCTTTCCTAGAAGCGGTAACCAAGGACGATGCCAAAGGCCTGATTGTACTGACGGAAATCGGGGTCGATACTATGAAGGCCACGACTATACTCCAAGCCTATTGTGAAATGGTCCCGTTCAAATGCTGCGCCAGTACAGATGCCTATGTCGAAACGCCTGCAACCATAGTCGCTATCGAAGACGCCGACGTCTTCGCTATAAAAGAAATTACTTACCCTGACTTTGCTTCCGAAAAGGCCGCAAGCAAAATAAGGACCAGCCTTCACGACGATTTTCTTGTCATCTTTTAGGTTGAACTTATAGGCTGCCATAATAGGTGCTTGAAGATACACCATGTGTACAACCTTGTCGAAAGTAATGTAATTAACGGTTTCAGTGTTG
>JAFYNL010000010.1 GCA_017548075.1 Bacteroidaceae bacterium | reverse complement strand
GTGACAAAGAGTTTCTCATCGTTCATCTTGCCATTGAGGACAAGAGGTATTTCGCCAAGCATGGGACCATACCAATCTGTATCGCTCATGCCTTCTACGTTACCTGGCTCAATGGTGATGGGACCTGTAAATGTGAAATAGATCAGACCATCGCTTGCCTCTGTGGTAGGAATGTTTGCAACGCTGACATTGCCTACGGGAAGACTCTCCTCACCTGCTCCAAGGAAGAAGTTGTTCAGCACAAAATTGATTGTGCCGTCGCCATTGTCAACAACTGTGACACTTGCATCCTGAGGCTCTGTGCTTTCACCATCAACAGTTACAACTAGCGGTTCTGTGTAGATTTTCTCGCTTTGTGCCATTCCATAAATGCCGAAAAGTGCACAAAGAATAGTGAGTAAAAATTTCTTCATCTTTTATATTTTTGATGTTATTGAGTAGATGCTTCCTGAAAATTCAGGCGCAAAGGTACAACTTTTTTGGAACATAGGAACGACAAATAAGGTATAATCTGTCTTATTACCGACATTTTGTCTCAGAGAGGTAGGGTAAGATGAAAAACGACTGCAGTTACATTGGCAAAGTTAACACGTTAAGATTGCAAACGTAACGTGTTAAGTTGGCAAAGTTCACGTGTGATGTTTGGGAACTTCACGTGTGACGTTTGGAAACTATCCACAGCTAGTTTGGTGGAAGAGCACAAAAAGAGCCGTCAGAGGCAATCTCCAACGGCTCTTCATACCAAATTATGTTATAAGATTCTACTCTTACTCTTTGGGAATGGGCAGGAACCAGTGTGACTTATCCTGCAGCCAACTCTGGAGGTTTCCGTCAACCTCGCCAGTATGACGCTTAGCCACACGCTCAGCAAGGTAGTTTGGATCGTTTCTGCGCAATGCCACACGGCAAAGGTCGCTGAAACGAGAGCCCTCGAATGCAAGTTCAAGAGCTGCCTCATCGATGATGAGGTCTTCGACTGCATTCTGAATATCCTCATCGTATGCACCGCTATAGATGTCTTCTTCCGTCACATCCTTACCTGTGGCCTCCTTGATTTTCTTCTGCATCAGGCCTACATAGTTGTAAGAAGAACGTCCATAACTCTCAGGATCATCGGAAAGGATGAAACCGCAACCACGCTGGTGCACACCGATAGTGTAGGTGTATTCAGAGTTCGTTTGACCACTAGGCCAGCGCTCCTGCATAGTGCTACTAGTCAGCATCTTAGTGCGGTCCTTACTGTAAATCAGTTGTGTCTGGTTCTGGCCGCGCAAGTATGTCTGCTTGAAATCAAGATAAGGAGTATTGGCTGCACGCCTCAACTCAGGAAGAGCAATGTAGTAGCAAGCAGCACCGTTTGCAATGGGAGAACCAAATGAATTCACGTCCTTGGGTGCCCAATAAACTCTTGAAGGATCTACTTCGCGAGGTTCATCCATGGGAGGCAAAGGCTCTTCTGTATCCAAAGAAGCCTGATAAGCTTCCTGATAAGCCTCGAACTCCTGCTGGAAGTAATTTTCCACCCATGCTAACAATTCCTCACGAGAAGACATTCCTTCCTCTACTCCAGGCAGAATTATATTCTGACCAGCTTCATCAAAGTATTGATAAATGAACACAGAGTCTGTGATGTTATAATCGAAATAAACAGAAGCATCAGTGCCAGTTCTCATATAAAGATAAGGAGATCCTGTTGAGCTCTCAACTTCTTCAAGCATAGCAGATGGATCTTGTGGGAACCAGTCTCTATTGTTGCAAAGACCAGTCTTGAGGATAGCAAATGCATAGCTGGGGAAACCAGCACGGTTCAAAGCCTCTGCATAGCGGAGCCATACGGTGCTCTTACGATAAATAACAGGATAAGTTGTAGAGAAGGAGCCTCCAGGATTCTGCTTAGCAACCATCTTACCGTAAAAGTCATCGTCACCTACACGGAACTCCCACTGCCTACCTTCCTTTGCGTAAATCCATGCTCGACGAGCATCGCCTACACCTTCCAGCACCTCAAGAGTAACTGCCTTTCCCCAGTCCAACGTATTGTCACTGGTAGGCTCACCTACGTAGATTTCATACTTCTGACTATCGCAGAGAGCTTCGTAGCCCTTACTGGGAAGCAACTCGCGCTCGTAATTGCGACTCAAACCAACGGAAGCACCGCCACTTTCATTGCCCGAAGTTCGCATTGATGCCTCAAAGCCAAATAGACGGTTAATGTCGGTCAACACCTTACCCTCGAGCTTACCCTTATTGCTGGGGATACAAGTAATTGCCTCAGTTCCCCTGCTAACGGCATTCTTCTCTGTATAGGGAACACTGCCTTCATCATAAGAGTAGATGGGATAATCCAACTTGCTGTCAAGAATGCCTCTACTATAACATCTGTCCACAGCCAAAGGACCACAGTTCGGAGTGTTGATGTAGTTGTAGTAATGCTGAGCCGCCCTTGTATAATTGCCACTCAACAGATAGAGGTCACCCAAAACAATAGAAATGGGGAACAAACATTTGCTGCTATGACATACAAAATGGCTGTTGCCGCTGTTCACATCACCATAATTGTTATAATCCGGCATGCCCTGATAATCATACATCTGCTGGTCGTCGGTCTCATTGGACAACCTCACCTCTACAGGTTCCAGGGTTTCCAACTCTGGAGCAAGTTCCTGTTCCAGCAACTGAGCTGTCAACAACGGATGATTCTTGTCTGCGATGAATTCGTCTATGTCCTTGGTTGTAAGCATCGGCTCCTTATAGAAAGGAACCCTGTTCTCGCCGTAAGCATAGAGCAGCTGCATGTATACCCAAGCACGGATAGACTGCACCTGAGCATACTCCTTGAGCATGTACTTCTGGTTCGTGCCTGTAGTGCGAACCGTATCGCACATGGCAAGATAAGCATTACAACTATTGATGATGTGATAGTAGTCGCTTATATTCAGATAAGCACATGCACCATCTTCCCAGTTCTCGGGATTATCTACTTCACCAAAGTTAATAATCGCTGCAATGGTATCACTTACATAACCAGATGCATCGACCAAATCGCCACGACATTCATTAAGGATGACGTAACGCTCTGCTATATTCTGCAGAGACTTGAGTATGCCCCAATAGGAATACAGGGTATCCTCTGCCACGGTGTATGCGTGACGCTCACTGTTGGGAGAGAGCATGTCCTGACATGATGTGGAGAACATACCCAACATCATGCTCAACAACAACATGCTTATGATTGATTTCCTTTTCATAATAATTATAATAAGGTATTGTTGTTCTGTGTTTAGAGGTTAATCGAGACGCCGAAATTGATGCTACGGCCACTTGGAAGAAGACCTGTGTCAATTCCCTGATAGAGTGTGCTGTTACGGCAACTCATCTCAGGATCAGTTCCCAAGTACTTGGTAAGAGTAAAGAGGTTATTTGCCTCACCCCAGACCTTCAGGCCGAGCAACCAACTGTTGCTGTAAGGAATCTTATAGGTAAGACGTACGTTCTTGAGCTTGAGGAAACTGCCATCTTCTATCCAACGATCACTCATGCGCTCATTGTTACGCCAGTCTTCACTGTCAGTGTAACAAGCCTTAGGCATGTCAGTATTCTGACCTTCATATGTCCAGCGACGCAACGCTGCAGTAGTTTGGTTGTAAGTGGTGTTCAAACCTTCAAGTTCACTACGCTGATAGTTGTATACATCATTACCCAGACTATACTTGAAGATGACATCAAGACGCAGATCCTTCCATGTCAGGCTGCTGTAGATATTACCATAGAGGTCGGGGTTGGGGTTACCGATAACCACCTTATCTGCCTTGTCAATGACACCGTCTCCATTTTGATCCACAAAGCGTACATCACCTGCCTTGAAATCGTAGTATTTCTTAGATTCCTCTTTAAGACCAGTAGGATACTTCAGATAGCCAAGTTTGCCAGCCGTACTTGCCTCTGCATCATTAGCAAATACGCCATCGGTCTGCCAACCATAGAAACTACCCACTGCATAGCCAACTGCAGTAAGAACGTTGTCTTCACCATAGACACTGGAAGTGTAGCCGTGAATTGTTTGCTGATTTCCACCACTGACATCTGACAACTTGATATAGTTGCTAGTACTTTCGGGAAGTGCAGTAATCTCGTTCTTGTAATGTCCTAAAGTAGCACCAAGTTCCCACTTCCAGTTCTTCTTATTGATGATTGCAGCATTGGCATTGAATTCTACACCATGGTTGGTGAGAGCACCTTCATTGGTCCAATACTTCTTCATACCAGACATATAATGAAGCTCCTTAATCGTAAGCAGGTCTGTAGTCTTGTTCCAGAAGAGATCAATACCAGCTGAAAGACGGTTGTTGAGGAACACACCCTGCAATGCCAGGTTCCACTTTGTTGTAGTTTCCCACTGGATAGTACTATTCTCGATGTTATTAAGATAGAGACCTACCGTATTATTGGTAACCTTCATACTCTCCCAATAGGTGCGGGCAGCATAATAGTCAAGGTCATCATTACCGCTTTGATCAAATCCTGCTGTTAACTTGAGGTAGTTAATTGCACCATTGGTATAGGGGAACCATTTTTCGTTTGTAATAAGCCAACCTAGTTGAATAGATGGGAAAACACCCCAACTTACACCGCCTAACTTGATGCCAGCCTTAGTGTTCTTACCAAAGCGGCTACTAGACTGCATGCTCAAGGTTGCATCTGCAAAGTAGCGGTTAGCATAGTTATAATTAGCATCAAGATAAAGCGCCATATCAATCCAGTTGTCATTGGTACCACCATAGTTGAGGTAAGCCATGTTCTTGTTCATGACAGGCAGCTTATCGTTCTCGTTGTTGTAACCACGCATGTAGTTGTAGCTGTAGGAGTAGTTGTTATAACGCCATCCACCAAAGACATTGATGGTATGGGCTCCATAGATATTTCGCCAATCAAGACGAAGATCATTCTGGAGAGTAGTCTCCTTAGAGAAAAGCGTCTTCTGCACAGCATTGATATCACCCAAGTCTTTGAGGAAGTAGTTGGTAGTACCATTGACAGGCAGGAAGTACTTTTCACTGTTACGAGTCATCAGGAAATTGAAACGATCACTGATGCTGAACGTTCTTGTCACTTGATACTTAGGACTAACATTCAAATCAATCTGTGTGCTTTGAGCATAGTTCTTATTCTGACCAGGAGCATTCTCCAAGATCCAATAAGGATTACGCAGTGCTTCGTTGATACCCTTATCACCAAGCGTAAGTGGGAAACGGAAAGGATTGTTTACCCAATTGCCACCATTGCTAGCGTATTTACCTGCATAGTCTGGTGACAACGCAAGGCGATCACTAGAATACTGGGCCGTAGAATTTTCATCATAATAGTAAGCATAGGGGCTGATGAAAGGAGCTTGAATGAGACCAAGCACATTGGTTGAACCAATATTCTGCATGGAATAATCCTCACTCCATCCGTTATCAAGGATATCATAACTTACCTGATTGTAAGCAATGTCCAGTCCTGTGCGAACCTTTTCGAATACCTGAATGTCAGTGTTAAAGCGGAGATTCAATCTATCGAAGTCTGTGCCCTTACCTGTTGACTTACCGCTAGTATAGCCAAGAGAGAGAGCATACATACCGACATCATCACCACCTTCTACATTAATCTTGTAGTTCTGAGTCATTGCACTGCGATACATATCCTTCTGCCAATCCGTATTGTTGCTGAAGACTTTACGGTAATAGTTTGAAGGACTCTTATCCAAGAATGCATATTGACTAAGACTGCTTGCAGACATATTCTTAATGGTGCTGACCATATCACTTAAATATGCGCTGTACTGATCTCCACTAAGAACACTCAGCGTTTTTGGAGCAAGTTCAACACCACCATAGATGCGCACGCCAATCTTCGTCGCCATACTCTTGCCACGCTTTGTGGTGATGATGATGACACCATTGCCGCCCTTAGCGCCATAGAGTGCCGTACCATTCTTTATGACTTGCACGCTCTCTATATTCTCAGGATCAATACCGGCAAGGAGGTTGTTATAGAAGCCTTCGTGCATGGTTTCACGATCATACTGGGGGTCAATCATGTTACCGTCCAGAATAATGAGAGGCTGTGCGTTGGCATTGATAGAGTTCACACCACGGATGGTATAATAAGAACCTATGCCAGGAATACCATTACGCAAGATTGTGCGAACATCACCAGCCAATAAACGCTCTATGTCCTGATCAACGGAAATGCCACTGCTCTCGTTGATGTATGCAGTCTTCTCAGAGATAATAGTTGTACCATCTGTAAAGGGACTATTAAAGTCACCTGCAATTAGATTTGCATCTGCTACACCGTCCTTGACAGCCACTTGCAAAGGATTGTATCCTTCTGCGTAGACATAAACAGCATCCGAGAAAACGGGAATTGACAACTTGTAGCTGCCATCCTCTTCGGTAAGGGTAGAGTACCTTTCCAGACCCAGTGCCTGAATACGAACACCACCCATGGGTTCTCCGGTCGCATCATCAGTTACAAAACCGGTAACCTCTTTCATCTCGTATGTCTTTTCCTTCTTAGGTTTGGCTATCCTTTTGACAGTAACCTCCTCCTCTTCTTCATTCTCTTCCTGTGCATAGACATTTGTCACACACAGACAGAAAAGAGCCGTGAAGCATAGACTTATACCCAAAGTCCTATGCAAGAATGTATTGTTGAATATCTTTTTCATAATTCTGCTATGTATTACTGTGGGACAAGTTAATCTTTTCTCTTAAGAATAATTTTGTCAACCAAGAGGTCAAATACCCATAGACCATAAGGTGCCTTGTTGATGTCCTTCTGGGGAAGAGCATCTTTCTTTGCGGTAACACCCTCTAAATATAATACCGGATAAGAGAAACGCACATTCTTGTAAGAAACTGGGAACTCAAAATCCGACTTTAAGGTTAAAGTATCTACACGCAAACCATCATAATCAATGGATGATACCAAGGTTTCTTTCGAGACGTCCTTGGTCTTTTTCCCATCATTATATGTAAGCTGGGCTTTTATTTTGTACTTGTTACTAGCAGCAAGTTTATTCACATACGCAGTGTCAATAATGTCTTTATTACGCACAAAAGTTGTGTCGGTAATGTCTAGCTCATTAACAAGTGTGTCCATCTTGTAGAACTCGTCTTCAATCTTTCCTGCGCTAACAATGTCCAAGTACCAATGAGGCACCACAACAAGCTGTATATCATACTTACCACTCATTACCTGAGCATTGGGCACATACGCATTAGGATTGTTTCCAAGAAGTTTAATCTCCAACTTAGGACCAGCAGTTGGGCCAGAAGCATCCAGATGGAAGAAATTATTGTTGCTTACTCGACCATACTTATCCGTTATATCCTTGTATGCATCATTGGAGAATGAGTACCTCGCGGAACCAGAACCAATCTTATAGTTATTACTCTCGGTATTATAGAAAATACCCGCGTCCTCTATCTCAACATCAACATCAGGTGTGTAATACTGTGAGGGGAAGTTCCATGAGGAAACCTCATATGCAAGACCATTACTCATCTCCTTCGGTTCTCCTTCAAAAAGACTTGCCTTATCCCACTCGCCCTCTATGGTACGAAGTGTGTCACCATAGGTGTTGAGCAAATACTCAGCTCTTGCGCCACCATCTGTCTTAAACTCATCAAGGGTCCAATTAATTTCTCTATTAATCTTTGGTTGCTTGTGGATATTGAAAACAAGAGGAGAAATCAAATCCATCTCAATGCTCATTTTCTGCAAAGAGTCTGGATCTAGATCCTTAATAGTCTCCGAACTATTCAAATCTCCCTTGACCTTGTTTTCATAGAGGGCAGCATAAGTATGAGAAGGTTTCAGCATCTCGTATGCAGCATTCCAAGCTTGATCGGTAGGCATAATCATAACGAATACCGAGTCCTCGTTATTGATACGCGCATCAAAGCCATTATCTGACATCAGCCACTTCTCAGCGCCGTTATCCGGCAAGTAATGCTTGTACTCAAACAAGCGGTTAGAAGTACGATAAACACTATCAACGTATGTTGGATTACCATTCTCGTCGGGCAAGCCCTCGATACTTCTATCTGCTGAGAAATATGTTGTATCTTTACCAACAACATACTTGCCAAACAATGTTTGAGGCTCCGTATACTTAAGAGACTCATAGAAATTGTAACGGAATGGAGCAATGCCCTTGAGAACGTGCATCACGCCATTAACTGCAGGAATGTTATATTCATCTCCAAGAGGAAGTCCCTCTAACGTGAGGTTCGCTTTGTCGAATTCCAAATTCTTACCATTAATCATCTTCACCGTATCTACTCCCGGATCAGATATATTGTGACGCCACAAAGCAATATGGTTGCCCAAGAACTGCTGTTGAACGTTATAGCCGTCCATAGCAGACTCACTTTCACACATTTGCAACCATTTCTGATACTCTTCTTCCGAGAGCGCATCATTATCGGGCACCCAAACAGTATTCACTTGTCCACCATTAAGGATGTCCGCATAGGTATATGTGGGTACAGCATGCGTATTGTCCTTATAGTATTTAGCATGCCTAACAATGTCAGCAAAACGGCTATAATTGGGGTTGTCTTTGATGAGGTCCCACAACGTAAGCGTTGCCCCAGAGGCCGGCTCATTATTATAATGGTCGTCCCATGTGTCGGTACAACCTGGTACCATCGTCAAGATTGTACCTAATGCTATTGCACCGATGTATCTGTTTATTCTGTTATTAGCCATATTCTGTATGTCTTTTATAACTGATATCTTTTATCTCACCACTAATGCTCGTATTTAGATTTATTCCATACGGGATTCTGCTCAATAGCACCATTGCTAGCTTTCACCTCCATATAATAAATGGGGCAATATAAGCCGTAGCGATTCTTGAAGCGATTGATCAATGTTGTAGCATAGCTTGCGTTTGAACCTGTTCCAAGGAACTGGTCAACCATTGCGCTCATACCACTCTGCCCATTCTTCACACCTGCTTCTCGTGGGTCTTCGGGATCGTTCTTGCCGTTACCCTGGGGAGAAGAACTGCGTTCTGCTAAACGGACTAAATCAAACCAACGCTTACCTTCGCCAATAAGTTCAATCTGCCGTTCATTCATAACATACACGACACCTTCAGGAATGGTAACTCCGTTCTTTGCCTTTTTTGCTGCACCGGAAGTATTGCCAACGGTACCCTTGGTGGCATCAAGATCAGGAATTTTGGAAGAGGTCCTATAATTACAATATGAACGACGATGGATTGCATTACATATAGCCTTTACCTGACTTAGGTTTGAATTGCCTTGACAAGCAAGAGCTTCAGCCTTAATGAGCATCACATCGGTCATACGATATATAATCCAGTTGTTATGTGATGTCGAAGTGTACTTTATGCTTTTTATTTCACGGTTGGTTGTAGAACCTTCCATATTCAAGCTATTTCTCTCTTCGGCTGCCCAATGATATTTCATACAATAATAACCAGACTGAGCCTGAGCATTAGCTGATTCATCATTATTACCTGTTGTCAGTTTGTTTTGGCAACAAATCCAAACACGAGAATCCCACATACCGCCATTATCTCCAGTTCCAGCAATGCCAGCATCGTACAACGCGTCTATCGCATCTTTATTTACCATAAGATGTGTGCCATCGCCAAATCCGTAAAGTGAGTTAACAACTGTGTTCGATAAGCCATCAGATACACTGTACTGCAATTCGAGGATGCTCTCGCGACTATTCTTTTTATTGAAGATTGCTGTCTGAGCCTCCAATTTCGGAGTGGTTGCTTGAGCCGCACCTTCGAAGATATTCTTAATCATGTCGCAATTTGCCATGATACCCTTTTCACCGAGGCCGTAATCAACCGTCTCGTCAGTCGACGCATTAAGTCCTGCGCTAGCTTTCTCTTCCCTATTTTGATTAGCTAAATAAATAAGACTTGAGTCAGCACACTCGGCAGCTCTTCTGTAATCATTGTAAACATCGTGACTAACTTCTTCTCCATTTACAATATCCGTTCCTGTCCTTCCATGACGACCTTCGTGCAAAGAGCCACGCCACAGGTACATATCTGCCAACATAGCATAAATTGCACTATTGGTAATCATGCCTTTCGAGTCTTCCTTTTTAGTGAAACGGTTACGCGCCTTTCCTTTCACTCGCTCGCAATCCTGAATAATAGAATCCAGAACCACAAGTTGATTAGTGAGTGGGAAATTCTCAACTTCAGAGTCTTTATTAATCACTTTTGTAGTAAAGGGAACATCCTTGAAGGCACGAATCAAATAGAAGTAGTTCAAAGCACGGAGGGCTGTCATCTCAGCTTGCATTTGAATCCACTCGCCAGTTGTAAACTGTTTGTCCCTTGCCAGAACTTCTTCACCATGCTGCAACACCTTATTGCAATAGTTGATCGTTGTATAAATACCTCCCCAGTCAAAGACATCCATGCTGGAGTCGGGCATACCGTTAATAATTTCTATATATGTATTACGATTCCCCTGGGAACTGTGATCAACAGAATTCACTGCATAGGAGTCAGAACGGAGGTCACCCCACACAGCAAGCTTAGACACGGTCTGAGCCATTTGACGATATGCACCATAACGCACACCTTCCAAGTCGTTCTTATCTTCCCAGAAATTTTCTTCTACAACACGATCCTGAGGGTAGATGGTCAGCCAATCCGTGCAGGAAGAAGTGCCTATGGCCAATAGGCTCATAAGGCAGACTGTATGATATATGTTTTTATAACTTTTCATAGTCGTCACAATTTTAGAAACCAAGGGTTAAACTACACGTGAATGACTTCGTACGAGGAGTACGGTTGTTGTCTCTAGCCACGGCAAATCCCTGAGGAGAAACGTCAGGGTCAACACCCGTGTACTTAGTCCAACACCAGAGATTATCCAAAGAAGCGTACATCGTTAACTTGTTGATGCCATACTTCTTCAACTTTTTGGCATCGAAATCATAACTTAACTGGATGTACTGCAAGCGCAGATAATCACCATTCTCAACATAGCGGTCACTAGGCAAAGAGTTGTAACTCTTATATCCATTGACATTACTCAGTGCACGAGGAACAACTGTTTCATCACCATTCTTACGCCAACGCCATGTTGTAGCGAAACTTTGGTTCTTGTTGTTCAACATACTCTCCAAATTCATACGAGCCAGATTCACTATTTGATTGCCGATACGGAAATTGAAGCCGACATTCATAGAGAGTCTGCCATAATAGAGATTGAGGCCGAAACCACCATTGCATTTTGGATTCGAGTTACCAAGGTAAACCATATCATAACGGTCAATTTGGCCATCATGGTTGATATCTTCATAAATGGCATCACCGCCTTGGAACTGATAGCGATAGCCTTCATTGTAACAATAGTACATAGGCAATGGAATACCCTTTGCATCGGTCAGCATGTTGCCATCAGCATCGAAAGCGATAGGACAAGTGTGTACATCTCCACGACGCTCGGCAGCAGCTGCAGTATTGATGGGCTCATTGTAGTTAATGCTTCCATCAGGATTTCCAGCATAACCACTGTTATCTACCTCTGCATAGCCATAGCTTGCGATTGAAGAGTTGGTAATACCGTTGTGGTCGTAGTCATATTTGTAAACACCCAAATAGTGAAGACCATAAATAGAACCTAATGCATTACCAATTTGTACACGTTGATTGTAATTCAAATTACCTGGCTGATATGTCTCAGCGCCATTCAAGCTCTCAAGAATAAGGGGATCCATCTCCTCAACTTCATTGAAGTTCTGAGCAATGTTACCACGCAATTTCATAGAGAACTTGCCAACCTTACATATACGAGATGTTGAGAAGTTTAACTCCCAACCTTTGTTGCGAAGAACGCCAGCATTCACCTTAGCCAAACTAGAGAAGCCATTAGCACTAGGAATACGGAGATTATCCATCAACAAATCCGTTGTTCTGTGATCGTAAATCTCACCTTCGAAAGTAATCAGGTCTTTAAGGAATCCAACATTAAAACCTAAATTCAACTTCCTTGTCTTTTCCCAACGCAACTCTTCCAAGGAAAGGTTTTCTGGAGTAATTACCTGGTGACCATTGTAATAGCCGTTAGTGGCATACTTATTATATTGGTTACCACCTGCACTGCCAAGACCAGTGATACCCCAAGATCCACGAACACCAAGCATACTCAACCAGTTCTTACTCCACTTCATCCAATCCTCATCAATAATGTTCCAACGAACACCTACGGAGGGGAAGAAACCATACTTGTGATTGCGGCCAAAGTTTGTGCTTCCATCCCAACGAGCTGAGGCATCGAGTGAATACTTACTCTTGTAAGAATAGTGAACCGTACTAAAGAATGTCTGGTTCTTCCACTCATAGATGCCAGAACTTGCAGAGCGGAGCAATGCTACAACTGTAGGATCTGTAATGCCATTGGGCACGTTCCAAAGACCAAGCAACTGAGAACTATTACTACCTATTCCCATTTCGAAACGAACCAAAGCCATAAAACTATGATCGCGGTTCTTGAATGCAGAATAGTAACGCAAGTCGTGACGAGTGGTAAACTCTAACGACTTCGATTCATCGTTGCTAACATAGTTACGTTCGTTGGCTGTAAGAGATGCTGCATTGTCACCACCCCAAACCCATTCCATGGTCCTGAGTTCGCTAGGACAATATTGATCGTTACTTGTGTTATAGATGTTAAGTTGGACATCACCTACATAATTCAAACGATGCTCATCATCTGTCTTACCAAGCAACTTGTACTCAACATTGAATTGAGGAGTCAGGTTATATTGCTTCTGCTTCCACCATGCCTTCATTGCACGTGCAACAGGATTGCCATTCGTGAACATATCGTTCAAGTCATATGATGTCATTCGACCATCATTTTCCTTACGAGAAGTACCACCCGTAGCATAAGTAGCAGCCAAAGGCAACATATTAAAGTAATTGTCCGTACGAACGGGATTGCCGTTTTCGTCCAACCTATACTCGTAGACACTCATATTAGGCATGGCATTATATGCTCGTGCCAAAATATCGTTACCGTAGTTTTTGTTGTTGGTCGTAAAGGCCAAGTTAATGTTACTTGAGAACTTAATGCGGTCACTTACCCAATAGTCCAACGCAGTAGAAGTAGTGAAACGATTCAGAGTCTGTCCGATGATGGAACCTGTACTCTTATCATAGTTGGCACTAATACGGAAAAGGGCCTTTTCACCACCACCGGAGAGTGCAACCGTGAATTTGTGCTCTTGACCAAACTGTTGCACCTCTTTCACCCAATTCGTATTGTGGCTAAAATGACTATAAATATAAGGTTTTTCTGTATTATAGTCAAGTTCATACAATGAGGTGTTCTTGTGGTTGGGATTATAATAGGCTTCCTTGAGCATCATGGTGTATCCATCACCATTAAGCATTTCGTAACCTTCGGGCTGCCATGTGCCTTTGAACTTATAAGTAAAGTTGACACGTGTCTTACCCTTAGTACCACGACGGGTCTTAATCTCAATAACACCATTTGAACCTCTCATACCCCACTTAGCTGTACTTGCGGCATCCTTTAGGACTGTGATGCTCTCAATGTCTTCAGGGTTGACTTGAAGCAATGTTGAGAACTGCTCCTCATTGTCCATGTTTGCAAAGTCGTATTTTGCAGCTTCGTCTTCAGGAAGCTCGAAAATGTGGTCATTGAGGACAATCAAAGGCTGTGCGTTACCATTAATAGTAGTAGTACCGCGCAGGCGCATAGTAGTACCAGAACCGAGGTTACCAGAATTAGGCACAATATCGAGACCGGCTATCTGACCTTGCAGAGCCTGATCGACAGATTCGAAAGCAAGACCTTCCATGTCGTCCATCTTGAAGTTCTGGACAGCACCCGCATATTCACGGGCAGGAATTTCAAGACCTGTAGTAGGTGCTAACTTTTTACCCTCTGCAACAACCTCTTTCAGAGCTTTTGTATTGTCTTGCAGTGTAACCTTAAATACACTCTTGCCACTTCCTATTTTCTGGCTAAACTTCTTGTAGCCAATATAAGAAATCTCAAGCGTATTATTAGGATCTTTGATATTCATGGTAAAATTACCATTCATATCAGTGACGGCCTGACTGACAATACGATTGTTCTTATCTATCTCCTTGACGTTGGCACCGATGATGACATCTATTTCATCAGAAACGGTACCAGAGATACGCCGTTGCTGTGCGTTTGCGGGTAGCGCCATAAGTGCAACTACCCAAAGCAGTATAAGCTTAGTTATTATATTCTTCATAGTCGGATGATTTTATCGAATAGCGTATCTCTGTAAATACCTCTTAGCATTAATAGTCGACTCCCATGTCTTATCATGTCTACCATCAATCACCTTTGTGTGATTCAGGTAACCATCAATAGAATGTATGACAGCAGCACTGGAAGACTGAATAGTTTTACCCTTCATACTTGCGTTAAAAGGTTTTTCATTGCAGGAAATATCACGTGCTAGAATATTCTTTTCACCAACCGTTGTAAAGGGCATGTGACTACCTTCCATCTTGTTGCCATTTTCCTTCCATGTTACATCATCGCAAACACGGAGATCTGTTCCGTCACCATTTGCGATACGATCCACATGAAGTTTACAGAAAAGCTCTAATTCTTTGTCGTAGCTAGACGTTACCATTTCACTAGGCGGGAGAATTGTTTTATCTGCGAAGACAGAGTTATCAGCGAAGTGATAACGGACAAAGTTTGTCAGATAAGTAATCTTGGCAGCGATGCGAATACTGTCTTCGTAAGTTTCAAGCGAATCGGTATATTCTATTTCACCATTGACATCAACCTTCGGCTCACCGGTTTCTTCATCTATATAAGGTTTGCAGTGAGCACGGTAGTCTTCACGAATTTCTTCCCATGTAGGCAGACCTGCATCGATAGCTGCTAACACTGCTTCATTAGAGGGAACGAAAATAGTGTAACGGTAGTTGTTAAAGAACTGGACGTTATAATCAAGTCCCTTGTCATCTATGAAGATCTTGAACTTCTTAAGGGCAGATGTTCGTTTGTTCTTATCGAGATTTCCATCTACAAGTCCGCAACCGATGATTTCTGTTTCATAACCATCTGCTGTACATAGGTCGTAGAACTGGCTGTATGGCGTTTCGCCTCCTGTTCCTTCCACGTTCTTCATGTCTGCATCGTTGGTAAAGATGCTCCAGACACTACGATATGTGGGAACCAACGGAGAATTGAGGACGTATGTGTGTCCGTTGTCCACATTACGCGTTTTCGTAAGTTGACAAGAAAGAACGCCACGTTCTGCACCCGCGGGGTCGAGACCATTCTTCTCAAAATAACGTTCGTTCTCAAGTTGGAAGCCACCTTTCACGGCAATGACACTATCGTTTTCATCGCGAACGACCTTTACCGCATTACCATTCTTGGAAAGGTAATACTCATCCAATGGTGTTGATGTATCTATACCATAGTATTTCTGGTCTTCACGCGTCATTGGATTGGTTCCGTCATGCACAATAGTATGGCTCTCCAAAATATCTTTCAAGCGGTTCGTTACCTCGGAATTGGTATATGAACCAGCTGAATTCGAGCCAGCAACTATACCCGTAATGGTTCCTACAGGATCTGTTCCTTTATAATTATAAGGACTGATGTAATTTCTGAACCTCAACTTTACGGGGAAACTACCACCTACAAAGTAGAACTCAATAGCGCGAGGTGTTTTACTCTTCATACTAGCAGGATCATAGTAGTAATAAAGAGCGCTATCACTAGGCAACAAGAATGTGAACTTACTCTGCATAGCCTTCAGGTAAGCATAGTAATTCAGATTCATGTAGTCATCATAGATAGCAGATTTCATAATCTTATTTGTTTGACTAATGAACGCGGGCGCGGTAACTGAACGATAGTCTGCAGGTACACAAGTTCTGTTCATCACATAAATCACACCATTGTTAGCAACCAGACATGTATCAAGTTGAGCAATCGCCTCATCAACATTATCGAACAATGGTTCCATGGCATCATCGGTAAGTTTAGACCATTTGCTTGGTACAGAACCTACGAATGAACGTTGCATGAAGTTGTTTATGAGCCTGTCTATTGTTCCAACGGGGATGCAGTCTATCTGCTGATAAAGCTCATCAACAGTTGTTGCCCTTGTATAAGGAATCTCGTTCTTGGTTCCTTCATTAGCATAATAAGTACGGATAAGGTCTTCGCCTGCATTCTGGAAATAGTGCCACATCTGTTCATCGCTTGGCACAAAGATTGCAGCCATATCCTTACGAACATCTACCTCATCATAATAGCCGTTCCATCCCGGGTCAAACTTAAGTCCAGGAATAATATCCTTAAAAGCAGTCGGAATGTTGGGCAAATAAGGATCGTAAGACTGATAGGTTCCGTTAGGACCTGGTTCAAATCTAGGTATTTCACCGCCTGTACCAGCTCTTACATACCCTGCTTTTACAGAGAAGTTATTCTTGGAGAAATATCTTTTGGTAAAAATAGAGTCTGTAAACTCTGGATGAAGGTCTTTGTAGGCTTTTGTTATTCTCTCACAATAGAAAGGTGCACTGAAGCGGTCGAGAATGTGACTGAATATGTTTGTCTTGCCATTAGTGCGAACAACTTCAGCCATATTTGTGAGAGGACAAAGGGGTTTCTCTGTCACGTTAACATAACCATTTTCACAGACGCCGTCTTTCTCTTTCAAAATGGCATCATAGATATGCACGTCACTTGTATTTCTGGGACGGCTCATAAAGTAAGCAAAGTCCTCGTCCTTTACAGTATTTCTGGACAAATGTTCAGAAGTAAAGTGAAGCATCATCGGCACAGTAGAGTCAATTGCCATATAGATGCCCTTGCCACCATTCTCTTCACGGAAACGTTCCCAATAATCCTTTTCATAAGCAGAGTAACTGAAGGGAAGGTCAGCCGAAGCAACATAAGTTATAGTGTCTGTTGCTTCTACGTCAGTGTATCGACGCATGTATTCGCCTCGGGTGGGAGAATTAGTGCCTTCAGACTGACTGCTCGCCAAGTTCTCCATCACAATAGCATTATTAAGCATACTAGTGTGAATCAGCAACTTTTTCTGGGCCTGACTCAGATTCTCATAACTTGTGGCATAGTGCCATGGATTGGCTTCGGGCAGCTGAGCGTTGGCGGCAAAGAAAGCATCCCAGGCAGAGTCGTTAGCGACGAAGACAGTCTTCGAACCAGTACGGCTCAAGACATCAGTCAACGAACGCATGCCTTCGGTATTAACATCCTTGTCAGCCAGCAACCTCAGATACGTTCTGAAATTACCTTTCTGCTCTAGGCTTTCATAAATGCTTGAATTGAGCCAACTGGGCTTTTCATCGTCCAGGATGAACTCATCCTTACAAGCATACATCAGCCCGCAAGCTGCCAGCAGACACACTACCCGTGAAGAATGCCTGCTCCATTTGCTAAAACGGTTTGTCATACGCATTGTTTGTTTATTTTAGTTTTTTGGTTGTTTTATCTCTAATTTTGCGCTATTATGCGCACTCAACAGAGCAAATTTACGATTTTTTTAACGAATTGCGACATATTATATAGGAAAGGGACTCTATTTTAAGGTTATTTAACAGAAAAAGGTTAATTTTATTCAATCACATAGCCTTTTTGTATGGTTTTCCTCTTGTTTTCCCTCAAAAATTGGAAAGTTTCTCTTAAACTGATGAAACAACCTTTTTGAAGAGGTTTTCTGTATCGCATCATTAATCAAGGAAAGGAGAAAGAATTAAAGAACTGTTATTCCAAGATTTTTTCTTTACATTATCGTTTGTAGGAAACCATATTTCATGATAAACGATGGAAGTTGGAGGCTGCAAGTATTATCTCGCGTTTCACCTCTTGCAATTAATTGCTGAAGATACATTAGCGTACCATATGGACTTTGCCGGCTTGGATATAGACTCCACTTTGTGGGATACAAGGTAAACGACGACCAGACAAATCATAGATTTCGCCCTTTATATCATTGTTTCTAAGCAATCCTCCTATTGGAGCAGCAATGTCAACAGTCATCCATTCAGACCAATCGGAATAGCCATCAACACATATGGCTCTGACACGATAATAGTACATATCTGTCTCAATGTCGCCAATGGTATAACAGGTATTTGTCAAGCCTTCAAAAGTCATACTTGTTCTTCCCGTATCATTCATGTCCATTATATTGACATTATAGACATAGATCCGTCGTCCTTTTGATGTAGTTTCGAATTTAACATTACAGCCATTTGGAACATTTTCGAAAGTACACGCATAAGTAGAACGGCTTGATGTCAACTGAACAGTTTCAGTCGCAACAGTTTCCGAACCCTTGAGCACAGAAACGATAACGCTGCTACCATCTGATTTATAATAACTGGCATCAAACTCAACGATTAGTGTCCCTGCTCTATTATCTATGATTGGCGTCAAGAGTTGACCAATATAATCTGATGAACCAAGACGGACTGAGGCATCTTTTGTCCCATAAACATAAGAAACAGACCAACCCTTTGTTTGTGTATAATTGTCGATAACACTACTCCCTATCCTTGAGCCATCACCTATATCAACAAATCTAGAGAAGTCTTCTGCCAAGATTGTTGTTGGAGAGAGCTCGCCTGTTAATGCCTCGACTTCTAGTGTATAGCTTGTTGCACCCTCGACGGGTTGCCAATTAGCGGTAAAGGAGTTTTCTGATATATCTGTTGGGGAAGCGATTTCTGGCGTGGGTAATGCATAATAATTTCCATAAATAAAAGTAATCTTTCCGTTATTACTCTCGGAAATATCATGTATAAGATTCCGATGCGCCTTTGTGCCATACTTCTCTGCGGCGTACCAAGTCAGTTGTGGGACCTCAGTCATATTCTGCCTTCCTGGATAAGGATCACCCTCCTCATCTTCGGAACTTATCTCATAAGCATAGCCATAATCTGTCTCCACAAGTATTCCGACACTTCCGTCAGCAGGAAGGAAAGTCATACGTTGGTGGTCTTTTTCTGAATTGACGGCATTTTGATTCCATTTCAGACGATTGTAATCGATGTGCCAAACCATGAGACCATGGCCTCCATTACCCGTGCCGAAGGTTATATTCTGACGGTTCTCGAGAATGTAATATTCATTCGAATTGCCCGTATTCCTTATTATATATGCCACTCCCTCCTCATTGATGGCTGGCATATCTTTTATCTTACAAGCCTCCGTCAATGGAATGAGGTCTATCCAGCCTGCAATCCAACGCTCATAAGCCGTATATGGACTTGGGATTTCGCCAATCTGCTGAGGTCCGTTATAACTTCCTCCGTCGAGCACATCCCAGTTCTGAGCGGCTGTTCCACCTGAATAATCTGTATCATAGAAGTCAGGATAGCCCAGACAATGGCTGAATTCATGGCAAGCAGTACCTATTCCCTCGAGAGTCACGGCATTAGCCAACTCATTGGAAACGGCATAGGTATTGATGTATACGCCATCCATTTGCTGATACCCAGAACCGCAACCATAGTATTCTGCCGCTGCAAGTTCCCATTCATGAGGCCAAATGTAGCCTTCTTCTGTGTCGCTTGTCACTCCGGCAAAAATGATGTAAACCTGATCAACCCAACCGTTGCCGTCCCAATCATAGTCTGCATAGTTGACTAGAGGATCGGCGAGATTCAGCGCTTCAATAACCATTTCGGCTGCTCTGTCATCCAGATCAGAGTTTGGAGCTGTGCCATAATAATCGTGTTCCCTTGAAACTTCGAGAGGGCCGACAACATCGAAGTCAACAGTTAACAAACCATAACTCTGATCGATGAAGTAGTCGCGAACAGAGCCTATGTGTCTGTCGAGCGAAAAGCCTTGCTGGTTGAAGCGATTATTCCATTGAGTGGCGGCTCCTGCCTTCATCTTAACATCTGGAAATTCCACGAGAAGAACGAGTCCTCGCTGTGTTTGAGGTTGTGAGTTAGCACGCCAAGGGCCTTCGCGATGGCGGCGAGCAATATTAGCCTCACGCATTTTCTCAAGGCGAGCCAAACGTCGTTCGTTCACACCAGGAAGGCGATGTGTATGATGATTGCGGCGAGGAGGGACTTGCCTGACCAAAGGTTGTGCTCCAACAAAAAGGCAACACAAGAATGCCACAAAGAGTGATATTAGACTTTTCTTCACTTATTATTATATAATGTGACTCTAAAAGAGCGCTTATTTCACTTATCTGGTGCAAATATATGAAATAATATTTGATTCTTCTTCATAAAGGTCGTAACTTTGCGCCCTGAATGGAAAAGAAAGTAAATACAGGCAAAGTTTTTCTCATTGCCGGAAGTGAACCTCTGGGGAGTGCAGGTGTTCAGGCCGACATCAAAGCGATTACTCGCTGTGGTGGTTGGGCAGCTGCCGCATTGACTTGTATCGTGGATGAGGACGTGAATCGCATCAAAGGTATTCATCACCTTCCAACCGACCTGATTGTTTCGCAAGCAGAATCGTTCCTTAGTACCGTTGGAGCCGATTGCATCAAGACGGGAATACTGCCGACTGAAGAGATGATTCGAGCCGTAGCCAGCGTTTTGCGTCGTTTCAACAGGCAACCCATCTTGATTGACCCTGTGATTGTGAACTTCGCAGGCGAACAATTGGTTAGCGATGAAGCAATTGCGGCTTACAAGAGCGAGCTCTTTCCTCTCGCAACACTCATCACACCTAATGTTCGAGAAGCAGAATTCCTGTTAGGTCACACGATTAAAGACCCTGAAAACGACTTGAAGAAACTCAGCGAATGGGGTTGTAGCGTTTTGGTTAAAAGCGTTGAAGAAGGGAAATATCTGGTTGACTATCTCTACGACGCAGTTTCTGGAACGCTCACTCCTCACCCAAAGAAGAAACTTATCCTTGATGACAGAAACGGAACAGGCGATACTTTGGCGAGTGCAATTGCTACGCATCTGGCAAAAGGAGCAGATTTGGCAACTGCCGTAGAACGGGCCGAAGCCTATATGAGCTACTTCCTTGCAGGCCCTCGATACTACATTAGCGCAAACTTATAAAGTCTAGTTTATAAACTAAGCGTGCCTAGTTGTTGAACTAGGCACGTTAACTTTGTAAACTTAACACGTTAAGATCGCAAACGTAACTGCAGTCGTTGAAAACTGCAACACCAGAGAGTTTCTAACACCTCTTACTTCTCAGTATGCTCATGGCTTTCCTGACTGCCGTACTTGCCATAGATTCCGTAATGGCCGTAACGTCCCTTGCCATAACCATACCTGCCGTACTTACCGTACTTGCCATATTTGCCGTAACCATAGTAGTAGCCATACTTCTTCTTCCTCATGTCGACGGCATTGAGAACAAGATTGATCTTCGGCAACTTGTTCTCTTCCTTGAAGGCATTAATCAGTTCGAAGTTACCACGAGGACTATAGTCGGCACGGCATACGAAGAGACTCATATTAGCTACTCGGCCGATAGACAGAGTATCGCTCACAAGTCCTACTGGCGGAGTATCGAGCAAGATGTAGTCATAATGTTCCTTCAGCAACTCGATAGCACGATCAAGTTGGTCACGAGAAATAAGCTCTGATGGATTGGGAGGAATGACGCCTGCAGGCAGAACATCAAGGTTCTTGTTGGCAACGCTATGCACAATCTGTCCCTCAAGGGCTTCGTACGAAGAGTCGTTACCAGAGATGAAGGTTGTAATACCCTTCTTGTTGGCTGGGATATTGAACAGTTTCACCAAACGAGGCTTACGAATATCCAAACCAACCACAATTATCTTTTTGCCCATCAAAGCCAAAGACATCGCAAGGTTCGTACAGACAAACGTCTTACCCTCGCCAGGAATACAACTTGTACAGAGGATAACCTTCTCGTCCGACTCGAGAATGAAGCGCAGATTGGTACGCAACCCACGGAAAGCCTCTTCCATTGAGTCATTAGTATTCTCGCGAACCACAAGTGCTTTCTCACCATCGACGGTCTTTCCAGCCAAAGGAATGTCGGCAAGAATGCTTATCTTCGTCAATTTTTCAACGTCCTCACGACCTTCGATACGATAGCGAAGCAGGTTCTTCAGGAAGAAGAATGCAAGAGGCAAACCTATGCCAAGAAGTAAAGCAATCAGCCAAATCATCTGATCCTTTGGAGAAACCTTACCTCCCAACAATGGGGGATCGATAAGACGAGCCTTGGCTGCAGTACTTGCAAGCGAAATGTAGTTCTCTTCACGCTTCTGCAAAAGCATCAGGTAAAGGTTGGCCTTAATCTCCTGCTGACGGCTTATATTGGTTAACGCACGCTCCTGAGAAGGCGTACTACTAATGCGATTGCTGAACATTCGATACTGGCTGTCGACTCCTGACTTCTGCGTCATCACGTCATTCTTAATGGCGTCGAGACTCATCCTGATAGACGGCCACATCTCTTCCAACTGAGTTGTAATACGCTGAACTACAGCATTATCCTCGCTGGATGACTTGAGCAAACGGTTTCTCTGCAAGACTAATTCGTTGTATTGAGAAATTGTAGAATTGAGACTGGCATTGGCAAGACCAAGATTGGCAGGAATAACCTGCATAGCATTTGCAGGATTGTTCACATAGTTAATCAGGGCATTGATAAGATTCAACTGCGTCTCATATTCAACTTGTTTCTTTTGATACTCCGTAGTATTAGTGAGGGCCGTCGTTGCATCATTGGAGAGATTGATGAGTTCGTTGCTTCTCTTATACTGTTCGAGTTCGCCTTCCGTCACATCCAACTCGCCACGAATGATGTCAATACGATCCTTGATGAATTCGTCAGTCTTGACTGCAACCTCATTCTTATCTTCGTTGGCATCATCATTATAGCATTTGAGCAACTCGTTCAGATAGTCCATAGACCTGCCAATCTGCGTATCAGTAAAGGAAACGCGAGCCACAGTTGTGTTCTTGGAAGTCGGTCCAGCCGAGAGTTTGCTTCTATACATACGAGCAGCAGTTTCAAGAGGAATGATTGTGGCATAGAGTTTCTCATTATTCCACTTGGTTCCCGGATTCTGCTGGAAGATAATGACACCCATCGGAGTGTTGATACTGCCTGGAAGCTTCTTCAAGTCATAATCGAAAGTAACAGGTTCTTTCTGTCCTGCCATACTCACTTTACCCGTTACATGTAAGCCCTTATTTGCCTTGGTCATCTCCAACTGAATAGGAGTGCGCAGTACTGTGAGCTGATGTTGTGGCATATCCACTATGATAGGATTGCATTGGTATTGCTCTATCTTCTGGATACGGCCCTCAATAGCATAGCTGACATAGAGCTTCAAAGACTTTACAACACGACTGCTGACGTTCGTACTCGTCAATATCTCAAGCTCATTATCGAAACCATTACTGTTTGTAATGAATCCCATCGCATCCAGATTCATTTGTCCATTCCTCTTAACTCCCCTGCCTTGCTGTTGGTCGTCATCCTTAATCAGCACCTTCATTGACGAGGTGTAAACAGGTTGAGTGTAGCGAAGGTAGCAATAAGCCAGACAAAGAGCAATAATGGCAGACAATACTATCCACTGCCAATTAAGTACTATAATAGTCCATATCGATGAAAGACTAAACGCACTACTAGACTCTTCTTCCTTCTGTAATTCTTCGTTAGCAACGTATTCTGCCATATATCTTTGATATTTGATTTGATTCCACTATATGCCAATCAGCGTGCAAAGATACAAATTATTATAATAATGTTAAAGAATTTGACGGAAAAATTATCTTTAAGAAAGATTTCTATGTCGATAAGGCCACATATCGAACAAAATGTTGTAACTTTGCCTACGGTGTATGTGCATATAACACATCTCTTCTACAATGCAAAAAGAAACAACACATATATCTGCTCGACACAAAACGCAACATTGGCTTCGCAATAGTCTGACGCTTCTGGCCGAAGCATTCATTTGGGCTGGAGGCGTTTATGCAGCTACGCTATTGCTGGGCATAAAGGCGGGAGATGTTCATCCGTTCATATGGTTCGTACATCTTGGATGGGGACTTGTGTTCCTCGTGGTCGTATCACACTTCATTCCCAACAATGCTTATAGTAGAACAGCTCGTCGCGACGAAGTGATAGCTTGTGCAATGAAGACGGCTCTAGCCGTTAGTGTGCTTGCCTTTGCCGTCTTTACCGAAAGGAATTCCCTCCAGTTCCTCAGTTGCCTTCTTTTCTTCATTGTGCTTACTGTTGAACGCCTTATTCTCAATGGTTGGTTCATCCGTTATTGCACGCAATCTGCTCACCTCGAACACGGAGTTCTTATCTGCAACGAAGAAACAATTTGGCAGCAACAAGCTTTACAACAAAACACTTATGGCTTGAAGTTAACTCGACTTACAGAGACAGAGCAGGCTACACAACAGTTTACAGAATATCTCACAGCACATCCAGAAACGGGAAGCGTCTATTGTGTCCCGTCTGCTTTGCCCGCAACAGGACTTGAGACGATAGCTCATCTGTGCCGAGAGCAAGGTTTAATCCTACATCTTCTTCCGCAACCTGTGAGTGCATTAAACAAGGAAATGAGAAGCGAATGCCGCGGAACAATCTCTGTTCTCTCACCAACCAAACTTCCTTTGCAGAGCTTTGTCAACAGACTGGTTAAGCGTCTAACAGACATTGTGTTGAGTCTTCTTGTCCTGCTTACCATCTTCCCCATCTTTGCTGCCTTTGCTTTTGTCATAATCAAAAGGCAAAGTCGAGGCCCAGTCCTTGTTACTAGACATATGTGCGGCATGAATGGAAAGACATTTCAATGCCTTACTTTCCGTACACGCCACTATGAAGCAGCTCCTTCTTTTCTCGATGGCATCAATGATCCCGGCTATTTCCAATTCGGAAAGTTCTTAATGCGTACTAAACTCGAGTTGCTACCTCAGTTCCTTTGTGTATTGTGGGGCAACATGACGATTGTTGGTTCACAAATGATGCGACCAGAACATTATACCGACTACCGTCGTGAACTGAAACAACTCTTCGCTTCTGGGTGTAATCTTAAAGCTGGCATCACAAGTTTTCACTTTGCCACACAACCCAAGGGAAGCACGAAGGCTGATGTTTGGTACTGCCGCAATTGGGGCTTCTGGCTCGATTTGCGCATCATGTTTCACCGTCTCGGCACTCTTCTAAGCAAATCAAAAGCAAAAACCATCAATTATATATAATGTATTAAACGCAACAAACATTTATGTCTATATTCAGCAAACTATTTGGAAGAAACAAGGAAAAAGAACAGACAAAAGTAGGCGGAATGGAGGATTTCATGCTCCTCATCCGAGTCTATTATCAGGCAGTAATGGCTGCACAGATTGGTATCAACAATCTTGGAGCATTGCCCGACCTGCGCATATTCAAGCAAACCTATCACGTTGCTACTCTCAACAACAAACTTGGACTTGCAGAAAAGAAACATTGCCGCAAGCTCATTCAGGGCATATATGGCATTAGCGATGACTTCTTCACAGAAATCGACGGCAGCATTCGCAAGCATTGTCACAAGATACAAGACGCTCAAAGCTATCTCATTCAGTTCCAAGGTTTCAGTCAAGACCTAATGATGTTGATGGGCAACCTGATGCAATGGAAGATGCGACTGCCGAGTTTCTTCCGCGGAGCACTTCGTGAAATGGTGGCAAAGCAGATTCATCAGATTCTCACAACCAATGAGTGGAAGGACGATGGTGTGCGCAAAACCTGCATTGCCATTAGGAAATACCAGAACACACTCGGCTACACAGAACAATGGATGACTGAATATGTTCACACCATTGTAATGCTCGCAAAAAAGGAACCGAAAAAAAATAGTGAGCAATAAACTTGCATATTGAAAAAAAAAGTATTATCTTTGCCAGCAAATTGAGTTATTTTCGTTATGAATCACAACTTGAAAGACATTCTCATCCAGTTGGAGACACGCGTTAGGCAGCTTATCATGCAGCAAAAAGAACTGATTGATGAGCAAGAGAATCTGCGCAAACAACTCAGCGAAAAAGATGACGAAATCCAGAAACTGCAGGTTCAAAACGAAGAGCTCAAGGAACAATACAGCCATCTCAAGATGGCAAAATACATCGACATGGCCGACAATGATGTCAAAGACATGCGAGGCCGTATCAGAACGATGGTGCGCGATATTGACCGGTGCATCTCAATGCTTAAAGTAACAGAGTAATAGAATTATGGATGACACCCTATCAATAACTCTCCACTTCGGCTCATGGACGCTGCCCATGACCATTAAGCGTGACGAAGAATACATTTATCGTCAGGCAGAAAAGCTTATCAAGGAGAGATTCAGCTTTTATACAAGCAGTTATCCCGGACAGAATTCAGAAATGTATCTTGTTATGACCATTCTCGACATTGCCGTTCAGAGCAAGCGACACGAGTCAAACTTCGATGCAGAACCTGTATTAGAACATCTTCGTCCACTGCTTGAAGAAGTCGAGGCCGCACTCATCACAAAGTAAGAAAGAGTAAGTGACCCCGAATATTAACACATTATCTAACTTTTATAATTCATGACAACAGACATCATAGTTGCCCTCTTGGTTGCTATAATACTATTCATTGTCCTTGTGGCAATATGGTATTTTGCCTTTGTGCCTGCTAAAAAGAAGGCGCTCGTCAAGGAGGCTCGCGAAAATGCTGAGCAAGAGGCTGAAGTCATCAAGCAGAAGAAACTGCTTGAGGTTAAGGAGAAGTTCCTGAGCAAACGTACTGAACTTGAGAAGGAAGTACGCCAGCACAATCAACAGATACAGCAGTCTGAGAATCGTATCAAGCAACGTGAGATGCAACTCAATCAGAAACAAGATGAGTTGACTCGCCGTAAGCAAGAAGCCGACGCACAACGTCAGCGTATGGAAACTCAGCAAGCTCTGCTCGAAAAGAAGGAAGAGGAAGTGAATGCCCGTTTCTCCGACCTTATCAATCAAGAGAGGACAAAACTTGAGGAGATTTCCGGACTGAGTGTTGAAGAGGCTCGCGAGCGTCTTGTTGAGTCGTTAAAGGACGAAGCAAAGACCAATGCTGCCGCTTATATCAATGAGATTATGGACGATGCTCGCATGACTGCCACTAAGGAGGCCAAGCGTATCATCATTCAGACCATTCAGCGTGTTGCCACAGAAACAGCCGTCGAGAACTCCGTAACTGTTTTCCACATTGATAACGACGAGGTAAAAGGACGAATCATTGGTCGTGAAGGACGTAACATTCGTGCCCTCGAAGCTGCCACAGGCGTGGAGATTGTCGTAGATGATACTCCTGAAGCAATCGTTATAAGCGCCTTCGATCCCGTTCGTCGCGAGATATGTCGATTGGCTCTGCATCAACTTGTATCCGATGGACGCATACATCCTGCTCGTATTGAGGAGGTTGTGGCTAAGGTCAAAAAGCAGATTGACGAGGAAATCCTCGAGGTGGGCAAGCGCACTACCATCGACTTGGGCGTGCATGGACTGCATCCCGAACTGGTTCGCATCGTTGGTAAGATGAAGTATCGCAGCAGTTACGGACAAAACTTGTTACAGCATGCTCGCGAAACAGCCAACCTTTGTGCCGTCATGGCAAGCGAGTTGGGACTTAATCCGAAGAAAGCAAAGCGTGCTGGTCTCTTGCATGATATCGGCAAAGTGCCTGATGAGGAACCTGAATTGCCACATGCTCTTTATGGTGCAAAACTTGCTGAGAAGTACAAGGAAAAACCCGAAATTTGCAACGCGATTGGCGCTCACCACGATGAAATGGAGATGACCACTCTGCTTGCTCCTATCGTACAAGTCTGTGACGCCATAAGTGGAGCTCGACCTGGTGCTCGTCGTGAGATTGTGGAGGCTTATATCAAGCGTCTTAAGGACTTAGAAGATATTGCCATGAGCCATCCTGGTGTGGTTAAGACCTATGCAATCCAAGCTGGTAGAGAGTTGCGTGTCATCGTTGGAGCCGATAAGATTGACGACAAGCAAACTGAGCAATTGAGCACAGACATTGCCACAAAGATTCAGAACGAAATGACGTATCCTGGACAAGTCAAGATTACAGTCATTCGCGAGACACGCTCCATTGCTTACGCAAAATAGTCACGTCAGAAAACACGGCACGTTACGTTTGCAATCATAACGTGTTACGTTGACAATCTTAACGTGTTACGTTGGCGATCATAACACGTTACGTTTTGAACAACAACAAGGCGCACTTCAAAAATTGAGGTGCGCCTTGCTTTTATAAGGAATAAGACAACTTATGCTTTCTTAGTGTTCATTGCCTCATAAATCAAGTTGGTAATCTCTTCGCAAAGTTCTGGATTGTCACGCAAAACTGCCTTTGTGGCTTCTTTACCTTGCCCAAGTTTAGAGCCTTTGTAACTGTACCAGGATCCGCTCTTCTCAAGTATATTGAAGTTGACGCCAAGGTCAACAACCTCACCAATACGGCAGATGCCTTCGCCATACATGATTTCGAACTCTGCACGACGGAAAGGAGGAGCCACTTTGTTCTTTACCACCTTGACTTTCACCTCGTTACCAATGATAGTTTCACCATCCTTAATGGGTGAGGACTTACGGATGTCGAGACGAACAGAAGCGTAGAACTTCAGCGCATTACCACCTGTGGTTGTTTCAGGATTGCCGAACATGACACCAATTTTCTCGCGAAGTTGGTTGATGAAGATGCAAGTGGTATTCGTCTTATTGATGGTTGCAGTAAGTTTTCTCAAGGCCTGACTCATCAGACGGGCTTGCAAACCAACCTTATTGTCACCCATATCGCCCTCTATCTCTGCTTTTGGAGTCAAAGCAGCCACAGAGTCGATGACGATGATATCTACTGCCGCACTACGAATCAACTGGTCAGCTATGTCCAAAGCCTGTTCTCCGTTGTCGGGTTGAGAGATGAGAAGTTCATCGACATTCACGCCAAGATTGGCTGCATAGAAGCGGTCGAAGGCATGCTCTGCATCAATAAAAGCTGCTATACCACCTTGCTTCTGAACTTCTGCAATAGCATGAATGGCCAAAGTTGTCTTGCCTGAAGACTCCGGACCATATATTTCTACGATTCTTCCTCTTGGGTAACCACCCACACCAAGCGCGTAGTCAAGTGCGATAGAACCTGTAGGAATGACCTGTATATTGTCGATTCTCTCTTCGCCTAGCTTCATGATGGAGCCCTTGCCGAAGTCCTTTTCTATCTTCTCCATAGCAGCTTTCAGAGCTTTCATCTTCTCTGTCATTTCTGCAGGAGCAGCGCTTACGTTTTCTTTCTTTGCCATATTATTGTTGTTTAATTGTTTGTCTGTTATCAAAGTTCAAGGTCTCCGTCGTGAATTTCATGCCAAGGAAGGCCTTGACTGTTAAGCTGTTCCATGAAAGGATCTGGGTCGAACTCCTCAACATTATGGACGCCTGGCTTGCTCCAAAGTCCCTTAAGGAACATCATGGCACCAATCATGGCCGGCACACCTGTGGTGTAGCTGACGCCTTGCATGCCCGTTTCTTCATATGCAGCTTGGTGCGAGCAGTTATTATATATATAATATGTGTGCTCGTTTCCTCCTCTAAGGCCACGGATGCGACAGCCTATGCTCGTCTCTCCATCGTAGTTCTCGCCAAGATCTTGTGGATTGGGCAATACTGCCTTGAGGAACTGGAGGGGAACAATCTTGACAACTGCATCGCCAGAACCATCTGCTTTGGGTGCTTTATACTCGACTTCATCAATACGACTCATGCCAATGTTCTGGATTACATCAAGATAAGTGAGGTACTGCTGTCCGAAAGTCATCCAGAAACGCGCCCTCTTGATGGTCGGATAATTGATGACGAGCGACTCTATCTCTTCATGATGGAGCAGATAACTCTCTTTAGGTCCGATGCCAGGATAGGTTAAAGGCTTATGAATCTCCATCGGTTCCGTCTCGATATACTTGCCGTTTTCCCAATAAAGGCCTTTCTGGGTAATCTCGCGAATATTGATTTCGGGGTTGAAGTTCGTGGCGAAAGCCTTGTGGTGATTGCCTGCGTTGCAATCCACAATGTCGAGATACTGAATCTCATCGAAGTGATGCTTGGCGGCATAGGCAGTAAAGATGCTCGTTACACCTGGGTCGAAGCCGCAACCAAGAATGGCGCAAAGCCCTGCTTTCTCGAATCTCTCGCGATAAGCCCATTGCCAAGAGTACTCGAAATGCGCTTCATCTTTGGGCTCGTAGTTAGCCGTATCGAGATAGTTGCAACCCGTCTGCAGACAAGCCTCCATAATGGTAAGGTCCTGATAAGGCAGAGCAAGATTCATTACAATATCGGGCTTGTAACTACTCAACAGCTTTACAAGCTGCTCCACACTATCGGCATCGACTTGAGCAGTCGTTACCTTCGTGCCATATTTCTTGTTAAGAACCTCAGCCAAAGCAATACATTTCTTCTCTGTTCGGCTTGCAATCATTACTTCAGTAAAAATGTCAGGATTCTGACAAACCTTGTGAGCCGCTACGGTAGCTACGCCGCCAGCTCCTATAATCAGTACTCTTCCCATTGTTAGAATTGTTTTTGTTTGCGAATGCAAATATATAAAAAAAGGTCCAAAGCGGCAAGACTTTGAACCTTTTTCTTTATGTTTCGTTGATTTTAATTTCTGTCGGACTTCTTAGAAGCCGCCGCCAGGACCGCCGAAACCGCCAGGACCACCAAAGCCACCGCCGAAGCCACCACGGCCACCACCAAAGTTTCCACGCTGACCGCCTTCGCCATTATTACGACGCTGCTGGTCGCGATTGCCACCTTGACCGCGTTGAGGAGTGAGAACCTGCAGTACTTGCTGAGGAGTAAGCACTTTAGCGAACTCTTCTGCATACTTCTTCTGGACCTCCAGACGCTTTTGCATTGTTGCAATCTGCTGCTCTTGACGTTCGAAAGTCTGCTTGATCTGAGCCTGAGCCTCTTCTGCGCTCAGCTCTTTCTTCTCTTCGTTACGACCAGCTTGCTCTGGACGCTGACCTTGGAACTGATTGGTTGCGAACATTTCCTTCTGGTAAGCTGTGTAGGTTGCAATGAATGACTTCTTTGCATCATCCTTCAGCTTGAAGTCACCAGCCACGCGATCTGCTGCTCTTTCAATGCGTTCAGCAATTGCTTTTTCACGTTCTTCTTGACTCATACGCTCTTGGGCGCATACTGCAGTACTGCTCAAAAGAGCCAGAACTGCCACAATCATTGTCTTTCTCATTTCAGTTAATTAGTTTATGTGGTTTGTTTTCTTGTCACACTCTTTTGACCACATAAAGGGGCAAAAAGTTTAATCTCGAAAACTGAACCTAACTTTTTTTAACTATCTGACAGTTATGTGGAAGCAACCTTGCTTGACTTCGTACTTGATGTAACACAAGTCCTTTTCTCTGATGTCTCGCAACACTTCGCTCAGCACCCATTTGAGTGTGTCGTTCTGAACGGCTCTTCGCTCTGGTTCGCCTGGAGGAGAGACCGTTGAATAACGGTTGTAAGCGATATCGAAAGTGGTTCCGTAGCGATGGCAACTCTCTGTGGAAGCGTTTCCGTTTCTTTGAGTCAGTCGAGCCACATCGTCTTCAGTCCTCAGCACACTCGATACGATGATTCGATGAAGAGGTATACCTTTTATATATAGGCTGTCGAGATAGTTGCGGCCTATTGTCGAGAGCAGATTCGAGGCTCGCGGAACAAGATAAGGAATGCTGTGAGTCATACCTTTATCTATGCAGTAGAACGGATTTGCTCCTACATAGACGAGTTCTTGTCTGCGCTTTTCAGCCTCTTTTCTGTCGCGAACAGGAGGAACGCCCCACTTTCTGGCAGCCACTATCTGAACATCCTGAACATCGGGGAAACAGGCTGCATAAGAGGGAACGCTGCGAACTGGATGCCACTTCACTCGGTCTTCTGGCTCTTGAGTCAGCTTAGACAATTCAGGACCTTTAGGTTGCTCTTCAGATGTAACGTGGGTTGTTGGCAAACTTAACTCGTTACGATTGCCAACAACACTAGTGTCGTTTGCCAACGTAACTGCAGTCGTTTTTGCCTCACTCTTGTTGCCCGTTACTGCGGGAAAAGCGAGCCTAATCGCTCCAAGCAGAGCAACTATACCTCCAAAAAGGCCTAAAAATATCTTCTTCTTAAGTCTTCTCATAACTTTTGCCGCACAAAAATACACAAAAAAGTGGAAATCTCAAAATAGTTTATTACTTTTGCATTAAAATAACAAAGAATGATAGAAAAGCATATCCTTATCGAGGACATCGATCCTTTGCTTCTTTATGGTGTGAACAACGCTAACATGCAGATGCTCAAGGCACTTTATCCGAAGCTCCGCATTGTGGCTCGAGGCAACGTAATTCATGTTATGGGCGACGAGTTGGAGATGTGTGCGTTCGAGGAAATCGTGCAAAAACTGCAGAAGCACATCAGCAAGTACAACAGTCTGACTGAAGAAGAACTCCTCCACATTGCTCGAGGCGAACGCTCTGAAAGAGAAGGAGTTGAAGGCGTGATTGTTTATAGTGTGACTGGGAGGCCGATTTGTGCTCGCACAACCAATCAGCAAGCTCTCGTCAAAGCCTATCAGGAGAACGATCTCGTCTTTGCAGTCGGACCTGCAGGCTCAGGAAAGACCTACACAAGTATTGCCCTCGCCGTTCGAGCACTCAAGAATAAGGAGATCCGCCGAATCGTTCTTTCGCGTCCCGCAGTAGAGGCTGGCGAGAAACTTGGCTTCCTTCCTGGCGACATGAAGGAGAAGATCGATCCCTATCTTCAGCCGCTTTATGATGCCCTCGAAGACATGATTCCGACTCAAAGACTGAGGGAAATGATGGAACAGAACATCATTCAGATTGCTCCGATTGCTTTTATGCGAGGCCGAACCTTGAGCGATGCAGTCGTCATCCTCGATGAAGCACAGAACACAACCTCTGCTCAGTTGAAGATGTTCCTTACCAGAATGGGCATGAACACCAAGATGATTGTGACGGGAGACACAACCCAGATCGACCTTCCGCATAGTGTTCGCTCAGGTCTTATCGAGGCGCTCGGCCTCCTGAAGGACATCAAAGGCATCGGTTTCATTGAACTCACCAAGAAAGATATTGTGCGACACAAACTTGTGACGCGAATCGTGGAAGCTTACGAATCACAAAAAAACATACAACAAGAACAAGATGAAAGCCTTAACAAGAACTGACTTCAACCTGCCTGGACAGGTGAATGTGTATCACGGAAAAGTTCGTGATGTCTATAACATCAATGATGATTTGATGGTGATGGTGGCTACGGACCGCATCTCGGCCTTCGACGTCATCCTGCCTAAAGGCATTCCCTACAAGGGACAAGTGCTCAACCAGATTGCCGCATCGTTCCTCGATGCCACAGCCGACATTGTTCCCAACTGGAAACTCGCAACTCCAGATCCGATGGTGACTGTAGGACTCAAGGCAGAAGGCTTCCGAGTAGAGATGATTATTCGTGGCTACCTGACTGGCTCAGCTTGGCGCGAGTACAAAGCAGGCTGCCGTGAACTCTGCGGAGTGAAGCTTCCGGAAGGCATGAAGGAGAACCAAAAGTTCCCAGAACCCATCATAACTCCTACCACAAAGGCTGAGGAAGGACACGACGAGAACATTTCCGCAGAGGAAATTGTCAAGCAAGGATTGGTCAGCAAAGAAGATTGGGAGACGATGGTGAAGTACACTCGTGCCCTCTTCCAGCGTGGCACGGAGATTGCCGCAGCTAAAGGTCTCATCCTTGTTGACACAAAGTATGAGTTCGGCAAGCGAGATGGAAAAGTCATCCTCATTGATGAAATCCACACTCCCGACAGCAGTCGTTACTTCTATGCAGACGGTTACGAGGAGAAGTTCGCAAAGGGCGAGCCTCAGAAACAGCTTTCGAAGGAGTTCGTAAGGCAGTGGCTTATCGAACACAACTTCATGAATCAGCCTGGCCAAGTAATGCCTGAGATTACCGATGAATACGCTCAAAGCGTGGCCGACCGCTACATAGAACTCTACGAACACATCGTTGGAAAGAAGTTCGAGCCTGCCGATAGCGAAGGCGACCTTGCGGCTCGAATAGAAAAGAACGTAACAAAGTGGCTGAAGGAAAGGTAAAGCAAGAGCAGGTTAGGCAGATGTTCGACCGAATTGCGCCTACCTACGACAAACTCAACCACATGCTTTCCCTGGGCATCGACCGTCGTTGGAGACGCAAAGCGGTTGATGCTCTCGGCAAGTTTAAGCCACAGCAAATCCTCGATATCGCAACTGGAACGGGCGATTTCGCTTTGCTTCTTGCCAAACGCATCAAGCCCGGGCACATCACAGGGGCAGATATCAGCGAAGGCATGATGGCAGTTGGACGCGAGAAAGTCAAGCAAGAAGGGCTGCAGGACACTATTTCCTTCGAGAGAGAAGACTGCACAAAGCTCTCATTTACAGATGGTTCGTTCGATGCCGTAACGTCTGCTTATGGCGTTCGCAACTTCCATGATTTGGATGCAGGACTGCGCGAAATGCAACGAGTCCTTTGTTCTGGCGGTCATCTTCTCATCGTAGAACTCACATCGCCACCTCGCTTTCCGATGAAGCAACTGTTCTGGATTTATGCTCACGTCGTAATGCCTTTGCTCGGACGACTCATCAGCCACGACAGTAGTGCCTACACTTATCTGCCAGCATCCATGGAGGCTTTCCCACAACCAGAGCAGATGGAAGGCATCTTGCGCAAGGCCGGCTTCGCAGAAGTGCAGTGGAAACGCTTCACTTTCGGCATTAGTACAATGTATTTGGCAAAGAAATAATGCTCGCTTAACTCAAGAAATGGACAAATACGGCATCATAGGTTTCCCTCTAGGACACAGTTTCAGCAGAGGTTTCTTTACAGAGAAGTTTGCTCGCGAAGGCATTGACGCTCAGTATCTTAACTTCGAGATTCCTGATGCAACTATGCTTCTTGATATTCTTCGCGAGAATCCCGAACTCAGGGGGCTCAATGTAACGCTCCCCCACAAACAGGCCGTCATTCCTCTTCTTGATGAGTTGAGCGACGAAGCACGAGAGATTGGAGCCGTAAACGTGATTCGCGTTCGCGATGGCAAGCTGAAGGGTTTCAATAGTGACATCATCGGCTTTACCGAAAGCATTCGTCCTCTCTTGCAACCACACCACAAGAAAGCCCTCATCTTGGGTACTGGAGGAGCAAGCAGAGCCATTCGAGTTGGCCTGAGTCGCTTGGGTATTGAGTGGACTTATGTAACTCGTTCGCCTCGCGAAAAGATGCTCGCCTACTCCGATCTCACGCCAGAAGTGATGAAGGAATACTCTGTTATCGTCAATTGCTCTCCCGTCGGAATGTTCCCCAAAGTGGATCAAGCCCCAGCAATTCCTTACGAACTCCTCACCCAAAAGCATCTGCTCTTCGATCTAGTCTATAATCCCGAGGACACTTTGTTCATGCAGAAAGGCCGAGAGCAAGGGGCAATCGTCAAAAACGGCTTGGAGATGTTGTACCTTCAGGCTGTCGCGAGTTGGAGGTTCTGGAACGAAGATTAAACCCCTCACTTTTCATCTTTTCAAACGACTGCAGGGTCGTTGCCAAACTTAACGTGGTTAAAATCCAAACGTAACGTGTTACGTTGGCAATCTTAACGTGTTATGTTTGCAAAGTTAACGTGTTACGTTTTACAACTTAACTGGGATTGCTCAAAAACTAGAAAGGATAACCGATGGCGAAGTGGTAACCAAGTGACTTTCCGAAGCTCGTCATATTGTAGTAACCTCGCTTGCCAGTATTGTAAGGAGCATGTATTCCTATACCCAAGTCGAAACGGATAACGAGGAAATCCAGGTCGTAACGAATGCCCACACCTGTGCCGAGAGCAATCTGTTTGCCAAAGTCCTTGAACCTGAATTGGCCGCCAGGCTGGTTCTCACTATTGCGCAAAAGCCAGACATTTCCTGCATCCAGGAAGGTCGCACCATTCAGTTTGCCGACAATGGGGAAGCGATACTCAACGTTCGTCTCAAGTTTGAAGTCTCCCATCTGGTCGACATAAGAGTACTTAGAGGCTTCCGGATGATAAGCTCCAGGACCGATTGTTCGCATACCAAAAGCACGAATACTGTTGGCTCCACCTACTGAGAAGAGCTCGCTATAAGGTGCCGCTTTCGCATTTCCGTAGCTGTAAACTACACCTGCAAAGGCTCGCGTTGCAAGAAGACTGCGTTTCGTGAGTGGGAACTGGCGAGTATATTGAACGGTTGTCTTAATGAATTGGGCATAAGGAACACCCAAAAGTCGCTTTCCTTCCTTGCTGTAAGAGTCCCCACAAATGGCATAAATGCTCGAAAGAATAGCCGATGCTTCTTTGGCCGAAATGGTAAGAGCAGAAGGATGCTTTGGACTTCCTGCCCATGAGAAAGTGTACCACATACTCGGCACAAACTGATCACGCATAGAAACATAGAGAGCAGGATTGGCGTTGACAATAGAATCGAAACGAGCCGTACTGTGAAGCAACTGATCGTAGGTAATTGTCAGAGGCGAGAACTCGTGTTTGATGCGTTGCTTTCGTTGCAGAGTATAGTTAATTCCACCACTCCAAGAAACGCGACCAAAGTAACGTGCTCTATTCATCCAACGTGCCTGCAAGTCAATCGCAGTAGTCGAAACGAAGCGACGACCTATCTTGCGTCCCAAGCCAAAGAAGCGGAAACGAGGATAGGAAAGCGATCCACTAAGTCCGTATTCATAGGAGTTGAACAAAGAACGCCTGCCCTCGAGGTTGGCTCCTGTCTGCCATTCGTACGAACCCCACAGTTTGAGCGTCAAAGTTTCAGCTGCTCGGAAAGCGTTTCTTTTTGAGAAAGAGAAGCTCGCACCCGGACCTATCTGACCTCCAGTCTTGCCTGTAATGTTCCCCTGAAACTCGGCATCATAAGGTTTGTCGAGTGTCGCATTTACTACAATATCAAGGGTATCGCCCTCTTGCACAGAGTCGCGAGGCACATAATTGATGCGTAAAGCCGAGAAGACATTCGTTGAAGCAAGTCCCTCCTGCATCAGTTCTCCCAGACTCTGCTTATAGAGGTCGCCTTTGCGGAAGAGCATCGAACGCCAAACAGCTCTGGGTCGCAGCAAAGGAGCTTGTCCCTTTTCAGCCTTCGGAGCCTTTTTGGTGCCAGGTTCCTGTTTCTTGAACTTTACGGGACGGCTGTATCCAAAGGAGTTTCCGCCTCGCATTGTGATGCTATCCACTATCTGTCGATCGCCATATTTGTATATGTTCACGCGCGTGTTACCTATATTATATGGCTTCATCGCCTCCTTTGGAGCAGTTAAGGAAGGTTGAACCTGCAGTTTCACAAGCATAGGTGTCTGCAAAGTATCTGCTCGGAAATTGATATAATCATTCCTTTGATAGTAATAACCTTGCTCTCGCAAAGCGCTAACAATCCTTGTTCGTTCAGCCTCGAGATTAACCACACTGAAAGGATCGCCACGATGCAACGCAGAAAGCTCAGGGCTATTCTTGATAATACTGTCAGCCTCAGGCGGGAAGTTCATGTAAGCAATACTGTCCAAATGGTAAACAGGACCAGGATGGATGTTATAGCGAACACGCTCTTTCAAAGAGTCTCGCGGGTCAGGAACTGTCTCAAAGGAAGTCTGAGCACGGAAGTAACCGCGACTGCGAAGGGTGTTCTTTGCCACAGTAGAACGCAAACGAGGATTGACGTTACTCATCAAAACAGGCGAAGCAGCGAAATGATTGAACATCCATTTGCCGAAACGATGCTTGCTGCCAGCATAACGATTGTAGATAAGCAACTTTATTGGGAAGGGATGTGTTACGAAACTGCTACCCATAAAGGCTCCGTTGGGAGCATACGAAAGCACAGCCTCAACCTCTTCCTTCGTGGCAGCATAGGCCTCCAGGTCTTTCTGAGAAGATCGTTTCAAACTGTCTCGTATTGCCTTATCATCAGTTTCTTCTGTCTTCAATACAGATGCATCGCCAGAAAGCAATCCCTCAACTGTCGTATATGCATCCGCTAAAGCTGTGATAACACCTTCTTGCTCTGCATTCTTGTCCTTAATCGGAGCTTTATCATAGTCGATGCTCTTTATGCCTCGATAGAGCGTCTCACCCTCAGGCAAATGCTTTGTAAGGGAACAAGCCGAAGCAAGCAAGCAAAGCAACAGTAACGTTATGGATTGTATCTTATTCATTCGGAGCCTTTGTATTTTCTTGACGCTTCTCTTCTGGTCGAGAGGAAGGTTGCATAGAATCTTTCTTGTTACGGAAGATGAAGAGTTCACTCAGTTTATCGGCTTTCTTGCGAAGAACAATACCACCACCCATCTTAGTAACTTGTCCTTCAAGCAACGACTCATAATTGCGGTCGTAGAAGAGGTTAACGTAGCGCGAGGCAGTCTTGTCAAGACGATATTCTATGGAAACATTGTCGATGATGGTCTGTCCATTGTTAACTGCATCATGGCCTGCGCTGACCTTTCCTCCTATTATCACACTAATGCGATTGCCCCAGAAACGTTTCGCAAAACTGAAACTGTAATCGGTAGTATTCGCGCCTGTTTCAGAGGTTCCACTCGAAATACCAAAGTTAACGTCAACCGTATTGAGAGCTTTACCTGCAATTTCGTTGATAGCACTCTGCAGATATGCATTGAGCGTATTGGCGTAATTGTAGCCACCATTCGTTTCTGCATCATCCGTAACATACATTCCTGTAACAAGCATCGTGACTGCAACTCGACCTCTTTCTTCGGCTGTCATCGCAGTCAACTGGTTTTGTACAGTCATATCTTCAGGAGCCTCCAGCGTAAACTCCAATCCCATATCATCAAGCGTCCTGCTGATAGCAAGTCCGACGTCAAAAGCGACATTGCGCGGAACACTATTCTCTGTCACAGTTGACCTTACTCGTTCACTTGCATTGATACTAAGGCGAGGATTCATCATATCGCCTTGGAACTCTACATAACTGCCCTGCGCTATTTGGAAGTCATTAAGTGGAATAGCCATCAACGAATAACGCATCGTCCCTTTGTTGATCGTGTAACGTCCCCAAACTTGCATATCATTCTGCAGGTCGTAGGTCATCGTCAGTTCTCCCCCACCCTGCAAGTCAATGTAGTCGTTACCGTTGTCGCTTAAGAAGCAATGTATCTGTGCTGTTTCCGCTATGCTGACATTCATCTGCATATCGATGCTTTGACGTTTCACATCTATTGGCTCTACAACAATTGTATCGTTGAAGTCACAGAAAGTAACAATATCTGCAAGTTGATCATCAACAGTAAGAGGTGTATCTGTTAGGACACAACTAACATCAGTACTGCCAAGCACATCAAGACGTCCACGCATCTTGAGGTCAGAAAGTGTTCCCCACAAACGTCCGCCAAGATTGACAAACACTTTGCCATAAGCTAACGAACCTTGTCTCTTTGGTGCATTGATGAGCTGGTAGTTGTTGGCTCTTACATTCATATCCAACTGCACACGATCAAGATTGCTGAAATCGATGTTGCCATCGAGCACAAGCGGAGTCTTGCCTGCTGCATAAGCCTCAATACGATTAAGGTCAATACGACTATTGTTGACAGTAATTGTGTGGTCAGGAATCTGCAAGTTCACATTGTAACTATCGGCATCAATATGAAGAGATTCCGTCTTTAATTCTCCGTTCAGGATAGGATTGTCTGTATAACCACTCACCGAAAAGTCGCCCCAAGCATAACCACTTAAAGCAAATGGGCCATCAGGCATAAAGGCATTGAGAATGGCAAAAGGCATCTTCTGGAATGAAGCATCGCCCTCCATCTTTCCTTTTCCTTTCTCTTTATGATATTTACCATTCACCAAAAGCACTTCCTGCTCGTCCAAAGTAACGATACCATCAACATAATGCGAGCCATCAGCATTGGGGAAATAAACGCCATTCAAGCCAACGTCGCCAAATGAAACTCCGTTGTACGCCATCCTCTTTACAAGCATTTCTGCAGAAACAGTAGTTGTACTGTCAGCCTGCATATAGTGGAAGTCGCCATGAAGGAAGCCGCTAATGTCAGGCATGAAGGGAATGACTTGCGTCAGTTCTCCTACATTAAAGTGATTTACACTTAGCGAAACATCTTGTTGAGCCTCATCGTTTGGCATAGTATAAAGTTTCAAACCTGTCCCATCATCTGCAAGAAGGTCGACCAACGCATCGAGATGCCCATTGCGAGTTAGCGAAACGAAGTTATCATCATTGAGCGTGAAACGACGATAAGCAATAATCGGATTGAGTGGTGTGAAATGAGCACGCAAACCATCCTGAAGCAAGTCGAGAACCAAACCGAAGTCCACACTCTTCTTTCCTTGAGCGTCATAAAAGACAAGATCTGCATTAGCACCCGTCTCTGTTAAAGCCGCATGAACTTGCGACATAAAGGTCACAATACTGTTCTTCGGACCGTTTGCTACTTTGGCATCAAGAGAAACTCCGCTCGGCTCCTGCCGGATTTGCCAATCGATACTGTCAAGTAAGATGGCTCCTGTATTGAGGGAATGCATATAGCCATTGCCACTCAAACCTTCTTCAGGCGAGGTTGTAAGATGGAAGGAAAGGTCGCGGAAACTATAACCTGTAGCATGACGAAGAATATTGCCTATCGGGTTCTTTTGACCGCAAGTAAGTTCCATCTTCAAATGCGGCAAAAGCGTTCTTAACGTATCCTGCTTTAAGCGAAGACTATCTATCTCTCTTTGCAACTCTTTGCTAAAGTTATTGTATCGCGCCAACAAAGAATCAAGTCCTTGGTCGGACGAAACTGAAAGACTGAGGTCGCCTGCAAATGCTTTTGCTTGAAGATGTTCAGGCGAAAGACTAGCATCGAGGGTTAAATCTAGAGGATAAATCACGCTATCGGCAGTCATCAACTCCATTGCCTCGATGCGAGCCTTCAAGTTATGCGTCTGCTTGAAGTCAGAGGCTCCATCCAAGTGCATTACCATGCTTGCCGAAAGAGGTTTCTTTGCTAAGTGAAGGGCATAGAGGTCGATGTGGCTCAGGTCCATGTTGAAATCAGCAGCCTTCAACTTTCGATCAGTAATGGATGCTTCTACACAACCCTGCATACAAAGCAAATCGTTCTGGCTGTTTATATCGACCAATGCCTTGCCTTTCTCCAAACGGCAGTCTGCTTTTATGTTATCCAAGTCCCACGAAGCATAACCAAGATGAGTGATATCAGCTTGGGCGTGAAGTTTAGTACTGGGACTAAGCATATCTGTGCCTCTACCTGAGAACTTAGCAGTAGCCGTGAGAGCATAAAGCGAGTCTTTTGGCAGGAAATCGTGAAGTTGCAGATTAGTAATGCGAGTCTTACCTTGATATGCCATCGAGTTCAGATCGATGTTGCCAGTCAGATGGGCTCTACCTTTGCCCTCAAGAAGCAAAGCATCGGCAGTCAGCTTCGAAGCATCTCGTAACTTAGTGTCGGCATGAATGGTCATCTTGGGGAAACGAACATCCTTCAATCCAAGATAGCGGTTGACACAACGAAGGTCCATCGTCGTAACGTCCCACTTCAGGTCTGCTCCAAGTTTCTTGCTATCCATTAAGTTCTGAACTGAGCCTGTAGTACGGGCATCGATGACTGTAGGAATGTTCACATTGCAAGTCTGGAGGTAAAGATTATCTACATTGCCATTTGCATCAAGATTGATGTTAAGAGGCTGACGAGGATATTGTTTCGCGAGATCCTTTGGCAGATAAGATTCTGCAAGGCAAAGAACATCTTCATGACCTAAAGAAGCCTGAATGTCCGCATCAAGTTGTCCGCGTTTCTTAGGCGAGAGTGCATCCCAATCGAGGTTGATGTTGCCTCTTGCAGAACTATGTGGAGTCTTCAGGTCGAGCCCTGTTGCAACGATATGCGTAGAGTCGAGAGAGAGGTTTACAGCAAGGTTATCAAGTTGGAAACCACTCTTTTCCTTAAAGGCAAGTCTATGCAATTGAGCATTAAGCACAGAAGTGTTTTGGTCGTAGGAAAACTTATCAAGCCCTAACTCCAAATCCTTAAAAGCAAGATGATTCACATCAAATCCTTTTACTGGATTAGAGCCGGGGATATCATAAGTAAGGTTATCTGCCAAGAGATTTATCTTGCCTATTCGATAAGTTCCTTTGCTAAGACTAATGTCGCCACTATCAAGATTGGCCTCACGAATAGCTGCATTGACTCGCATCGCATCATTTGGCAACTGAAGGGCTATCTTGCTCTGGTTGATGTGCACTTTGTCAACATCTATCTGCCAATCAATTGGCGCACTTTCAGTTGTGTCTTCTTCTGTTTCACGAAGTTTTATGTCGAGCACACAACCATCGAGAGATGCATCCGTCACATTGACTTTCTTATTTCGCAAGTCAATATCATCGGCAACAATCTTGAGATTGCCGATACTGCCATCCATTGCAACCGCATCTATCCAATCAGTCGTGTGAATACTTCCATCAGAGAGTTCTATTGCATCCACACCAACATGCAAGGTCAAGAGACGAGTGAGGTCGAGGTCAACAAGGACATTGTCAACATTTAAGATATCGGTTGGTGGCTTTGCAATATGTACTTGTCCGAGACTCAAGTCAAGGGGGAAAGCAAGATGCACGCTTCCGATGGACACCTCAAGGCCAGTCTTCTCCTCAAGATAGGCAGTAAGCCTGTTAACTGCCCACCTTTGCACTGGTGGCAGATAGAGACTGGCAGCAAGCATTACAATGAGTAATACTATCGCCAAAAGTGTCCTAAAAATGTATTTTAGCGCACGTTTCATGCCTTTGCAAGCACTATTCAAGAGGCAAAGGTACGAAAAACTCTTCATTTTGCCACACAAAATAAGAAATTTTGTGTCAAAGAAGAATACATTAAGACATAAGAGGCCTCGTTATCTCTTGCCAGAGACGCTCTTCAGGCATAGGAGCTTCGATTGTTAGAGGAACGTGTGAAACGGGATGTTCCAACGAGAGTCGCCAAGCATGAAGGCTGATACTTCCGTCTGGATTACTGCGAGGAGCGCCATATTTCAAGTCGCCTTTTATGGGACAACCTATCTTTGCAAGCTGACTTCGAATTTGATGATGACGACCTGTATGCAAGGTTACTTCGAGCAAGAAGTAGCGTTCCGACTCTGCCACAAGACGATAATCGAGGATTGCTTTCTTGCTGTTAGGCACTTCTCGGTCGTAGGCTCGAGCCGTATTCTGCTTTTCGTTGCGTGTCAACCAATGAGTGAGCGTCCCTTCTGATTGCGGAGGTTTGTTGGCGACGATTGCGAGGTAGGTCTTCTTAACTGCCTCATGCTCAGCAAACATCTTATTGAGTCGGGGCAAAGCCTTGCTTGTCTTAGCAAAGATCACTACCCCACTAACAGGACGATCCAACCTGTGAACGACTCCAAGAAAGACGTTCCCAGGCTTCTGATACTTGTCCTTCAGGTAAGCCTTCACTAAATCAGACAAAGGGACATCGCCGGTCTTGTCTCCCTGAACGATGTCCCCTGCTTTCTTTGCTACGGCTATCAGATGATTGTCCTCGTAGAGTACCTGCATCACATATTCATGCCGCCATCAACTTGGATGACTTGGCCGCTTACATAACTGCTCATATCGCTAGCGAGGAAAGTAGCCACGTTGGCAATATCCTCAACTTGTCCGCCTCGACGAAGAGGTATCTTCTTCTTCCATTCCTCGCGAATCTCCTCGCTAAGCTGCGCCGTCATAGCGGTTTCGATGAAGCCAGGAGCAATTGCATTTGCGCGTATTCCCTTCGGTCCCATTTCCTGAGCGATGCTCTTTGCAAGGGCAATCATACCGGCTTTCGAGGCTGCATAGTTTGCCTGCCCAGCGTTGCCGTGAACGCCAACCACGCTTGCCATGTTGATGATGCTGCCTCCACGCTGCCTCATCATGACGGGAACACAAGCATGAGTGAAGTTGAACGTGCTCTTCAGGTTAACGTTGATGACTGCATCCCACTGTTGTTCGGTCATACGAAGCATGAGTCCATCCTTCGTGATGCCAGCATTGTTGACGAGAATGTCAATTGTGCCGAAGTCTTCCTTTATCTTCTGAACGACCTCCTCGGTAGCTACAAAGTCGGCTGCATTACCTGCATAAGCACGACAAGTAACGCCAACTGCCTCAATCTCTTTGCGAGTAGCTTCGAGGCCAGCAGCCATTTCGTCGTTGAGAACCAAGTCTGTGAATGCTATATTTGCGCCTTCAGAGGCAAACTTCAAGGCAATCGCCTTACCGATGCCTCTTGCTGCACCCGTGATGAGTGCGGTTTTTCCTTCTAATAATCCCATATTCAGTTGTCTGTTGTCTATTATCTGTTGTCTGATTAGAGGTATTGGCTGATGTGTTTCTCTTGCCTGCTCAATGCCTTATGAATGAGTTTCTGCACGATTCCGCGACTCATTCCTTGCGGCATTCCATCGGCCAAACGCCCATAAATATAAGGTATCTCGAGTCCTTTAACGCAGTAGTGCATAATGTCCGAGCAGAGAGGAATGCTATCTATCTCGAAACGCCCTTGCTGAACGCCTTCCGCCATGATGGAAGCAAAAAGCCTTTGTTCGTTTTTGTCGAAGTTTTTGCGGACTTTTTCCACCATAATGATGTTGCGGAAGAACTCGGCTCGGAGGTTTCCGTTGCGTTGAACGGCTTCCTTGATCATGTTGAGGTGAGTGTAGATGACCTCGACGAGTTTGTCTTCAGGCTCCATCGGTTGGGTCGCCACATCAGTCATCTTCTCGTTGATGCGCTCCAGTTCTCCCTCGATGACTGCCCAATAAATCTCCTCCTTACTCTTGAAATAGGTATAGAGAGTGCGGCGACCTTTGCCCGAAGCCTGAGCAATGTCGTTCATCGTGGTGTTTTCGAGACCGTTCTTAGCAAACAGTTGTCGAGCCACATCTACAAGTTTGATTCGAGTCTTAACTACTGCCATTTCGATTGCAAAGATAGCACATTTTCTTTGATTTGTGCAATTTTTAGGTGTTAAAAATGCTCAAATGAGCGTATTTTGTGCAAGAAATGACAGAAATCGATGTTTAGGGGCACAAATTTTAGCAAAATAATTTGGCAGATTAGGAATTTCGTCTTACCTTTGCAGCCACAAAACTCAAAACATCGCGGGGTAGAGCAGTTGGTAGCTCGTCAGGCTCATAACCTGGAGGTCGCACGTTCGAGTCGTGCTCCCGCAACGAGGGTGGTAGCAATCCGGTGGCATTCGTGCCCCGGGTTGTTTTTTTATGTCTCCAAACGAAGCTCAGTTAAAATCCAAACGTAACGTGTTAAGATTGCAAACGTAACACGTTAAAATCGCCAACGTAACACGTTAAGTTTGCGATTTAACCACGTTAAGATTTGCCGCACTCCTTACCTCGTGATTTTCAGATTCTTGTCGCCAACCTGAAGAATATACTGTCCAGGCAGAATTCTCATGGCGTTCGACTTCACATCCCACCACTCAAAAGCATTATCTGGCAAAGGAATGCTGACCGACTTAGTGCTTCCTGCTGGAATTTCGACTCGTTGGAAGGCTCGAAGCGTGCGGATTGGCCCGTCTGTATCGCCTACCTTAGTAATATATACGAGCACTGTCTCCTCTCCATCTCGCTTGCTCTTATTGCTGACGGGAAGCGTTAACTGTCCGTTCGCAAAACTGGGTTTTCCATAGACGAACTTGCTGTAACTCAGGCCGTAACCAAACGGATAAAGCGGCTCGCCACGGAAGAAACGATAGGTATGCCCTTCCATATTGTAGTCCTCGAAGTCGGGAAGTTGGTCCACATTACGATAGAAAGTCACAGGCAACTTGCCACTCGGATTGACTTTGCCAAAGATGACCTCTGCCAAAGCTCGTCCTCCAGCCTGACCTCCGTACCAAGCCTGAAGGATTGCATCTGTCGATTGTTGCTCAGGAACCAGTCCAATCGCGCTTCCAGAGCAGTTTGCGAGGATGACTTTCTTGCCTGCTTTATGGAGAGCGGCAAGGATTTCGCGCTGGTCCTTCGGCAGTTCAATCATCGTACGATCACCTCCTTTGAAGCCTTCCTCCTTCACATCCATCTCTTCTCCCTCAAGTCTTGGAGAAATACCGCCACAGAAAATGACAGTTTTGGCATCAGAAGCCGCCTCTACTTGACGCTGAACATTCCTTTCCCAAGGAACGAAAGTTGCTGACGGACAAATGCTGCAAATGCCTTCTGCCAGCGTGATTGTGTGAAGAGGGAAGCCGTTGTAGTTTCCCCACATCATTGTACTATCCGCAGCATTCGGGCCCATAATGTAAAGATCCTTTGCGTCAGCCTCAGAAAGGGGCAGAGTGTTCTTCTCGTTCCTCAGCAGAACTATGCTCTTTCGAGCTGCTTCGAGGGCCAGATCAGCGAACTCCTGACAACAAAGGCGAGAGTCGGGAATCCTGTTCCAAGGATTGAGATGAGGATCGTCGAAATCTCCCAGACGGAAACGCGCCTCGAGCAATCGGCAAAGACTCTTGTCGATGGTCTCTTCCTTGATACGCCCCTCTTTTACACCGTCCTTGAGGCTTCCGAAGGTTTCGCCGCATTCAACATCCGTTCCAGCAAGGACAGCCTCGCTCACAGCTATGGTCTTGCTCTCGCTGTAATGATGTCCCCACTCCTTCCAAAAGTCGTCCACAGCCCAACAATCGCTGGTTACAAGACCTTCGAAATGCCATTCATCACGCAAAATCTGCTGAAGTAAACGGTCACTTCCGCAACAAGGTTTGCCTTCGAAACTATTGTATGCACACATTATCTCAGCCACTTTCGCCTCCTTCACAAGGGCGCGGAAAGCATAAAGATAGGTCTCGTGAAGGTCGCGAAGCTTGATGTTCTCGGCATTAAAACGGTGACGACTCCACTCAGGACCGCTATGAACGGCAAAATGCTTTGCGCAAGCCAGCAACTTCTGGTAGCGAGCATCGGCAGGACCTTGCAGTCCTCGAACCACACTCTTACCCATCACAGCCGTCAGATACGGGTCTTCGCCATAGGTTTCCTGTCCTCTTCCCCATCTCGGATCACGGAAAATGTTGATGTTTGGCGTCCAAAAAGAAAGGCCGTGATACATTTCTCGCTGCGTTCCAAGCCGATGTGCCTGATTGTGCTTGACGCGAGCCTCATCGCTGACTGCCGTGAAAACACGCTCCACAAGCAAGGTATCGAACGTTGCAGCCATTCCCATCGTAATAGGGAAAACTGTTGCATGACCGTTTCGACCCACGCCATGGAGAGCCTCGCTCCACCATTGGAAGACAGGAACTCCAAGCCTCTCGACCGGTTTTGAGAAGTGCATCATGAGGCCTACCTTCTCCTCCAACCTCAATCGTTTGCAGAGATCTTGGGCTCTTTCCTTAGGACTGAGTTCCGGGTTCTGATAAGGATATTGCTGAGCCTGCACGGAAAGAGAGGTCACGAGCAACACTAAAACAGACAGAAAAAAACGATGAAATGGGTGATTTTGTGTCATAGTTGTATGTTTTTTCTGCAAATATAGTATTATTTTTTCATAATACAATCATTTTTGAAGAGAATTGTGTAAATTTGCGAAAGCTAAGGTAAAAAGTTTCGTTATGGCACGCATCCAGCTGAAATTGCTGTTTTGTCTTCTCTTTTTGCAGGCAATAAGTCTGAAGGCTCAACAAAAGTCGGAGTTGAGCGACTCGACCTTGATGCAGGAAGTGAGCATTAACGGACAAAGGCAACGCATCAGTTATCGTCTGGACAGACAGAGAATCGATGCCGAACAAGTGCTTACGGCTCAAGGCGGAACGGCTTTCGATGTGCTGAGATCTGTGCCTGGAGTTGTTGTGGATGCCAACGGAAGCCTCTCTTTTCGCGGCAGTCAGGAGTTCCTCGTCTATGTTGACGGCAAACCTTCACCTCTTTCGGGAACCGAAGCACTTCAGATGATTGGTGCTGCCAGCATTAAAGACATCGAAATCCTCACAACTCCGTCGGCCAAATACAAGACTGAAGGGGATGTGGGCATCATCAATATCGTTACAAAACGAAGTGAGACAGATGGCTGGGACATTAGTGTGAATGGTACTGCATCCACTTGGGGAACGCTCTCGCTCGACACCAAAATCAACTACAGAACAGGCCACCATAATATATATGTAGGGGGACAAGGCTCGGATATTCACAATAAAAGTCAGTTTGAACAAGAGAAACAGACCTCGGCAAACGGCACAACTGTGACTTCTTTTGCTGATGGCACACGCTTTCGCGACTTCCGAACTTACATCGGGCAAGGTGGTTATGAGTTCAACGACGGCTGGCATCGGCTGAACATCGACTTGCAAGGTGGCAGAACCATCAATCCCAGAGGTGGAGATATGACGTATCTGACAAACCTCTCCCCCGACCTTCTCGATAGCCACGACCGTTATAAATTGACGAAGTATCTGTTTCAAACTGCCTTCGATTACACTTGGAAACTCAACGAACGAGGCGATGAAATCAACATCAACAATCGTTTTCGCTATGATCGCTTCTCGGAAGAATATACTGAGAGCAATATGTTCGACTTGAATGGAGCGCGTCAAGAGGGCACTCGAGGCTATGAAACTGAGCATCATTGGGATTGCGACGGAGCTCTTTCCTACAAGCTTCATTACCGACAAACTGGCATTCTCGAGGTCGGATATCAATACACGACTTATAGCGAGCATGGCGATTATCGCATTTGTTACTGGGACCTTCCGCAACAAGAATTTGTTTGGCAGGACGACCTCTACGCTCCTTTCTATTATCGAAGGCAGACGCATAGCCCTTATGCTCAGGCGAACGACCGCATCGGACCTCTTCAGTTCGACGCAGGTCTCCGCATAGATAACCTCATAGACGAGATGGATTTGCCCACAATCACTAGTCGTTACAAGAAATATACCGAGCTTTATCCGTCAACTCATCTGGCTTATACGACCGACAAAGCAGGCACTTTCACGCTTGGTTACTCGCGACGAACGAATCGGCCAGGCATTTGGAAACTCGAGCCCTACATTACTTATGAGGATTATCACACGCGAATCATCGGCAATCCTGACCTCAAGTCGGAGTACATACACTCCCTCGAACTCTCTTGGCGCAAGATGTTTGGCTCGACACAAGTAAATGCAACCATCTATGCAAGACGTAGGACAGGAGTGGTTGACTATATTCGTCGGGCTTATGGTGCAGGCGTGACGCTCGACAGTATTATTAATGCGGGGAATGAATGGCGGGAAGGACTTGAATTGCAAGTTGTTACGAAGCCGACAAACTGGTGGCAAATGACTGCAAACGGCACGCTTTCTCTCTACAATTATCGAGCCACATACGAAGGTTGCACCAATGCTCACGGCACAACTGGCACGATTGGATGGATAAATAACTTCCGTTTGGCGAAGAACACAGCTCTTCAATTCGACGGCCATTTCGTTGGAGGTCAACATCTTACACAAGGTAAAGAGTCGGCTTACGTTTATTTCGACCTCGCAGCTCGCCAGTCTCTCTTGCAGGGCAAACTGCAGTTGGGACTCGTTGCTCACGACATCTTCCACACGGCTCGCTACCATAGTCTTCGAAGTTCGGCTCTTTTGAGGAGCGAAACTTGGGTTCGTCCTACCTATCCGAACATTGTCTTTAGCGTCTCATATCGTTTCCGCCAACCTTCTGCAAAAGCCAAAGAGGAAGCTCTAAGCAAGGAAGCCGAGTTCGTAGGAAAGGACTTCTAAACCCATATAACAAACAAAGAGAGGCCCTGAAGCCTCTCTTTTTGGTAACCCGCTTGGGGCTCGAACCCAAGACCCCCACATTAAAAGTGTGATGCTCTACCAACTGAGCTAGCGAGTCAACCTGAATGCAAATTTTTCATTTGCGGCTGCAAAGGTACGAAATAAAGTTTAAAGTTTATAGTTTAAGGTTTAATTTTTTTCGTCTTCCTTTGCTTTTTTTTATTTGAGGACCTGTTTTGAGGACTTAGGTCTGCAGGAGTATCTCGAAACTTAACGTGGTTAAAATCCAAACGTAACACGTTACGATTGCAATCATAACACGTTAACTTTGCCAACTTAACTCGTTAAGTTTGGCCACTACTCTCGCCATCTCCATCTTCGCCACCTTCTTTGAGGACAAAACGCCTGTAATACGAGATGAGGAGGGTTGTTAGAGGCAGAGCGACGATGAGTCCGATGATGCCCAACAGACTGCCCCAAATGGAGAGACTCAGCAGGATGATGGCTGGCTTCAAACCCATCACATGCCCCATGATTTTGGGGGTGAGGAAGACATCCTGAATGGTTTGTACGACTGCAAAGACGGCTAAGGCACAGAGCAGGATTACCCAGAAGTTCTGTCCTGTATCGGCTGCTTTGACGAGAGCCAATATAACGGTGGGGATGAAGCCTACCAGTTGCAGATAGGGAATCAGGTTCAACAGTCCGATGAAGAGTCCCAAACCTATTGCCATCGGGAAGTCGATGATGAGGAAACCTATCGAGAAGAGGATGCCGACTATGAGTGCGATGAGCGATTGTCCGCGGAAATATGAATTCATTCCGCTCTTAACATCCTGAGCCACCATGCTTGCGAAACCTCGTTGTCCTGCAGGAATGAAGCGAATCCAGCCTTCGGAAATCTTCTCGTAATCCATCAGAATGAAGAACAGATAGAGTATCACAACCAGACTTCCCAGCAAACCCAGGGCAAAATTGAGGGTTCCGGAAAGGACTCCCCAAGCCTGCAACAAGATGTTTTGCGCGAATTCAACCACACTACTATGTTGGATGAGCTTCAGCAAAGAGTCGTCGTTCGCATAGCTTTGCAGCATAGCTTGGATGCTCTTAAAGAAGTCGGAAGTCGCCAAAGTATCGTTGAAATAGACGGTTATCAGCTTCGTCATCCTAAGACTCTCTTCTATAATGGGAGGAACGACGAGGAAAGCCGCCAAAGTCAGTACTGCAAGCACGATGAGAAGGGCAACTGCGATACTCAGGACTCGATATTTCAGACGGCATTTGTTCTGCAAAAAGAGGACAAAAGGATAAATCATGTAAGCCAGAATCCAAGCTATGAAGAACGGAAGCAACACGCTGGAAAGGCGATTGACGAGCCACACAAGAGCCGTTGCAATAAGTGCCGCAACCAACCAACGAACGACTCTATCGAAGGTAATTTCTTTATCTAACATACTTATTCCTCCTCTACTTTCTCTTTCATTGCCTGAGCGTAACATTCTCTGCAAAGCGGTTCGTACTCTTGTTTCTCGCCAAGCATGACTTGCTTTTCGCCTGCAACAATTCGATGACTGACGTAAGCGAGGGCTCCACAACGGACACAAATGGCGTGAACCTTCGTCACCTCATCTGCAATAGCACAAAGAGCGGGCATCGGACCAAAAGGTTGTCCCTTGAAATCGAGATCGAGACCAGCCACAATCACTCGAATTCCTCTTGAAGCAAGCTCGTTGCAGACCTCCACAATGTGTTCATCGAAGAACTGAGCCTCGTCAATTCCCACCACATCGCTGCCTTGAGCCATGAGCAAGATGCTTGCCGACGAATCGACTGGAGTAGAGGGAATACTGTTGCCTTCATGGCTTACGACCTCTTCCTCACTATAGCGAACATCGATGGCAGGCTTGAAGATTTCCACAACTTGCTTAGCGAACTGTGCTCTGCGAAGACGACGAATGAGTTCCTCAGTCTTGCCTGAGAACATCGAGCCGCATACGACCTCTACTCGGCCTCTTCGCATCATCTCGCCGTTGCTTGAACCTACATCTTTCATTTAACTTTGTCTTTTGCAGGTACAAATATACTAATTTCTTTTAATTCTCAAGACGAAAGAGGCAGAAAAACACTAAAAACACTTAATTCTGAACTCTAAACTCTCTACTCTAAACTAAATTTCGTACCTTTGCACCTGCGATATAATATAAATAATAAGGTATGGGGACACTCTACTTGGTACCTACTCCAGTAGGTAATCTCGAGGATATAACGACGCGAGCACTGAAAGTGTTGCGCGAAGCAGACCTCATACTTGCCGAAGATACGCGGACAAGCGGCAACTTGCTCAAGCATTTCGACATCAAGAATGCTATGCTCTCGTACCATAAGTTCAACGAACACAAGACGGTGGAAAGCATTGTGGAACGCCTTTTAAGCGGCCAAACAATCGCAGTTGTCAGCGATGCAGGAACACCAGGAATCAGCGACCCAGGTTTCCTGGTTGCTCGCGAAGCCATCAAAGCCGGCATAGAGGTCATCACACTTCCAGGAGCAACGGCTTTCGTACCAGCTTTGGTGAGCAGCGGACTGCCTTGCGATAGGTTCTGCTTCGAGGGTTTCTTGCCTCAGAAGAAAGGTCGTCAGACTCGACTTCAAGCGCTTTCAGAAGAGACGCGGACAATGATTTTCTACGAGTCGCCACATCGCATCGTAAAAGCACTCTCGCAGTTCATCGAGGTCTTCGGAGCTGAACGACAAGTAAGCGTTTGTCGCGAAATCAGCAAGATTCACGAAGAAAGCGTTCGAGGCTCGCTCCAAGAGGTCCTTCAGCACTTCACAGAGAATGAACCAAGAGGCGAATTCGTGATAGTTGTCGCAGGAAAAGACTCATCAATTAAAGAACTTAAAAACTCATAAACACACAAACTGAAAATTCATAAACTCTTTCAATATGAAAAAGATTCTTATTTTCGTTGCCTGTGCCCTTGCTTTGGGTGCTTGCAATATGACAGGTGAACAACAGGAAACTGCTCTGCAGGAACTCGATTCTCTGCAGAAAATCATCAACGAGAAAGATATGGAACTCGATGATATTCTGGGTATTTTCAACGAAGTGCAGGAAGGAATTCGTCGCATAAATGAAGCCGAAGGTCGAGTTACAATTGCTGAAGGCAACCCAGAAAGTGCCAGCACCAAGGAAGTGATTCATGAAAATATGGAGTTCATCAAGGATGCCATGCAGCAGAATCGCGACTTGATTGCTCAGTTGCAACAGAAACTCAAGAACAGCAGCATCAAGAACACCAAGATGCAACAGACCATCGAGAACCTGCAGGCTCAGATTAACGCTCAGGCCGCTCGCATTCAGGAACTCGAGGCAAATCTTGCAGAAAAGGACGCACTCATTGAATCGCAAGGCGAAGCAATTGCAGGACTCAGCAATGATGTGGCTTCGCTGACAGAAGACAATCGTGCCAAAGCCGAGAAGGTTCAGCAACAAGACAAGGAACTCAATAGTGCTTGGTTCGTCTTCGGCACCAAGAGCGAGCTGAAGGAACAGAAGATTCTGGACAAGGGCGATGTTCTGAAGAGTGGAGACTTCAACAAGAACTACTTCACGAAGATTGACATTCGCTACGACAAAGACATCAAGTTCTACAGCAAGAGCGCTCAGTTGCTCTCTAATCACCCTTCTGGAACCTATCAGTTGACAAAGGATAAGCAAGGTCAGTACGAGCTTCACATCACCGATCCACAGAAGTTCTGGAGCGTCAGCAAGTACCTTGTTGTGCTGGTTAAATAAAGATGAAAACCTCCCGAAGCAAGCACTATAACTCTTCTCGCTCGTCGCTTCCTTTCGAGGAAGGAATGTCGAGTGTGAAGTTCCACAATGTCATCGACGACAGCCCCGAGACTGCCGTTCTGGTTGGCCTTATCACACCCAATCAGGACGAACGCAAAACAGCCGAATATCTCGATGAATTGGCGTTTTTGGCAGAGACGGCTGGGGCTAAGACAATTCGTCGCTTCACCCAAAAGATGAATGGTCCGAATAGTGTCACCTACTTGGGTATCGGCAAGCTTCAGGAGATTCGTGCTTTCATACAGGCAGAGGAAGAGGCTGAAAGAGAAGTCTCGATGGTCATCTTCGACGATGAACTCTCTGCCAAGCAACTTCGCAACATCGAGAACGAGCTGAAGGTCAAGATACTGGACCGCACGAACCTCATCCTCGACATCTTCGCTATGCGGGCTCAAACGGCTAATGCAAAGACGCAAGTCGAGTTGGCTCAATACCGCTATATGCTTCCTCGTCTGCAACGACTTTGGACGCACCTCGAACGACAAGGTGGTGGCTCAGGAAGTGGTGGCGGCAAAGGTTCTGTAGGACTTCGCGGACCTGGTGAAACGCAGCTCGAGATGGACCGTCGTATCATCTTGAACCGCATCAGCCTGCTCAAGCAACGACTGGCAGAAATCGACAAGCAGAAGACCACTCAGCGAAGCAACAGAGGCCGTATGATTCGCGTGGCTCTCGTGGGCTACACGAATGTGGGCAAGAGCACCCTGATGAACCTGCTCTCCAAGAGCGAGGTGTTTGCCGAGAACAAACTCTTTGCCACCCTCGACACAACAGTTCGCAAGGTCATCGTCGATAACCTGCCCTTCCTGCTTAGCGACACAGTTGGCTTCATCCGCAAACTGCCGACAGACCTTGTGGATTCCTTCAAGAGCACACTCGATGAAGTTCGAGAAGCTGACCTGCTTCTGCACATTGTCGACATCAGTCACCCCGACTTCGAGGAACAGATAAAAGTGGTGGACAAGACGCTCTCCGACCTCGGTTGCAGCGAAAAACCGCAAATGATTGTCTTCAACAAGATTGACGCTTACACTTGGGAAGAGAAAGATGCCGACGACCTGACTCCTGCCACGAGCCGCAATGTCTCGCTCGACGAACTCATCCACTCTTGGATGTCGAAACTCGGAGGCCAGTGCCTCTTCATCTCGGCTCAGGAGAAGACGAACATCGAGACCTTCAAGCAAGTGCTCTACAACAAGGTGCGCGAGTTGCATGTCCAGAAGTATCCCTACAACGACTTCCTCTTCCAGCACTATGAAGAAGAGCCTCAATAACCTATAAACTATAACCAATAACCAGTATACTATGGAATTCAAGTATGCCCCAATGTTCCAGATGGGCGAGGACAAGACGGAGTATCGTCTCCTAACGAAGGAAGGCGTGACCGTTAGCGAGTTCGAAGGCAAGGAGATTGTAAAGGTGTCTCCAGAAGCCTTGACTCTGTTGGCTCAGCAGGCTTTCCACGATGTGGAGTTCATGTTGCGCCGCGAACACAATCTGCAAGTTGCACAAATCCTGAAAGACCCCGATGCAAGCGAGAACGACAAGTACGTTGCTCTCCAGTTCCTGCGCAATGCAGAGACGGCTTGCAAAGGCATTCTGCCTTTCTGTCAGGACACCGGTACTGCCATCATTCATGGCGAGAAGGGTCAGCAGGTTTGGACAGGCTTCGAGGACGAGGAAGCACTCTCTCGTGGCGTCTTCAACACCTTCACACAGGACAATCTGCGTTACTCCCAGAATGCTCCCCTCAATATGTACGACGAAGTGAATACGAAGTGCAACCTGCCTGCCCAGATTGACATCGAGGCTTGCGAAGGCGCTGAGTATCGGTTCGTTATGGTTGCAAAGGGTGGCGGTTCGGCCAACAAGACCTACTTCTACCCCATGACCAAGGCGACCATCCAGAACGAAGGCACGCTGCTCCCCTTCCTCGTTGAAGAGATGAAGCACCTCGGCACAGCCGCTTGTCCGCCTTACCACATCGCTTTCGTCATTGGTGGCACCTCAGCAGAGAAGAACCTCCTGACGGTTAAGTTGGCCAGCATCAAGTACTACGACTCGCTGCCTACGACTGGCGACGAGACTGGCCGTGCTTTCCGCGACATCGACCTCGAGCAGAAGCTCTTGGAAGAGGCACACAAGATTGGACTTGGAGCACAGTTCGGTGGCAAGTATCTGGCTCACGACATTCGCGTCATCCGTCTGCCTCGTCATGGAGCCAGCTGCCCCATCGGCATGGGCGTGAGCTGCTCTGCAGACCGCAATATCAAAGCGAAAATCAACAAGGACGGCATTTGGCTCGAGAAGATGGACGACTGCCCAAGCGAACTCATTCCCGAAGAACTGCGTCTGCCAGGAGAGGGCGGTAAAGGAATTGACATCGACCTCGACAAGGGCATTGATGCCGTTAGAGCCGAGCTGAGCAAGTACCCCGTCTCCACTCGCGTCAACCTGAAGGGCACCATCATCGTGGCTCGCGACATCGCCCATGCAAAGCTCAAAGCGCGTCTGGATGCAGGTGAAGGCATGCCTCAGTACTTCAAGGACCATCCCGTTCTTTATGCAGGTCCCGCCAAGACTCCTGCTGGCTATCCTTGCGGTTCTATGGGACCGACCACAGCAGGACGTATGGACCCCTATGTCGATGAGTTCCAAGCAAATGGAGGCAGCCTTGTGATGATAGCAAAGGGCAATCGCTCGCAGCAAGTCACCGATGCCTGCAAGAAGCACGGCGGCTTCTATCTCGGCACCATTGGCGGCGTGGCAGCAGTTTTGAGCCAGAGCAGCATCAAGAGCATTGAGTGCGTGGAATACCCCGAACTCGGCATGGAAGCCATCTGGAAGATAACCGTAGAGGACTTCCCCGCCTTCATCCTCGTCGACGACAAGGGCAACGACTTCTTCAAGCAGCTCAAGCCCTGGTGCCCAGGCTGCAAGAAGTAACTGAACTTAACGTGATACGTTTGAGGATTTAACGTGCTACGTTTGCAAGTTTAACGGGCTTAGTTTTCAATAAGTCAACATTTCATTTGGGATAAGGATACGCCGCTGCGTGTCCTTATTTCATATATAGTGCTCATGCATCGGAAACTGGCCAGATTTTCCATGCGATGAACTTCATTTCTAAATCCACTGCAAAGGTACGGCAGTTTCGCTGCGGTCTACGAATTTTTGAGCAACTTTTTTACAAAAAAAATGCTTTAGCACCCTCCGTTGTCTGTTGTCTGTTGTCCGTTGTCTAAATAAGGTGCGCGG
>JAFYNL010000063.1 GCA_017548075.1 Bacteroidaceae bacterium | reverse complement strand
TATATAGATTATTGACCTTTAATATGTGCTCATAAGAAAACTGTATACTGTATACTGTATACATTCTATGAGTACATAATGTTTTAATTCTCTAAAGTTTTGTAAAAAATCTTTACAAATTTATTGAAAAATCGCACCTTTTTGACGTCAATCCGAATGATACCAGTGACGATGCGAAACATAACACGTTAACTTTGCCATCGTAACACGTTAAAATGCCCGAGTTAACTGCCTGCGTTTGCACTCTTGTTTGGAAAAACTCGAGCAGATTTTGTTCTTTCTCAAATTTTTTGTAAATTTGCAGGCAAAATAGACTTTTTATGACGCTGAAAGATACTTCCTTCGTGGACTTGATGCTCAAAAGGGTGTACAATGTCCTGATTGTCGCGAATCCCTACGACGCCTTCATGCTCGAAGACGACGGTCGTGTGGACGAGAAGATCTTCTCTGAATACGCCAAGCTCGGACTGCGCTTCCCGCCTCGATTCCTGCAGGTAAACAATCGCGAAGAGGCTGAGTCGCAGATGGCAAGCGGACAAATCAACCTCGTCATCTGTATGCCTGCAGCCGAAGACAACTCGGTTTTCGACATCGCCAGAGAAATCAAGCACGATTATCCCACCATTCCCATTGTGGTGCTGACGCCTTTCAGTCACGGCATCACAAAGCGTATGCAGAACGAGGACCTCAGCATTTTCGAGTACGTCTTCTGCTGGCTCGGCAACACGGAACTTCTGCTCTCCATCATCAAACTCATGGAGGACCGCATGAATCTGGAGCACGACATCCGCTCGGCTGGCGTACAGATGCTTCTGGTCGTAGAGGACAGCATCCGTTTCTACTCAAGCATTCTGCCAACGCTCTACAAATTCGTCCTGCAACAGAGCCTTGAGTTCGCCACGGAAGCCCTCAATACGAGCCTCGAAATGCTGCGAATGCGTGGCCGTCCGAAGATTGTTCTGGCCCGCAACTATGAGGAGGCATGGGACCTCTACAGCCAGTTTGCCGACAATACCTTGGGCGTCATCAGCGATTGCCGATTCCCCCTGAAAGCAGGAGGCGAGAAGGACGAAGAGGCAGGTTTCAAATTGCTTAGTGCCATCAGAGCTAACGACCCATACGTTCCCCTCATTCTCGACTCGAGCGAGAGCGACAAAGCACCGCTGGCAAAGGAATGTCACGCAAGTTTCATCGACAAGAACTCAAAGAAAATTGACGTCGATTTGCGCGACCATTTAAGGGACTACTTCGGCTTTGGCGACTTCATCTTCCGCGACCCAGATACGATGGAGGAAGTGGCTCGCCTGCACAACCTGAAGGACCTGCAGAACAACATCATGACGCTGCCCACGCGCAGCCTGCTCTATCATATCTCGCACAACAATGTCAGCCGTTGGCTCGCCTCTCGTGCGCTCTTCCCCATTTCGGAGTTTCTGAAAGGCATCACTTGGGAAAGTCTGCAAGATGTGGATGCACACAGAGCCATCATCCTCGATGCCATCGTGGCTTATCGAAGGATGAAGAATCAGGGCGTCGTGGCTGTCTTCCAGAGGGAACGCTTCGACCAGTACAGCAACTTTGCCCGCATCGGCGAAGGAAGCCTTGGCGGTAAGGGCAGAGGCCTCGCTTTCCTCGACCACCTTCTTGGCCGTCACACAGACCTCAACGAGAAGCAAGGCGTAACTGTCTGTATTCCAAAGACTGTCGTGCTCTGTACCGATATTTTCGACGAGTTCATGGATACGAACGATCTCTATCAGTTGGCACTCAGCGACATTCCTGACGAGGAGATTCTGCAGGAGTTCCTGCGGGCAAGACTTCCAATGAGGCTTGTGGGCGATATGGAGGCCTTCCTCGATGTTGTGGCCGGACCTCTGGCAGTCCGCTCCAGCAGTTTGCTCGAGGACTCGCACTATCAGCCTTTCGCAGGCGTTTACAGTACCTATATGATACCTGCGACGCATGACCGTTACGAGCGTCTCTCAATGCTTTCGCAAGCCATCAAAGCCGTCTATGCAAGCGTCTTCTACCAAAACAGCAAGGACTATATGACGGCCACGAGCAACGTCATCGACCAGGAGAAGATGGCAGTCATCTTGCAAGAGGTAGTGGGCGAGGAGCACAACGGACGTTTCTATCCCGTTATTAGTGGTGTGGCGCGAAGCATCAACTACTATCCCATCGGCGACGAGAAGGCCGAGGAGGGAACCGTTTCGCTGGCAATGGGCTTAGGAAAATACATTGTCGATGGCGGAACAAGCCTTCGTGTCTGCCCTGCACATCCGCATCAAGTCTTGCAGATGAGCGAGATGGAGATTGCTCTTCGCGACACCCAGACACACTTCCTTGCACTCAGAGCACAAAGCTCGAAGGAACTGAGCGAGATAAGCGTCAACGATGGCTTCAACCTTATCAAAGTGCCTGTCCGAGAGGCTGAAGGCGACGGCACTCTGCAATGGATTTGCTCTACCTTCGACCCCATGGACCAATGCATCTACGATGGCTTCTACGAAGGAAGGAATCGCAAAATCATCTCCTTTGCTGGTGTCCTGCAGAACGACATCTTCCCCTTGCCAGAACTGATGCGAAAGGTGCTCCAATATGGTCAGGACGAAATGAAACGCCCCGTCGAAATAGAGTTCGCAGTCAACCTTCATTCCGACCGAACTGGCGAGTTCTGCTTGCTCCAGATTCGTCCGATGGTAGACAATAGAATGGAACTCGACGAAGACCTTACCGCCATTCCAGATGCAGACTGCCTCTTGCGTTCTCATAGCGCAATTGGTCACGGCATTTACAGCGATATTCAGGACATCGTTTACGTCAAGACGGAAGGCTACACTCCAGCCAACAACCCCACTATTGCAGAGGAGATTGAGAAGATAAACAGAAGGTTCCTCGAACCCTCCGCTCCTTCCTATCTTCTCATCGGCCCTGGTCGTTGGGGCAGTTCTGACCCTTGGCTCGGCATTCCCGTCAAGTGGTCACAGATCAGTGCCGCCCAGATTATTGTGGAGGCAGGAATCGATAGCTTCCAAGTCGACCCCAGCCAAGGTACGCACTTCTTCCAGAACCTCACTTCTTTGGGCGTTTGCTACCTCACTATCAACGCTTTCCGAGGCGATGGCATCTACCGACAGGAT
>JAFYNL010000062.1 GCA_017548075.1 Bacteroidaceae bacterium | reverse complement strand
GTGGTTTCTTAGTTATGTTCTTTTTCTTCATGTCTATGAATTTTTTAATGAAAGGGGATGAATATAAAACTGTTAGAAAGAAGGACACGGTCTGCGAGCCTGCGAGTAGCCAGAGAAACTTTTAGGAGGACAGAAACAGGGACACCTGTTTTGTACTACAAAAGGATTTCTCGAAAGTCCTACCGATTTTGCATACATTTCAGCCAAATCAAATAAAATCATGCCACTTTTGGGGCTAAAGTCTGCAATTTTGAGATGTGTACTGCAAAAACGGTCGAATAGTTCAACAGGATTTGCACAAAAAAAACGACAAGCAAAGCCCAAAAGCCTTGCTTGTCGTTAAAGATTGATGTGGTAATAAGAGACCTACTCTTCGAGTTCTCCGGGAGGATTGGTGCCACCGCCACCACCGCCTGACTCGGAGCCACCATCGGTGATGTCCTCTTCTTCTACAGCAGCGCCCGTCTCGTCAACCTTCTGCCAAGATACTTCCATAGCAAACTGCTTGCTGAAGTTGATGGCCACCGATGCGCCCAGACGGCTCTTTCCCTTCGAGGCGGTCACCATCTTGGCCGTGGCAGCTTCCTTCACCGTGCCGTCCTGGTTCTTCGTGTCCTTCACCGAGCAGTTCAAGTTCGGATAGACCGTAATGAACTGGTCACCAACGGGAACACGGAAGCCTTTCAGCACATTCCGCTTCACCACCTTCATGTACTCAGTCACCGCAGCCCGCATAATCGAAGGCTCGATGCTCGTGTTTTCGCACGCTTCCTGACAAAGTTCTTCGAAAGTCAGCGTACCATTGGGCACTGGGACGGCATACCAGCTGTGGGTGCCCAACTTAGTGTTCTCTTTGGCATAATACTTTACCTTTGCCATAATTCCTATTGTTTTAAGTTCATACTCTGAACCACTGCCCGAAAGGTCGTCGTAGGAGGTGTTTTTGAGTTAGTGGGTAACTACTTTGTAGTTAGTGGGTAACTCGAAAGTAGTTAGTGGGTAACTCGAAATCGGCTCTTTTAGAAGTTGCGATAACTTGTTATTCTAACTCACTCCATCCTTTCATTGTTGATTCAAGTGCAAATATAGCAATAAAATCTGGAATCTCATGTAAAAATACCGCGATTTCCTGCAAAATCACATTCGATTTATATATTTTTAGCCAAAAAGTCTTGTGATTTTGTGTTTTATTGGAGGAAAATGATTATATTTGCAGCGTATTTCGAAAGGAATGCAATAAAACGGCTCATCATCTACGAATCACCACCTCGAAGAAATAAGAGAGCCAAACTTACACAGAGCGTGTGCGCTTTATGCGCAGACGTTTCTGCGGTGTAAGTGGGTTTGTGGTGAACCTAGTAGATGCGTGGAGATAGTCTGCGCATTTCTTGTTTTACTAAATAAAATCCTTACAATGGACGAGAAGAAAAGACTTACAGCGACAAAAGCCGCAATCGCAAAATTCCGAGAGGAGCATCCTACTTTTTCTGATGACTATTTGGCATCATCAGTAGAGGGCATTTACCCCAATTTGTATGAAGACAATTTTGAGGTAGCGATGGAAATAGTTAAAGAACTATATCGCAGACAAGAAGAATTGACTGATGCAACATTCACGGCTTTACTACGTGAAATGACTGAAGGAAGAAAACTTGTCCGATTTGGTATTGCTGAACGTAAGCACGCCAAGGTTATCGCAAAAGTGAATCCTTTTATTGAGAGATTATACAAAGAGGCTCAGGAAAGGACAATCTATTTGTCTGAATGTCCTGAGTATCAAGATGAAGATGTAAAGCAATATTTTGAAGAAGTATATTCAGACAAAGATAAAACACTTGCTCAGAAGTTCTTTACTTTGCTAAATAATAGGGCTTTGTATGACACAGACCAGATTTCTGGTTTTGTCCTACCTTTCCATTGCTATTCTGAACCTAATGGTGATGTCGTATTTACTAAAAACAAACGAACAAATGATGACTACGATGCAAATGGGAATCCTATTAGAAGCGAATCAGATTTGTTAAGACCAAATAAACAATCAAGCATAGAGACTTCCACGCCAAACAAGGGCGGATGTCTTGGAGTCTTGCTAGTATTATTACTTGTTTCTTCTTTTATAATCACAGTTCTATAATCCAAAAGTGTAATCAACATGAAAAAATATCTATTACTTTTTATTAGTGCTTTTGTCTCTACATTTGTATTTGCACAAGAGTATGTATCTCCTACGAAGAACTATGTTAGGGGTAAAATAACTATAAATTTCCTTGCACAATACCGTATGGGAGTAGATGGGATGTTTCATTATTACGAGACGAAAGGTCTTGATTTCTTTTCCGATGAGCATACCCAATATAGCCATGCTGTTGAAGGTGTTGAACATTTTTATTGCTATGACAATAGCAACAACATTTTCTATTATTATACAGATAACACAATAGGCTTCTACAATCCCAATCACCCTCAATATATTAAATTCATTAAGAATTGCATGAAACAAGGTAATGTTAAGAAAGTAAAGGATAGTGAGGCAAAACTTTTAACGGAGAATATTCTAAAAGGAATGCAAGAAAGATTTAGACGTAAAAACGACTCTATAGCAGAGTGTAAAAGAATAGCAAGAGAAAAGTATGTCAAGGATTCAATTGAGACAGCTCAAAGAAAAGCAAAAGAACAAGAAGAATATCGTAAAACTCATGATTGGCGAGACCTTTCTATGTCAAAGAGTTATGGACTAAAATGTGAATTCTGTGATATAAATCATTATATGAAGAACTACAGAGTCATGTTTATAAGCGCGGACACATTATATTATCTATTGGAAAAGCCCGACATAAGTTATTTGGGGATTAACCATGTTGGGATTCACTATTCTACGCTCACAAGGGAATTCAAAAATGATAATCAATTCAAAGAGTATGTAAGTATTTGGCGTGATTCAATTGCCAACAACAACAATTTTAGCAATCAAAGTGCTGCAATCTTTAATCTCATACAATACAATGAGTTTAAAGATAAAGTATATTCTATAGCTCCTTATGGTTTTATGCAAAAATGGGGATGGGAACTTAATTCCGCACAGGGTATAGAACCTTATTTCTGCTTTTTCAATTCATCAAAGAAGACAATCAAATATGTGGACTTTTATTTTAGCGTGTTTAATGCAGTAGGCGATAAGTGCTACTTGAAATACGAGCGTTCATATATAGGTAACGTAAGAGGCGTAGGTCCCGTAGAACCTTTTGAATCTGGTTCGTGGAATTGGGATAGAGCTACCCATTATACCTCAGGTGATGCTTCAGAAATGCGTATCGTCAAATTAGTAATAACTTATATGGATGGAACGACAAAGACCCTTCCAAACAGTTCAATTATATACGAAAATCAGTAATAACAAAAATTGAAAGTCTTATGAAGTATTATTTTATAATAGCAATCTTATTTGTTTTAACTGGGTGTAATCAAACGCAAATGAAATATGGTCAGGGAGGAAAGAATGCCTGCCAGTTTGTTAAGGAACAGGTGCCAGGTCTGCGTGATGATATACAAGATATAGAGGTCATTGCAGAAGATTCTCTTTTATGTGATTTAGGAATGACTTTTGGTGATCTAACATTATCCAAACAAGGTGCTGCATTTTTAAAGGGAGAAATAAGCAAAGACGAACTTAGTGCTACCATTGATAGTGTTGCAAAGGCAGCTACCGATGTAGAGTATTCATGGCGATTTAGCAATGTCGTGAATGATTCTCTAAAGCAGTTACCTAAATATGATGGCTTGTGGCGTAAGGTTTATACTGTGAAAGTTACTATGAAAAGTGGCACTACTAAAGAGCCACGTGTATTAATGGATACTGACGGCAAAACTCCACGCATGTTGGAGCGTGACATGGAGAAAGCTATTGAGGAACACACCAAACATATTCTTGAAGTTCAAGAATATCTCTGGGCATATTGAGGAATCGATTGAAAAAGATTTTAATAAACATTGAATTGTACAACAATGGATTGGAAATCTACAGCACCCAAAGAACGTTATGACCAACAATTAGAGGATAAGCGTTGGAAGTTAAAGTCTGACAATATACGTATTAGAGACAAGCATGAGTGCCGGCTATGTGGTGCAAAGAAAACACAATTAGACGTGCATCATATTCGCTATATATCTGGTCGTGAAGCATGGGACTATGATGATGGTGATTTGGTGACACTTTGCCATAAATGCCATGAAGAAATTCATGATGGGCAGGATTATGAAAAAATAGTTCCTGGATGGTATTTTTATGATAAGTTTTTAGAAGGAGTTGGGATAGTTGAAAGGAAAACTGCTGAGGGTGTTTCATTCAATGTGTGCTGGACAGAATGTGAACATTACACAGAAAACCATCAGGGACGAATATTCTCTGCAGGTGAAACTTCACGCCAAGATTTACGAGAAGCTCGTCCAAATGAAATAGCAGACTTTTGGGTTAAGGTAGAGAAATACTATGATGACAATATTGATATGTTCATAGAAGATTTTGGCACACATCTGAAAAATCTATTGCCAGAGAATCACCCACTTAGGGTTAAGGCTCGTAAGCGTTTCAAAGAAGCATTGGAAGTTTATGAAAAGCAAAAGAACTTCGTGAAAGAAAAATTTGATTACTTTTTGCTGGTATCAGATGATTCTTTCGCAGAATTTGATGACAATCGCGTTTTCGGCTCTCGTTGTAGTTGGCCTTCTTGGACTATTCCACATGCTTATTTCAATGTTGCTCCTGCTAAAGACGTTTATGAGAAGCCTCAGAAGAACAATCGAAGACGGATTATGTTTGACCAATTTGATTTCTCTGGTTATCGTGCAGCTACTCAAGAAGAAGTCTATAAATGGTTAGAGTACGAAGAGCATATTGATAACTTGCGTGAGCTGGGAGAAGATGATTTACCTTTCTAAATAGTCTATATATGGCAGATTTCTATTATGGACGCAAAATAAAGATAGATAGTAGGCTAAAGGACGCGATAGTAAATGAGTTTGCTGGCCAGTCTGTCCGCTATCACTATGAGGTAATGAATGAGGTTTGGCTGACCGCTGCAAAGTTATCAGAGCAGATACAGTTTTTTAGCAAATCATGGTTACAGGATTATGGGCATTTGCTACCAAGAGAACATTTGGTATATGTGGATGAAGAAGGTGTAGAACATAAGTCGGGGTGGTGTTATCCTCTGCACAGAATACAAAGGATGATACATGAGAACAAGTTATACTTTCATGTAGATAGCCTCAAAGGCGAAAAGAAAGATGAAACTCCGTAACACATTATATATTATATGAAAGTTACGAATGAAGAAAGCGTAGAAATCATGAAGGCTGTCAGAGCCGCAATGGAAGATGTGTACAAAACGCCAAAGTATTACGAGGCGCATGACGTGATTCTTTCTCCGGCTCAGGTTTCGGAAGAATTCCCTTTCATTACCCAACACTTTCTAAAGCGATATGGCTGGTGTATTCCTCGTGAGCGTGTTGAAAAGTGGGACGATGAGACATGTAAAAGTAAGTTCGGCTATTCTCGAAACCTGATAATAGAGTTAATCAACTCTGGAGAGTTAAGACGAATAAAACCATATATATTCACTACGAATGAGGAACAACTATGATAAACTCCTGAAACTTCAGATGCTTCATGCAAGGGAGCGTATGATAGAGGAGGCAGAGAAATACTACTCTGATAAGTGGGTTACTGGTAGAGAACTCACGAAACTCTATCCCTGCTTCTCCACGTCGTGGTTACGGCAAAATGGCTGTTTCCTTCCCAGAACTCGCGTGACCTTGTATGACGATAACGAGAATGAACAAAACTCCAAGTGGGGCTATTCGCTGAACCGCATTAAGGAGTATATTGAAAGGGGGTACGTGGAAGTCAATTATAAGAGGTACTACTTCAACGAGGACAAGACGGAGTTTAGAGCACAATGGTGGGGATATTAAGGTTTTCCTTATATAAGGCATCCCCGGCTTACGCCAGCCCCTTATCAAGGGACTTCAAATGTCAAAGAAATCATAGCGTTCATTGACTATGGACTCATAGCGACGGCAACGGAGGGCTTCTGCCTTCTCACGCATACGGTCGTTGTAGTCCTTCTCCCGTTGTGACTTCGGCTTGGCAAAGATGTAGATGCCAAGTGACTCATGTCTCTGTACCTTCATGGTTGACTCGTCCCTGTAGCCAGGGTAGTAGTCAAGGTAGAAGCTCAGTTGCGTACCTTTCTTTATCTTACGCGTACGCAAGGTTACTGTCTTGCAAATGTTACTCATACTTGTATAAAATTTGTTTTGTTAATAATCGAAGGCTATGCGTCTCATAGCGAGTGCAAAGTAACTGCGTGACAAAAGAGTGACCAAAGCACATTTTCATCATTCGTGGATAATTGTACTTTCACGCAGTTGATGCTCATTATTGGGCATTATTGGAGCCTGTAAGCCCCGAATTGCGCCAGTCTGCTTGCCATTATTCGGTCTAATTCCTCTTTGACAATGAGATTCTGGACACCGACCTTCACCTTTGTGAGGTTGTTTGTTTTGACGATTATGCAGATGTTGCTCTTGGTCAGTCCGTATTTCTCGGCAGCTTCTGCTGTGGTGTAATAGGTATCACTCGCCTTTAGGTCTGGATGATATATCTCGTCAAGATGTATCTTCGAATAGTAGGTCTTGCCATATTCTCGCTTGGTGGGGATATGACGGCGGTAGGCTTGGGTGCGCAAGGATTCCTTGGTTGTGGAATAGAGTGTTTCTGCTTCATCCGTTGTCAGCCACTCTGTCAGAGCTTCAATCTCGTCAGTAACTCCGAAGAGTGCATCCATGTGCTTTCGACTATAATAGTTCTTGCCTGCAATCTTGCACATGGGTATGTTGTTTCTCTTCGCAGAGGCATAGAGCCATGACTTCTTAACCTTGTAGGTAGCCATGACATCCTCGCCAGAGATATAATCAAGAGGCTCGGCAAATCTCATTGGTGATTCGCCAATATGATTCTTGCCTTTTTTCGATGAAAGGGAAGAAGATGATGAATGGGATGACTTCTTGCTTGGTTTGTTTGATGAAGCACCAGGCAATACTCTATGATAAGGATTGCCAGCAAGCATCTTCTCGATGTCTGCCTTGCGGATGAATGACATTCGGCTGCTGATTCGTGAAGCAAGTAGTTTCCCCTCGTTTACCAACTTGTAAACGTACTGGCGAGAGCATCCCATGAGGATGGCTGCTTTGGAGAATGTAAGATACTCCTGACTTGCGATGTCTATGACTGGCTGGACTGCCTTCAAAAAGTCCTGCTGTTTCTTCTTGCGCTGAGCCTTTGCCACCTCGGCACAATGTTCTGAGCAATACCTCTGCGAACCGCTGTTGCAAATGAATTCCTTGCCGCAGAAGGCACATTTTCTTGTCTTTCTCATTTGACTCCTTTTTATGTGGTTTTACAATCATTTTCATACAAACCGCCACGGAGTGAACTTTCGTCAATCATTGACACCCATTGTCAACTCATTCCACAATGTCACGTTCTTCAAATGAGGTCATTTCCTTGCTCCTTTTCCTCACGTTTTTCAGTCAACCGTTGTACACTCTTGTCAACCTTTGTCAACCCTGTCCATGAGATGGCAAAATAAAAGCCCTCAAAATTCTCCGCGGTAGAAATGCGTTGCAAAGGTAAGCGGATTTTTGAGAACCACCAAAAAGCAAGTTCGAAGTGTTAAAATATAAAAGTAGTTGATATACAGAGGTTTACCTCTCTATGTTTTTCATTATTTATGGTTGTTTAGAGGTCTCTAAATACAACTACTGAACGCATGAGGGCCAATTGAGGTCACGCTGTTGGGGATGGTGATGGAAGTCAAACCGCTACAGCCATTGAACGCACCACCAGCAATCGAGGTCACGCTGTTGGGGATGGTGACAGAGGTCAGTGCATAGCAACTCTGGAACGCAGAATTGCCAATCAAGGTCACGCTGTTAGGGATGGTGACGGAGGTCAAGCTATAGCAATAAGCGAACGCATAATTGCCAATCGAGGTCACGCTGTTTGGGATAGTGACGGATGTCAGTCCCGTGCATTGATTGAAAGCATACGATCCAACACTCGTTACAGTATAAGTCTTGCTGTTCCATGTGACAGTTTCAGGAATGTCAACAAAACCAGTATAACTTACAATACCTCCATGTAGTCCAACTTGTCTCGTCACCTCTGCTTCATTTCCAGCAAAGTTGTAATAGATGCCGTCAATCTTGGCATCGTAGGCATTTGCCATCATCGGAAGCATAAGTACTAAAGTAAGTAATAATTTCTTCATATCCTTATGTTTTAAAGTTAATATATCTCTTTAATCAAGTCTGTACTAACTTATAGGCATAAGAAAAGCGCAGACCCACCATACTCTCTGCCAGGCCTAGCACAGCCACAAATACCATACGGAGAAGTCTACGCTCTATGCGTACACTCCAACAGGTATTTGATTTTGCTCTTATACTCTCTTGCGAGGTGCTAGTTCGGCAGAGATGTGGAGCAATATAGCTTACATTCTTTCAGAATGCTCTGCAAAAATACACATTATTATAATATGATGCAAGGAATAAAGAAAAAAAATCACGGAGGAATGCCTTCCGTGATTCTGAGAGTTACTTCGTGTCGTCTTCTGAGGGAGGTATTTATCCTATTATAGAGTTTCATGAAGGGCTCGCGGCTATGCTTCAGGCAGCCTGGGCAGATGTGTGTACCGAGCAGTATTCTGCCATCTGTGCAATTGAAGACGCCGTTGCCAATGGCAAGACAAACATTTGGTGATTCCACAAGGAAAGGCATCTTGCGCCTATGAGTTTTACTATATTTGAGAACTATGCTATAAGTGCCAACAGGTGGCCTGTACCGACTGTGCTCTGCTGTGTCGCAAACATATTCACCACCTATGGTGAGCCTGCCGTCACAGGCAAACTCCCCAATATGGTAGCGATGCAAAGTGATTTTCATGGTATTATTTTTAGTGAAGAATACGGTTACAGGTTACAATTAGCTAAAAATCTTCTCATAGGTATCCTCTTCTTCCTCAACTTTCCATATTAGGTTGCCTTTCTGCCACTTATATATAAACTGACGAGCAGCAGTACCGAGTCCCAACTCGGAAATCTTTTCTGCGAGTTGCTTCCTTGTGAATTTACGAGGCATTTGGTCATACAGATATATTTTAGCTGTACACTCCTTTTCTTTTGGCATTGCAGACTCATAGATTTGTCCAAATTCCTGCATGAGTTTGTCAAGAATATACTGTGCAAAAGCATAGTAGCAACGGCGCACATGCTCTTTGGATTCCTCAGTTTCTCCCCATAGATGGTAGAGTGTTGTGCAGAGACGAAAAGCAGAGACACTGGCACGGACATAGAAGCTGTTCTGAGCACGCGAGCCTGTCTTTATCACATCGAATCTCTGCCAAGAGCACCAATCTTCAACATTCTCATCCAACCAACTCATGTCCACCTCGTGGATAGGCTGGAGTTTGTCGTCACCTGTGAACGTCTCTTCCATCAGTTTCTTGACAGTATCATCAACTATTTTCTCCTGCTCTTCTGTGAGAGGATGGAAGATTGGAGGCTTTTCCCCGAGACTGTCTCTAAGCTTTATTATAATCTGTCTGCCAGCATCACCAACAACAACTCCTTTCTTATCTATATATTCATGAAGACTTTGCTCCTGGCCGCAGATGACGGAGTTCCACAGTATATCGACCATTGCATTGTATCCTTCTTGGTAAAGTGTGTCACGACTGTACATTTCTCCCAAGTTGTAGGCACATCTGCTGACAGCCTGAAAATCGGCTTTATTACGCTTATTCTCGATGAAAGAACCTAATTCGTCACCAAACAGGAAGAAGGAAAGCCAATCCCCATACCTGCGATGAATGTGGTCACAATACTTTACGACAACTGGCAGCGTGAAGCTTTGGAGGAAACGAATTGCTACCAAAGGTTCATTGTCTTTGTCCTTGTTTGCATTCTTCCTCTTGTTAGCTTCAAGTGCCTCACGGTAGATACGTCTCTCCTCCATTTCCCGCTCTATAAGCCGTTTCATAATTATGAAGACAACCTTCCTGATAGAGCTTTTTCCAGCCCCGCTGAAACCAATAATCAAGAGATTAATCAAGAGCATGGACAGGTCACTATCATAAGTGTACCTTACTCTGAGCCGAGGGCTTAGAGCGCAGTAACACACTGTGGCTGTGAGAGATAGAGCCAATCGAAGAGGAGGATTGTCCTCAAGATTCTCAAAAAAAACTCGAACAGAAGGAGCCCAGTCCTCTGCTGTTAAATTACTTACTTTTACATCATACAACATGAATTTTACTTTTTAATCGGTTCAAATCTAAACATTCCACTTTCACTTAGTTCTGCATAACCTTTGAGGCGGAAGGGCTCGAAGCCCTTACCGCCATAAGGAAGGAAGCAAAAATACTTCCCTGTAAGACCTCCGATGCCCTCAGAGGTTTGTGTTTTAAAATCACTCATAATCATTCACTTTCGTTAACTATTCTGTTAAGTAATGTCTGGTCAGCATCAAGTTTGGCAGATTCAAGATAGATGTAGCCATAATTATCACATGTAACTGTACATCTGATATAATCACCTTCTCTAAGACCCCTGATTTGATGATGGTAGCCCATCACTTTAAGTGTTCCGGCACCCAACTGAAGAAGAATTATACCTTCCAGCTTTCCATCAATTTCACAACCAGGCTTGAAGCCTTTGTAAATAAAAATACCTGTTAATACCATAATTAATAAGGAATTTGATCGTTAAACTTTAAGTTACCATTCTCTGTTGCCTTCTTTGTGTTGAAGGCTGCGTCGAAAAGCTTTAGCAGCTCTTCTGCGGGCACTTGCCTGGCAGTTACCCTGAAATAATCTTGCCCCGAAGGGACTTTTCTTTTTGATTTTGCCATTTCTTTATTTATTTAGGCAGTTCAACATATAATTTTCGAGCTCTCTATGCTCGATTCTGCCACAAAATTACAACCACCCGTTCTATTAAAAAAGAGTCTCAGGGGAATCCTAAGCATTTCTAACCGCTTCATTAAGACTTCCCTCCTCCTTCCTCTCTCTTCCTGTTCCATGACTATATATAATGTATATCATGTTCATCTTTTTTTTGAGCAAAGTTACGGCAAGGAAATTTATCTGCAAAACGAATTAGCGATTTACTAATTGTTAATTACAAAATCCTTTATTTTCTTTTAGAAAATAAAAATAATTTGATATCACAGGAATGAACATTCTCCCCAATGCGTCACCTGTCACCTGTAAACTGCACAAAAAAGTGGCTACTCATACGAGCAGCCACTTCTTTCAGTTTAGAGTTTAAGGTTTAGCATCTCCTATCTCCTCCCCTTTTGGGGGAGGCTGAGAGGGGGCTGTTATTCAAGTCCTTGAATGGTCTCTTCGTTCCTGATAACTTCAATGGCATCAGCCTGAGCCTTTCTGCTTGGAACGAGTTGGAACTCTGCTTCAGCTCTGAGGTTCTTGAAACTCTTACCTGGAATCCAGATAACATTTACCTCTTTAATCTTCTGAGCGTTGAACTCATCAGTGGTGTCAGCTCCTTCGGTGGCAAGCTCAGGATAAAAGTCACCCAAATCTCCAAGCCTTACCTTTTTTCCATCCAACATCATCTCACGAAGGCAGTCAACAGCCTGAGTGAGCAAACCTACCACATCACCTCGGCTATAAACAGAGCCATGGTCTGAGATGTGCTTGGCAAATTTGTGAATGTCGATCACTTCGGTGCATTGCGAGGTTCCATAGGCTTTGGTTTCAGTGATGTCAGCCTTCTTAGTTCCGGGCTTCGTGCCCATAATACAAATACTGTAGTTAATCATGGTTTTAAAATTTATAAATTGGTTAGTAATAAGGTTAAACTAGGCGTGTCTAATTGCGCACTTAGCCGTGTCTAGTTGCAAATATAGCCTAGGCTATTTTCACAATACAAAGATACAACAAAAGGCTGAACTGGTCAAGGGTTGTTATGCCCCTCGGTTCAACTTGTCACAGATCACAAAAAAAGGGAGTACACTCTGGTACTCCCTTATTTGTTTTTGCCCTGTTTACGGGTTACAGTTTACGCTTTTCTTATTTTGTGTTCTGCATGACTGCTTTAAAGTATCCTATGCTTTCTGCTATGCCGATGAAGGGGTCGCTCATATCCTTCTCATATTCTAGACTCAAAGAGCCTTTGTAACCAACCTTGCGGAGCATCTTGACAAACTTGGGGAAGTCGATGATTCCCCTACCCAACTCTATGGCATGGCCTGCCTTGGTGGGGGCTGTGACGTCCTTCAGATGGATGTCAAACACGCGCTTTGCATAGCGTTTCAGGTCCTTGATGGAGTCTGCTCCATAGCGGAGGTTGTGCCCAATATCCAAGCACATTCCCATGCGTGGGTCACGGTCTTTTACATCATTCCAGATGGAGGTGGCATCGGGATACAGGGGCATGTCTGGTCCATGCAGGTGGATGGCATAGCGGATGCCTGTCTCCTTGACTTTCTGCTCTACACGGTCCAGCACTTCCTTGTTGGGAACAGTTTCACCCCATGTGCCAGGAACACCCACCACAATGTTCACTCCAACGCGCTGAGCATAGGCAAAAGCCGTATCCACTGCCGCCACATCTTTCATATATATAGGGCCTACGCCATAGCCTATCACGTCGTGAGCAGCCAGTTTCTCCTTGAACTTGGCAATCTGCTCTGTATCAGCATTGAGGGGCAGATGGAAGTCCTTGATGCAGAGGTAGTGGACGTCAATCTTCTTCATGAAGGCCAGTGTCTTGTCAATGTCGAACTTGTTGAAGGTGTAGCCCGCCATGCCAATGTGGAAGCCATCTCCCTCTGAAACCGAAGGCTTGATGGTGGAGTTGGAGGACTCGGCCTTCTCCGAGGGCGCGTGACTTAAGAGTTCTGATGGGGCTGCCAGTAGTGCTGCACTTGCAAGACTGCTGCGAAGGAATGTTCTGCGTTTCATCTTTTTGAATGTTTTGTGGTTATTGTTCACAAAATTATAAAAAAATCTAAACTTTAAACTCTAAACTCTAAACTTTTTTGTATCTTTGCACAAAAAGAAGGCTATGAACACGCATAAAACATACGTCGCTTATGATGCAACAGGCGTTCTGGACCATGTGAACAGCAACCTGAAGACCTTCCAGCAACTCCATGCCTGGCAGCGAATGCATCCAGACCGCTTCCGCTTCCTGAACATAGATGAAATCTACTTCTCGAGCGAGCATGATGACTTGGTGGACAGCACTGTGAAGACGCGTCTGATTGCTCTGATGGCTCAGGCTGACAACTTGCTTGTGCTGGTCTCTCCCGTCACAAATGTGGAGTCTCCCATGCTGAATTGGCAGATAAGCAGGGCTGTGAACCGTTTCCACCTGCCTGTCATCATTGCCTATGTGGGCAGAAATCACTTGGAGGACAATGCTGTGGAGGAGAACTGGACTTGCCTGCCCAACAAGATTCGGAAGTACATAGGCCGCGACTCAGCCCGCATGTGCCACATCCCCCTCACTCAAGATAAACTGGAACGCGCCTTGGGAACCTTCTCTGTAGGCGCTCAGACATATCCATGGAACTCAACGACGATATTTTAAAATAAGAAATTGTGAAAATAAGATAATAAGATAGTTTTTCTTCATTTCTTCATTTCTTCATTTCTAATTTTCCAATCATGAACGGACAATATATTGAACGCATTGAGATAGAATCCCTGTGGAACGGGCATAAGCACATCCAGTGGGACCTGAAGCCAGGTGTGAACATCCTGAGCGGCGTGAATGGTGTGGGCAAGAGCACTATCCTGAATCGTTGCATCATGCACCTCTTGGACATAGACAGAGACACGCGCAAGAACGATGGCGTGCACATCAAATTCTTCCCAAACGATGCCAAGTCTGTGGACTTTGAAGTCATCCGCTCCTTCGACAGGCCCATCCTTTCCAGCGAATTCATGAACAAGCTGACAGACACTCAGATGCAGACGGAACTGGACCTGCACATCTATCACCTTGGGCGCAAATGGCTGGACTATCAGGTGAACCTCTCCAACCGCATGGTGGAACTCTTTGCAAGTAAAGACCCCGATGCTGCTGCAAAAGTTCAGGAGCTGGCTAACGAGAAGACTCACTTCCAGGACATTGTGGACGACCTCTTCCTTGAAACTGGAAAGACCATCAAGCGTGACCAAAACGAGCTTTACTTTGACAGCTACGGAGAGACCATCTCTGCCTACAAACTCTCAAGTGGCGAGAAGCAGATGCTCATCATCCTGCTCACCGTTCTGGTGCAGAACAAGAAGCCTTTCGTCCTCTTCATGGATGAGCCAGAAGTCAGCCTCCATGTAGAGTGGCAGGAACGCCTGCTCGAGCTTGTGACAGACCTCAATCCTAATGTTCAAGTCATCCTCACAACCCACAGTCCTGCCGTCATCATGCATGGCTGGAGCGACAGAGTGACAGATGTGGATGATATTGTTGTAAGGAAGAAATAACAATGGCAAAACGACTGCAGGAACATCTCAACTCCGCTTATATAGAGTTGGCTCAAAAGCTTCGGCCCAGGAATGCTGTAAAGAAGATTGTGGCCTATGTGGAGAGCTATGATGATGTGTTCTTCTGGCGCTCTGTCCTGCAGGACTTTGAAACGGACCGCATCAAGTTCCAGGTGATGCTTCCTTCGCGCTACACACTCAGCAAAGGCAAGAAGGCAGCCCTGATGAACAGGCTGGGACAATCGCTTGGCGAATACATGATAGCCTGTGTGGATGCCGACTATGACTACCTCGTGCAAGGTGCCACACCAATCAGCCAGCAACTTCTCTCCTCGCCTTTCATTCTGCACACCTACGCCTATGCCATAGAGAACTATCAATGCTATGCTCCTGCTCTGCATACGGCTTGTGTGATGAGCACGCTCAATGACCGCAACATTCTTTCCCTGGAGGCTTTCATGGAGGAATACAGCAAGATTATTTGGCCGCTTTTTGTGTGGAGCATTTGGGCTCACAAGAACGGACAAGCAAGCAATTACAGCCTCACTAACTTTGCACAAACCATCACCTTCCACGACATCAATCCCTACTCTCCTGAGAAGTCTCTTGAACATCTCAAGGACCGCGTAAACAAACAGATTGCATGGCTGCAAAGGAGATATCCGAAGGCAAAGGACTCTTACCTGAATTTGCGAAGAAGTCTGCAGGAAGACCTCGGCATAAAGCCTTCAGAAACCTATCTTTACATTCAAGGGCATGCGCTTATGGAAGGCGTTGTGCTGCCTTTGCTCCAGCCCGTTTGCAACATTCTTCGCAGGGAAAGAGAAAAGGAAATTTCACAGCTTGCGGCTCACAGCCAGCAGAAACAGAACGAACTTTCTGGCTACAGGCACAGTCAATCGCCCATAGAACTGATGCTTCGCAAGAGTGTGGAGTTCAAACAAAGCGCTCCATACCAACTCTTAATTGCTGATATAGAGCGCCTTATATCACGTATCAATAAACGACTTATTGCTTGAGATACTGGTTGTAAAGCTCTTGCAACTGGGCAAACTTCTCGCCTTCTTTCTCCTCAAGGTATGTGCCTCCATAGTAGAAGCACGCAAAACCTCCTGACACAATTCCCCAACGCGTGGCATCCTTCAGGTCGAGACATTGTCCATTAACCATTTTCCATTTTCCATTGAAGATTTGCCTTGCGAGAGAGCCAATCACTCCTCCTGCAAAGTTATCGCCACAACCTGTGCTATCGCCTTTCCTTCCTGCCTTCAGAGCTTCTCCAACGGCTTTGGAAACTGGCATTGTCTGCTCTTCAACCTTGCCAAAGAGCGGACTGTCTGCCCAAAGCCAGATGTTCTGAGCGCCGTTTGTAACGAGCACAGCACCAGTTCCTTTCTCACGGAAGAAAGCAATTGCCGAGGGAATATCCTCAGTGCCACTTAGGCGAAGGGCTTCTTCATGGTCCACAAGAAGCAGGTCTATGAACTTGTAACTCTCGTCGCTCTCACCCATAGGCCAGCGCCTCTCAGGATGCTCTTTCTCGTTCAGGAAGTCATAAACCGTATTGACAACAGTAATCTTGCCTTTTGCCTTAGCCTTCTTGAGCATTGGCACAAGTCCCTGATGAATGCGAGGCACAAGAGCAGTTGAGCCAAAGACGCAAATATCGGCATCATAGAAGCTCTCATCAACCTCTTCAGGAAGGTAATTCCAAGAGGCTCCGATGGTATTCACGAAAGTCCTTTCCCCATGCCCATTATCGTAGTTCGGGTCTGAGAGGACACTTGTGGAAGCCGTCTCAGCACCTTTCTCCACACGATAATGGCTGAGGTCGAGCCTTGTTTGCTGAAGCTTCTGCAGGAGTTTGTCAGCCACTTCGTCCTCACCTCTGCAGCCATAGAAGCTGACTTCGCTCTCCTTGTAGGCCAACTGGCTTGCATTGATGAGCGCCACAATGCAGGGACCTCCCACATTTTCCTTCTGAGGCTCTTGTCCTTTGGTGAGCAAGGGAAGTATCTCCTTCGCAAATGATTGCCCAGAGAAGCGTTCCAACTCTTCCTCGAAGGTCAGTTTGCCTGGCTCCAAACCTCCGTCACCAGCCTTCTTGCTCCAGTATTTGCGAAAGGCCTCAGACTGAAAATCTATGTTATCATAAATGCGGTCAAGCAGGCAACAACCAACGCCTGATATTCGAACAGCCATAACTATGAACTCTGAATTATGAACTATGAACTAAACAAGGAACTTCGGATAGTCCGAGCAAAGCAGATGTAAGGGCTGCTCATCCTCTTCAATTTCTGGGAAGCGGCCAACAGGAGCATAGAAGCGATTGTCCGTCGTATCATCATTACACTGGCTGACTTCGCCCACCATCACTTTGCCCTTGCCTGGCTCACCATAGAAACGATGGTAGAGATACTGCTCCATGCAGATGCTCTGACCAGGCTTCAGGATAACCTTACCACCAGGCTCCATCGTATGCTCAATACCATCTACGCGATAATGAACAGGCGTATCGGCAAACCCTTCATTCTTGTCAGCATTATAAAGCTCGATAACAAGGTTTCCGCCACCACGATTGATAATGTCCTCCATCTTGCTCCAATGGAAATGCATCGGCGTTTCCTGATTCTCCTCCACAATCATAATCTTCTCCGCATAAGGCTTCTTATCGACGCCATACTTGCCGTTTCTGATGGTAAAGAGGAAGAGACCGCAAGTCTTGAAATCCCCTGAGCCAAAGTCAGTTATGTCCCATCCGAGCATACGCTCTATGATGTAATCCACTTTGTCACGATTTGCCTTCCAATCTGCTACGCTCCATTCCGACCATTCAGGCAAAATAAACTGTCGCGAAGCCAGGAATTCCTTAGCCTCACGAATGATTTGATTAATCTCACTCCTTTTCATGTTGTATAGTTTTAGATTCTGTTATTGCTTTCAAAAAGTAGGATGTGTTCCTTCACGACTTCCTTCGAAGCGTCTATCATCACTTGTTTGAGGGGCACATATTCTTCGTCGGGCTTCTGATTGAGACGCTCCTTGATGCGCTTCATAATGCCTCGCTGAATGGCTGTCGCAACATTTATCTTGCAGATACCATTATGGATGCAAGCCTTGAAGTCTTCAACACTCGTTCCGCTACCTCCATGAAGGACAAGAGGCAAACGGTTCGCTTCATGAATCTCGATAAGTCTCTGGATGTTCAGCTGTGGCGTGTGAACATAATGCCCATGCAGATTACCTATCGCAACCGCAAGCGCATCAATTCCCGTGGCTTGGACAAAGCGGACTGATTCCTCAACATCCGTAAAGACATCTGCAATATCAACGCCTGAGTTGCCCACCTTTCCCAGCTCGGCTTCCACATCAACTCCAGCAGCTTTGGCAATTCGCGTCACCTCTTTTGTAACGGCTACATTCTCCTCGAAAGGCAGAGTTGCTCCATCGAACATGACTGAAGTGAAGCCAAGACGAATGGCTCGCACGCAAGTTTCAAGGCTTTGTCCGTGGTCTAAATGCACACAAACTGGGACAGACGCCCTTTTTGCAGCCTCCAGATAAAGCGGAGCCATCAGTTCCATAGGAGCCTCAGGGAACTGAACCTCAGCAAGTTGCAGGATGATTGGGGAGCGTAACTCTTCTGCAGCCTCGAGTGCTCCCATTACATTCTCAAGGCTCAGGCAGTTGAAGGCACCAACCGCATAATGCCGCTCATTAGCGTCTTTCAGTATTTCACTTAGTGTAACTAACATGATAGATTAGGCTTTTTCTGACTACAAATATAGCATTTTTTATTCATGTATGGTGCAAGAAGAAGCAAAATTTTACACATTATTATATTATGTCACTTCCGAAGTTTTGGGGAGACCTCAGTTACGATGCCAAACATAACACGTTACGATTGCAATCTTAACACGTTAACTTCGCCAACTTAACACGTTAAGTTTGCCAACTACCTTAACCTAATTTGCCCACGACCTTAGCCTCGTTTGCAAAAGAACTTTAAAAAGACATCCGAAATTTGGTGGTTCGCTCGCTAATTCGTAAATTTGCAGAAATTTTCACAAAAAACCTAGTAAATGAAATCAACTTATCTCTGCCTACTTCTCGCAGCATCTCTGACAGTAGGAACGCCAGCTTTGGCAAAGAACAAACAGGAAAAACCTAAGACAGAACAAACGAAGAAGGGCAAAAAGAAACTCTTCGGAAAGAAGAACAAGGGCAATCAACCTGCCCCGAAAGACTCGGCTAAAGTGGAGAAGCCAAGTGTTGACAGAAAAGGTCTCTTCAACGTAACCAAGCTGAAGAACGAGTGGTTCTTCGAGATTCCCGACAGTCTGATTGGTAGGGAATTCCTGACAACTGTCCGCTATACCTCAACTCCTGCAGGCATCGGAAAGTTCGGTGGCGAGCAAGTTAACCAGCAAACCGTCTATTTCCAGGTGGCTCCAGACGACCAGCTTCTGCTTCGTTCGCGCCTCTTCGTCAATGTGGCAGATACTGCAGAGAACATCAATCGCGCCATCACAATCAGCAACGAGAACCCCATCATCGGTTCGTTCAAGGTGGAGAGCCACAACAACAAACTCTACAAGATTAAGGTCTCTCAGTTCTTCAACGGCGACAATCCTGCTATGGGACTGCCCAAAGCGGTTAAGGACGGCTTCTCTCTGCAAGGACTCGTTGGCGAGATGAGCTACATTGAGGACATCAAGTCGTTCCCCATGAATACTGAGGTTCGCACGATTAAAACGTATAATGGTGGCGGAACAAGCAGAATGGCTGCAACAAGCAGAACTGGGAAGGCAACTTTCGGCCTGAATATCAGCTTCGTCCTCCTGCCTGAGAAGCCCATGATGAAGCGTTATTACGACCCCAGAGTCGGCTACTTCACAGACAGTTACACAAGCTATACCGACGACCAGCAAAGGGTTGAGGGCAAGACTTTCGTAACAAGATGGAGACTCGAACCTCGTCCAGAAGATGTGGAAAAGATGAAGAGAGGCGAACTCGTGGAGCCTATCAAGCCCATCATCTATTATATAGACCCCGCTACTCCCAAGCAATGGAGGAAGTATCTCATTATGGGTGTGAACGATTGGCAGAAAGCTTTCGAGAAAGCGGGCTTCAAGAACGCCATTCGAGCTGAGGAGTGGCCTGAGAATGACTCAACCATGAGCATGGAAGACGCTCGCTACAGTTGCATCCGATACCTGGCAAGTCCCATCGAAAATGCTTATGGACCGAATGTTCACGACCCAAGAAGTGGTGAGATTCTCGAGAGTCATATCTGTTGGTACCACAATGTGATGAGCCTCGTTCACAACTGGTATATGGTTCAATGCAGCAGTATAGACGAAGCCGCACAGAAGATGAACTACGACGAGGAACTGATGGGCCAGTTGATTCGCTTTGTTTCAAGTCATGAGGTAGGACATACTCTTGGCCTTCGTCACAACTTTGGAAGCAGTTCTACTGTGCCTGTGGACTCTCTCAGGGATAAGGCTTGGGTGGAGGCTAACGGCCATACTCCCTCTATTATGGACTATGCTCGATTCAATTATGTTGCTCAACCAGAGGACGGCATCTCGCGAATCGGCATCTTCCCCCGTATTAACGACTACGACAAATGGGCAATCAAGTGGGGCTATACCCCTATGCTCGATGCAAAAGACGAGGATGAGGACCACAAAATGCTTGAGCCTATGGTGCTCCAAGCCCAGAAGAACAAGCGTCTTTGGTGGGGCGATGGAGAGAGTTTCGAAGGTCGTTTTGACCCAAGAAGGCAGACAGAAGACCTTGGAGACGATGCAGTTAAGGCAAGTTATTATGGCATCCTGAACCTGAAGCGCGAGATTAAAAAGCTTCCTGAATGGACTCAAGACAACGAGAAGGACCTTTATTGGGACGATATCGAAGTGATGTACAGCCACATACGCACGCAATTCCTTCGTTATATGGGGCATGTAACTCGCAATATTGGCGGCTATCGGATTAACTATCAGCCAAAGGGTTCGACTGCAGATGTTTATGTTCCCCAGCCTCTCGAAAAGCAGAAAGCAGCCCTCAACTTCATCAACGAGCAGGTTTTGACTGAGCCCATTTGGCTTCGCGACATGATTTATGCTCGTCGACTCTCAAGTGACCCGCAACAGTTGACCAATAGCGTAGGCAGTTCCGTAGTGACAAACCTGATGAATAGGCTCGAGGACCTGAACGACCTCTACAAGCCTCAGGCTTATCTTGCCGACCTGACCAAGATGATTTTCACAGAGCTTGATACCAACAAGAAAGTCTCTCCCTATAGAGTTGCCCTGCAGAACACCATGCTCATGCACTTGACCAGAGCTTATGGAAACGGCAATCAGGCAGTTCGTCCCGCAGTCCTCTATACCCTTCAACAGTTGGAGAAGAAGACAAAGGCTGCCAGCCAGAGTGCTCCAGATGCGGAAAGCCGAGCACATTGGGCAAGCCTCTACGACCAGATAGGAAGGCTCCTCAGTTGGAAGTAAACAATAAAGGGCAGGACTCAAATCGAGACTTGCCCTTTTTATTTGTGGAGCGTTTCAAAACATCACACGTGAAGTTGGTCAACGTAACACGTTAAGTTTGCCAACGACACACGTTAAGTTTGGATTTTAACTACGTTACGTTTGGAATCAACCCACGTTAGAACTCAAGGTCTGCCCAATGAGGGTTGTGGTCAGTAAGCAGAGCTTGGGGATTCGGCTCCTCGATGTGGGTATGACTGACCTTGATGGTTGGGGTGATGAAGATGAAGTCAATCTTCTCGCGTCTGTTTGGCGGGAGTTGGCAGAACTGGTGCCAAGTGTATGTGGCGCCTGTGTGGTTGGTGGTCATGTGGTAGGCATCGTTCATGCGGAACTTGCTTGTCGTCATGGTGGTATAAGCTTCGTCAGCCTCCGTAACGTTGAAATCTCCCGTCACAACCGCAGGCTTCTTGCCGACAATCTTCTTTATCTTCTTCATGATGAGCTTTGCACTCTCTCGGCGAGCCGTAACTCCCACATGGTCGAAATGCGTATTGACGGCCATGAAGACCTTTCCCGTCTGCTTGTCCTTGAGCTTAGCATAGCTGGCCACTCGTTCCAGAGCCGCATCCCAACCCTTTGAGCCAGGAACCTCAGGCGTTTCGCTCAACCAGAAATTGCCTTTCTCAAGAACCTGAAACTTGTCCTTCAGGAAGAAGATGGGCGTATATTCTCCCTTCGTAGCTCCATCTGTCCGCCCCACTCCAACGTAGTCGTATTCAGGCAAACGGGCAAGCAAATCCTCGAGCTGAGCATGGAGGACTTCCTGCATTCCCACAATTTGGATTTTGTTCTTCTTAATGTAGTTGGCCACTCTGTCCTTTCGAACGCTCCAACCCACGCCAGCATTCTCGTCTCCATCGTTTTGCAAACGAATGTTGAAGGTACACCAACGAAGCTTGGCAGGCTCGTGTTTCTTGGCAGAGAGAGACATCATCGGCATTAAAGCCACAAGTAAAAAAAGCAGATATTTCTTCATGATTCTACTGGTTTGTTTGCACAAAAATACAAAATAATCTTGAATCTCTGCCCCCTAATCCAAAACTTTTTTATAATTTTGTGCAGGTAAAACACAAAAAGACTAGACTATGAATAAGGTAATGCTTATAGGAAACGTCGGCAAGGAACCCGAGGTGAAGTACGTCGACAGAGGGGTTTGCGTGGCTAGCGTCTTGCTTGCAACCACAGAACGAGCCTACAAACTGAAAGACGGAACTGAGGTGCCAGAGCGGACAGAATGGCACAATATCATACTTTGGCGAGGTTTGGCCGAGGTCATAGAGAAGTACGTCCACAAGGGCGACAAGCTCTTCATAGAAGGACAGATTCGCACAAGAAGCTACGACGACAGAAACGGCATGAAGCGTTATGTGACGGAGATTTGGGCAGACTCAATGGAGATGCTCACTCCAAAGGCACAAACGGCTGAACCTGAGCAGATTTCATAAACGATACTCATCATGTTCAACTGGCAAGAGATTATCGATTCCATCTGTACCGTCAGCTTCCAAATGCCCACTTTGGGTGTCTGGATTGCTTTCGGAATTGTCTTCATTCTGCTTCTTTGCTCGGGTTTCGTCTCGGCAAGCGAGATTGCGTTCTTCAGTCTAACACCAAGCGACAGGAGTGCAATAGAGGAAGAAAAGCACCCAGCCGACGAGAAAGTGGCCTCCTTGCTTAATGATAGCGAACGACTTCTCGCCACCATTCTCATCAGTAACAACCTAGTGAATGTGGCCGTCATCATCATCCTCTACTTCTGCTTCGACAAAACAATCGACTTCGGGCAGGCCGTATGGCTCGAGTTCATTGTGATGACGGTTCTGCTCACCTTCCTGCTCTTGCTCTTTGGCGAAATCATTCCTAAGATTTATAGTGCCCAGCATGCCCTCGCTTTCTGCCGATTCGCAGCTCCAAAGCTGCAGGTTCTGAGCAAAATCTTCTGGCCCATGAGCAAACTCCTCATCCGAAGCAAAGTCATTACAAAGCGGTTTGCAAACTACGAGGAAGACTTGCTGACTGTGGACGACTTGGAGAAAGCAATGGAGCTAACTGACAAGAAGGACATTGCGGAAGAGAGCAATATGCTGAAGGGCATTATCCGTTTCGGCGGAGAGATGGTGAAGGAGATTATGACGAGCCGCGTGGATATTGTGGACCTCGACATGAAGGCTTCCTTCAAGGACGTGCTTGCCTGCATTGTGGCGAACAATTACAGCCGAATTCCCGTCTATAAGGACACACAAGACAACATCAAGGGCGTGCTCTACATCAAGGACCTCCTGCCCCATCTCGGCAAGCCTCAGGGCTTCCGCTGGCAGACTCTCATTCGCCCAGCCTACTTTGTGCCTGAGACAAAAATGGTGGACGACCTGCTTCGAGACTTCCAAGCAAACAAAGTGCACATTGCCATTGTGGTGGATGAGTTTGGAGGAACGAGCGGAATCGTCACTATGGAGGACATTTTGGAAGAGATTGTGGGCGAGATAAATGATGAGTACGATGATGAGGAAAAGCCCTACCAGCGCCTCAATCAGAATACTTATATCTTCGAGGCAAAGACGCTAATGTCCGACTTCACCAAGATTCTTGGGCTTGATGACGAGTACTTCGAGACGGTTGAAGGCGAGGCAGAAACCTTAGCGGGACTTTTGCTCGAGATTAAGGGCGAGTTCCCTGTGCAAGGAGAACGCATCGAGTACAAGCGTTTCACCTTCGATGTGCTTGAGGTTGACCAGCGAAGAATCGTGAAAGTTAAGGTCATCGTTCACAACGACGAATAGGAAAAAGAAAAGGAAGCCTCGTTTTGAAGCTTCCTTTTTTGTTGCGTCTTTCTAGCTTATTGCTTTGGATTGAGCAAACGGTCTATCTCGTTGAACTCGTCCCCAAGGTTGAGGTTGAGGTAGATGCGATAGAGCGGCGAAGCCCAACGGTCCTGCCTGTCAGGCTGCAGCTTGCGAACCATTTCCATGCAAGGTTGTGCTTGCCTGTAGAGTTCTTGCGTCCGTTGCTTGTCCTCGGCATACTTCGGATCGTTCACATCCTTTGTACTCATCTCCTGCGAAATGACGGCCAAATTGAGATAACTTATACCTTTGTTATAATAGGCATCTGCAAAGTTCTCGTCCAACTGGATTGTACTGTCTGCATAAGCTATGCAAGCCGAGTAGTCGCCTTGTGAAAGATAGCTCTTCGACTTGGCATACATATAGATAGCCTTATCGCCCATTCGCTTCGTAAGCTCGTCTGCAAGGTTTCGCTCCTCAGCGAAGTTCCGATGAGCCTGATACCAGTCCGACAATTGAACAAAGAACCAATCGTGCTTAGGATAATTCTGGATTCCTTGTTTAAGAGAAGCAACCCAGGCACTATCGTTCCCTAGTTTCGAATAGGAACGCGCCTTGTACTCCTGCAAAATGGGAGCCGTTTCAGCATCGGCAAAATCAATGGCCTTGTCCACATGCTTAATAGTCCCGTTGTAATTCTCGACTTGGAAAGCAGAGAGGGTTGCCCAAAGTTCGGCCTGATGGACAATTGTATCAATTTGTTCCTTGCCTGTGTAGGAGCAATAGTTGTCGAAGAAGGGATAGGCTGCGGCATAGTTCTTCTTGGAGAGGAAGTACTTTCCGCCACCCAGAATGTTGCGACGATGCTTGTTCCTGAGCGAATTGGTCTTCTTCTGCATGCGAGGACGGATGTTTCCCTGTGCATCTGGAGCAAGGTCCACACTATCGCAGAGGCGCAACTGCCCATACATATCGCAGAGTTTGTTGAAGAAAGCCGCAGTATCGTAGGCTTGTTTCAGGAAAGCCTTTCTGTTCTCTACAGCATTGAGCGACTCTTCGAGCTGGGCTGCGGAATAGTAGATTTTTGCTTTCTGCTTGTTGTTCAGCTCTGGGCGCGCAAGAGCACCAAGCAACGCATTCTTGGCAGCATCCTGACCGCTAAAGTTCTTGATGGCGTTCCTTGCGTTCTTGTAGAGTGTAGCTAGCTTCTCCTGCTTTGGCTTCTCTTGCTTGGGTTGCTTGGCCTTCTTGTCGGCTGCATTAAGCCCCAGAGGAGCAAGAAGTATGAGAATTATCAGAAAGACTTTCTTCATCTTAGAGCAACTTATCCATTTCGGCAGCCTTTGCAGCCTGACCAGTTACAGAGTAGCACTGACGAAGCTCGAATGCCCACTTCATGGGTTCATCTGGAGCACACTCGCGAGCCTTCTCGAAGTAAGGAATTGCCTCGCCAAAGAGAGCTTTTGTCTTCTCGAGAGCCTTCTTTGCTTCTGTCTGATTCTTGATTGAGCTTACCGTTGCATTCAGGGCAAGAGCCTTACGATACTTGCAAAGTCCGCACTGGTACCAAGCGTCATAATAGTCGTCCTTGATTTCCGTGCACTTGAGATAAGCATCGAATGCCTCGTCGTACTTCTCGCTGTCGAACAGCTTATAAGCCTTACCATATTGAGCAATGAGGATGTTGGGCTCTTTTGCAAGAAGTTCTTCCACATAAGGCATCATCAGGTTGCTATCAGGACCTAAATCCTTATCTTTCTTGAGATAATAAGAAATCAGCATCTGTACGAAGTCCTCGTTTGCCTTGGGTTCGCTGAGGGTCAAGTCGCGCAGGTAGTTTGCCCAAGCGGTTGAATCGCCGCGTTCCAGGAATGAAGAAGCCCTAACCTGCTTTGTTCCCAGAGCACCTTCTGCAAACTGAACAGCCTGGTCGTAGAGAGCATCCATCTTGTCGTACAACTTGCCTTCATGAGCAGCATGGAAAGCGTAGTAGGCAATCTGCTCGTTGGGGATACGGAGCTGAGCCTTGTCGGCCACTTCGGGATACTTCTGAGCATAGTTCATGGCAATGTCGAACGACTCGAGAGCCTTGTCGTACTTACCCATATCGCTATTGAACTGAGCTGCATAGATGTAGTAATCGCCGCATTGAGCCAGAAGGTCTTTACGGTTCTTTATCTGATTTTCGTTACCAGCCTCGCCTTTCGTAATCTTGGTATTCTTGACTTCGCCCTGCAGAGCGTCTGTCATGTTCTTCAGATTCGAGTAGAAGAAAGCCGTATCGAAGGGCTCCTTGTTGACTGCATGATGCAACATAAGGTTATGGGGCTGGAAAGTTGTTTCCGCATAAATCTTGTATGCTTCGCCAAGCTTGCCTGCATCGATACCACCACCCTTGAGAGCCTTGCGGATGAGAGCCTGAGCCTTCTTGCACTCAGTCATGATTTCCTGTTCCGTAGCCGTCTTCTCGTTTATCTTGGCAGTAATGGCATCGTTTATCTTCTGAGCCTCTGCCACTTGTGCCTTAGCTTCCTTCTGAAGAGCTTTGAGGGCAGCCTTATCAACTTGTCCCATGATGGAGCCGACACTCAGGAACAGCGCCATCGAAATCAAAATCTTTTTCATGTCTTATAAAATTAAGATGTATAAAACTTGGAATTATTGTTCACTTGTTTCTGTCTCTTCGGCTGGAGCCTCTGCTTCGCCTTCCAGGACTTCGGGCTCGTCTTCGGCACGAGGAACAACGCTCAGGTGGCTGATGACGTCATTGCGCTTCTTGATGTCGATAACCTTTGTGCCTTGAGTTGCGCGGCCCTTCGTTTCCGTAATCTTATCGGCATGGATGCGGATGGTTGTACCGCTCTTGTTGATAATCATCAGGTCGTCTTCGTCCTTCACAACGGTAATGGCCACCAGTTCGCCAGTCTTCTCTGTGACATCGAGGGTCTTGACGCCCTTCGCAGCGCGGTTGGTCTTGCGATAAGCCTCTACATCCGTACGTTTGCCGAAGCCATTTGCGCTGAGCGCCATGATGCTTTCCGTTTCCACATCGTTGATGACGCACATGCCAACCACATGATTTTCGGGATTCTTGTCCTGCCCAAGGTCTATGCCGTGCACACCAGTTGCCGTGCGGCCCATTGAACGAACCTTTTCTTCGTCGAAACGGACTGCCAGACCAGCTGAGCTAGCGATGATGATTTCGTTCTTGCCGTTGGTCAGTTCTACGCCAATCACCTGGTCGTCTTCGCGGATGTTGATGGCGTTCACACCATTCGAACGAACTCGGCTGTAGTTGGTCAGCTCGGTCTTCTTGATGATACCGTTCTTGGTGCAGAAGACTACGTAGTGGCTCTGGCAGAACTCTGGGTCGCCAAGCTTGCGGATGCAGAGGCAAGCGCGAACTGCATCGCCTGGCTCAATCATGAGCATATTCTGGATTGCCCTACCCTTGCCCTGCTTGGTGCCGTCTGGAATGTCGTAAACCTTCAGCCAGTAGCAACGGCCACGATCTGTGAAGAAGAGCATCGTGTTGTGCATGGTGGCAGGATAAATCTTCTCTATGAAGTCGTTGTCGCGAGTGGAGCTTGCCTTCACGCCAATGCCGCCACGACCTTGTGCCTTGAACTCGTCCAGGGCAATACGCTTGATGTAGCCCATGTGACTCATGGTGATGACCACCTCGTCGTCGGCATAGAAGTCTTCTGCGTTGAACTCTTCTGCGCTTGGCATGATTTCCGTTCTGCGGGCATCGCCAAATTGTTCCTTGATTTCCAGCAAGTCGTCCTTCATCACCTTGCGGCAAAGCTCGTCGTCCGTCAGGATCTGGTTGTAGTACTTAATCTTCTCCATCAGGTCGTCGTACTCGGCATGCAGCTTCTCCTGGTTCAGGCCAGTCAGCTGAGCCAGTCGCATCTCCACGATGGCCTTGCTCTGAATCTCATCGAGGGAGAAGCGAGCCTCCAGAGCGCGCTGAGCATCCTGAGGCGTCTTGCTCTTCTTGATGATCTGCACCACCTCGTCGATGTTGTCGCTGGCGATGATGAGGCCCTTCAAGACGTGAGCCCTCTCCTCTGCCTTGCGCAGGTCGTACTTGGTGCGGCGGATGGTTACCTCGTGGCGATGGGCTACGAAGTTGCTGATGAAGTCCTTCAGGGTGAGGAGCTGCGGACGTCCCTTCACCAGGGCGATACTGTTCACGCTGAAGCTGGTCTGCAACGGCGTCATCTTGAAGAGCTTGTTCAGGACGACTCTTGCGTTTGCATCGCGCTTCAGGTCGACTACGATGCGCATACCTTCGCTGTCGCTCTCGTCGTTCACATTGCTGATGCCCTCAATCTTCTTGTCGCCAACCAGCTGAGCGATGTACTCGATGAGCTGCTGCTTGTTGACGCCATAGGGAATCTCGCTGACGATAATCTTGTCGTGCGTCTCGCCATTCTCAATCTCAGCCTTAGCGCGGATGATGATGCGGCCACGGCCAGTCTCGTAAGCATCGCGGATGCCCTGCATGCCCATGATGTAAGCACCAGTGGGGAAGTCAGGACCTTTCACATACTGCATCAAATCCTCCACCTCCAGGCTGTTGTCGTCCACATAAGCCACGCAGGCGTCAATCACCTCGCTGAGGTTGTGAGTAGGAATATTCGTAGCCATGCCGACTGCAATACCCGTAGCTCCGTTCACGAGCAGGTTGGGAATCTTCGTAGGCATGACGGTTGGTTCTTGCAGGGTATCGTCGAAGTTGTTGGTCATATCGACGGTTTCCTTCTCCAGGTCGTCCATCATAGCCTCGCCCATCAGGCTGAGGCGAGCCTCCGTATAACGCATGGCGGCTGGAGAGTCACCATCCACGCTACCGAAGTTACCTTGTCCATCGACCAGCGTGTAGCGCATCGCCCATTCCTGAGCCATACGCACCAGGGCCATATAGACCGAGCTGTCGCCGTGGGGGTGGTACTTACCCAGCACCTCACCCACGATACGGGCGCATTTCTTATAAGGACTACTATGGAAATTCCTCAGCTCACGCATACCGTAGAGAATACGGCGGTGAACCGGCTTGAAACCATCTCTCACATCAGGCAGGGCACGAGCCACAATCACCGACATCGAATAGTCGATATAGCTCTTCTTCATCTCCTGCTGAATGTCAACTTTGATTATTCTTTCTTGATCTTCCATTTGGGATTAAGTTATCTATTTCTCAAACCTTTAGGTTTGGTTATTTATATTTCGGGTACAAAATTACGAAGAATTTTCCATTTATGCAAATCCTGAGAGTAAAAAAATCATAAAAAAGCAGCAGCCCCAAAAATGAGAACTGCCGCAGTTGGGGAGGGTCTGTGTTTTAAGCATCAGATACATGCAACAATGCATTATCATTCTTAGTGAGATTACGGTACACGCCCTTCTCCAGTCGTTGGACTTTTCCTTTTTATCTCAATCTTTCACAGCTTGGGGAGTCCATCCTTTGAAGAAGCGCAACACTTTCTCTTGATTGTAGCCCTGACCTTCTTCCAAGAAACTCGAATCCTGAATATGCATCACCTTTCCCTTTTCGTCAAGAATAACGAATACGGGGAATCCAAAGCGGCCACAATTATTCAGCCTTTTCATCAAGGCTTTTGCCTGCTCTTGCTTTCCTTCACTCTCCGACTTTCGGGGATTGTAGTTCACATGGATATACTCAAAGTTCTCGCGGATGACTTTGCTGATGGTGGTATCGTTCGTGATGAAGTCTGCAAAACGCAGGCACCAGGGGCACCAGTTGCCTCCAACTTGACAGATTACGAACTTTCCTTCTGCATTTGCCTTGACAAGTGCCTGATCTATCTGTTCGATTGGATTAATGTCCTCATTATAAACTTTCTTCAGCTCCATCTGCGCTTGGGCAGAGAAGGCCAGCAGAAAAAAGAATAATGCATTGATTGTACTTTTCATATCTATAGATTATGTTTCTGCTTGCAAAGTTACAAAAAGTTTGTGACAAAATGACAAAAATGACAGTCAATTTCGAGAGAGAGGAAGTTGCATTATATTATATATTATATTAAGTAATGTAATTATTAATTTATTATATATAGCAAATCGGGGCTCTCTCTTTTTTTCGCTTGTCACAAGTGTCATTCTGTCACAGCCTCAGAAATCAATCCCATATTGCTTACAAATCCATTCCACCGCCCTTGGAGGCAAAATCTTTGTGGTTGCATTCACTCCGAAACTTGCCAGAGCATCGCGGTTGCTGGAAAGCCATCGACGGAAAGTTCTGCTACTCACCCCAGCAGCCTCAGCAAGTTCATATTTATATACACTTTTCATAGCTTTTATTTTTCTACAAAGTTACGAAAAAATCTTGACATTTGCAAGAGAAACACTCTTTTTTCGGAAGAAAAACGGACGCAAGCGGACAGAAGCGGACAACGCTCTTTCCAGCTGTCGTAACTTTGTATCGTCAAACCGGATGACACAGCCAGTTATGATGCCAAACATAACACGTTACAAGTGGCCACGTAACACGTTACAATTGCAATCGTAACTGCAAGAGAGAGAACAAACACTTAAACCGTAAACCGTAAACCGTAAACTAACCAGCCATGAAAAAGAACAACATTTGGGAACTTATCCTGAAGGTCATTGTGGCAGCCGTAACTGCAGCTCTGACCGCCATCACAACCACAAGCTGTATGGGCAGAGGCCCATTCTGAAAAGAAAATTCTCCCTTAACTTTTGCGAGTAAGGGAGTTTTTTCGTAATTTTGTCCCACAAACAATTACTTTCTCAGGTTGTACTATAATTCAGAAGACTATGAAACATTTCTTTAATCGCAGCGGGCTTGTCCTGCTTTTCTGTCTCGCAGGTTTGTGTTGTTATGCTTTGGCTCCCAGTGCTCCGAAGTCGGCTCAAAAGAAGGCGATTACCTTGAAGCGCGCAAAAGCCAATGGTAAGCTTGAGCTTGCCATGGAGAAATACCTGCAAGAGGCTAAGGATAAGGACCTTAACATCCAGAGCGTAATGGTGTTGCAACATGGGAAAGTGTTGTACGAGAAGTGGATGAATGGGGGCGAACCTCAGACGCCTCATGTCCTGAACAGCGTGAGCAAGACGTTCACTTCGGCTGCGGTGGGGCTGGCCATAGAGGAAGGACTGCTGAAGCTCGACGACAAAATGATTTCCTTCTTCCCAGACGACTTGCCCCCTACTCTTTCGGAGAACCTGAAGAAGGTGACCATCCACAATCTGCTGACGATGAATTGCGGACACGACTCCGAGCCTTCGCGCAGAAGAGACGGCGACACTTGGGTGAAGATTTTCCTGAACTGGCCTGTAGAACATGAGCCGGGCTCGTGGTACTGCTACAACAGCATGGGAACCTATATGCTCTCGGCTATTGTGCAGAAGGTGACGGGACAGAAGGTTGTGGACTATCTGCAGCCGCGCCTCTTCGACCCACTCGGCATAGAGGCTCCGCGATGGGAAGAGAGTCCGCAAGGCATCAACTGTGGAGGTTGGGGACTCTATCTGAAGACTGAGGATTTGGCTAAGATGGGGCAGCTGCTCCTGCAAAAAGGAAAGTGGAAAGGCAAACAAGTGCTGCCCAAAAGCTACGTCGCAGAGGCTACGAAGGCTCAGGTGCCTTGCCAGCCTGCAGGAACCAGTCCAGACAAAGTGGCTGAAAGAGGATTGACCAAAGAGAACAGCGACTGGGTACAGGGCTACGGCTATCAGGTGTGGCGTTGCCGACACAATGCCTTCCGGGCTGATGGTGCCGGAGGTCAGTTCATCATCGTCATTCCAGAGAAAGATGCCGTGGTTGTCAACACAGCCAATCTGGGCAATATGCAGGCCGAGCTGAACCTCGTCTGGGACCATATCCTCCCAGCGTTGAAGTAGAAATGAAACAAGAAGCCGCTCTGATTTTCAGGGCGGCTTTTCTGTGTTCCGACGCTAGAACAATGGATTAAGCAAAAAAATCTCTAATCTTATTTAGCAGGTTCCCACTTGCAGCGGACGGGCGACACAATGGCACCCTCCTTCTTCAGTTCGGCAAAAGCCTTATCCACTTCCTTGCGGTCGATACCTGTGATTTCTGCAATCTTGCCAGCGTTGACGGGAGCACCAAACTCGCGCATGGCCTTTAATACCTTCTCTTTCATAGTTATCTATATTTTATTTTTCACTCTTGACTTCGTCGAGACTGCTTTCGCAGCCTTCACTCTTCGCTTTCAAAGTTGCACCAACAGCCAGTGCTTTGCGTCAATCTTCTCGATGAGTTCGATTGCGCCTTGGCTCCAGAAGAGGTCTTCCTCCTCGTCCTTCAGGTAATCCTTCAGCAGGTCGTAGGTGATGGGGTCGTCCTTCACGCCTTCCATGCACTTCATCAGCAGCTCAACGCCTGGCTCCTGAATGGCGAGGTCGGCCTTGACATACTCAACGGGGTCGCAGATAAGGTCGCGGCTCTTCATGCCTTCGAACTTAACGTCTCCGCCAAGGTCGAGGATGCGCTCCGTAAACTTCTCTACCCAGCCCATCTCCTCGTTGAAGTGGCCGATGTACTTCTCGCCAAGCTTCGTAAAGCCCTGAGCCTTGAAAATCATGCCCTGCTGCTTGTGAACGATGGCGCCTTCTGCCAGATGAGTTACGAAAAACTGTAAAGTCTCGATTGTTTTCTTCTTGTCCATAATGCTTTAGTTTTAGTTGTTAAACGATATTAGATTTGTTTTCTTGAGGGCAAAGTTAATATTATTTTCGAGTGAAAACACCTTCCTGCCATAAAAAAGACAATAAATTTTGCTTTTTGCACACTTATTCGTACCTTTGCAGTCGGAAAAGCAAACGATTATGCCGATTAGAGTCCCCGAAAAGTTGCCTGCAATAGAACTCCTGAAGGAGGAGGGCATTCTGCTGCCTCCCCCTGCCCCAGATAGCAAGGTGCTGCGAATTGCCGTCCTCAACCTCATGCCCAAGAAGATTGAGACGGAAACCGACCTCATCCGACTGCTCTCCGCCAGTCCGCTCTCGCTGGAATTGCACCTGATGAAGCTGAGGTCGCACGTCTGCAAGAACACGCCAGCCGAGCACATGGAGGCCTTCTACCGCAACTTCGAGGACATGCATGCGGAACAGTTCGACGGCTTTATCATCACTGGAGCGCCTGTGGAGCATCTGGAATTTGAGCAGGTGAACTACTGGCCCGAGCTGAGCGACATTTTCGATTGGGCGCGCACGCACGTAACGAGTACATTATTTATATGTTGGGCTGCGCAGGCGGGACTCTACTACCACTACGGCATCAGGAAATATCCGCTGCCAGAGAAGATGTTCGGCATCTTCCAGCAAACGCCTCTCCTGCCAAAGCTGCCCATCTTCCGCGGCTTCGACGACGTCTTCCCCATGCCTCACAGCCGACATACGGAAATCCGCAAGGAAGACATCCTCCGTGTGCCCGAGTTGACGCTCCTCGTTGAAAGCGAGCAGAGCGGCGTCTCGATGGTGATGGCACGAGAGGGAAAGGAGTTCTACATCACAGGGCACTCGGAATACTCTCCCTGGCGGCTCGATACGGAATATAAGCGCGATCTTGGCAAAGGATTGCCCATAAAGATGCCACTCAATTATTATCGCGACAACAACCCGGAGAAAGGTCCGCTGGTAACCTGGCGCGCCCACGGCAATCTGCTCTTCCAGAACTGGATAAAATATTATGTCCTCACTTGAACTTCTCTCCCCTGCTCGGAACCTTGAATGCGGCATTGCAGCCGTCGACCACGGGGCAGACGCTGTCTATATAGGGGCGCCGCGCTTTGGAGCAAGGGTGGCTGCGGGCAATTCCGTTGAGGACATTCAGAAACTTTGCGACTACGCCCATCAGTTTGGGGTGAAGATTTATGCCACTCTGAACACCCTGCTGCGCCCTGAAGAACTGGAGCAAGCAAGGCAAATTGCATGGGATCTCTACCACGCTGGAGTGGATGCTTTCATCACTCAAGACGAGGTCTTCCTGAAGCTAAAGATGCCTCCCGTTCCTCTGCACGCAAGCACCCAGATGGACAATCGGACAAAGGAAAAAGTGGCAAGGCTTAAAGAATTAGGATTCAACCAGATAGTCCTTGCTCGTGAACTTTCACTTGAACAGATAAAAGAGATACACGAGGCCGTGCCGGAGGTGCGTCTGGAAGCCTTTGTTCATGGTGCCCTTTGCGTCTCCTATAGTGGCAGATGCTATGCTTCGGAGTACTGTTTTGGTCGCTCTGCAAACAGGGGCGAGTGTGCTCAGTTCTGCCGTTTGCCTTTCTCACTCGAGGATGGCGAAGGAAACACGCTCATCAAGGAGAAATTCCTGCTCTCGCTCAAGGATATGAACCGCCAGAAGTACCTCGAAGCCATGATTGACGCAGGGGTGCGAAGCTTCAAAATTGAGGGCAGACTGAAGGATATTGCCTATGTGAAGAATGTGACGGCAAGCTATCGCGGGGCCCTCGACGCCATCATAAAACGCCGTCCTGAGTTCGTCCGCTCTTCCTTCGGCACAAGCACCTACACTTTCCAGCCCGACCTCTCTCGCAGCTTCTCGAGGGGCTACACAGACTACTTCCTGAAAGGCCGCACAAACGACCTCGCTTCGCCCGATACGCCAAAGAGCCGTGGCCGCGAGGTGGGGCGAGTGAAGGAGGTGAGGAACGGCTGCATTATCGTCAGCTCGACAGAGGCCTTCAGCAACGGCGACGGGCTTTGCTTCCTCGATCAGGATGGCAAACTGCAAGGCTTCCGAGTAAACAGAGCCGAAGGGAATCATCTCTATTACAATTCTTCTTCGCAAAGCTCAGGCGCAGGCGGAACACTCTTCACTCTTCACTCTTCACTCAAAAAGGGCGACCTGCTTTGGCGGAGCTTCGACAAGCAATGGGAGGACCAGATGAGCGGAAAGACGGCTGAACGCCGCATAGATGCCCGTTTCCTCCTCGAAAAGACAGAAGAAGGTTTCCGCTTGACTTTTACGGCAGAAGACGGCACAAACAGGAGCGAGGAATTTGCCGCAGAACATCAGCCAGCCCGAACCGACCAAACGGCCTCAATCCGCGATGTGCTCAGCAAACTGGGCGACACACCCTACCTCTGCAAAGATGTGGAAATCCACTTCTCACAGCCCTGGTTCATCCCAAGAAGCCAACTTGCAGAGTGGAGAAGGAAAACCATAGAAAGTGAAAAGTTAAGAATGAAGAGTGAAGAATCGAAATTATCCCAAACTCAAAAAGTTAACCCCGATTCTTCGCAAAGTTCAGGCGCAGGCGAAGCATTCTTCACTCTTCACTCTTCACTCTTAACTCCCCTCATGACTTGCCGCTTTTGCCTCAGGCATGCTTGGGGCTGGTGCAAGAAGGAGAACCCCAATGCTCCTCGCGACCCGCTCTTCCTCGTGCTTGGTGATGGGCGCAAGTTCCGCTTGGAATTCGACTGCAAGAAATGCGAAATGATGGTGCTGGCCCAGCCCAATTCAAAATAAATAAATTCAAAACTAAATGAAGGCTTTCTTGGTGCTTCTTCTTACACTCCTTCTTTCCTCTTGTTATTATCAGGAGGAGGATGCGACGCTTTATGAGGCTGGGGACAATTTTCTGGTCTCTGCCGACAGTCTTCATTTGCAAAGCAATCAGCCCCTTCACAACCTTCCAGTCGATACCGTTTGCGAGCAGCTGAGCGTCTATTACAACGACCAACTTGTTGTGGCTGAGACACTTGTGATTCCTGAGGATTCTGTGGATAGCGTTTGGGTGAAGTTGGCTCGCGACCAGTTTACAATGGGTTGGGTTCATCAGCGCGACTTTGTGGAGAGCGTGGTGCCCGACGACCCCATCTCGCAATTCATCCACCTCTTCAGCATCCGTCATCTCGGGCTTTTCGGCATCCTCTTCGCCGTCTCTCTGCTTGCACTGTTTTATCAGATTTTCAGCAGAAAGAAGCCTCATGTTTTCTTTCTTCGAGACATCCTTTCGCCCTACCCCACTTTCCTGCTCATCATCCTGGCGCTTTCTGCCCTCTTGTATGCGGGAATTCAGCATTATGTGCCCGAGACTTGGGTGCTATACTACTACCATCCAACGCTCAATCCTTTCGGACTTCCGCTCATTTTAAGCCTTTTCCTGTGCTCCGTTTGGGTGCTTCTTGTGCTGACGCTCGCCACAATTGAGGAAGTTTTCCGTTTGCTCCCCACTGGAGAAGCCATGCTCTATCTGCTTTCCCTGCTCGGGTGTTGCATTCTTTGCTACCTCCTCTTCACCTTGGCAGCCCTCAGTCCTGGCGTGAGCTACATTCTCTTTGCCCTCTTCATCCTCGTTCTAATGCTGCGTTACAACCGCTTTTCTAAGCCTCGCTACTTCTGCGGTTCTTGTGGCAAGAGACTGAAGCAATTGGGAAAATGCCCTCATTGCGGAGCAGAAAATCGATAATTTCTTGGTTTTTCTTTGCTTTTTGTCAAAAAAGTACTATCTTTGTGCACAAAAAGTAAGTAAAATTAAGATAAAATGAAGTCGTTTCGCCCCCTTTTCACTTTTGCTTTATTGGCTGCAAGCCTTTGTGCTTGGGCCTTCGAGACTGGGCAAACCATCCGTTTGGTTCACAACGGGAAGTCTGTCTTTGTAGAGAACTCTTCGCTCGACGAAAACAAGAACGCAGTCCTTTGGACAGAGACAAATGTCAATGCCCAGAGATGGACGCTCGAAGGCAGAACCAACGGAACTTTCCTGCTCTCGAACGATTACACAGGATACTATCTGAGTGGCCTCACTTCAGGCTCTTCGGGCAATGTTGGGCAGGTGAAGAAATCGAATGCCAGCAGTAAGGGCTCGTGGGAGTTCGTCCCCGTGGAAGGTACCACAAATCAGTACTTCATCTTCCAAGGCACCACGCAGAAATATGCTCTCGCAGCCGCAGCAGATCCTACGGACGGAAGCGGCCTGACCATTGTCAATACGGCTTCCACCACAAATACTGTCGATACCACTCGCATCACTTGGACCGTAGAAGTTGTAGATCCGATGGAGAAGGCTTTCACAAAGGACAAGCGCGACGATATGATGAACAAGTGGAAGGCGCGTGCCTATAAGCAAGCCTCCACAGGTTGGATTATTGGAAACGGCGGCTGGTGGGGCGACGCAGAGATGTTCGAGATTGTTCTGGATGCTCTCGAGACGACTGGCGACCAGCAGTATGCCACCATGTTCGAGAACCTCTATACCAATTTCATTTATCGCAAGAAAGATACTTGGTATCAGAAAGGCGTGGATGGCTACAACGAGTATAACGACGATATTGCCTGGATGTGCATTGCTTGCATCCGAGCCTATCTGCTTACGGGTGTCACAAAATATAAGACTACGGCCAAGAAGAACTTCGATGGTATGTTCAAGCGTGCCGATTGCTATGGGAACGACCTCCTGCAATGGAAACACAATAGCGGTCAAGGCACAAACTCTTGCATCAATGGTCCGGCAGCCGTTTGCGCCTGCTATCTCGCTATCGCTCAAGCAGATACAACTTACTATCAGAAAGCCCGCAAGACCTATATGGCCGAGCGAGGCAAGCTCTTCGAGATGTCGAACGGAAAGCCTACGGGCAAGATTTATGACAGCTACGACCAAGCCACAGGCAACTACAACACCTGGGCCTCGACCTACAATCAGGGCACAAATCTCGGAGCTGCCATCATGCTCTACAACCACTACGGAGAAAAGATATTCAAGGACGACGCAGATGCCATCATCAGCTGGTCGGAAAAGAATCTTGCCAACTCGAATGGCATCATTCATGTCTGCCAGACGGTTAAAGGCGACCTGACGGGCTTCAAGGGCATTATGCTGCGTTATCTGAGAATGTATGCGGAAAGCTTCAACGCCCCGTCGCATTATGCTTGGATGGCCAAGAATGCCTATCATGCCTGGAATAACAGGAACTCTGCCGGCATAACCTCTTCGGCTTGGCTCACGAAATCGGAAGAAAACTTCAAACATAAAGAAGGAGACGAATACAAGGACTTCAGTCATGATGGAAACATGACATGCGTTTCGGCGGCATTCAATTGCCATCTTGGCGCAGTCGATGCCCATAATGCTTACGAAAAGAACGAGGCTGAGGACTTCAACTTTGTTCGAAATGCTCCCGTGACTTATGAAGGAAATGGCGATGAAGATAATGGAGGAAAGGTTGGACCAATGAAGAACACTTACTATATTGGGTATCGACGAGTTGACTTCGGCAGCAAGCCAGCCTCTCATATTGAACTTCGAACCAACATCTCCATCGCAAGTACGGGCATAAATGTCTTCCTTGACTACCCCAACGCCACAAAAGGCACGCTCCTTTGCAACATCAAGGGCAACGAACTCTCGGCCCTCAAGACTTGGGACACAATCCGAAAGATGATAAATGTGCCCGTTACAGGCGTTCATGATGTCTATTTCGTTTCTTCAGGTTCAGGCCAGACGAATGTGAACTGGTGGCAATTCTATAGCCTCAATCCAGTCTTTGCCGACCTCACAAATGGAAACGGAACGCTCACCACATCCTTCGAGACAGACGAGGCGCAGGCAATTGTGGATGGCGACCTCACGACCTCTATCGTTGCTCCTATCGAGACAGGCTCTCAAACCTGGATACAATATCAAAGTCCTTCGCCTATGCAACTCTACGGCTACCAATTCTTCTCTGGAAGCGACAGAGCTGGAGACCCAACGGGATGGGCTTTGCAAGGCTCTGAAGACGGGGAGAATTGGGAGACACTACATAGTGTTGCCGACACAACCTTTAGCGTCCAGGCCCAGCGCATCAGTTCAGATGTTTCGCCCACGAAACCTTATACTTATTATCGTCTGCTCTTCGATATGGCTGAGACACAAAGCAAGTTCTCAATCTCCGATTGGCAATTGCTTGGCCGATGCATTGACGAATTCGACTTGACTGCCGACGGAGGCACCATTACAGAAGGCACAGAAGCCCTTATCGACCACGTGGGAACAACCGTCTTCACAACTCCTATTACAGCCATCTATCGTTCTGCAGGCAATTACAAGCTCACAGCCTATAGTATTACGGCAGTAGCAAACGAGCAAGCTCCTGTCTCTTGGAAACTCGAGGGTTCGGCAAACGGAACCTCTTCATGGAAGCTAATCGACCAACAAACAGAGGCCGATTTCCCCTATGATAACTGCACAAATGTCTATCGCGTTAACCCCGAGACCTCTTATCTCTACTATCGTTTGACGGTTTCTGGAGAAGAGGCTCAGCTCACTCAATGGCAACTCTTCGGCAAACTCGATTATGGAACTTATTATGCAGATGTGACGACTATCGCCACAATACTTTCGAGTGACGGAAGCGACACAGAAGCTCTCATTGATGACGATGGAACAACCTATGCCACAATCAGCGGAGAGACGCCATATTGGGACATTTATGTTCCCATTCCAGTCAAGGCAGTTGGCTTATCTCTTGTTTGTGCCGATAATGCCGAACTCGATCCGCAAGGCATCAAGCTCATAGGTCTTGACGACGATGGAACGGAATCTCAACTCGCATTGAAGACCATGACCTTCCCGGCTCGAGGCTCCAGACTCACTTACACCACTTCGACCACGAAACTCCTCAAGCACTTCCGACTCCAAGTAACTGAGGCTTCAGGCTCTTCCGTTCGCCTTGCCGATTTCGAACTTTACGGAGCAACCATTGCCGAGACTGGCGACCCGAATCTCTTGGCTCCAGACGTTGTCGAAGCCTCTGCAGAAGGGTTTTCCAGCACAGAACTCATCAATCGCATTTACGACGGGAAATATCTCACGCTTTATCGAGCCGACTTCAACGAGCCGATAAGCATCACCTACACTTATGCGGATACAACAGGTGTGAGCATCAACGCTTATAGCATTACTGCAAGCAAGAACGAACTGACGCGAGACCCTGCATCCTGGACTCTCGAAGGAAGCAATGATGGCGCAACTTGGACTTTGCTCGACACTCGTTCAAACGAGACCTTCTCCCATCGCTATGCCACTCAGTTCTACTTTGTTGAGAGTATGGAATCCTTCCAACAGTATCGCCTCACAATCAATAAGACAAATGGCGGAAACCAACTGCAGATAGGCGAATTGCAATTGCTTAACATTCAACCTGTCGACCCAACTGGAATAGACCACAGACAACAGACCACAGACAACAGACAAACCATCTATAACCTCTCTGGACAACGCTTGAGCAAGCCACAAAGAGGCATCAATATCATCAACGGAAAGAAACTTTTAATTAAATAACTATGTTAACCTCAGACAGACGTTTATACGTGGCACACGGTCAGGAAGGACCGATATGCCTTAATGGAAAGATGGCCAACCGACATGGACTGATTGCCGGAGCCACAGGTACAGGTAAAACCGTTACCCTGCAAGTTTTAGCCGAGACATTCTCTCAAGCCGGAGTTCCCTGCTTCATGGCCGACATGAAGGGCGACCTTTCGGGTATCAGCCAAACAGGACAGATGTCCGGCTTCATCGAGAAGCGTTGTGCAGAGTTCGGCATCGAGAATCCCGAGTTCCAGGGCGCTCCCGTATGTTTCTATGATGTATTCGGCGAGCAAGGACACCCCATGCGAACCACCATCTCGAACATGGGACCAGACCTTATGTCGCGACTCATGGAGCTGAACGAAGTGCAGGCTGGCGTGATGACAATTCTCTTCAAAGTGGCCGACGAAAGAGGTTTGCTCTTGCTCGACCTCAAGGACTTACGCTCTATGCTGACCTACATTGCCGACCACGCGAACGAGTTGACAAAGACCTACGGAAACGTTTCTACCGCTAGTGTGGGAGCCATTCAGCGTGCTCTTCTCGCCCTTGAGAATCAAGGTGCTGACAAGTTCTTTGGCGAGCCAGCTTTCGACATCATGGACCTCCTTCAAGTAAGTGCCGACGGAAAAGGCATCATGAATGTCCTCGCAGCTGACAAACTCATGCATCAACCCAAGCTCTACTCCACTTTCCTCCTTTGGCTTCTCTCCGACCTTTACGCTCGTTTGCCCGAAGTAGGCGACCAGGAATTGCCCAGACTCGTGTTCTTCTTCGACGAAGCTCACACGCTCTTCACGGACACTTCAAAGAGTTTGGTAGATAAGATTGAGCAGGTGGTTCGTCTCATTCGAAGCAAGGGCGTAGGCGTTTACTTTGTGACGCAGAATCCCACAGACATTCCCGATTCTGTCCTCGCTCAACTTGGTAACAGAGTTCAGCATGCTCTTCGTGCCTTCACGCCTAAGGAACAGAAGAATGTGAAAGCAGCTGCAGAGACCTTCCGAGCTAATCCCGACTTCAAGACGGAAGACGCCATCATGGAACTCGGCACAGGTGAAGCCCTCGTTTCTTTCCTCGATGAGAAGGGAACTCCAGGCATTGTGGAACGCGCAAAAGTGCTCTTCCCGCTCAGCCAAATTGGCGCGATTACAGAAAGCCAACGCGAGCAAATCATCAAGACCTCTCGCATGTTTGGCCGTTACGACACCATGATTGACCGCGAGAGTGCCTTCGAAGTTCTTCTTGCAGAAAGTGAAGCTGCCGAAAAAGCAAAAGCCGAAGCGGCTGAAGCAGCAGAACAAGAAAAGCAGGCTCAAAAGGAAGAGAAGGAAGCCGGCAAGTCGAAGAGCAAAAAGAAAGGTTTCTTCTCGAAAATCATCTCAGCAGTCATTACAAGTGTTACTGCAGCACTTGGCACCTATGTTGCTAATACTGTGACAGGTACGAAGAGCCGTTCAAAGGATGGACTCGGCAAAAAAGTGACGAAGAGTGCAGTAGGAACTGCCACCAGAACTGCAAGTCGCGAAATCACTCGCAGCATTCTTGGCAACCTGATTAAGTAAGATTTAACTCATAAAAAGCAAAAAGATAGGGCGCAACATTGTGCCCTATTTTATTATAAATATGTGTCCAGAAAACGAAGCGTAGTTAAAATCCAAACTTAACGTGTGTCGTTTGTAAACTTAACGTGTTACGTTGGCAAAGTTAACGTGTTACGTTTGGAATTGTCGCCTGTTTAGTTTGTTTTCTTAGAACAGATGTAATCCGCTTTTCTTGCTGAAGAAGTGGTCCATCTGCTTGATGAGTCCGCTCTTACAGAAAACCACGACTCTGTCGCCAGGCTGGAGCTGAGTATTACCATAAATAAGGGCTCCCTGATTTTCTCCGCGAACGTAGCCACCAAGAGTGATGCCTTTAGGCAAACGCAACTCGTAAACGGGCTTCTCGCTGGCCGGGCTTCCCTCTCCCACAACCATTTCCGCCACATCGGCACTCGCAATAGTCAGGCACTTCACATTCTGAGCGTCGGTATCGAGCATCATCTGATAGATGCGACCTGCCGCAATCATCTTCTTATTGATAATGGTGCCTATATCGAGTTTCTCTGCCATCGAGATATAATCCATATTGTCAACGAGGGCAACAGTCTTGCGAACGCCCATTCGCTTTGCAGCAAGACAGGCAAGAATGTTTGTCTCTGTTTCAGGAGTAAGGGCACAGAAAGCTTGCATATCAGAGAGTCCTTCGTCGAGAAGCAGACTCGTGTCTCTTCCGTCGCCCTGAATGATGCGAACGTCGCTATCATCGAGGATTTCGTTGAGTTTATGGCAACGCTCTTCATTCTGCTCAATAATCTTGATGTTATAGAAGTCGGGCTTGCCCTCGCAAACGTGGACAGAAGTACGTCCGCCGCCCATTATCATTACGTTCCTTACGTCTGCATAGTCCTCTTTACCAACAATCTCTCGAATGTATTGAATGTGGCGCTTGGTGGTCATAAAGTAGGCAATATCGCCGTTTCGCAGCTCATCATTACCAGAAGGAATAATCGTATCATCACCTCTCTTGATGGCCACAATTCGATAAGGCGACTGAGCATCACAAAGGTCACGAAGTGCAACGCCTGTAATACGAGCTTTCTCGCGAAGTTTAATGCCGAGCATAACGAGCGCTCCGCCTGCAACCTCCCAATACTGACGCACCCAAGAACGCTTGATACCATCGAGGATTTCCTTTGCAGCAAGGCCTTCTGGATAGATGATGGAATCGACTCCCATCTGCTGGAAAAGGTCGCTATACTGAGGCATTGTGTATTCGGCAGTATCCACTCTAGCAATGGTCTTGCGAGCACCAAGGGTATGAGCCAGCATGCAACAAGTGATGTTTCGCGTTTCTTCAGGCGTTACGGCAATGAAGAGGTCGCATTGATGGACGCCACCTTCACGAAGACCTCTGATTGATGTTGGCGAAACATTGAGCGTCATCAAGTCGAGGTCGCTAGAATTAAGCAAGCGAGCGGTCTTCTCGGGACTCTCATCGATGAGAATAATGTCCTGATCTTCTCGCGAAAGGAGAGCGGCAAGATGTGAACCGACTGCTCCTGCACCAGCTATGACGATTTTCATACGATTGCTTTCTTTATGGCTTCCGCATCGAGCCCAACAAGATGATAGAGCTCTTCGGGTGTGCCGTGTTCTACGAAATGGTCGGGAAGGCCGAGACGAATCACCTCTGGATGGAGGTTGTGGTCGGCCATATATTCGATGACAGCGGAACCTAATCCGCCTTGAATAACTCCGTCTTCAACAGTTACTATACGATGAAACTTTGTGCCAACTTCCTGCAAGATATCCTCATCAATAGGCTTAAGGAAGCGCATATCATAATGAGCGACTTGCGTTCCTCCCTCCTGAAGTTCTTGAACCACTTTTTGAACCGTATTTCCAAGAGGTCCAAGACTCAGCACAGCCACATCCTTTCCATCGGAGAGCTTGCGACCTTTGCCAACAGGAACTTCCTCGAATTGGTTTTTCCAATCCACCAGAACGCCTCTTCCTCTCGGATAACGAATCACGAAAGGTCCTTTGTCTGGCAACTGAGCGGTAAACATGAGGTTGCGAAGTTCGTGCTCGTTCATCGGAGAGCTTATCGTAAGATTTGGAACGGGACGAAGTGCTGCGAGGTCGAAAACTCCATGGTGAGTGGCTCCATCTTGCCCCACAAGTCCAGCTCTGTCGAAACAGAAGACAACATGCAGATTGCAAAGCGCCACATCATGAATGATATTGTCGAAAGCTCTTTGCGCAAAGGAAGAATAGATGTTGCAGAAAGGAATCAAGCCCTCTTTTGCAAGACCTCCTGCAAAAGTAACCGCATGACCTTCTGCTATGCCGACATCGAACGTACGCTCGGGCAATTCCTTCATCATGATAGTAAGGCTGCAACCCGTTGCCATCGCAGGAGTGATGCCGACAATCTTCTCGTTCTGCTTCGCAAGTTCGAGCAAAGTCTCGCCAAAAACGTCCTGATATCTTGGAGGCTTGTTCTCGCAATTGTCTTCAAGACGTTCGCCAGTCTCCGGGTCGTATTTGCCTGGAGCATGATAGACAGTCGGATTCTTCTCGGCAACCTTGAAGCCCTTGCCCTTAATCGTGTGCAAATGCAGCATCTTCGGGCCTTTCATATCCTTGATGGAACGAAGAGTATTCACCAGCTCAATTACATCATGCCCGTCGATGGGACCAAAGTAACGGATGTTGAAACCCTCGAAAACGTTCTGCTGATTGTTGAGAAGCGACTTCAGAGAGTTGTTGAAACGAAGTATCCTCTGTCGTCTCTTTTCACTCAAAACGCCCAAACGCACAAGCCCGTTTGACAAACGGAAACGCACATTATTATATAGAGTGGAAGTATGGAGATGATGCAGATATTGCTTCATGCCTCCAACACTTCTGTCTATGCTCATGTTGTTGTCGTTCAGGATGATAAGCAAATTGTTGGGCGTACTGCTTGCATTATTGATGCCTTCGAACGCAAGTCCGCCACTCATGCTTCCGTCACCAATCACAGCCACCACTTTTCGCTCGTCTTCGCCGTTCTGATGAGCTGCGACAGCCATTCCCAAAGCGGCTGAGACACTATTTGACGCATGGCCGCAGGCAAAGGTATCGTACTCGCTCTCTTCTGGCGAAGGGAAAGGACGAAGGCCGCCAAGATGACGATAAGTGTGGAAGGCTTCGCGGCGACCAGTCAGAATCTTATGTCCTGCAGCCTGATGCCCAACATCCCATACAATGCGGTCATAAGGCGTATTAAAGACATAATGAAGGGCAACCGTCAGCTCCACAACGCCTAATCCGCTGGCGAAATGACCAGGGTTGCTGGCCATCTCCTGAATGATTTCTTGCCGAAGCTCGTTACAAACCTGAGGCAATGATTCGAGAGGCAAAGTACGAAGGTCGGCAGGGAAATGTATCTTTGATAATAGCTCTTGAGGCTCTTTTTTCACGCTTTACTATTATTTTTGTGCGCAAAGTTAAACATTTTTGCGGAGTTTTATGTAATTTTGTGCAACAAAATCAGCGAAAGAAGAAAATGAAGGTTGAAGAGACGCCTTTCCGAACCCTTGTGGATGTGCCGAAATGGGCAAATCCCATGCGCAAAGACCAGCAATTTGTGTTGCTTGGTTCGTGCTTTGCTCAGAACATGGGAGAGCGTTTCCAAAGCTATGGTCTCAACGCCGTTTGCAATCCTCTTGGCGTAACCTACAATCCCGAAAGTATCGCCATTCAAGTGAAAGAAGCATTAGCTCCAAAAGCTGAGTTGCCTGTCTTTGAAATTGACGGAAGTTGGCGTTGCTGGTGGGCAAGCACACTCCTAAACGATACAGATGAAGAGCGATTTCGAAAGACCATTCATGGCACATTTTCCGAGCTGGGAGAAGCCATCAGGAAAGCCGACTACCTCTTCCTCACTCTTGGCACAAACGTCTGCTATCGCCTGAAAGAAAGCGGCATGATAGTAGCGAATTGCCATAAAGCGCCAGGCAAACTCTTCGAGGAAGTGACATTAACTACAGAAGAGTGCGTCAACATCACGTGTGAACTTTTGGATTTACTCACGTTAAGTTGCCCTACTACACACGTTATCTTTACCATAAGTCCGTATCGTTATAAGAAGTATGGCTTTCATGGTAGTCAGTTGGCAAAAGCAACCTTGCTCCTCGCAGTCGATAAGGTTTGCGAACTCTATCCAGAGAAGGCAAGCTACTTCCCTGCCTACGAACTCCTGCTCGACGACCTTCGCGACTATCGCTTCTATGCTGAAGACATGATTCATCCAAATCCCGTTGCAGTCAACTATATCTGGCATAAGATGGTAGGGAATTGCATGGATAAGGAAATGCAAAAATACCTGGAAGAATACGAACCCATTCGTAAGGCAAAAGAACACAAACCTCTAAACTATCAACTCTAAACATAAAACTATAAATGTATAGTACTCTCGAAATAGCATCATTTATCGGAGCGTCAACAGAAGGCCTGAAAGGTCGTGAGATTGATTGGTTGCTGACCGACAGCCGCAGCCTTTGTTACCCGGAATCGACGCTCTTCTTCGCCATCAAGACTGATGTAGGTAATGGTCACCTCTATGTTGCCGACCTCTATCAGCGTGGCGTTCGAGCATTTGTGGTAAGCGAGAAGGTGGAAGGCGACTTCCCAGAAGCAGACTTTCTCTTCGTTCAGAACACGCTCTTCGCACTCCAATCCCTTGCTGCTCAGCATCGTTCCCGCTTCGATATTCCTATCATCGGAATTACGGGAAGCAACGGCAAGACTGTGGTCAAAGAATGGCTCTACCAACTCCTGGCACCCAACTTCACGATTACCCGCAGCCCTCGCAGCTATAACTCACAAACAGGCGTTCCTCTTTCTGTATGGCAACTCTCGGAAAGTACTGAGATTGGCATCTTCGAAGCCGCCGTTTCGCAACCCAACGAAATGCTGGCTTTGGAACGCATCATCAAGCCCACAATCGGCATCTTCACTTGCTTGGGTGGCGCGCATCAAGAAAACTTCTCGACCTTCGAACAGAAGTGTATGGAGAAGCTCTTGCTCATGAAGAACGCGAAGGTTGTCATCTATCCTGCAGGCGATTCTGTGATAAAGGATTGTATTCGTCAGGCTCGGTTGAAAGGCCGACTCGTGGCTTGTCCAACCACAGGAAATGCCTATGAGGATAACGAGGCTTTGTGTCGAGCTGCTTGCCGCGAAATGGGACTCGATGACGACACTATCGAGGAGCGTCTTCGTGCTCTCGAACCCGTTGCTATGCGACTCGAGGTGAAGGAAGGACAAAACGACTGCACGCTCATCAACGACTCCTATAACAGCGACATTAGCAGCCTGGACATTGCACTCGATTTCATGAATCGCAGACCCGAGAAGGAAGGTCGTCAACGCACACTCATCTTGAGCGATATTCTGCAGAGCGGAGTCGAACCTCATGCACTCTACACCCAGCTTGCCGACCTGCTCGAACAACGCGGCATAAACAATCTGCTGGCAGTTGGAGGCGTTATTTCCGCCCACATGAATTGCTTTGCCGGACTGCCCATCCGTTGTCGGTTCTTTGCCAACACAGACGCTCTCTTGCAAGACGAAATCATCTCTAAACTCGAACACCAGCTCATCCTTATTAAGGGTGCAAGAAAGTTCCACTTTGAGCGCATAACCGACCGACTGGAAAAGAAAGTACACGAGACCATACTCGAAGTCAACCTCAGCGCACTCGTGCAGAATCTCAACTACTATCGCTCCTTCATGAAGCCCGAAACAAAGATGGTCTGCATGGTGAAAGCCGACGGCTATGGAGCTGGGGCAGTAGAGGTGGCAAAGACCTTACAAGACCATAATGTGGATTACCTCGCAGTCGCCGTTGCGGATGAAGGCGTGACACTTCGCGAAAAGGGCATTACGCAAGGCATAATGGTCATGAACCCCGAGATGAGCAGCTTCAGTACGCTCTTCCAATACAACCTCGAGCCTGAAATATATAGTTTCCGACTGCTCGACGCACTCATCTATGCAGCCGAACATGAAGGCATTACGAACTTCCCTGTCCACATCAAGCTCGACACAGGAATGCATCGCTTGGGCTTCGACCCAGAGAAAGATATGCCGCAGCTCATCGAACGCTTGAAGAGACAGACTGCCCTCATTCCGCGTTCCGTCTTCTCGCACTTTGTGGGGAGCGATTCAGATGACTTCGACACCTTCTCTGCCCAACAATACGAACTCTTCCTGAAGGGCGCAAAGCAACTTCAGGATGCCTTCCCGTACCCCATTCTCAGGCACATCTGCAATAGCGCAGCCATTGAGCATTTCCCCGACAGACACCTCGAAATGGTTCGCCTCGGACTTGGGCTTTACGGCATCAATAGTCGCAACAATCAGACTATTAATAATGTCAGTACGCTTCGTACCACCATTCTGCAGATTCACGACGTAAAAGCAGGCGAAAGCGTGGGTTATAGTCGAAAGACTATTTTGGAGAGAGACAGCCGTATTGCAAGCCTTCCAATCGGGTATGCAGATGGTCTGAACAGACTGCTCGGTAACAGGAAAGGCTATTGCCTAGTTAATGGGCAGAAAGCCGATTACGTAGGCAATATCTGCATGGACGTCTGCATGATAGACGTTACCGACATTCCTTGCGAAGAAGGTGACCTCGCCACCATTTTCGGCGACGAACTTCCGCCGGCAGAACTCGCTTCTCGCTGCGGCACAATACCCTACGAAATCCTTACAGGCATTGCTCCTCGAGTGAAACGCATCTATTTCGAAGACAAATGAAGAAGTCCCTTCCGCTTTTCCTCTTCCTCATCACCCTGGTGGCTTGCGTCGGGAACAAGACGAACAAGTCATCCGAAACTGGCGACACGCTGCAATTCCGTTATGCGAAGAACCTGACTGTCGTGACCTTTGAGAACAGAATGGAAGCGACGCTTCGCAATCCTTGGGACTCGACGAAAGTGTTGGGGAAGTACGAACTGAAGGAGCCTCTCAAGAATATTGCAGTCTTCGGAAGCGTGCATGTTGCTCTGCTTCACGAGCTTGGGGCAGACGATGTAGTTGGAGGCGTTTGCGATTTGGAGTACATCAATCAGCCAGACATCAAACAAGGAGTGGCAGAGGGACGCATCGCCAATCTTGGCAACAGCATGCAACCTAACTTAGAGGAGATTGTGAACCTCAATCCCGATGCCTTGATGCCCAGTCCTTTCGAGAATAGTGGAGGCCTTGGACGTGTGGAGAGGCTTGGAATTCCCATCATTTGGTGTGCCGATTATATGGAGAATACGCCCTTGGGAAGAGCCGAATGGATACGTTTCTACGGACGTCTCGTGGGTAAGGCAAAGGAGGCTGACAGCATCTTCTCTACGGTGGAAAAGCGTTACCAAGAACTTTGCGCAAAGGCTCAAAATGCGAAGAACAAGCCCAAGCTCCTGCCCGAGATGCCTTGGAGCGGACAATGGACGCTTCCTGGCTCCGGAAGTTCCTCCACGAAGCTTTATCAGGACGCCGGAGCGGAGTATCTCTTTGCGAATCTCGAAGGCAACGGGGGCGTTCCTCTCAGCACGGAGAAGGTGGTGGATAAAGGCGTAGAGGCTGACATCTGGATAATCAAGCATCACGGCAACCTCGACCGCAAGCAGATGATTTCCGACACTCCCCTGCTGGCAAGCATCAAGGCTCCCATTTGGTGGTGCGACACATCTACTACCCTTCTCTACGAGGAGACGCCTTTCCATCCGGAACGCCTGCTCGAAAACCTTATAGCAATCCTGCATCCCGAACTGGAGATAAAAGCAGAATACACCTACTTTAAGCCGCTAAACGAATGAAGTACAAACTTAAGTTCCTGGCTCTTGCCCTCGTCTTGCTTTCCATCGCGAATGTGCTTTGGGGCTCGCTCGACATTCCCGTGAAGGATGTTTGGCAAATCCTTTGTGGAAAGGAGATTGAGGGGCATCCTGCCTGGAGCATAATCGTGCTGCAAGGGCGCGTGCCTCAGATGCTTACGGCTCTCTTTACGGGAACAGCTCTGGGCACTTGTGGCTTGCTCCTGCAAACGGCTTTCCGCAATCCTCTGGCTGGTCCTTCCATCCTCGGTATTGATGCAGGCGCAAACCTCGGCGTGGCTATCGTTCTCCTGCTCCTCAGCGGAACTGCCACCATCGGCAGCCTTACTATCGGCGGACACCTGCTTGTCGTGACTGCTGCCATGATAGGAGCCCTTGCCATAATGGCTTTGCTGATGCTACTGAGCAAGCTGTTGCGCAGTCAGGTAATGCTTCTCATAACAGGCGTTATCATCAGTTATGTGACGAGCAGCATCATCCAGCTCCTCAATTATTCGGCAACGGAACAGGGCGTCCACAGCTTCGTGATTTGGGGCATGGGCAACTTCGCTTCCGTCGGCATAGAATGTCTGCCCGTCTTCCTCGTACTCTCCGTCATCGGACTTGTTTTGGCACTCCTGCTCATCAAACCCCTCGACGCCTTGCTTTTGGGCGACAAATATGCCGAGAACCTGGGCATCAGGATAGGAAGAGTCAGACAGATGCTCTTGCTCGTCACAGGCCTGCTCACAGCCACTACCACAGCCTTCTGCGGACCGATAGCCTTCATCGGACTTGCCGTGCCGCATTTGGCTCGACTTACCCTCGGAACGGCTTGGCACAAGACCTTGATGCCTGCCACGATGCTTATCGGAGCAAACCTGGCACTCGTCTGCAACCTCTTGAGCACCCTGCCTCGCGACGGAAGCATCATCCCGATTAGCGTCATCACGCCACTCATCGGAGCGCCTGTCGTTTTACACGTTATACTAAAACAAAAGAACAAATAATTATGAAAAAGTGTCTTTCCCTTCTACTATGCGCAGCGTTCTGCCTGAGTGCAGCTGCTGAAGTCAATTACCAAGTTATTCCCCTGCCCCAGCAAATCAGTCTTGACAAGAGCGGACAGTTTTTCACTCTTTCCGAAGGCATGAAGGTTGGCTATCCTGCCGATAATGCGCAGATGAAACGCAATGCCGAGTTTGCTGCAGAATACTTCGGACTTACCACAACAACAGAGAAAAAGAGTGCCGACATCACGCTCGCAATCGGCTTGAAGAGCAGCAATCCCGACGACTACGCCATCTCGGTCGGCAAGAAAGGCATCACCATTCAGGGTGCCAGCGAGAGTGGTGTCTTTTACGGCATCCAGACGTTGCGTAAGAGCATCATGAACGAGACAGGCGAGATTCGCCTCCCCTATGCCTGGGTATGCGGTTCGCCACGCTTCGGCTATCGCGGCACAATGCTCGATTGCGCCCGTCACTTCTTCCCCGTTCCCTTCATCAAGAAGTTCATCGACATCCTCGCCCTGCACGGCATCAATCGCTTCCATTGGCACCTGACGGAAGACCAGGGCTGGCGTTTCGAGGTGAAAGCCTTGCCCGAACTTGCGCAGAAAGCTAGCATGCGCCCCAGAACCGTTATCGGAAAGAATCTCTACGTGAACGACCCAGCCGTAGCGCTTTATGACGACACTCCCGAGACGGGCTACTACACTCAGGAAGAGTTGCGCGAGGTGGTTCGCTACGCAGCAGAGCGATACATCACAATAGTGCCAGAAATTGACCTCCCCGGTCACATGATTGCTGCCCTGAGTGTCTATCCTGAACTTGGCTGCACTGGCGGCCCTTACAAGGTATGGGAGAAATGGGGAATATCGGACGATGTGCTCTGTGCCGGCAACCCCAAAACGCTGGAGTTCCTCAAGACTGTCTATGGCGAGCTTTGCGACATCTTCCCCAGCACGTTGATTCACATCGGCGGCGACGAGAGCCCTCGAACCCGTTGGAAGACTTGTCCCAAGTGCCAGGCTAAGATGAAAGAACTCGGACTGACCAAAGAGGCAGAGCTGCAGACCTATATCAATAAGGAGATGGAGGCGTTCCTTGCACAGCGTGGCCGCAAGATTATCGGTTGGGACGAGACGCTTGAAGGTGGACTGAGCGAGAATGCTGCCGTGATGAGCTGGCGCGGATACAACGGCGGAAAAGCTGCCGCAAAGCTCCATCATCAGGTCGTTATGACGCCCACCGACAATTGTTACATCGACTACTATCAGCTCAAGAATCACGACAAGCAGCCCTTGGCCATCGGAGGTTATCTGCCACTGAGCAAGGTGTATGCCATGGAGCCTGTTCCCGCAGACCTGACTCCCGAGGAGGGCAAGTACATCATCGGCGCACAATGTAACCTCTGGACAGAGTATGTTGTCAGCCCCGACCACGCCGAGTTCATGCTCCTACCCCGCTTGGCAGCCATGAGCGAAGTACAATGGATGCAACCCGATGCCAAGAACTACGAACAGTTCCTCACCCGTCTCGAACCCTTGCTGAAGGCGTACAGAAAGCTCGGCTACAAGTATTGCCCAACCTACGAATGATTGAACTCCGTCATCTAACCATAGGCTACGGCGAGAAAGCCGTTCTGTCCGACATCTGCCAGACGCTCGAGGCAGGCCGCTTGGTTTGTCTGCTTGGCTCGAATGGCGTGGGCAAGAGCACACTCCTGCGCACCCTTGCAGGCTTCCTGCAGCCGCTCTCAGGCAAGGTTTTGCTCGGGGACAAGGACATCTCTACCCTCCCCCTTTCCGAGCGCAGCAAAGCCGTTTCTGTGGTGCTGACGGAACGCGTGGAAGTGCCGTACATGAAAGTCCGCGACCTCGTCGGGATGGGGCGTTCGCCCTACACAGGCTTCTTCGGAACGCTTACGAAAGAGGACAAGCAGATTGTCGGCGAAGCCATCGAAATGGTGGGGATTGCAGACCTTGCAGAACGCACTATCGACACCCTGAGCGACGGAGAGCGGCAGAAAGCCATGCTCGCCAAAGCCCTTGCCCAGCAGACACCCGTCATTCTGCTCGACGAGCCCACAGCCTTCCTCGACTTCCACGCCAAGATAAGCACGCTCAAGCTGATGCTCCGCCTCGCTCACGAGACAGGCAAGACCATCCTCATGAGCACCCACGACGTCGAGATGGCGCTCCGCCTTAGCGACTTGCTTTGGATAGTTCAGGACGGCAAGATACAGACAGGCACGACAGCTTCCCTCACCGAAAACGGCATCCTCCGTCAGTTCCTCGGCGACGAAGCCGCCAACTACAGCCAGGCAAAATAAAGCAGAAAATAAAGCAGAAAAAGTAAGCCCCGCTCATTTCGAGCAGGGCTTTTTCTTATTCTATTACTTCACCAGGACTTTTCGTCCGTCCTTGATGTAGATGCCCTTTCGCGGATTGGCGACGCCGAACCATTAAACTTGTTTGATTTCGGCATCAACCACATATATGTCGCCCTCGCTGTCCACCAAAACATTACGGGGCACAAGATCCCACACTTCATATGTGCCATTCGAGAAACGACCTTCTGTAGCAGACTTTTCAAAGCCTAGAGCGGCCATATATGTATCAATCATGATTTGCGTTGCAGGCTGAGCATTGGCCACTCGAGGTTGTGCAATGACGGGCTGCACATTACGGCCATCGAACCCCGCAAAAGCATGAAACGAATAGGCAGTATCAGGAAAGATGATGTTGTGCATCAGGATTTTGCGGAGCAAGCCTACAATGCTACCACTATTGAACAGATTGTTCACTTTGTAAACGACCTTTTCTGCGACAAAAGTATCGTTTTCGTTACCGCTTGGTCCTGGTACACCCAGACTGAAGACCTCCGACATTGGCATCCAGAAGCCTTGAGACTTTGCTAATTGTTCGGCGGCTCGGAGTTCGGTTTCGAGCGGAGTTACATTTGCTTGGCCAGTTCCAAGTTGTGCTTCATATACTGCGCAAAGTCGCTGGAGTTCATCGGCGATTGCTGCGATGCGGCTATTTTCTGCTTCTTGCGCTCTGTCACTTCCTTGTGGAACAAATTGAAATATATCATGAGCCATCGTCAAATTTGTTTTCGACTGCAAATTTACGAATTATTTTCCAAACCACAAAAAGAAAGCCCCGAAAGTTAATTCGAGGCTCTCTAGGTTATAGGAAAGTTTACTTATTCAAGACCTTTCGACTTTAGGGAGCAAGTGTTTCATATTATTCGGGCATTATTTGTACTGTAGCCTTTATCTTAGTACCCTTCGCTTCCCATACTAATTTTGTTTGTCGAAGGGCAGGAGAACCATTGTCTTCGTCGTAGTCGTTTTGAAAACGAATATTGATGACATGATCTTCTGTCGGCACACGGCCTTTTCCATTGAATTGCAATATGCGTAAAGATTGACTGTCGAAATATGCCGTCCCCACCAGTTCGCCCACATCATATTTCTTCCCGTAAACCACATCTTTACCATACCTTTTCACTCCGTTTCGGGCAAAGATAAAGCGGTACACACTTCTGCCTGCCGCATCGAATATGCTGTAGGCGGTAACTTTATAATATTGCAGCGTCTCGTTGTAATCCTCAAATGGAAGAAGAGCTTCTTTGTCTATGTGACCATGAACAGTATAATACAGGTGTAACACCCAAGGTAGATAATTGGGACATATTTTGGGGAAGGTATTTAGATAATGACCTATATAAAGGCTATCCCGATTAGTCAGTTCGTATGGTCCCTCATAACTAAACTTAGGAAACAGAAATAACTTAAAATCGTCATCTGGATAATGAAGAGCAATGCCTGGTTTTCCATATGTTATGCGGCTGACGGAAAACGGAGCTAACGTTTCCCTAATGAAAGTTGCATCTGTCCGATATTTGCATACCTCATGCTTTTGCTTCAAGTCCTGCTTAAAACGTTTAATGATTTGTTTCAGCAGCGTCTTGGTTTGCAGCGGATCAAGAGGTTTAATAGCCATTGCGCTCACGGAGTCCTCCATCTCTGCTTCCCAATATGAGGAATCAGGAATCTCTTGTCCGAAGGCTTGAATCGCCCAGAGCAAAAGGAATATGGAAAAGAAGTGTTTCATATTTAGCCCTTTATCTATATAACGCCCGAGAATGCGATTTGTAACACAAAAGTGTTATTTTTTTTCTTAAACTCTTCTATTTTATTAGAACCTTTCGTCCGTCCTTGATGTAGATTCCTTTCTTCGGATTGCTTACCTTTCGGCCTTGGAGGTCGAAGATAGCACCCTCTCCCGTCTTCCTGAGGGGAGAAGTAATTCCTGTTGGGTCGTCGCTGCCTTCATATTCCTGCCAGCTGTTGCCACCAACATGGTGTAGTGGTTTCCAGCCTTTGGCCCTTGCTGCTGCTACTTGCGCTTTGGTTATCACATTCTGCTCGTCCTCATTGTTGATGACGCGGAAACCGTAGATGTCCCCACCTCCTATCGTATGCATGCTCTCCAACAGCGCATCCATTGCCTCGCCTTTTATCTGGTTACTATAACAATTCAAGTTTATTAGCGAGGGGTTCCCTGACATATTGAGTGAGGTCAATTGGTTACGATAGCAGTGCAAATGATATAACTTGGTAACCCCCGACACATCAAGCTCCGTCAGTTGGTTGTCGTAGCAAACTAGACACCATATCTCTTTATTATTTGATACATTTAGCTTTGTCAGGTTATTCTGCTGGCAGTATAATTGATCCAAACGAGTGTTCGTTGACACATCAAGTGCGGTCAGTTGATTGTTCGAGCAGTAAAGAGATAAAAGCCCGGTACAATCTGTCAAATCAAGCTCCAACAATTGATTGTTATTGCAGTTCAGAGATATCATCGCAGCACATCCTGACACGTCGAGAGAGTTCAGTAGGTTGTTGTAGCATGTGAGGTATTTCAATGCTGTATGCTGCGAAACGTCAAGTGCAGTCAGTTGATTTTCCATGCACTCCAGCTCTTCCAATGCCAGATTCTTAGATAAATCAAGCTCTGTCAGAAGATTGTTCTGACACTCAATTTCTGTAAGCAGGGTATTCTGCGACACATCAAGTTCCGTCAGCTGGTTGGAAAAACATAATAGGTTTGTCAGGGCGGTGTTTTTCGATAAATCAATTGTTGTCAGTCCATTGCCTCTGCAATCCAAATAAGTCAGTGCCGTATTCTTTGACAAGTCAAGCTCTTTTATTTTACACCATCCGATGTCTAAATGTGTCATCTTGGGAAATGGGGATAAGTCAATCTCCGTAATGCCATTGCCTCCAACATCCAGCCAACTCGTTTCTGTAAAGAACTCTATTCCTTTTAGACTCTGGATTCTTCTGGAACCTATACTCAATTTCGTGACGCTGGCAATCTCGGCATCTGTCAACACCCCATCCCTACCAAAAGAGTTCGCAAGCACCCAATTGCGGAAATTCTCGTCCGGAAAGGTCGTCTCGTTAATCTCAACATCTGCCAGGGCAGTCGTGATCATAAGAAGGGCTGCGAAAACAAGCAAAAGTTTTCTTTTCATAATTAATTATTTTTTCTGCTGGCAAAGTTACAATTATTTCTCATATAAATTGCTTTGCCCCTCATTTAATCAAAACTTTTCTACCTTCCTTTATGTAGATTCCCTTCTTCGGATTGGAAACTCTGCGTCCTTGGAGGTCGAAGATGTTGCCTTCTTCTGTCTTCCGGAAGGGAGAGGCGATGCCAGTTCCGTAGTCGTGAAGGACATATTTCAATTCATCCCAATATTCCATTGTTTCTCTGTCATAACAAAAATCTAAGCTGACTTCAAAATGGGCACGCAGAGGACCCATGATAATTGAAGACGTTCCTTCTGGATGGTAGATGCAATCTGAGGTTGTGTCAAGAATATAGAAGCGGAAGCCGTTATCTCTCCCTCCGATATCTTTTTTTGCGTATGTCCCCACAAAACGGATTTCCCGCATACGAGACGGATTAAAAGGTGATGCTGCTTCTATTCTAAGCGTATCAAAACGTAATCCATCCAAATCTAAAGTGCTAAGGTCAATGTTAAAATCTTCGTTCGGCACAATGACATAAGGTGTCCGAGCTTGGGGATGAGTCTCTTCTTCGAAGATAATCTGGCCCTCCTCGTATCTGTCGAGCCTGTAGTATTTCCCTTTGCTTGCATCAGGGTTTACGGGCAATATAATCGTTGCTACTTGGCCTGCGGTAAAGGTGACAGGGGGCGTATATGAATCCAAGGGCAGAACTTGACCGGAAAAGACGGCCTTGAATTTGTTTATTTCAGACCTTTGGACATAGAGAATAGTCGAGTCATCCATGCTGTAGAATGTATCATTACGCAATCCTTGGGGGAATGTTCCCCTAAAAACTATTGCTTCAAACGGAGTTGAGCGGAAGACGTATTCTCCGAAACTCTGCACGCTCTCGGGAATATCCAGGAACTTTAATTTCGGGCAGTATTGAAAAGAATATGCACCAATAAGAGTGATATTCTCCGGAAGCCTAACCGACTTCAGGTTCGCACAACCACTGCAAACACCGGAGCCCAAGCGTGTCACACTATTGGGAATGGTCAGAGTAGTGAGATACTGATTATTGGCGAAAGCATCATCACCAACCCAAGTGATGGACTCTGGAACTGTGTAGGACGTTTGTCGTGCTCCGGCGGGATAGCCATAGAGTCGTGTCTTGTCCTTGTTGAAGAGTACGCCGCCATCCGAGCTGAAAATGGGATTCTCCTCGTCCACCTCAATTGACTCAAGGGCGGTGCATCCCGTAAATGGATTCATGTAATAGGAAGAGAAAGCGCCTCCAATATTCGGGTCTTCACTGAGAACATGATGTACGACATGGTCTATCGTTTTGGGGATCCTTACCTTTGTCAACTGCGTACAACCGCTGAATGCGTTTATAATCATGCCGTTCACGGTATAGGTCTGCCCTTTGTAACTAACTTCGGTCGGGATGTCCAGTTCGCCAGAGCGTGAGTTTTTGTTATTCAGTTCAGCTGTGTGGCTCTCAGGATAGAGGAAATAATTAAAACCATCGATGCTCACATTCCACCCATTGACATGGGGCGGCGTGATGCGGGCAAAATCTTTCCAGGGCGAGACAGCTTTGTACAAATCGACTGAAGCTGACGGAACATTGAGTGTTGCGGAAGCAATAGGGGAATTATAAAACACGTTGCCTCCTGTGGTGGGAACATTGTCCGCAAAGCAAATCACCTTATTCAGCTTGCTGCAATTATAGAAAGCATAGTCGTCAATCTTTGTCAGGCTATTTGGCAGGATGACATAGGACATATTGTTGCATTCTCCAAAGGCACTATATCCAATGGCCTCTACGCCCTCGAAGATTTGGACGGAATACAAGTTGCTGCAACGATAGAACAAACCATCGCCTAAGCGGGTCACGCTGCCAGGTATTTTGACGCGATAAAGGCTTGTGCAATTGGAGAAAGTCTCGTTGCCAATGTCTTTTACATTCTGGGAAATGCTGAGACTATACAGAGCAGTGCATCCGCCGAAGGCCCAACGTCCCATTCGCGTAATGGCTCCGTTAATTGTGGCAGAAGTAAGGGCTGTGCATTCCATAAAGGCATACTCACCGATGTGCGTGACGCTTTCGGGGATGACGATGGATTTCAGACTGGTGCAATTCGAGAAAGCCGCGTGTTCGATTCTCTTTACACCCTCGGAGATAATAACGGTTTTCAGATTGTTGCACCGCCAGAAGGCATCATAGCCGATTGTGGAGACACTGCCCGGAATAGTGACAGAGGTCAGGTTGTCGCATCTGCAGAAAGCATTGTCGGCTATCGCAATCGTCCCTTCCTTGATGTCAATCTGCGTTTCCTCGGGCATGGTGCCTTTATAGGTGTAGGCCATTCTGCCGGCATAAATCACGCCGTCGGGCTGGTTGTCGTACCACGCAGTACCGTTGAAAACACTGCCACCTATCTGGATTACACTGTTAGGAATGGTGATGCTGGCCAAGTTGGTACAACCAGAGAAGACATTGTGACCAAGGGATTTTACGCCCTCTGGAATAACGATAGATGTCAGACCAGTGCAACGAGCGAATGCTCCTGAACCAATACTGAGCACAGTGTTCGGAATGGTGACGGAGGTCAGAGCCGTGTTGTCTACAAAAGCATTGTAGCCAATGTTCGTCACAACGTATTTCTGTCCCTCATAATTCACTTCCGAAGGGATATTCAGCTCACCCTCCCACGATTTTCCGCCAGTTAGCTGGGCAGAATGCATCACCTCGTGTATCTTGTAACCCAAACCCTCTATGCTGACATCTTCCCAGACATCCTCCAGCACCAAAGGCTCCCCATCTGTCAGCGTAACCATTCCCTCGCACCACCAGCATGAGAAGAGAAAGCTGTTAGCCTCCAGGCCATGGACAGTGAACGACACATTGTAAGGACAAACGCAATCCATATCTGCAAAAATGACGGGTTCCACACTTACGGCCACCGAACAGGGTGTGCCGTCGCTGGTCCCGCTCATGCTTGGTGTTACATCAAAGCCTGATGTGCCACAGTTTTCCACGTAATTGAGCAGTTGCACATGTAGGGCGTCGCCTTCTTTGGTCAGGATAATCGTTCTTTTTTCTCCGTATTCACCAGCCCGTGCATTTGCCCGAGTCTCGCTCAGACAGCCGCTGTTTTGAACATCAGATACCGTCAGTTCCTGAGCATTGGCAGCAAGACTTGCCACCATCGGCAGCAAAGTCACAAGGATAAGGAATATAAGTCGTTTCATAATGGTTGTATTTATGCCCTTTATCTATATAACGCCCGAGTATGCGATTTGTAACAATCTGAGTGCAAAATTATTGATTATTTGTGGAAATTGCAAAGCCATGCCCCAAAATTATCAACATTTATTTTTGCGATTGTTGAAAACTTTCTGTTAAATTGTTTGGCGGTTTTCGAAAGTCGGCGTAACTTCGCAACCGCTTTTGCTTCCATGTTTCATGGCTGCGTGGAAAAGAAAGACACCTAAGTATTCACAATCTAATATCTAACGAAATGGATAACAACTATTTAACAAACCTTGAGGGAGAATGCCCTCTAAATGTAATGAAACTAATGACGCAAAGTGCTCAGTCTCTGATAGTTGACTACGAAGATATGGCCTGCCGCTTGCAACAAGCCGAGCTGCGCAACAAGGCGTTGGAGCAGGAGAACGAACGCCTGCGGGGTGAGCAAATGAGGCAAGATTTGTGGTCGAGCCGCGTGACTTACGAGAATGTGGTGGAGCTGATTGCGTCGTACGAGGACGCTTCCCAGCGCGAAGAGGCTCGTAAGCTGTTGGAGCCGCTCCTGAAGAAGGAGCAGGTGAGGCAGTTGCGTCGCGACATCCGCCTGAAGGTGAAGGAGCTGGAGTCGGCCGAGGAGGCTGGCGAGATGCCTGAGGAACTCCAGACGGCTGAGGCTGAGGAGATCTGGGCGAACCTGCGCGAGGCGGGCTTTATAGCGAAGAACGGCTACGGGCTGGCGAAAGGCGTGTCGGCCAATCTGGCCACATATATTGCCGACCGCATGGCGGAGAGCCTGAACATCACGCACAAATGGAAGGTGTTTCAGGGGCTCTGGGGCATCAAGAACATGGCTCAACTGGCTGGCGCCTGGAAGGAAACAGGCAAGCTCCCACCCAGAACCGACGAGATTGACGAGATAATTTAACTCGTTGATTATCAAGTAGTAACGGTCTTATATAAGTCTTATATAAGACCTTTTTTTTGTGCCTTTGCCGTACCTTTGCATCACCAAACGACCAAGGGGAAAATGGTCAAGCGTTGGACCGTAGGCCTGTCTCACTTCCCCTGGTTGTCTGGGAGGGCCCCTTGTGTGAGACCGAGGGTATTCCGGAAAGACAAGAAAAAATGTTTACAAAAAATTCAATTTTTAACCGCAACACGGAGCTTTGTGTCGACTTAAAAACCATTCTGACAAGCGACCGCAAAGCAAAACAATTTAAGGATTACAGGGGCGTGCTCACACGCGACGGCCGAGAACACTTCACTTTCCTGGAGGAGGCTCTGGAGAGGAAGACCACGAAGCACAATCCGTATGTCTACAAAGGCTATTCTATCAATGTGCACCGCAGGGACGACGGGACTATCTACCCGACTTTCCGCCAGCCCCACTACACGAGGTTCTACACGTTCCGCGACTTCTGCCG
>JAFYNL010000061.1 GCA_017548075.1 Bacteroidaceae bacterium | reverse complement strand
ATCTTCAACCACACAACCACAGATATGAACGGACTCTTCTCGTTTCGAGTTCGTGATGCTCAGCATTCCCTTCAGTTCTTCGCTCCCGGCTATCGTACTTTAGTCCATAAAATGCTGGGCTCGAAGTCTTTTAAAGTGACAATGGAGAAACGTCGTACTTCCCCTTACGTCTCGACTGCCAAGGTCATTCTCAAGAGCGAACATCTCTTCTGCGGACATTATATGGGCGAAGTTGTGCCGCGACAGGCTTGGATAGAGAAGATGTGCGACACTCTCTATACCATTATTCTTCCTATAGAAATGGAGCGACCTGTGGATGAATATCCGGCTGGAAGGCAGGTTATTGTTATGGACGAGATGGGCCGCCAAGTGTTGCAGTTGGAGAATGTGCTGGATGCTTATCCTATTGCAGGCGATCCAGACGAGGTGAGCCAGTATTGTCTCGCTCAGTCTTATACAGGAAACGCCCATGTTCCAGGAGCTTCCGAGGATGAATACAGGCTGTTTGCCTATCCTCATTTCCAGATTTCCAAAGCTCAGTTGGAACGTTTCTGCGAGAAACCTCAACTGCTTGGCCGACTCGCAGTCGATACCTATAAAGCCGATAACTACTGGAATTTCTTCCCTACAGACAAGACGATAGAACTCTTCCGAAAAGCTTTGGAAAAGTAAAGAACAAATGAAATTACGCAACATCTTCACCGCTCTCATCCTCTGCTCTTGGGCAAGTTTGTGCCAAGCACAGGACGATAAGACCTTCTTCCTTATTTCCAACACCCATCTCGACACTCAATGGAACTGGGATGTAAAGACCACAATCTCGCAATATATTAAGAATACTTTGGTCGACAACATGGCTTTGATGGCAAAGTACCCATACTTCCGACTCAACTACGAAGGCGCCATCAAGTATATGTGGATGAAGGAATACTATCCGACAGAGTTCGAGCAGATGAAGCAATATGTTCAAAACGGGCAATGGCACGTTAGTGGAATGTCTATGGATGCTACCGATGTGATGATGTCGTCTGCCGAAAGCATTCTCCACAGCATGCTCTATGCTAACCGCTTCTATCAGAAGGAGTTTGGTGTAAGAGGTGGCTACGATGTGATGTTGCCGGATTGCTTCGGCTTTTCCTACGCTCTTCCTTCTCTTATGCATCATGCCGGCCAGAAAGGCTTCCATAGTCAAAAGCTCAGTTGGGGTTCTGCGGCATACAATTCTCTACCTCATTTTGGCGTTTGGCAAGGGGTTGACGGCAGCAAAGTCTATGCTCTGTATAAGCCTGGAGCTTATGATGCTCACGAAGATTGGAACAAGGATCTGACGAATGATAGTGAGATTCTGAGCAAGATAAACGCCAACATTTCCGAGAGTGGCATTCCTATTGCGGTTAAATATGTAGGTTCGCGAGGAGACAGAGGCGGTTCTCTTCAGGACAATCCTGATAAGGAAGGTGAGAATACACCTTATTGGTTGAATTATAATGTTCAGAAACAGGACGGAGAAATCAAGGTCCGTCTTGCTTCGCCAGATGAATTCTTCCAGTATTTGGCTGACCACGATAACGGACAATACAAGGTGTGGAATAGCGAACTCCCAATGAAAACTCATGGCGTGGGCTCTTATACGAGTTGGGGCGCCTTGAAGCTTTGGAACCGAAAGAACGAGCTTCTTGCCGATGCGGCTGAGAAAGCCTCTTCGCTCGCTATGTGGCTGGGCGTTCGAGACTATCCTTCGGAACAACTCAAGGATGCTTGGATTCGCACAATTTGGCAGCAACATCATGACGGATTGACTGGCACGAGCATCCTCTCGGCCAACGATTATTCCTATAACGAGTACTATCTCGCCAATCGAGCCTTTGCTCAGGAACTCTCCACAAGTGCCGGAGCAACCATTCAAATGATGGATACTGAGACGGAGGGAACGCCGATTGTGGTCTATAACCCGCTTTCTCACGAACGGACAGACATTGTGGAAGGCTCTGTCTATTGTCGTACCTATCAGAATGTCGTGCGAGTCCTCGACCCAGACGGCAACGAAGTTCTCTCGCAAGTCACAGGTTACGACCTTCCTACACGCAGTCTTCACTTCATCTTTGCTGCCACAGTTCCCTCGCTTGGCTATGCCGTCTATGAAGCAAGACCAGGAGAAAAGTCCACTTTGACCTCAGACCTCAGCTTCGAAAGCGGTACTCCGACAAAGATTTCGAATGGTCGTTATCGCGTTTCCGTCAATGGAAATGGCGACATTTCAAACCTTTACGACCTCAAGAACACTCGTAATCTTATCAATAGTTCCATTAGGCAACAACTCATCTACGACCACGAGGACACTTGGCCGGCTTGGGAAGTGAGCTATACCGATGTTTGTCGCACGCCTTCGTCATACGTTTCCAAGAATGTCGAGATGAAGCTTGTAGAGGACGGACCGCTGCGTAAGTCGTTGAAAGTCACTCGTCAACAAGAGGGCTCTACCTTTGTTCAGTACATTAGAATGAATGCCGTAAACGACCGAGTGGAATGTGTGAACGAAGTGGATTGGCAGACTTATGAACGCATGCTCAAGGTCAACTTCTCGTTCCCTTATAGCAACGATTACGACACTTACGACATTTCTTTGGGCACCATAAAACGCGGCATTCGTTCGAGCAACGAGTATGAAGTCTGCGGACACCAATGGGCGGACCATAGCAGCAAAGCAAATACTTATGGAGTTACCATTCTGAGCGACTGCAAATACGGTTGGGACAAGCCTTCCGAGAAAGCGCTTCGCCTCACACTTCTGCGCACGCCTTCCTGCAAAAACTACAGCCATCAGGCCAATATGGACTTAGGTCCGAACAAGTTCACCTATGCTCTTCTGCCCCATGAGGGCGGTTGGAGCGAGCAGACGCAAATGCAAGCAGGACAACTCAACCAGCCGCTTGTTGCCTTCGTTGCTCCCAAACATGCTGGAGCCCTTGGCCGTCGTATTGCTTTTGCCTCGTTAAGTACCGACAAAGTGGCAATCAAAGCCGTGAAGAAGGCTGAAGACACAGACGAACTTATTGTGCGAGTCTATGAATGGACGGGAGAGGATCAGGAGGATGTGCGACTTTCCTTCCCTGCATCTGTTATCTCGGCTCGTGAAGTGAACGGAATCGAGGAAGATATTGACAATGGACAATGTTCTATAGTCAATGGTCAATTGTCATTCAACATCGGTCATTATCAACCCAAAACCTTTGCAATCAAGTTGGAAAGTTCCTCTTTTGAAAAGGAAGAACTTCTTGGCACTCCAGTCTCTCTCACCTATAACATCGACCTGATGAGCTACGATAATGCTCGCAGCAATGCCCTCAGCAACTACACTTACGCCTATCCTGCCGAACTCATTCCCGATACGCTTGTTGCCGACGGAATTGGCTTTGTGATGGGGCCTCGCGAGAGTAGTGCCAAGAATGTCCTGCGACTTTCCACGGCTCAAACGATAGCTCTCAATCGTCAGTCCGAGGAGAACAAACTCTATCTGCTCCTTGCAAGCCCTACAGAAGCGGGTTCGAAGGTGACGGTAACGATGGGAGAGGAAGAGATTACACTCGATGTTCCTTACTTTTCGGGTAGAGCCGCCGAGCCGCCTTCCTGCACAACTTTGACTGAGAACTACCGCAAACAGAACATTGTCTTTACCTCTTCGCACGCCCACAAAGTGTCGGACAAGACGAACCAGACAATGCAGATGCTCTACATCTATAAATATGGTGTGGTTCTTCCCGAAGGTGTCAACGAAGTCACCCTCAAGTCTTCCGACCTCAAGACTTTCCTCTTTGCAGCCACCACTTCGGCTTCTCAGACGGACGACATCGTGCCTTTCACCCCTCTCACTACCGAGATTGAGACGACAAACAAAGGTCAATGGACAGAGGACGACCGCCTTGTGCCCAAGTCTGTAACGGCTTCTCACAAGATTAAAGATGAAGAAGGTCCACGCTATGCTAACGACCAAGACCCCACTACCAAGTGGTGCGTTGGAAGCAGCCAAAGCCAGACGCCTTATCTGCAATATTTGATGAAGGACACCGTTGTTGTGGAGCGTTGGATGGTGCTCGGAGCGGCTCGAGAGAGTGGCGGCTATGTGGCTAAGTCCTTTAAGTTGCAATACCAGGCAGACGATGGCACTTGGGTTGATGCCGATGTCGTGGAGGACAATCAGGTGAACAAAGTGATGCGAACCCTCTCGCAGCCTATCACGACGACTCGAGTCCGCCTTCAGATGATTCAAGGCGAGCAGAGTGCCTACACCACTCGAATCTACGAGTTTGCCGTCTATGGCTACCTGAAGAGCGAAGGTCCGACGGGCATTATTGAGACAACCGACGACGGACAACCGACGACGGAGGTCTATAACCTCTCAGGCCAGCGAGTTAGCAACACCAACCAGCGAGGCGTTTATATAAGGAATGGCGTTAAGGTGCTGAAGCCTTAACCTGTTTCACCTTTGTGGATCTGCGCTTCGTCCCTACTTCTTGGGCTTGAAGCGAATGACTCCAGCACCATTGGTTTGCATGATGAGGGAGCGGCGATAGGGTTCGCAATCCTCGAATTCGTGAGGCACTTGCGACTGGAAGTTGTGGATGCCGTCCAGCTTCTTAGTTTTCAGATTCCAGACATAGAGGATGCTTGGCTGTTGCGCGGTTCCCACGCCAACAGGAATGAACATCTGGTCTCCTTTTACGCAGGCTCCTTGCCCAATGTGGTTAGAGGGGAAGCGCGGGTCGAAGTCCTGAATGCAATAGTTTTCGAGGGCGTCTTGAGGTCGTAAATGAACCATGGGGCCGTCGCTGAGCTTGGGCATTGGGAAGACCATTGTGCGCCAGCGGTTGCCCTTGCCCATGTTCTCTACTGTGTTGCCGTAGCCTATCAGGCGGTTATGTTTGCTGTCAATTATCCATTGAAGCGCATAGCCAAAGAGTCCGTTAGGGTCATCCAGCACAATGGTTTGCACCAGTTGAGGCTCGCCCGTCAGGGAGATGCGTTCCACGAAGCAGACGTCCTTCATGCCATTGTAGCGTTGTTTGGAACATTGCGACACATAGAGCAAGGGGAACTGATCGTTTTTGTGGTAGCGTTCAGTGCCGAAGAAAGCCACATTGGCGTGGTTCTCGCTCGTATGGCTTGCCAGAGGGAATTGACGCAGCATCTGAAGCCTGTCGTTCTGAAGACGATAGATGGTGGCCTGGCCTGTGTTCTGGAGGCTGACGAGGTAGTCGCCATGGATGGCCATTCCCTGATAGCCTTGCTTGGGAACGCCTTGCAGATCGGCTATTTTCTGAACAGAGGCATTGGTAAAGTCGAAAGGCACGCAAGAGCTTACTGCCAGCAACAGGAGTAAGAGATAAAGGTAGTTTTTCATAATCTAAATTTTTATTTGTTAATTATTTCATTGTGCGTAATGTAGTTTCTGTCTTTGGGGAGCGACTGGGGCGTGATGACGAACTTGCGGCCGTTCTGCAGGTTGAGGGTAATGCGCTGGAATCGCGGTTCGCAAAGCATATAACGATTGGAAGAAGGGCAGACGGGGTAGAAACCCATAGAGGAGAAGATGAACCACGAGGACATCTGTCCTGAGTCGTCGTTACCCGAGAGGCCACCAGGCGTGTCGTTGTACTCTGTGTCGAGGATGTAGGCAACCCATTTCTTCGTTTTCTCGGGCTTTCCTATGAAGTCGTAGAGGAAGGCAATCTGGTGGCAAGGTTCGTTGCCGTGCCAGTAGCGACCTTCGGTGAACATAGAGTCGAGTTTAGCCTCGAACTTCTCCTTGCCGCCCATCATTTCCACAAGCCCCTCCACATTGTGGGGCACGAACCAAGTGTAGTGGCAGACGGCACCTTCTGTGATGAACGACTTGCGATTCACAAAGTCCAGGTTGCCCTCGAAACGACCGTCCTCGTGCCTGCCGTCGCAGTAGCCCGTAGCTGGGTTGATGACGTTCCGCCAGTTCTCCGAGCGAGCCATAAGTGTTTGATAATCATCATCTTTACCAAGAGCCTTTGCCATCTGAGCGACTGCATAGTCGTCGAAAGCATACTCCAGAGTTCGCGAAGTCTGTTCCTTCTGATGGAAGGCCTCTTTCACCTCGTCTTCCAGCGGAATGTATCCGTACTTCAGGTAAGATTGCAGCGCCCTTCTGCCCATTCCGTTCTTGTAGTCCTCTTGCGAAGCCGGCACCTCGAAAGCGTTTTTACGCATTCCCTCGTAAGCCTTCTCCGCATCGAAGCCGCGAATGCCTTTGATGTAGGCGTCGGCAAGGGCTACAGAGCAATGGTCGCCAATCATGGCTGCCGTATAGGAGTTCCAACTGGGGAAGATGGGCAGCCAGCCGCCTTGTTCGTATTTGGTGACGAGCGACTGCATCATGTCGGCGGAGACATCGGGGTAGAGTAGGGTGTAGAGCGGATGCACGGCTCGGAAAGTATCCCACATCGTGAAGTCGCAGTAATACTTGCGAAGTGAAGAGTGATGAGTTAAGAGTGAAGAATTTATTGCCGCAGTCTTTTGTCCGCTTGCAAAGCGAGGGTAGCTCCCATCCACATCGCTCATTTCGTGGGGCATGAACGAGGCACGATAGAGGGCTCCGTAGAACTGATTGATGCGGGCCGTATCTGTGTCTTCTATGTCGATTGCGTGGAGATGTCTGATCCAAATTCGGATGAGGCTTTCCTTCATCTGCTCGAAGCTAACTCTCTCTGCCTCAGCCTGATAATTAAGCTCTGCACCTTCGCGACCAGTGAACGACGAAGCCGCCTTGATGATGATGGGCTTGCCTGCCTTGCCCTGGAAAGTGAGCCAGGCGCAATTGTCGTCCTGCCCGCAACTGATGGGGTTGTCTTCGTAGGTGAGCAGAAGGTGTCCGCTGAAGCCAGCCCGCTCGCCCCAGCCCTGATAGATGCGATGAACGGGGTTGTAGCCGTAGATGGTCTTGTGCTCGGGCTCCACCTCGATGTGCCCCTCTTTCTCGTCGCTATTCGGGGTTACGACGATGTGAACGGGGCCGTCCTGCTCGGGTGTGATGCGTAAGATTGCAGCATGACTGCTGGCCGTCATTTCCGTCGTCAAATGCTCTTCTGGAAGGCGTACGGAGTAGTAGTGAGGGTGCGAGATTTCGTCCGCGTGACTAAAGCTTGTGGCGCATTCCTGAGCCGTCTTTCGGAGCTTGCCCGAGAGTGTGGAAATGGTGAACGAGCCGTAGTCCTGCGTGCAGCTGCCCGAAGTCCAATGGCTGTTTCGGAAGCCTTGCAATTTGGTGTCGGTATAGTAGTAGGGAGAGAGACATTTCCTCTCGCTTTCGCGGGTTTGCGGCGTCCAGAAGTTCTGTCCGTTTGGGACGAGCACAGCCGGCATCGTTTGTCCGTGTTCCTCCGAACCTTTGCCGAAGAGTCCCGCCGTTTTCGTGTTTGCAGGGGCCGTTCCCACCATCGTATTGAGGTCGCAGAGTTGCCTCAGATGTTCTCTGTCGTGCTTGCTGAGTCCCCTTGCCGTCGAGCCACAGGCCCAAAGTAGCAGAAACGCGAAAGTTAAATATCTAATCATTTACCTAATTACGATCTTGTTTCCATTCTTTATGTAGATTCCCTTCCTCGGGTTGGCAACCTTTCGGCCAGAGAGGTCGTAGATGGCATGGGCCGATTCCACATTCGCCATTCTTAATTCCTCATTTCCTATGCCTGTAGCGTCCTCCAAACTGATGACCACGGTAACTGCTGAGCGGGCAGGAAGTTCCATATTGTGCAAGTCCTGCAGGGAAGTGTCGAGCCTGAGGTTGCGACTTCGGTCGGTCACATAGGTCCTGACCTCTTCTGCGTCTCCCGAAACCATCGACAAATCGACTTTCCGCCGAGCATAACTAAGATTGACGAATACTGCCACTACCTCGTTTCCGTCGGGAGAGAGCCAGGCAGAGCCGAGCAAGAGGCCCCCATCTGTCTCTCCCGAAGAGGACTCGAGATTGATGCGTTTATAGCCTGGACGGATGAAGCGACTGAAGTTGCCCAGAATCCACAGATTCTTGTCGGCAGTCAGTTTGCCGCCGTTCTTGAGGTCGCCTTCGCTTTCCTCGCCAGTGTCGCCAGTCGTGTTCACGCGGATGAGGTGGAAGCGGTTCTTCTGCCCCCATTTCTCTTGTGAGAAGGCAGTCCAGTAGCTCCAACCCACCATATTCCCGATGGTGAGGTCGCATTGAATCAGTTTGCCCATATAGAGGGCGATGCTCATTTTCGATGCCACGCTAAAGTTGGTGGGGAAGCCTATGCTGGTGCTTGCGTCGTCCAGCATCGACCATTCCGTCTGCATCACCTCCACGCCGTACTTTGCGGCTTCGTCGCGAGCCTTTTCCCTCACTTCCCGCAAGGTTTCGTCGCTGCCGACAGACCAGTAGCTGTGGCCTGCTGCGATGGGGGCCAACGAAGTCAGATTGCCGATATAGGTGGAGGTGTTGCTGCGTTTCCAGAAGGCTTCAATCTGCTTGTTTCCCCTTGCATTAGTGCCGGCATAGAGGTTGTATAGCGAACCTGCTTCTGGGATGAGAATCTTCGAGTTAAGCCCTCGGCTTGTTATCGATTTGTCGAGTTCCTTGGCGAGTTTCGTTATGTCCGAGTTTTGCCAAGGCGAACCCTCCTGACCGCTCTTCCAATCGTATTGCGGCTCGTTGACCGGGTCGATATAAGCGATGTTGTAGCCCTCGTCCGAGAAGTGTTGGGCAATGGTGGCGAGGAACTCTGCGAAGTCGTCGTAGCAGGCCGTCTTCAGGTTGCACGAGATGTTCTGGTTGTTGGCGTTGGCCTTGCCGTTCTTCGTGTAGTAGATGGGTGGAGAGTTGGAGAAGAGCAGGAAGTGCTCCACGCCGTAATCCTTGGCCTTTTGCATGAACCATTGCTGACCGTCCTGCCGCGTCCAATCGTAAGAGCCGTCCTGATTCAGGAAACACTCCGTCCGGTGAATTTCCTCTTCTATATTGCTGTCCGAGCCCTGGGTGGCACTGCCTGCTCCCACGTTCACTCGCCAGCAACTCAGGCCTATGCCTTCGGGATTGCCGTCCTCGTCCGTCTGCTGACTGAACAGCCACTTGGCGGCCTTCGTCTTCTCCGTTTCGCTATAGTAGTCGCCAATGAACTCCGTCGTCCAGCAGTCGCTTGCTCCGAAGTCCTGAATGGTCTGGTAGCACATCGAGGTGTCGATGCTCACAGAAGCATCGGGCAGAGGTTCTGCTCCGAAAAGTCGGATGTCGTCGAAGCAGTAGGTAGCCTCTCCCCAGCCCGAAGTCGGGTCGCTCCAGTTGCAGCTGAGCACAATGTAAATCTTCTGCAGTTTCTGGCCGTAGAAGGGCTCGAGGTCGAAGGTCAGCTCCTGCCAAGTGGCATCCTCGGAGAGTTTTCCCTGAAAGACCTTTTCCGTATCCCCATAGCCGTTGATGCCGATGCGCATGTCCTTCGGCTGGATGGAGCGATAGGCCAGCATCGACAGGAAACAGTTGTCGTCGTCGATGGTAACAGGAGATCTGAGCGCCAGAACCAGAAAGTTTTGCCACCAGCCCGCATTAGCCACATTCGTAGCTCCCACGCACTTGTTCGAGGTGTTAATTCCCGTCTTGTCGGGATTGTTCATCACTTTAGGAGTCGCTTTGAACAGGTCTGAAGCATATTCCCCGGCTATTCTCAGCTTTCCTGTCGAACCGCTCTCAAAGTCAGCCAGCAGAGTCCCCTGAGCGCTTGCAGAAAGCGTCATCAGCAACGCCAAAAGAGATAAAACGGGTGCTTTCATGGGTTATTTTTCTGCAAATTTACAAAAAAAGAGAGAAATACAAAATAACTAATCAAAAATAATTAATTTTTGATACATTTTGTCTGAAACGTAACAGGAAGTATTTGCATATTTAACGTGTTACGATGGCGATTTTTACGTGTTAAGTTTTGATTTTAACTGTGGATTGTTTGCGATTTTGCCACATTACCCCTCAAAATGAGGTCTTGTGACTGATTTTTTTGTAAAGCAGAGTCATGCGCAAAGTACAATGAAAAACATCAAATCAAGCGTCTTACACATGTTTTTTAAGCCTAAAAAGGGGGCCTTTACATGTAATTGTGACTGAGATAGGGCATATTGCCACATGAACTATGCCTTCGGCAAGTTGTAAGTTGTTGCTTTATAGGGAGTTAGGCGTTAATTGATACAGTCTGCTATCACAATCACAGTATCACAGTAGTTTTTTAAGAGGTATCTACATCCCTCACTTATATATATTATATTATAATTAATTAATTATTAATAAGTTATAAGTATAATAAGAGGGGATTTCGATGTAGAAGGTTCCTTTTTTTTAACTGTGATACTGTGATTTGTGATTGTGACTCTGTTATCACTTGTCAGTTGTCTTCTTCTAAGAGGCCTTTTAGTGATAGCAATCTAATCTCAAAAATCAGGCACCCTCAAAAATACCCCTAAAACGCCCCAGAATTGATTTTCTCCCCTCGGGTGGATATGTTATACCCCTGAGCCGAGAAACGCGCTCAGAGGTGCCTTAAAACGCAAAATAGAATTTCATTTAAGTCAAAGACTTAAAATCTAATTTTCGTGCAATCTTCCAGATGCATTTTATTGTGGCAATGAGAATCTAACAATCTAACAAATAAAAGCGACAGACTAATTAAATCTGCCGCCTTTTGTTGTTCGAAGAGGTCTTTTACTTGTGCTTTAGCCAGACTGCCATGTTGCCTTTGCCGCGATGGGCCCAGGCGTAGTAGGGGATGAGGGTGAGGCCGTCGGCAGTGAGGGTGACGACTTCGGTCTGGGCTATTTTTTTCTTGCCAAGGACGAAGAGGGGTTCTCCGTCGATCAGGCCGTTCAGAACATCGCTCGAGTTGTCGGGCCACTCGGCACAATAGACCAGCGGTCCGCGCTCTACAGCCACTTTGCCGCGGTCGGCTTCCACCTTCGTGTTGGCGCAGACCAGACGGGGCTCCATGTCGAAGTGAATCTGCACTCGGTCGCCTGCCTTCCACTTGCGCGTGATGGTGCAATAGCCGTCGTCGGTTATCTCGGGGAATATCGTCTTTTCCTTTGACTCGACACTCAGGGTGACGCTGTACTTGGTCTTCTTGCTGTCGGCATAGCGATAGAGGTCGCTTGGCACTACTTGGTTGCGTGCCCATCCGGGAATGCGCATTTTGAGGGCGAACTTGCCTGCCTTGCTCTTTTCGACGAGAAGGGTGATGTCGCCGTTCCAGGGGTAGTTGGTCTCTTGCTTGAGGCTGACGTCTTTTCCGCTCACCTTGATGGTTGCCTCGCCCGAAGCGAAGAGGTTGACGTAGAGCGACTTATCCTTGACGGCATAGATGTACTGGGGCAGCGAGGGGATGAAGCGGGCTGCGTTGGAGGGGCAGCAGGCACAACCGAACCAGGGTTGGCGCTCGTAGTTGCCGTTCGACTCGAGGGGGTTGGGGTAGAAGAAGCGGCCTCCGTCTATCGAGATGCCCGAAATGACGCCGTTGTAGAGGGTGCGCTCCAGTACGTCGTAGTACTTGCTCTCGCCATGCAGGAGGAAGAGGCGGTAGAAGAGATAGACCTGAGCGATGGCGGCACACGTCTCGCAATAGGCTGTGAGGTTGGGCAGTTCGTAGTCGTCGCCAAACCTTTCTCCGTCGCCACAAGCCCCAACTCCGCCAGTCAGGTAGTACTTCTTGCCGACGATGTTCTCCCAAATGCGGTCGATGGCTTGGATGTAGCGTTCGTCGCCCGTCAGAGCGGCCACATCGGCCATTCCTGCATACATATAACCGGCTCGAACGGCATGGCCTACGGCTTCGGCTTGCTCGGTGACTGGCTTGTAGCTCTGCGAGTACTGATTGGTGCGATGGATGTAGCCGTCAGCGTCTCTGTAACCGCCGCCACCAAGGTTCTGCCAATCGGGATTGACTGTGCCTCGCTGGTCGAGGAAATACTTGGCCTCGTCCAGATACTTGCGGTTGCCGGTAGCGATGTAGAGCTTGGCCAGTCCCATCTCGGCAATCTGATGTCCGGGCACCACATTCGCCTGTCCGGGTTTCGGACCAATCTCGCGGCAAACGCAGTCGGCAAAGCGGATGGCAATGTCGAGGAGGTTTCGCTTGCCCGTAGCATTGTAGTGAGCCACGGCAGCTTCGCACAGATGGCCGAGGTTGTAGAGTTCGTGCGAGCCGTCCTCCACAGCCACCCAACGCTTGTTTCCCGACCAGCTCATCGGCTTTTCGGGGTTTTGCGTGCGGGCAGTATAGAGGTAGCCGTCGGGCTCCTGAGCCGCGGCAATGATGCCGATTACTCGGTCGCAATACTGGTCGATAGGCTCGCCATTGATGAGGGCATTTGGGTGCGTCTGCATCAGGTAGGCGGCACCTTCCAGCGTCTTGTAGGGGTCGGTGTCGTCGAAGGGGAAGCCCATCGTCACCTCGAAGGTCTTGCTGGGGTTCTTGACGTGCTCGGCAGCCTGCAGGAAGTTGTCGTAGCGATGTTCCGACTCGCATTTGCTGAAGGCAAGAGGAATGGTGACGTCTCGGCTGGCCTGAAGGCGCTGCCCCCAGAAAGAGCCTGGAGCGACCTTGACGGCGGTGAAGGGAACGGGCGTGATTGGGTAGCCCGATTTGTCGGTTTTGGCGTAAGTGCTCCCCGCAATAAGCAAAGCAAGGAGGCTAAATAGGAATTTATTCATAGGTCTGTTGTCTGTGGTCCGTAGTCTGTTGTCTTTCTATCTCCAAGCGCTAAAGTTCGTTATTTTGCTGCGGAAGTCGCCCGTCTCTTGCAGGGGGAAGATGAGGGTTCGCATAATCTTGTAAGAGCCCTTGCCATCGTGCTTGTAGAGCACATCGGGGTCGAGCCGCTCCACCTTCTTTCCGTCGGCAAAGAGGGTGATTCCCTTGTTGTCGCCCTTCAGCTGAATGGTCTCTTTCTTGCCAGGCTTTCCGCGATATTTGAAGTTGAAGAGGTAGCCGTCGCGACTGAAGCCGAGCATTCCCTTCACGGGGTCGGCGAGGTAGAAAGTGCTGCGCTCGCTTGTGCAAAGCACTGTGCCGGGCTTTTCGTCTGCCCAATCAATCGTGAACTCAACCATATAAGGGTAGCCGATTTGATGGATGGGGAAGATTGAGCCCTCGGGCTTGAAGATGGTGGTGTTGGGCTTCAGTTCGATGTGGTTGACCATACTCTTGCGGCCGATCTCGTCGGTGAGTGGTCCGTCGCTGAGCCGAGCGGCAAAGTTCATCCATTTCTCCCAAGCCACATCGGTAGTGTCGGCCAGTCCGTGCCAGCACTTCTCGCTGATGACCTGAATGGCAGGCAAGGTGCGGTCGTGAACGTCGCCAACGGAAATGCCGTTCTTGATGATGTCGTTCCAGACTGCAAACATACCGCCTTCGACATAGGGGTCTTGACGCGCAAAGAGTTCCTTGTCCATCAGCTCTGGAACCCAATGCTGGTAGAGCCACTTCGAGTTGAGATAGTCGTAGTAGTAGCCTGCTGCGGGCACGATATAAACGTGGTGGTCGTTGATGGAAATCATGTGGAAACCTTGCTTGCGCATCTCGACTGGCTGAGCATAGCGATTGTGCCAAAGACTTATCCAAACGCCGTCGGAAGGAACAGGCGTCTCGCCGTTTGCATGCGTGAGAGAGCCCCAGAAAATGGGTTGCTTTCCGTAGCTCTTGACTTTCTCGCAAAGGTGGACAATCAGTTTGCGGAACAGCTCCACGACTTCCTTGTCCTTATTGCTGTATTCGTCTGTGCCGATGTGGAAGCGAGGACAACAGAAGACTGGATCAGGGCCACCAAGATACTCGGCATAGAGGCTGTCGAGGAAGGGCACGACTTCAGGGTTGCGAAGGTCGAGATGGGCTGGATCGTAGTCCTTGCTTGCGAGGGAAGGACGGTACTGCGTGAAGCAAAGGCAATGAGCAGGGGCGTCAATCTCGGGAATAATCTCCACTCCCATCGACTCGGCATAACGGATGAACTCGCGCATCTCCTTCTTCGAGTAAGAGCCATCGATGGCGGTAAGTCCGGGGAAGTAATCGCTCTCCATGCGGAAGGCAGCATAGGTCTCGTCCCATTTGCCGTGGAAGATGTCGTGGAAGCCGTTGTCGTTGAGGTGAATCTGCAGGCAGTTCATCTTGTAGTAGCTCATTACGTTGACGAGCGAATAGAGGTAGCTCATCGGGAAGAACTTACGTCCGCAGTCGAGCATCATGCCGCGAATGGGGTAGTCGGGCTTGTCGGTAATGGTGATGCAAGGCAGGAGTCTCTTGTAGACGCCACCAGAATTGATGTAGCTCGTCTCTTTCATCTGGAGCAAAGTCTGCGCTCCCCACAAAGCACCGCGTTTCGAGGTAGCCTGAATGGTGATTCCCTTCTCGGAGATGGTCATGCGATAACCTTCGTCGCCAAGCTTCTTGTCGGGCTTCAGAGAAAGGAAAATGGCGTTTGCCGAGGCTTTCTTCTTCAAAGAAGTGGAGTTGGTGTTCTCCCAAGCCTTGTTCAGGTAGTCGGCCACAAATTCGAGCGAAGGATTGTCGTAGGTAATCGTAGCGAATTTCTCGACCTCAACTGTGCCTTTAGCAGTCCATTGCTCCTGAACGCCAGGAATGCAAAGTGGCTGAGCGAAGATGTGTCCACAGAAAAGTACAAACGTTAACGATAAAAGAATCTTTTTCATTGTTGGTTATTTTGTTGATTTTGATGTTTTTCCACAGATTTGCCCCAGTTTGCAGTAGGAGCATGGACCATATGAGGAATTGTCGGTAGTGCAAGTGAAGGGCTTTTCGGGGTTGAAGATGTCTTCGAGGATGTTTTGCAGTCCTTCGCGGAAGGTTTCGGCATGCTGATTTGCAAAGTCATCAATCACAGTATTATTTATTGTGACGGAAGGGTCGTAATCGGGATTGGCAGCCTTAATCGGGAAGAAGAGAACGGGCTGAATGGGCAATGAGGACTCTTTTTTCTCCATCTCGGCTAAAGCATAGAGGAAGATTTGCAATTGATAGCGAGGCTTTTCCTGAGAACCGGTCTTGTAATCGACGATTCGCAGTCTTCCGTTCATCTCGTCAATTCGGTCAACTCGACCTCCAACCTTCAGCTTTACATCTTGAATGTTGAACTCTACAATCCTATCTTTCTCTGTCTCGATGATAGTGAAAGGAGCGTGACGGGCATCGAAACGAATGAGTTCTTGCAGGTAGCGCAACAAAACATCTCGAGCAATGAGGGTTGTGCCTTTGTAGGAATTGTTGATAGTCTTGCTGAAACGTTTCCGAATCTCAGGCAAGCGGTCGAAATCTTTTATCGGATTGAACCAGCAAACGTCGAAGACCGTATCGAGCATTCGTTCGAGTTCTTTAGGCTCGCGAAGCATGTCGGCTGTGATGGTTTTGGTGTTGAAACGCTCTTGCAATCGCTCGTAGAAAAACTCGGCAGTGTCGTGGAAAATGGTGCCGATAACGTCTGCCGAAATGCCTTCCTCCGGGTCATCTTCGCGACGAATACGAAGGACTTTGTCCAAGTAGAATTGCATGGGACAAGCCAGATAAGAGTTGATGGCAGACGGACTGAGTGTAATCTTCTCTCCTTCAGGCTGGTTCAAGTCGTAACGAAGCAGCAGTCGTTCCATAACTTCACTCGTTTTCTCGACGATAAGAGCCTGTGTCGTTTGCGTTTTAGGCTCGCTACGAAGCCAAAGTGTCTTGATGGGAATGTCCGTCTCTGCAAGCATTTGTCGAAGGAAACGCGACATTTCATGCTGAACGCCTTCATTCGTGCTCTCGTTATAGACGCAAGTCAAGTGCTCGCATCGCTGAACAAGACGATAGAAATAGTAGGCATAGACGGCTATTCTGTGCTTTTGAGTCGTCATTCCAAACGCTTCGCGAAGGCTTTCTGGAATGAACGAATTGGCGTGAGCACTTCGCGGCAGATTGCCTTCCTCAACAGAGAGGAGGAGCATGTGCTCGAAGTCGAGGCATCGCGTCTCCAGCATTCCCATCATCTGCAGGCCTTTATCGGGTTCGCTATGGAACGGAATCTTGGTGCTCGTCATCATTTGTCGAAGCAAACGACGAAGAAGTGAAGAGTGAAGAGTGAGGAGCGAAGAATTCTTTGTCGCCAAATCTTTCAGCAAACAAAGCATTTTGTCGATGCGGAAGACAGTCTCGCTATAGAGTTGCTCGAAGAGGTTCGGCTCCTCGATTTGTGCGTAATGAAGGGCGATCTGCCGCAGAAGTTTGAGCAGATAATCAAGCAGTTTCGCCGTATCTTTACCTTGATAAACGAAGCAATCCTCTTCATTGAGGAGCTCGAAGAGCGGCTGCCTTCGCAAAGTCTGCTCAAAAGGATAACGGAAACGCTTGCGTTCTTCGTCGTAACCCTCTATCTGAAGTTTGAGCAAAGACATCAGAATGCCGTAAATAGGAGTGTCTGCAATGGGGAAGCCCATCGTGACATTCACCTCGTTTGCCGACTCGGGAATGGCATGAAGAACAGGTTGCATCAAGGCTTCGTTGCAGAGAATGACGGCTTTCTGCTGCGCTTCTTTCGTTTCGTTAAGCCACGAGTTTGTGTAGCGAGCCGCAGCATTATCGGTGGTGCAGGCAATGAAGGTGACATCTTCAAGATGGCTGAAGTTGTCGAAGTCCTCAATCTCGCTGATGGCATTCGGAAAGTCGCGAAGGTTCTGCTTCATGAAATAGCCTGCCTCAAACTCGTTCTTCGGGTCGCAATAATAGATGTCGTAGTCCCAATAGAAACGGGCTTTTCCCTCTCTTTGAATGAGGCTCATCAAAGTGTGCTCAACATTATTCAGCACATTAAAGCCCGCAAAGACGATGGTTCGCTTGCCTTCGAGGAGCTTTTCGATGAGGCTTTCATCCGATTTCATTTGCTCGACGACAAGACGATAGAGTGCACCTTCCCAAAGTTTGTTTTCTGCGAGGAGCCTTTCGTGCAGTTTCGTATAAATCTCGAACATATGGCTCCAAGTCTGCAGGAACTTTTCCTGAAGCTTTGTGCTGCTTTCCAAGGAGAATTTTCCGAAGAAGCGTTTGAGCGTATCGCGTTGATTGTCATCGAGATAGTCGAGGTTCTTGAGTCGTTCTTGGTCGGCAATATTGGTGAAGATGGCTTCTGCATTTGCAAGATGCTTGTCGATATCGTCGAAGTCAGCCATAAGAACTTCACCCCAACTCCAAAACTCGTCGAGCGACTCAGTATAGTCCGTTCCGAGTACTTCCTGCATAACAATGTGAAGTTGACAAATGCATTCCATCGGATCGGCTATTTGTATTTGGGTGAGAGCCTTGAAGAGGTCGCCCATCATGCAATAGTTGGGAGCCCAAACAGGCTTTTCACTCAGGAGGGCAAACTCACGATTGAGGAACATTCCAGCGCGCTTTCCAGGGAAGACGACAGTCACATCTCGCATATCATTAGTGAAATGCGAAAGCATATCGGCTGCTATGAGGTTGAGAAAGGTCTTCATATTGTGCACTTATGGAATGTTCTTAACTGGGACGGCTCCTTTGCCCATAATGTACCAGATGTAGCCTTTCACTTCATGTTCAGGGTACATTCGGGCCATGAGACTCATGTAATCCTTCACTTGATTGTAGTAATGTCGGCTTGGATGGCCGAACTTATAGTCGATGACGGTAATGAGGTTGTCCTTCATCACCACTCTGTCTGGGCGAAGAATGCAGGGAAGTCCTGTTTCTTTGTCAATGCTGGCGATACTACATTCATTATATATTGTGTTGTCCGACTTGAACCAAGAGGCTACGAGAGGCTCTTGGAAGCCTTCTTTGATGCGTTTTGTGATAGCTTCCCAATCGTCGCCTTCACCGATGAGACCTTCCTGACGGGCTTGAGCGAGCACTTCCTCGAGCTGACTCACATCGCTGATTCGACTCAAGGCCTCATGCATTCGTTTGCCAACTTCTCGTTGAGAGAGCTTAATATCCGTTGTCTCTTGTCCGTCGTCTGTAGTCAATTGTTGCTGCAGATAGTCTTGCGATTGGTTGCTTTGCAGGAAGTAGAGCATCGGATTCCTCGTAATGACCTTCACCTCGACTGCATCTTTCATCCGATGTTCAAGTGCGAGACGATTCTCCTTCTCATCCTCCTTTTCCTTTTCTGTGAGGGTAGAGCCGGCTTCGTAGGTAAAGCAATCGGCATCCGTATCGTTGTTGTCATTCTTCAGCGAATTGTATATGAGGCGTCCTATAGTATTTGCCTCCGTCTTTCCCCAAACATAGAGATTGGCTTTGGCACGAGTGAAAGCCACATAAAGGGTATTGAGTGCATCCACTCGTCTTTCCAGATGTTCCTCTTCATAAGCTGGAGCAAAGACGGATGTCCTCACATCTTTCGGGTAGATGGATATGGGAAGAGCCCCAAGTTCGTTGTAGGGCTTTGTGTCTGTCTCACACCAAAGGACATCTGTTCTTTGGTCGTCCTCTATTTTCCAATCGCTGAAAGGCAGGAAGACTGTGTGGAACTCCAGTCCTTTCGCTTTGTGAATGGTGAGGATTCGAATGCCTGCAACAGAGGAATTGGGGACTGCTTTTTTCCAAAGCTTCTCGTCCCAAGCCTCCAAGAAGGTCTGAATATCGGGAGCCCCAGCACTTCGAAGGTGGTTCTGCAACTCGTCGAAGAAGGTGAGGACATAAACGTCTTCGCCTTGAATGTTGCCCAAAGAGAAGATGCGCCAAAGCCTTTCTGCAAGGAGATAGAGCGGCAATTGCAAGAGTTCTTTTCGATGCTTCATAAACTCTTCCGGCAGAACTTCTTCTGCTTTCTGCAGAGCGACAGTTTGAATGGTTGCTTCCTTTTGTTCGAGAACATCTCGAAGATAGTGGAGCATCAAGTATTTCTCGGAAATCCCGTCTGAATGTTTCTTGTCGATGAGCAAGCGTAAAGCCGCCACAATCATCTGAACGCTAGTTGAAGCCTCAAGCAAAAAGGCCTCTTCACTAACGAGATGAAGGTCAGGATCGTATTGGCTGAAACCCTCGATAAGTTTCTGAGCCATATCATTCTTTCGGACAAGAATGGCAATCTGGTTGAGTTCGAGACCTTTTGCCTGCAGTTCTCGAATCTGCTCCACCATATCGCAAATGGTATTGTCCGCATCCTTATTCTTATAAAGCTTGATGCGAACATAACCTTTTTTGTCGGCTTTCTTGGATTTCTGACTGACGTCGTCGTAGATATTGGCCAGTTTAATTGGGGCGTTAGGCCTTATTTCATCGAGCTTTTCGGCTGCAAGAGGGAAGAAATCATTGTTGAAATCGATGACTTTCTGGTGGCTGCGATAGTTGATGTCGAGTGGTTTGGGAGTAATCTCGAAACGTTGCAATTCCTTTTCCTTCTCGATTCCGTAGAGAATCTTCCAGTCGCCATTCCTCCAACGGTAAATGCTTTGCTTTATGTCTCCCACCAATAAGCCCTTTCCACCTGAAGCGAGTTTCTCGAAGAGGAGTTTTTTGAAGTTCTCCCATTGCATTCGACTTGTGTCCTGAAACTCGTCGATCATTACATTATTTATAAATGTGCCGATCTTTTCGAAGATGAAAGGTGCGTCGCTTCCCTCAATCATTTTGCTGAGGAGGGCTGGGGTAGAACTGAGGGTGAAACGCCCTGCATCGCCTTCTATTTCGCGAGCCCGTTCGTCGATGTGTTCCAAAAGTCGGAGAGGACCAAGATGGCGAAGTGCGAGCTTTGCAGAAAGGAAGTCTTTTAGGCTGTCTACAAGTTGTTGTAATGTTTGCCTCAATGCCTCTTCTTCAACTAGACTGGAAGGATTGTTCTGATATTGTTTCTTAAGAAAAGAAGTTTCTCCATTAATCTTCTTCTGCATAGCAGGTGTGGGACCTTCACCCATTTGCAGTTTCTTTAAGAAACTTTCGACGTTAGTTACACTACTGATTTCATCGTAGATAGGGTTGTTTGGTAATTCCTGCAGTAAACGATCCGTTCCTTCTTGAACTTCCTTCTCAGCCCGTTTCCTGATGGCTTGCATCTTCTGTTTGAAGTCCTTGATGACCTCAGCATTACTGATTTTCTTCAGTTCAGCCTCGCTTTTCCGCTGGTATTCCTCTTTGAAAATGTTGCCGGCAAAGGCTTTGAGCGGCCCCACAATGTCCCATCTGTCGCCACTATCCAGTTGTTCGCGGACATAATCGAGCACCCATCGTCTTACTTCGGGCTGAGTATCCATCGTCTCAATCAGGCTGTCCACGGCACTTTCAATGATTTCGTCGGTCGAAAGTTCTACCTGCAGATTGGCTGCAAGCCCGAGTTCTCGAGCCATATTCCTGAGGATGCTTTGGAAGAAGGAATCGATGGTTTCTACTCGAAAGTGGGAGTAATCGTGAAGGATGGCAGTCAGGGCTTTTCCTGCTTGCAGACTGATTTGCTGGTCGGAAATGTCCTTCCCATCATTTTTGAAGCGTTTCTGGATGGCTTCCAAGTAGGGTTTCGAGTCTTTCAGGTTGTTCTTCAGACCATAAAGCGTCTCCAAAATTCGACTCTTCATCTCGGCCGTCGCCTTGTTTGTAAAGGTAACTGCAAGGGTATGCTCAAACTCTTTCTCCGAGTGAGGTTGCATGAGTTCGAGGATATACTCGACGGCCAGAGCAAAAGTCTTGCCCGAACCTGCCGAAGCCTTGTAGATGGTAAGCGATTGCGACATGAAGCGTCTTTTTTCTCCCTTTTGTATGCAAAGATAATAAAAAAAGTTGTAACTTTGCCGCACTAAAGAAGATTTCCTTCCGAAGTTAACAGAAAATAACAAAGAAACAGGCCTCGTGAGTTCTCAAGGCTAAGGTCGAACGAAAACAACTGCAGTTACGATTGCAAACGTAACACGTTAAAATGTCAAACATAACACGTTAACTTTGCCAACGTAACAGGTTAACTTTTCAATTAACTTTGGCTATCTGAGAATCAACGACTTGCAAAACACGAACTCTAAACATTAAACCCTAAACTTTAAACTCAAATATGGGAGGTTATTTAGTAAGCGATACACGAAAGGTGACCACTCATCGTCTCGTTGAAATGAAGGAGCAAGGGCAGCAGATTGCCATGCTCACTTCCTATGATTACACGATGGCTCAGATTGTCGACCAAGCCGGCATCGACATCATCCTTGTAGGCGATAGCGCAAGCAATGTGATGGCAGGCAATATGACGACTCTGCCTATTACGCTCGACCAGATGATTTATCATGCTCGAAGTGTGGTTCGAGGTGTGAAACGCGCTCTTGTTGTGTGCGATATGCCCTTCGGAACCTATCAGGTTAACGCGACTGAAGGTGTGAAGAATGCTATCAAAATCATGCAGGGAAGCGGTTGCGACGCCCTCAAACTCGAGGGTGGAGTAGAGATTCAGGACACCATTCGAGCCATCTTGGATGCAGGCATTCCCGTTATGGGCCATCTTGGTCTCACACCTCAAAGCATCAACAAGTTCGGAACCTATGCAGTTCGAGCCAAGGAAGAAGCGGAAGCCGAGAAACTTTTGAGTGATGCGAAATTGCTCGACCAATTAGGTTGCTTCGCAATCGTGCTGGAGAAAATACCTGCGGAACTCACCAAAAAGGTTTGCGAGCAAGTGAAAGTGCCCATCATCGGCATTGGAGCAGGCCAGGCAGACGGTCAGGTTCTGGTCGTTCACGATATGCTCGGCATGAATAAAGGCTTTTCTCCCAAGTTCCTTCGCCGTTATGCAGACCTCTCCACAACCATAACCGATGCGGTTGGTCAGTACATAACCGACGTCAAAAACAAGGATTTCCCAAGCGAAGAAGAGTCCTACTAACTCTCATCTAAAATGATAAAACGCCTACCACTCCTCCTTTTGCTTCTGCTCGTCTGCAACCTTTGTCAGGCTTACGAGTTTATTTATGGCGACGATTCGCGAACTGGAACGCTCTTTGCGAAAGACCCAATCATAGTCTTTCATGGGGGGCGATACCTGATGTATTATAGCATTCCGCCTCATAACACTCGAGCTTGGGAGGGTTGGAACATAGGAATTGCTGAGAGTCAGGACCTTCGTCAATGGAATAGAATTGGCGAGATTACCCCTCAAGCCGAATATGAAGCGAAGGGACTTTGTGCTCCTGGAGCAATCGTCAGGAATGATACGATTCATCTATTCTACCAGACTTATGGAGGAGGACGAACCGATGCCGTTTGTCATGCTTGGAGTACAGACGGACTCACCTTTGTGCGAGACCTAACGAACCCAATCTTCCGACCTACTGGAGAGTGGAATTGTGGGCGAGCAATCGATGCTGAAGTCGTCGCTTTCAAGGGCAAATACTTCCTCTACTTTGCCACTCGCGACCCTCAGTTCGAGCGACAATTGCTCGGAGTTGCAACTGCTCCGATTGGGACGGACTTTCGCAGAAGCGATTGGACTTTGGCAAAAGATGCTCCCATCCTGCAGCCAGAACTCTCTTGGGAAGGGAAATGTTGCGAGGGAGCAACGGTTATCGAGCACAAACGAAAGCTCTATATGTTCTATGCGGCTGACTACAACAACTGCCCTCAACAGATAGGTTTGGCCGTAAGCAAGGACGGCATAAATTGGCAACGCTTTTCCGACGAGCCTTTCCTCAAGAATGGTTTACCTGGAGATTGGAATGAAAGCGAGAGTGGACATCCTTGTGTCTATCGAGACAAGCAAGGTCAGACGCATCTTTTCTATCAGGGAAACAATACTCACGGACGTCATTGGCTCCTGACAAGCGTGCCTCTCAAATGGACGAAGAAAGGTCCGCAAGCCGTTTATCCCAAGGCTCCTCTCCTCTTTGGGGGAGAGGCTGGGAGAGGGGGCTGTCTTGTTATTGATGCCGATGCACCCGATCCTTCAGTCATTCGCGTGGCTGATACCTACTATGCGGCAGCCACATCTGGCAACAAACCACAGGCCTATCAGCGTTATCGCTCGAAGGATTTGCTCTCTTGGGAGCCGATGGGTTTCATCTTCGACAAGTGGCCCGAATGGACCGACGGCAGTTTCTGGGCTCCTGAACTCTTCGACCTTTGCGGAAGAACTATGTGCTATTATACTGCTCGGCAGAAGAGCGACGGAACAAGCTGTATCGGCGTAGCAATGGCGGACGGCCCCGAAGGTAAGTTCAAAGACTTTGGTCCGCTCATTCGAACTACCAACGAAGCCATCGATGCCTTTGTCTTTCGCGATAAAGAGCAGCTTTATGTCACTTGGAAGGCTTATGGTCTCGATCCAAGCAAACGTCCCATCGAACTCCTCTGCCAGAAGCTTTCGGCAGATGGACTGCATTTGGAGGGCGAACCGTTTATGCTGCTTCGCGATGACGAAAGGCAGGGAATGGAAGGGCAATGTGTCTTCCGTCAAGGCGAATGGTGGTACATTCTCTATTCTATCCGCGATTGTTGCTCTCCGAATAGTGATTATGCGGTTAGTGTGGCTCGCAGTCATTCCATCCAAGGTCCGTGGGAAAAATACGAAGGAAATCCCATCCTTGAAGGCGACGGCAAGGAAATGCAGAGTTGCGGGCACGGAACTATGGTAAGAACCCCAAGCGGAGAAATGTATTATCTCTGTCACGCTTACTACTTTAACCGCTATAAAGAAGGCCGCAAAGCAGTTCTCTTCCGTCTCGAAATAGGCGATGACGGCTGGGTTCACCAGAAGAAATGAAAAATGAACAATGAAAAGTTAAGGCCACAGACCATTTACAATAAGAAAGCCCCCACATCGTGGAGGCTTCCTTTTTTATGTTTGTCGAGAGTTACTCTGAACTATGCACTATGCACTATGCACTCTCAGACTATTCCTTGAGCCATCATAGCTTTGGCAACCTTCATGAAGCCAGCAACGTTGGCACCCTTTACATAGTTTACATAACCGTCGGGCTGAGTGCCGTACTTCACGCAGTTCTCATGGATGTTCTCCATAATCCAGAGCAACTTAGCGTCAACTTCTTCTGCACTCCAGCTGAGACGTTCGCTATTCTGACTCATTTCGAGACCTGATACACTTACGCCACCAGCATTACTTGCCTTACCAGGAGAGTAGAGAATCTTAGCCTCTTGGAAGACACGAATTGCTCCAGGAGTGCTAGGCATATTGGCACCTTCGGCAACGGCAATGCAGCCGTTTGCAACCAAAGCCTTTGCCTGCTCCTCGTTCAACTCGTTCTGAGTAGCACAAGGAAGAGCGATGTCGGCCTTCTCGAACCAAGGCTTTGCGCCATCACCAACGTATTTGGCAGTCGGATACTTGTCCACATATTCCTTGATACGGCCACGATAAACCTGCTTCAACTCCATAATGTAGTCGAGTTTCTCGCGGTCTATGCCATCGGGATCGTAGATGTAACCATCGGAATCACTCATTGTCATAACCTTACCGCCGAGCTGCAGAACCTTCTCTGCCGCATATTGAGCCACATTACCGGCACCAGAGATGAGCACTTTCTTGCCTTCGATGGTGTCGCCCTTTGTCTTAAGCATAGCACGAAGGAAGTAAACGGTACCATAACCAGTTGCTTCAGGACGAATCAGCGAACCGCCGAACTCGAGACCTTTACCTGTGAGGACACCACTATACTCGCGAGTCAGCTTCTTATACATGCCGAACATATAGCCAACTTCACGACCTCCAACGCCAATATCGCCAGCAGGAACGTCCACATCAGGACCGATGTGACGACCAAGTTCCAACATGAAAGCTTGGCAGAAACGCATTACCTCAGCATTACTCTTGCCGCGAGGAGAGAAATCGGAACCGCCTTTGCCGCCACCCATAGGCAGAGTGGTGAGTGAGTTCTTGAAGGTCTGCTCGAAGGCGAGGAACTTCAGGATGCCAAGGTTCACACTTGCGTGGAAGCGAATACCTCCTTTGTAGGGACCTATAGCGTTGTTGTGCTGAATGCGATAACCCATGTTCGTCTGAATCTGACCCTTGTCGTCCATCCAAGTTACACGGAACTGATAAACACGATCAGGGATGCAGAGACGTTCGATGAGGTTGACTTTTTCGAACTCAGGGTGTTTGTTGTACTCTTCTTCGATAGTGCTCAGCACTTCTTCAACTGCCTGATGATACTCAGGTTCATTTGGGAAGCGTCTTTTCAGATCTTCCAAGACTTTCTTTGCGTCCATAAATAAATGTTATATTTTATTGGTTAATTTGTTATCCGAGTGCAAAATT
>JAFYNL010000002.1 GCA_017548075.1 Bacteroidaceae bacterium | reverse complement strand
TCCCGTGGCCTTGTCACCGCGCTGTGTCAGAGTGGAGTCGGCAGCAACAAACAGTTCTGGATGGCGGTAGGGAGATATCTGGTTCGATGGGTACAGACCATAGAGGTGAGAGATATGTCGGTGTTCGTCCTTCGGGTCGTCACCATCGATAAGCCACTCTTGCAATTGCTGGTAACGACCAATTTGCATCGGAGGTAACTTTTGAAGTGAAGAGTGAAGAGTGAAAAGTGAAGAATTATCTTTACCCAAGACCTTGGCAGCTTGAATGGTTTGCGAGAGGACATCGAAGACAATCTGATTGTCCATCGTAGAACCTGCTGTCACATTAGTGTTCTTACCTACAGGCCCATGCTCTGGGGAAACGGTAGGAACCGTCATTACCCATCCTGCAGCCTGCTTCACTTCGCCTGTGGCAGGATATTCTTGCATGTAGTCGACCAGAAAGTCTGCCGCTCCTTTCATCACAGGGTAGTATTGCTCGAGGAACTCTTTGTCGCCAGTAAAGAGATAGTGCTGCCAAATGTGAGTTGTAAGCCAAGCGCCACCAGTGATGAACATGCCCCATGGAGTGCCGTCAACAGGACCAGCAATGCGCCACAGGTCAGTATTGTGATGAGCAACCCATCCGTCGCAGTCGTACATTTCCTTCGCTGTCTTAGCTCCTGTTTCGCTGAGGTCTTTCACCATGCTGAAGAAGGGTTCCTGCGTCTCTGCAAGGTTGCCGACGAGAGCAGGCCAATAGTTCATCTCTGCATTGATGTTGATGGTGTACTTCGAGTCCCATGGTGCGTTCATCTTGTCGTTCCACACGCCTTGCAGGTTTGCCGGTTGACCTCCTGGCTGTGAAGAGCAAATGAGCAAGTAGCGGCCGTATTGCATCATCAGCGACACCATATCGAGGTCGGATTGTGACTTCTCGAAGGAAGCCAATCGTTTGTCTGTCTCCAAACCAGAGTTTTCGCTTTTCGGAAGAGTGAGGCTGACACGATTGTATTGCTCCTGATATTTAGCCACATGGCGTTTCATTAGTTCGGGGAAGCGAATCTTCTCGGCCTGATTAAGTATTTGCTTGTTTTTCTTGGTGGCATCACCACTGATGTCCTTATAGTTGACAAAGTTTGTAGCGGCTGAAATGTAGATAGTTACCTTATCGGCATTCTCAACTTCTATGGCAGCTTTTGGATATGAGATTCGAGCATCTTTACCTTCTATACGGACGCTTACATGACACTCTGCTGTCAGACCAGCCTTGATGCCTTCCTGTTCCACACCTTGAACGGTGGCAATCAGTCGGCCACCGATATGTCCGGAACCTTCTACCAATGGACATGTGCAGGCATGTTCAGATTCAGCCTTTGCAGGCAACTGACTCTTGAAGCTTAGTTCGAACGAAATTGCGGCTTTCTTGTTGGCATTCAATTGCACCACAATCACATTGTCTGCCATCGAGGCAAAGACGGTACGCTCGTACTTCACATTATTATATATATAGGAAGTCGTGGAGACTGCATTTGACAGGTTCAACTCTCTCCGATAGTCAGTCACTTCTTTGTGCCCCAAATTCATCTTGATGCTGCCAAGAGGCAGGAAACGCATGCCGTGAGGTCCTTTCAGGAAGTAGCGGTCCAACAGCTTCTCTGCTTCGCGTTCTTTGCCTTCGAAGATGAGACGGCGCACCTCAGGTAACTTTTCCAGCGACTCATGACTGTTGTTATCGTAAGGGGAACCGCTCCAGAAAGTCTCCTCGTTCAGTTGAATCTCCTCTGTATCTGTGCCTCCATATACCATCGCTCCCAAGTGAGAGTTGCCTATTGGCAGGGCCTCGAGCCAATGCGAAGCAGGTCGGCTGTACCACAACTTATGTTGCTGAGCCATCATGGCAACTGAGCAAACGAGCAAACAAGAAAGTAAGATAAAGCTTCTCTTCATTATATCTTTAATTTATACGTATTACGTCTAAAACTTCTTTATCGGCAGGCAACCAATCCACACTATTTAATTCGTCTCTATTTAGCCATTTGGCAGCCTCGTGTTCCTTTAGTGTCAGGTTACCGCTTTCGATGCGGCATAGGAAGCAATGCATGGTGAGGTGGAAGGCAGGATAGTCATACTCGATAGTCTTGACCAGATGTTCAATGACGATTCGCGTCTCCAATTCTTCCCATATCTCACGCTTCAGAGCTTCTTCCGGCGATTCACCTGGCTCCATCTTACCGCCAGGGAATTCCCAGAAGTCCTGCCAATCGCCATATCCTCGCTGAGTGGCAAAGATGCGACCTTCTTCATCGTGAATTATTGCAGCAACGACTTCAATTTGCTTCATGCTAATCTCATTACTAAACGACGGCAGTGAAGTTGTTCAACTATACACGTTAAGTTTGCCATCGTAACGTGTTAAGTTTGCCAACGACACACGTGATGTTTGCCAAGATTGCTTACCAAATGGTGACGCGCTTCTCTTTGGGAACGAACATGGGGTCGGCTTCTGTGATGCCGAAGGCGTCGTACCAGGCGTCGATGTGCGGCATCTGTCCGTTCACACGCCACATTCCCAGCTGGTGCGGGTCGCTCTTGACGCGCTTCTGAATCTCTTCGTCACGGATGTTCTGCCCCCAGACGTTGGCGTAAGCAAGGAAGAATCTTTGCTCTGGCGTAAAGCCGTCGATAGTCTCCAAAGGAGCGTCCTTAGTTGCATTCTTGAAGGCTTGGAAGGCTACCATCAAGCCTCCGTGGTCAGCCATGTTCTCGCCAAGTGTGAGAGAACCGTTAGCATGAAGCCCAGGCAAAACTTCGATGCTGTCGTGGTATTCGCGCATTACCTGAATCCTCTCTTCGAATTGCTTCGTGTCTTCCTCGCTCCACCAAGTCACGAGATTGCCGTTCTTGTCGTACTTGCTGCCCTGGTCGTCGAATCCATGCGTCATCTCATGTCCGATGACTACGCCGATTGCGCCATAGTTGAAAGCGTCGTCGGCCTGCATGTCGAAGAACGGGGGCTGCAGAATGCCTGCGGGGAAGCAAATCTCGTTTGTAGTGGGGTTGTAATAGGCGTTGACAGTCTGAGGCGTCATGTACCATTCGTCGCGGTCCACGGGCTTGTTGAACTTAGTCTTAATCATGTCCTTGATTTCCCATTCGCCCACGGCAAGCATATTGTTGAGGTAGTTTTCGCCAATCTCGAGGTCGCTGTAGTCCTTCCATTTATCAGGATAACCTACCTTCACATAGAAGGCATCGAGTTTCTCACGAGCCACTTTCTTCGTCTCGTCACTCATCCAATCCTGCACGTCAATACGTTCGCCAAGAGCAGTTTGCAGGTTAGCCACGAGTTTTTCCATGCGCTTCTTGGCTTCTGGCGGGAAGTATTTGGCAACATAAAGCTGACCTAGAGCTTCTCCCAAGCCACCTTCGACGGCAGATACGGCACGCTTCCAGCGAGGACGGTCCTCTTCCTTGCCACTCATTACCTTGCCGTAGAAGCCGAAATTCAAGGCACGACTTTCATCATCGATGAAGGACGAAGCCATGTCGATAGCGTGCCAGAGATAGATGTTCTGCTGGGCTTCAACAGTCTCTTCCGCAAGCACTTTCTCAACCTCGTGAATTGCTTCTGGCTGACCAAGGCAGACTTCCTTCACGCCCTCCATTCCGAAGTTCTCGAAGTAGCCGTCCCAATTGATGCCTGGGAACTGCTCTTTGAGTTCGTCGTAGGTGAGTTTGTTGTAGTTTGCCTCAGGGTCGCGAAGTTCCGTCCTGCTCTTGCTTGCATAGGCAAGGCGAGTCTCGATACGAAGAACGTCTTCTGCAATCCGCTTGGCATCCTTTTCGCTAAAACCGGTATGCACGCAAAGGTCGGAAATGTACTTCTTGTAAGCCTTACGAATCTCCAGAGTCCTTGGGTCGTTGTCAACATAATAGTCCTTCTGTCCAAGCGTGAGACCACCTTGGAAGATAGTTACAAGGTTGTTCTTCGAGTCCTTCTCGTCGGCTCCGATATACATGCCGAAAAGTCCAGGCACACCTTGTCTCTGCATGCGAGGCCAAACCTCAGCAATCCAATCTACCGTGATGTCAGTAGAGTTCTGGTAGCCATCGCAAAGCAGGAAACCTTCGAGTGCACCCCAATAATGTTCGTTCAGGTTCACGCTATCCATAGCCGAGTTGTAGAGGTCAGCAATTTTCTGCTCGATGCTGCCTTTCTCGTTCTCCTGAGCAGACACGCTGTCGATGAGGGAACGCAAACGCTGGTTGTTGTCCTCCTGCAGTTGGTCGAATGACCCGAAACGGCTGTATTCTGCAGTCAGAGGATGAGCTTTCTGCCAACCACCTGTCGCGTACATATAGAAGTCAGTACCAGGGAGGTAGGTTGAGTCGAGATTGGCGAGGTCGATACCTGAAGCCAGTTGCTTGCCACCATTCGTGCAAGCCGCAGCCAATGCCGTAAAAGCAAATGCTGTAATCATGTTTCTTGTGTTCATAATATGTGAATTAAATTAGTTTTTCCCATTCTTCTTCGGCTTGTTTGAGTTGAGCCTTCAGCTTTCCATGCTTTTCGTAGAGCGAGACATCCAGACTGCCTTCTGGCGTTGACATTTGGTCTTCTAGGATGCGAATAGCTGCTTCGAGTTGCGTTACCTTGTCTTCAGCCTCTTGGAGAGCCTTTTCCCGCTTCTTTTGTTCACGAGCCTGAGCCTTTTGCTCTGCATAAGACAGAGCCCCAGAAGACTCTTCTTTAGTCTCCTCTTTTGATGGGGAGTTGGAGGGTGTTTGCTTGTTTAATTGACTCAGACTCTCTATGTTCTTATCTCTAAGGAAGTCGTAGATGCCGCCAATGTGCTCGCGAACCTTACAATTGCCGAACTCGTAAACCTTCGTCACAAGTCCGTCGAGGAACTCTCGGTCGTGGCTTACTACGATAACTGTGCCGTCGAAATCACGAATGGCAGCCTTAAGGACATCCTTCGAACGCATGTCGAGATGGTTCGTAGGCTCGTCGAGGATGAGACAATTGACGGGTTCGAGAAGCAACTTTATCATTGCCAGTCGGGTACGTTCGCCTCCTGAGAGGAACTTCACCTTTTTGTCTCCTGCCTCTCCTCCAAACATAAAAGCGCCCAGAATGTCTCTTATCTTGAGCCTGATATCGCCCTTAGCCACTCGGTCAATTGTGTCGAAAACGGTATATTCGCCTTCGAGCAGTTGTGCCTGATTCTGTGCGAAGTAACCAATCTGCACATTATGTCCAATCTTGAGAGAGCCATCGAAGGGAATCTCGCCCATAATGCATTTGACGAGCGTCGTCTTACCTTCACCATTTCGCCCAACAAAAGCCACTTTCTCGCCTCATCTGATGGTCAGGTTCACGCCTTTGAAGACACAATGTTCGCCATAGTTCTTGCCAACTTCATCACAGATGATGGGGAAGTCGCCACTTCGCATCGAGCATGTAAACTTGAGATGCAAGGCACTATTATCAACCTCATCCACTTCGATAGGCACAATCTTCTCCAGTTGACGAATCTTTTGCTGAACCTGAATGGCTTTCGTGGCTTGATAACGGAAACGGTCTATGAAGGCTCGAGCATCGGCAATCTCTTTCTGTTGATTCTCCAAAGCCCTCAATTGCTGCTCCCGTCGCTCTGCATGAAGCGTGACATATTCGTCGTATTTTACTTTGTAGTCGTAGATTTTGCCGCAACTTATCTCGATTGTGCGATTCGTTACATTATTTATAAACGCGCGGTCGTGACTGACGAGGACTACTGCATTTGCGCTTGTCATGAGGAAGTTCTCGAGCCATTGGATGCTTTCGATGTCGAGATGATTCGTGGGCTCGTCGAGAAGAAGCACATCTGGGTGCTGAAGCAGAAGCTTTGCTAATTCGATACGCATTCTCCAACCTCCGCTGAACTCACTCGTGGGACGGTCCAAATCCTCTCTTCGGAACCCCAAACCTTGCAGAGTTCGCTCCAATTCAGCTTGATAATTCAAGCCTCCCATCATCTGAAAATGCTCGTTCAAATGGGTGAAGCGTTCCACGAGCGCCATATACTCATCGCTCTCATAATCAGTACGTTCTGCAAGTTGATTGTTGAGGCGAGCTATTTCTTGCTCCATCTCTGTTATGTGTTCGAAGGCTCGTTCTGCTTCCTTGCGAACTGTTCGCTCGTCTGTAAGCTTCATGACTTGAGGCAAGTAAGCGATTGTGGCATCTTTTGGAACACTTACGGAGCCGCTTGTAGGCTGTTGAAGGCCTGCGATAATCTTCAGCATTGTGCTCTTGCCTGCTCCGTTTTTGCCAACAAGAGCAATTCGGTCGTGGTCGTTTATCACGTAGCTAATGCCCGTGAAGAGCGGCTTCGCACTAAATTCAACGCTGAGATTATCTATCGAAATCATGATTCTTTCTTTAGAGTGCCTACGAAAAGGAGCAAAAGGGCTGCGTAATAAGTCGTCATTATGTAGAGCGAGGCATGAGGAATGTGTGCCGTAAACCTGTTCCACGAAAGGACGAAGTCGGAGTTGAGAAACAATATTGCACCCACAGCCGCAACATAAGGAAGAGCCTTTCTGCCGTTTTCGATGGAAAAAGCTCTCACAATGCTCGTCCAAACGGTTCCAGTAAGGAGCAGAGCATAAATGCAGCAACCTATTTTGATGGGAAGGTCGCGTACCTGAGGAATGACTTTCGTCGCAGCAAGTACGAGCGGGACCAGACAGAGTAGGGTGGTTGCGATAATGACTATCGGCAGAGGTCTTGATGCTCGGATGCCTTTGATGAAGTATGAGATGAAGCAAATGTGAGCCAACGCAAAACCAGCCATTTGCCCTTCGAATGAGCCTAACACTCCCATCGCATCGCCAATAGCGCAAAAGATTAAGCCGAAAGTCATCAATTTTGGGATGAGTCCGATGCCGCCCAAAGCCAGCAAAGCCGCAGGAAGAGCCAGTCTCATAGCGAACCAGAGGCAGTCTCCTTCAGGCTTCATGGCAGGGAAGAAGAACCATCCTGCTGCCAAAAGGAAGGCAATTATTATAAATAATGTGCGAATTCTCATACCTTAATCAAAATCTTTGCAAATTTACGAATTAGTTCGGAAATACTCAAATAAATTTTGTTTATTGCTCGCTTAATCGTATATTTGCAGGCAGATAACAATTCTAAACAACGAAAATTATGAAAAAGAACACCATTCTCTTTGCTTTTGCAACGCTTTTCCTGATGGGTTTGAGCAGTTGCGAGAAACAATCTGCTGAACAAGGTAACAAGGTTAAGACAGATGTGGAAGCTACTGAAACTCCCGCTAAGGACATTTTCTTCTACACTCCCAAGCATCGTGCCGACAAGTATGTGCCTACAGAAGAGAAGATGGGCTTCAACTCTAAGATTCTGAGCATCAACACAGAGGAGTTCATGGACAACAAGAGTATTAAGGAAGTCTGGATTGCTCCTCAGATCAAGCATATCGCCAACTACGCTTTTGCAGGTTGCACATCTCTCGAAAAGGTCCATTTCCAGGGCGAAATGCCTGTCATCAACGATGAAGCGTTCAAGGGCTGTTCTGCTCTGAAGAACCTTCTGGTTGACGTTTATACGATTGGTTTGAACTCTTTCGCGGGTTGTACTTCACTCGAAACGGCTCGCTTTGGTGAACACATCTATTGGATTCGCGATGGCGCGTTTGCAGGTTGCACAAAGCTGAAGAGCATTCTTATGGCGATTACGATGAATAAGCTCGAGGATGGAGCTTTCGAGGGCTGTACCAACATCGAGGAGTTCTCCATCCCCAACGACTTCAAGAACCGTATGTTCGGACTTGTTCCTTCTGCTTCGAAGTGGAAAAAGATTTACCTGCTCAGCACAGAGTATTATCCAATGCCGAAGAATTGCACGCCCAATTCGAGCTGCACACTCTACGTTCCTGATGCCTTCTTGGCAAAGTTCCAGGCAGATGCAGATTGGCAGAAGTTCGGCGCTATCGAGCCTCTCAGCAAGAGCAAATATTTCACGGCTGAAGGTTTCCTGAAGTAAGACGGAAAACAACCCTCAGTTAAAATCAAAACGTAACGTGTTACGATTGCAATCTTAACGTGGGTCGTTGGCCAACTTAACGTGTTACGTTTACAAATTAAGCGTGCTTAGTTTACGAACTAGGCACGCTTAGTTTTCTTGGTAGCTTTGTTAAGTCCTAGAATCAGGCTTCAGCAAAGGGCTTGGGTATCGAGGGCAATCATCAGTTCCTCGTCGGTTGGAATGCAGCAAACTATCACCTTGCTATCGTCTGCGCTGAGGATGGCTTCCGTAGCTCGGCAGCTGCGATTCTTCGTGACATCCATCTTGACGCCCATATACTCGAGGCCGTTCGTCGCTCCTTCGCGGACTTCCCACTGGTTCTCGCCAGCTCCGCCAGTAAAGAGAATGACGTCCACGCCACCCATAGCTGCGGCATAAGCGCCGATGTACTTCTTGATGCGATAGGTGTACATTTCCTTCGCCAGACGAGCCTTGTCGTTACCCGCAGCAATACCTGCAAGGATGTCGCGGAAATCGCTGCTTCCTTCGCTCACTCCAGCAAGTCCTGACTTCTTGTTCAGCAGGTCGGAAATGCCCTTGGTATCGAGATTGAACTTGTCCATCAAGTAGGTAACTGCCCCAGCATCGATGTCGCCAGTACGAGTGCCCATCATCAAGCCTTCCAGAGGAGTGAGGCCCATCGATGTATCCACGCATTTTCCATACTTCACGGCAGCAATCGAGGCTCCGTTTCCAATGTGGCAAGTGATGATTCGCTTCTCCTCAGGTTTGCATCCGAGGAACTCGCAAACACGCTGACTCACATAGCGATGGCTCGTTCCGTGGAAGCCATAACGACGCACGCCATACTCCTTGTAAAGGTTGTAAGGAAGTGCATACATATACGCATAATCGGGCATCGTCTGATGGAAAGCGGTATCGAAAACGCCGACCTGAGGAATGTTGGGCAGAAGAGCAGAAACGGCATTCACGCCCTTGATGTTGGCGGGATTGTGAAGGGGAGCGAGGTCGTTACAAGCCGCGAATGCCTCCATCACTTCAGGGGTGAGGCGAACGGACTTATTGAACTTCTCTCCGCCATGCACCATTCTGTGGCCCACAGCATCAAGCTCTTCAAGGCTTTTCAGCACGGCATATTCGCCATTTGCTAGCACCTCGAAGATATACTGCACACCAGCAGTATGTTCCTTGATGGGATGTTCCCACTTGTGCTTCTCGCCATTCAGTTTGACTGTTATAAAAGAGTCGGGCAGACCAATCTTCTCAATGCCGCCACTTGTGATGACGGACTGGTCGTCCATGTTGTAAAGCGCATATTTAATCGAACTGCTGCCGCAGTTAAGAACAAGAATCTTCATAATCTTTTTTTAGTGAAGAGTGAAGAACGAAGAGTGAAGAATCAGAGTTACCTTTCTTCCTTCATTAAACACTCCTTTGTTTTATGATTTGATAATTATTTGTGCGTTTCTCTTTGATGTTTTAAGCGATGAAACAAGAATGGAGAGTATCTCGTTGCAATCGTTGTCCATGCTTTGAAATTGGTCAAGGGTAATTGCGTCGCCCTCAAGCAGGTCTTTGAGCCATTTGCGCGTCTCGTTGGCTTCCTTTGCTGCAATATGCAGTTTGCTAATAAAGTCGGCTCTGCTTTGTGCAAATTGAGCCTCTCTTATGTTTGCGGCAATGGAAGTTCCTGAACGCAGGACTTGATTGAAGAGAGGTGTAAGAGTCTTGTCTGAGTTGCTGTGCAAGTAGCGAACCATTTTTACGATGCGCCCAGAAAAGGCATCGCTTTTCACCATTAGGATTGATTCGCTGTTCTCGTACATGCTGGTTACTTTTATTCTTAACTCTTCACTCTTAGTTCTTCGTTCCCAGTCAGGCTTTTGCCTGCTGGGCTTGGCAAGCTGTGATGGCTACCATCTTGTAAATATCATCTACTGAGCATCCGCGGCTGAGGTCGTTGACGGGACGAGCTATGCCTTGCAAGATGGGACCAATAGCTTCGGCTCCAGCAAGGCGCTGAACGAGCTTGTAGGCAATGTTTCCTACCTCCAGACAAGGAACGACGAGTACATTTGCCTTGCCAGCGATATCGCTTCCAGGAGCCTTCTTCGCACCCACGCTTGGCACGAGAGCAGCATCTGCCTGGAGTTCGCCATCGATGTGAAGGCTTGGGTCTTTCTCCTTGGCAATCCTCGTGGCTTCAATCACCTTATCCACAACTTCGTGACTTGCGCTTCCCTTTGTGCTGAAGCTGAGCATGGCGACACGAGGCTCTGCAAAGCCTGCCACACTCTTAGCCGTTTGAGCCGTGCAGATGGCAATCTGAGCAAGTTGGTTAGCGTCGGGCATCGGCGTTACTGCCACGTCGCCCATCACGAGCACGCCATCCTCGCCATATTGCTTGGCAGGCGTAATCATGAGCATCGCGCCACTCACGCAACTAACGCCAGGAGCGCATTTGATGATTTGAAGAGCAGGACGAAGCGTATCTCCCGTCGTCGAGAGGGCGCCAGAAATCTGTCCGTCAGCATCTCCATTCTTGATGATAAGGCAGCCATAGTAGAGCGGATCGAGCACCTTGGCACGAGCCTCTTCCTCCGTCATTCCCTTGTTCTTGCGAAGGTTGTAGAGGAGTTGAACATAAGTCTCTGTCTGCTCGCTTGTAGCAGGGTCGATGATAGTTGCCTTGCCAATGTTCTTGAGCCCTAGTTTGTCGGCGAGAGCAAAGATTTCCTTCTCAGCACCAATCAGGATGATGTCGGCTAGGTCGTCTGCCAAAGCCATATCGGCAGCAGTCAGCGTTCGCTCTTCCAAGCTTTCCGGCAGCACAATCCTTTGCTTGCAGGACTTGGCTCGAGCGATAATTTGTTCCATTAAAGTCATAGCGTATATGTTTTTAGAATTTTCCTTTCATGAGTAGTGTCTCCAGTTCTTCGGCTGTGATGTGAGCGCGAAGCATATCGGAATAAGCCGCACTGATGTTGCCCGTCTCTTCACTCACCACAATTGCCAGAGCGTCAGTTTCTTTGCTGATGCCTTTTGCGGCTCTGTGGCGAAGTCCGAACTCCTTGGGAATGTCGAGGTCATGACTGATGGGCAGGATGCACGAAGCCGCCGCAATCCTTCCGTTTGCAATCACCATCGCTCCGTCGTGAAGGGGACTGTTCTTGAAGAAGATATTCTCGATGAGTCGTTGCGTTATCTTGGCATCCACTTCTTCGCCTGTTCGCATGAACTCGCCCAGGGGAAGGTCGTTCTGCATGACGATGAGAGCGCCCACATGTTGCTTGCTCATGTTCATGCAAGCCATCACTATGGGGAAGATTGTCTCTCTGTCGTTGCGGAACTCGCCTGCATTCTTGCGCTTGTCGAGCCTGAAGAAACGCAGGAGACGATGTGCTTTGTTGCGTGTTCCTATGTTGTAGAAGAAGCGCCGAATGTCTTCTTGGAACAGAACGATAATGGCAATGGCGCCAACGCTCACCAGTTGGTCAAGAATGCCGCCAAGAAGCTTCATCTCGAGCACTTTGCTGATGATAATCCAGCAACTGATGAAGAGCAGTATGCCGTAGAAGATGTTCATCGAGCGTGACTGCTTCATCACTTTGTAGCAATAGAATAGTGCGATTGCCACGAGGATGATGTCGATTATGTCTTTGAAGTTTATGTTAGGCATCCGTTCAGTTCGTTAGTTATCTTTATACATTCCATTGCCTCCCTGACTTCGTGCACTCGGAGGATGTGAGCGCCTTTCTGCAGGGCAATTGTATGGAGCACGGTAGAGCCGTTCATAGCTTCGCTTGGAGTTGTTCCCAATAGCTTGAATATCATGCTCTTATGGCTCACTCCGACAAGCAGAGGCAGATGGAGTTCGTGCAGGACTTCCAGGTTGCGCATCACGATGTAGTTCTGCTCGAGCGTTTTGTTGAAGCCAAAGCCTGGGTCGAGGATGATGTCGCATACGCCCATCTCGTGAAGCATTTCCACCTTGCTCCCCAAATCCCTCAGGAACAGAGCCATGTAGGGAGCATCTTCCGTCTCGTCGATAGCGGTATTGTGCGTCAGAATGTAAGGCACTCCCAGCTCTGCCACAGTCTTAAACATCTCTTTGTCGAGGCCGCCTTCGCTGATGTCGTTCACAATCTGCACGCCAAACTCCTCGACACACATCTTGGCAACATCTGCTCGGAAAGTATCTACGCTCACAATTGCCTTCGGAGCCTCTTCCCGAACAATCTTCAGGGCTTCCCTGAGCCTTTGCATCTCCTCTTTTTCGTCGGGAGCAGTATAGCCTGGACGCGTGGAGCAAGCGCCTACATCCACTATTGTAGCGCCTTCCGTGAGCATCTTTCGGGCGCGCTGGCGGATGGCTTCGGCTCCTTCGTCGTGCTGATAGAAAGAGTCGGGCGTGGCATTCAGGATGCCCATCACGACAGGTCGCTCCAACGAAAGCAATTCGCCGCCTACATTGATGCTATATGGAAACTTTGTGTGCACAATCTGCTTAAATTTCGCACAAAAATACACATAATTTATATAAAGGGCAAGAATTTGAGAAAAAAGGTTTAACTTTGTACCAGAAAATGAACAAATTATGCACTTTGAACTATGAACTATGAACTTTATAACTTATATCTGGCGCATCCGGTAGTGACGACGGACAGCCGCAAGTGTCCCGAAGGGAGTATTTTCTTTGCCCTCAAGGGTGAAACGTTCGATGGAAACCAATATGCTCTGCAGGCGCTCGAAAAGGGTTGTGCCTATGCAGTCGTCGATAACCCAGAGATTGCGAAACAAGACGAGCGACTCATCCTCGTCCCCGATGTTCTGAAAGCCCTGCAAGAGCTGGCTGCGCATCATCGGAAAGAGTGGGGCGGACCAGTCCTGCAAATCACCGGTACCAACGGCAAGACCACTACGAAGGAACTCATCAGCGCCGTCCTTTCCGAGGGCAAGCAAGTCCTCTTCACCGAGGGCAATCTGAACAATCACATCGGAGTGCCTCTCACCCTGCTTCGCATCAAGCCTGAGCACGATATCGCCGTCGTAGAGACGGGAGCCAATCATCCAGGCGAAATTGCCGACCTCTGCCATATTGTGGAGGCTGATTTCGGACTCATCACGAATGTCGGGCGTGCCCATCTGGAGGGCTTTGGCAGCTTCGAGGGCGTGAAGCGGACGAAGGGCGAACTCTATGACGATTTGCACGAGCGCGGCAAGAAAATCTTCCTCAACGCCTTCGACGAGGACCTCTTGCAGATGGCTCAGGAGCGTGGTTTTGCCTTGTGGGAAGATGCTCTGCCGTACGTCGAGGGTAGGGTGAGCCAAGTGAATCCGTTTGTGGAGATGCAATGGAGGGCAGAAGACGATGCGCCTTGGCACACGGTCAAGACCAATCTCATCGGCGCTTACAATATCGCCAACCTGCGGGCTGCAGTCACCATCGGACTCCATTTCGGCATCACTCCCGAGCAGATAAATCATGCTCTCGAGGCCTATCAGCCAACCAATAGTCGGAGCGAGTTGAGGCAGGTCGGAAGCAATCGTCTCATCGTGGATGCCTACAATGCAAACCCCTCGAGTATGTCGGCTGCTCTGACGAATTTCTCCTTCTTTGAGGACGAGCATAAGATGGTGATACTCGGAGACATGCGAGAGTTGGGTGAAGAAAGCCTTCAAGAGCACAAGAAGATAGTCGACAAGCTCGCCGAGATGGATTTAGAGCGCATCTGGCTCGTTGGAGAAGAGTTCGGAAAGGTAGCAAAAGAAGGTATGCACGTCTTCAAAAATGTGGATGAAGTAAAGGCAGCTTTGAAGGAAGAACCCGTCTCGAACTGCACCATCCTCATCAAGGGCAGCAACTCCACCAAGCTCCACCAATTGCCCGCAGCCTTCGAATAGAAATCCCTTCCTTTTAAGGAAACATAAAAGCCCCGCTCATTTCGAGCAGGGCTTTTTCTAGTTTAGAGTTTAGGGTTCTTGCGCTCCATTGGTGCTCAGGCGAGCAAGCTCGGAGAGCGTTTAGAGTCAGTTTCGAAGTGTAGAGTTGAGCGAAACATTCTTCACTCTTCATTCTTGACTTCGTCGAGACTGCTTCCGCTCGGCAATACATGCAAGCATGGTATTGCTCTCGCTTATTCGCATTCTTCACTCTTCACTCTTCACG
>JAFYNL010000060.1 GCA_017548075.1 Bacteroidaceae bacterium | reverse complement strand
TGCGATGATTTGCCAGTACTGCGGTATGGACAAATACATCAAGGAGGACAGTGCGCCTTACCTCAAATCATGGCTTGAATCCCTGAAAGAGGATGCGCAGTACATCAAGACAATCCTGCTCGATGTCAAGCGTGCATCGGCAATGATTACAAAGGCAATCAAGGATTGTACCAGTCAGGCAGCAAAAGCTGCTTGAGTGGTTTCTCGATAGTTACTTGGCCTAAGGATTTTGGTATTGAAGGCGTTTCAACAAGTCATTCCTTAAGACATCCTAGCGGGATTATCTTTACGCCATCAGGACGAGTGTATGCCATTTGACCTCCTGTAATGATAATCAAAAGGTCCGGCTCACGTATAGGCATTTGTTTCTCATTAACATTATGTTCATGTATGAGATTCTTCAACTCTAATAGATGAGCTGCACCATCTTCTATCTCTTTGCTGCCCAATTTACACTCAACCAGAGCATATCGTCCATCTTCTAGATGAAGTACAAAGTCTGCCTCCAAGCCATATCGATCATGGTAATATGACACATGACTATATAGTCCTTGTGTATAAGCTTTCAGGTCACGGACACACATTTGCTCGAATATAAACCCGAATGTCTTCAACTGCGTGGTTAATGCTTCAGGTGTAAGTCCAAGGAGTGCCACACTTAAAGAAGGATCACAGAATCCGCGCTTTGGAGAACTACGAATGACTGTTTTACTGCGTATGGCAGGACACCAGGCATCTATATCCTGAATTACAAACAGGCGTTCAAGAGCATTTACATAGTCATTGAATGTGTCAATGCTGCATTCAACTTCTTCCGACGACAAAATATCACCAAGCATAGTAGTCTTTTTGGCTAAGGATGATATGTTTCGAGCATATGACCGAAGTATCAACATAGCAAGCTTCTCATTGCGCCGCTTCCCATCTATTCGGGATATGTCCTCGCTACATACTGTTCGGACATAGTTTCGAGCTATAAGCAACTGTGATTTGGGGGAACGAGCCATGAGTGTCGCTGGCCATCCGCCACGACATGCAGCATAAATCAAATCCTCAATACTCATTTTTGATTGACAACCGTCTATATCATAATCCGGATTATCAAACAGCTGTTGCAATGACACCTCACCTGTTGACTCCTTCGACTCCCACAAACTCATAGGAAGCATGCTCATACGCGCAATGCGCCCATTACCGGAATGATGAATCTGTGATTTATCTATAGCATTGGAGCCTGTAAGTATAAACTGTCCTGGTACAACACGTTTATCAACCATCGTACGAATAGCATCCCATAGAACTGGAGCATCTTGCCATTCATCAATCAACCTGGGAGTATCACCTAAGAGCAACAAGGAAGGCTTTGACATTGCCGTTGCAATATATTCCTCGCGCTTATCTGTATCCTGTAATCTGATGGCACTTTTTGCTGCCTGTTCTGCGGTTGTTGTCTTACCACACCACTTCGGTCCTTCTATTAACACGGCACCAAAGGCATCAAGAAGATCTTGAAGCATCGTATCTGCCGTTCTACTGAGATATTTCATACTTGTATTAATTTATGATGGTGCAAAGATAATAACTTATTACGAAAAAAACAAGAAAATCAATGTTTTTGATGTAATTTAATCAGTGTTTTTGATGTAATTCAATCGGTGTTTTTGATACTTTTCATCCTTTGTTTTACCAAATCGTATAGTAAGTGCAAAAATTTCTTATATCTGTCCTTTCCACTCTCTTGCTGCTTTTGTATCTTTGTTACATGAAAAACAGTCATCGCTTTATCTATTCCCAAGAGCTACTCCCAAGCCAAAGAAATACGATTCGCCATTTACTATACCTTATATTATTTATAAGTATAGCAAGAGCTATCATCCTCGCTCCGCTCAAATACAGGTCTTCTATTTGGTCGACAGTTCGCTTCGTACTACGGAAAGTGATAACATGAGACATTGCTTTCTGTGAGTGCCGGCGAGCACACGGCGAAGAGAATATGAGTCCGCATCACATTCCATTACATTTGGAAAGAGGTGCGGGCTTTTTTCATCTCCTGTCCGCTGTGGCTCATTTTCCAACACACGCAGATTGCACCGTGCTTTGCACTATGTTTCATGTACCCTTTCCTGCGTACTACGCTTTCTTACTCGCGCGAATAGCATCCCACCGCACATTTTGCAGAAGTGCTCCCTACATATTCCGCTATCGAAACCCCTTCCCTTTCGGGCAGGCGAAGCAGGGCGGTCGGGGGATGTTTACACGGAAACGAGGGGAAAATTCTTTTTCCCTCGACCCTTTTGAGCTGATTTACAATTGTTTAGCTTTTTGAGTCCTGGAAAAATTCAATTATTTCTAAAAATCCATATATATGTCTAAATATATCGTCAACATCCGTGTCTTTTTTCGCTCTTTACAACCGACTGAATACCAAATGTTTACTTAAGGATTCCTGATAGTTTTTTTTCGTATGGGGCGAAAGGGGATTTTATGGAAGCGTCTTCTTTCCAATATTATGTTCAGTCATGAAGAGAATATGTTATGGCTTCATGTTCTTACAGAAAAATAAAACGACCTTCTCTGTGAAAAACAGGAAGGTCGCAATCATTTGTTATAGTTTCGGATATACTGATATCTGTTTATTTGATAAGCGATGCAAGATTGACCGCATGTCTTTCTATGGTGCTCTTTAATATCTTGGCATAAATTTGAGTCGTCTTGATATTGGTATGTCCCATCATTCGAGCAACGTCTTCGATAGGAATATCATAAGAGAGAGCAAGTGTGGCGAAACTATGACGGGCGACATGTGTAGTCAGCGGTTTGTGGATTTCACAGCTGACTTCTATAAGATGAAGATAGTCGTTAGCTTTCTGATTGCTGATATGCGGCAACTTATAGTTATACTTCTTCAATACTTCCATTGCAGGAGGGAGTATCGGCGTGAAAAAGTTACAGTCCGTCTTTACTCGCTTACCGTCGATGAAAGTCTGACCATTGATGGTTTCTGTCATGCTTTCATAGTCAAATTTCTGACAATCTATGAAAGCAAGGCCTGTATAAGCACAGAACACAAATAGGTCACGAACACGACTCTCCTTCTCTCTCAATTTGCATTCACGGATTTTAATCAGTTCTTCCTCTGTCAAAGGACGACGTTCATTGTACCTGCCACGCTTAAACTTACAGAGAGGGGTATCATAAGGGTCGATTGGGATGTAACCAAATAGGGCAGCCTGCTTTGTATACATCTTCAGAACCTTATGATAGTTATGAACGGTGGGAAGAGTTCGGCTGCACTCTGTCTTCAGAAATTCATCAAATGCCTTGACGTTATTCGGAGTGATGTCTGAAAAACGATTGAGCCTGTCAAAGCGTCTCATGGCATCCATCGTTATTCGCTTCCGTTGAAGAGTTGCTGGCCCCATAGTTTCCTTAGATATGCGCTCTGTCATGAAATCAAGGAAACCTGTCCTTGAAGATTTCAACCGCATGGCTTCACGTTTTTCCTTCTGTTTTGTTTTGTCAATGCCCAGGTGCATATCCAGGTTGTCAATAGTTAACTCCTCATCACGCTTAATCATAGAATTAATAACTTCCCTGTAAATAACCAGCTGCGTACGTAACTCATCACTATGCTCATAGTCTTTCCATTCAAAAGGATTACAAGTGTTTACGGTTACATACTTACGGACGCCATTGCCAAGATAAATACGGATTTCCACCTTGCCACGTCCAACTTTTGAAACTTCTTTTTTTCTGTCGTAAATGACAGTAACACAATTTTTGTTCATTGTTTCGTCAAATTACGCGAATGAAACAGCCTTGTAGCAAACGACAGAAGAAGTAAATCTCTTCAATCTCAGCGAATTAGAACATTTTCAGATAATCATGTTTCCGTAAAGTACCAAATTTTGTTACCAGTTTTGAGATACTCCCCGTAAACGTTTTTTTTGACGTTAGTAACAAAAATCTGGCGAATTTGGTAACAAAATCAGTAACAAAACTGTCCAATCATGTCCATTTTCGCATTTATGCCCTCAGACTGCGCACCCGCAGGTTAAACATATTTTACCTGCTTGATGTCAAATGAAACAAGTTGAACGCTCTTGAATATCAATGTCTTATGGTCAGATTAATAAAAAAAGATTCCTAATCTCACGACTAAGAATCTTAACCTTAAAAATCTAATACCATGAAAAACACTTTTGCTTCGCGGTGCGGACGAGGCTCGAACTCGCGACCCCTAGCGTGACAGGCTAGTATTCTAACCAAACTGAACTACCGCACCATTTGCTGATTGCGAATGCAAAAGTAGTCGTTTCTTTTGACATACGCAAATTTTTCAGCAAGAATTTTCTTTCTTTCCTTTATTTTATACGTGTTTCTCGCAGCCACTTCGCTTTTCGCGACTGTAAGAACGGTATTCATCGAGCGGAATTTCCACTTCTGGCTCAACAAGAGAGGAACCTTGATGAAGTTTGAAGCATAGGTACTTGATGTCGATTCTTCTTGCTCGCCACATACTTTCATAGTAGGTTTGAATGGAAGAAGCGGACTTCCACAGCTCCCCTTCGATTTCCCCCGAAGGGGAAAGACCATACAAGTCGCGAGTCATGAACTCTGCTTCTATGTGGTTCGCTTTGAGCAACTCCTCTGTATAAGTGAAGAGAAAGTTGGAGTCGGTTTTGAGATGAACGAGTCCTCCGTCCTGAAGGAACTGCCTATAACGCTCTAAGAAATAGGTACTTGTGAGGCGTTTGGTGACTTTCTTCATCTGAGGATCTGAAAAGGTGAGCCAGATTTCGCTGACTTCGTTTGGGGCAAAGAAACGCTGGATGAACTCGATATTTGTGCGAAGGAAACCCACATTCTTCATTCCTGTCTGCAAAGCCTCCTTAGCTCCCGTCCACATTCGCGCGCCCTTGATGTCAACGCCAATGAAGTTCTTGTCGGGCATTTGCTTCCCAAGTCCCACAGTATATTCGCCTCGACCGCAACCCAACTCAAGCACGATTGGGTTCTCGTTGTGGAAGAACGCCTCGTTCCACTTGCCACGAAGCGGGAATTCCTCTTGCATAGTGGCTGCCATCGGGCATTCCACAACAAGAGGATTCTCGGCCATTTCGGCAAATTTGGCAAGTTTTCCTTTGCTCATCTACTTGTCGAAGGAGAAATGAGTCGTACCTATATTCTGGCCGTCGGCAAAGATGTCAACGCGATAATTACCCGCACTCAAGGCTTCAGCCACATCCCAATAAACCGTTACACTCTGCTCTTCGCCAGTATATTCGATGTCTTTGCGGATACTGTACTCGAGTTGGCGGTTCTCGTAAGCAAAGGTTCCGCCCTTCGAAAGCACGTCTCCAGTAGGAGTTGTGATGCGAACAAAGATGCTGCGAATGCCTGTGGAGGTCGTCACATTTCGAGCAATCGTGAAACCAATCACGAACTTCTTGACATCTTTAATCTGCTTGGCTGCCTTTCCTTTCTTGTTGCGGCCTTCAGCGTAAATGCCAGTTGCATCAAGTTGGCTCGCAATTGCGACTTTGTCGGAGAGCGATTCGTTCTCAGTAGAGAGGTTAGAGATGTGCTGACGAGCTTGTTCATTCTGCGTCTTGAGGTTCGAATTCTCCTGAGTTAACGCTTCGTTCATGCGATTGAGGGAGTCAATCTGAAGCACATAACTGCGCAAGACCTCTCGCAGAGTCGCGAGTTCCTTCTTCAGTCGCATAATCTCGGCAGCATCGCTACTTTTCACTCTTCGCAGTTCTTCCAGCAGTTCCTCTGTTCGTTTCTGTTCCATCTCGAGCTGAGCGACGAGCGAATCGTTGTTGATCTGCGTCTTCATCTCATTATATTGCATAGCGAACTGCTCGTATTCGTTCTCCATTTCCAGCTTATCCATCTCGGCAAGTTCGAGCATTTGCTTGCTTTCGAGCTTTTGCTCGCGCATTGTATAAAGCAGAAAACCTATGACGAGAGCCACGAGTGCGGCAGCCACACCAAGTATTATCTTTGTTTTCTTGTCCATTATCTTCGTAAGTTTGTGTTCGTTTTATTGATTTTCGGGGGCAAAGTTACAAAGAAAAAAGGAATTATATAATATGTATTAAGAAATAAAAAGAAGAATTAAGATAAAATATGTTCTCAGCTCACTTTGGAGACAATACTCGTGCTCTTTCCAAACAACTCCAGTTACGATTGCAAACATAACACGTTAACTTTGCAAACTTAACTCGTTAAAATCGCCAACGTAACACGTTAACTTTGCGAACGACACTGGGGTTGTTTTGAGACAATCCTGAAACTTCTCCCCTTTTCGCTTGCATGAGTCGAAGATTTTTGCTAATTTTGCAGGCAAAAAGAAAACGATGGAACTCTATCCTAAACTCATACTCGATGCCCTCGCAACTGTCCGCTATCCTGGAACAGGCAAGAATATTGTGGAGATGCAAATGGTTGACGACGACATGAGAATTGCCGGACTCAGCGTCTCTTTCACGCTCATCTTCGACAAACCTACAGATCCGTTTATGCGAAGTGTTGTGAAGGCGGCCGAAGCTGCCATTCATGCCTATGCTTCGAAGGATGCTGAGGTAGAGATTAAGACGAAGACTCTGCAGGCTCCAAGGCCAGACCTTCCTGATCTTTTACCTGGAGTGAAGAACATCATCGCAGTTTCGAGCGGCAAAGGCGGCGTGGGAAAGAGCACAGTTGCAGTCAATCTGGCAGTTGCTCTGGCTCGATTGGGAATGAAAGTCGGCTTGCTCGATTGCGACATTTTCGGTCCTTCAGTACCCAAGATGCTGCAGATGGAAGATGCTCGTCCCTATAGTGAAAACGTCGATGGACGCGACCTGATTCTTCCTGAAGAGAAGTATGGCGTAAAAGTTCTTAGTATAGGATTCTTCGTGAACCCAGAGCAAGGAATTATGTGGAGAGGCGGAATGGCCTGCAACGCCCTGAAACAACTGATTGGAGACGCTAATTGGGGCGACCTCGACTACTTTATTCTCGACACTCCTCCTGGCACTTCCGACATTCATCTCACGCTTGTTCAGACCATTCCAATTACGGGTGCAGTCATCGTTAGCACGCCTCAGCAAGTTGCTTTGGCTGATGCCAGGAAGGGAATCGATATGTATCAGAACGAGAAAATCAACGTTCCCATTCTGGGTTTGGTTGAGAATATGTCCTGGTTCACCCCAGCTCAGCACCCAGAAGAACGTTATTTCCTCTTCGGAAAAGAAGGTGTCAAGACCTTGGCCGAGCAGATGAACTTGCCACTCTTGGCTCAAATTCCTGTCGTTCAAGACATTTGCGAGAGTGGAGACAACGGCATTCCTGCAGCCACAAATCCTGCCAGCATAACTGGTCAAGCGTTCCTTCAATTGGCTGCCAAAATCATGACAGAAACAGATAAAAGAAAGGAAGAACTTCCTCCAACAAAGATAGTTGAACTAAAGAAATAGTCAGAATAACATAACAATAACGTTTTCAGGCATATGAACACATTTAGAAGTCTATTACTATTAACGCTTTGTTCGCTCACATTCGCAGTTCAAAGCAAGAAGATAAATTCTTGTCCTCTTCCAGGATACAAGCTTGTCTGGAATGATGAGTTCTCTTCATCGAAACTCGACCCCAATCGTTGGGTCTTCCAAGAGGCTCGAGCAGGATGGGTGAATCATGAATTGCAGACCTATGTGAAAGGCAAAAGTCCTAAAGGAAGGAAGGTGGCCGAGTGCAAGAAGGGCACTTTGAGAATCTACACTTTCAGGGAAGATGATAAGGTTTACAGCGGTCGTTTGTATGGGAACCGTCATGAGGGCTTCAAGTACGGCTACATCGAGGCTCGCATCAAGCTGCCGAAAGGCAAGGGAACCTGGCCTGCTTGGTGGATGATGCCAGTAAATGGAGGACGTTGGCCCAGTTGTGGCGAGATAGATATTATGGAAGAGGTGGGCGTCGATGCGAATGACGTTTCCAGCAGTATCCATTGTGCCGCCTACAATCATCCAGCCAAAACGCAAAAGACACATCATTTATATTGCGAAGGAGCCGAGGAAAGTTTCCATGTTTATGCACTCGAATGGACTGAGGATTACATCCGAACTTATGTGGATGGGCAGGTTCAACTCTACTTCGAAAATGACCATCTTGACAATAATGACACTTGGCCCTTCAACAAAGCCTTCTATCCTATTCTCAACATAGCTTGGGGCGGCGATTGGGGCGGCTATAAAGGTGTGGACGAATCGGCTCTTCCACTCACAATGGAGGTTGATTACGTTCGAGTCTGGCAAAAGGAATGATTGAAAACTAATGAAGTTAATCAACACAACTGAAAACGCCTTCAATATCATGAAGAAACTCAAAGTCATAGTCCTTCTCATGCTTTGTCCCCTTTCCATTATGGCTCAAAGCATGACCGTTCATCAGAATGGGCAGCAGACCTACTTCAATATAAACGAGGTGGACAGCATTACCTTCGACAACACACCCAACCTTTGGCAGAATGCAAGCAAGGAAATCGGCTTCTATTATGCTCCTGGATGGGTTCAGACTGCAGACCCTACATATACGGAAGACAAGGGAACTTATACTCTGACGCTCAAAAGAGCAACCAGCGAACAATGGCAGGCTCAGATGTACCTCATTTCAGACCTACAGACAGACGCTTACCACAACTACAACTTTCGCATCAAACTGCGCTCCAACAAGGCAGTTACGGCAACCGTAAAGCTCAACCAAGACGGCAATAACAAACTGTATTACTTCGAAGAGAAACTGCCGCTCAAGGCCGATGAAGAGTACATCTTCGAGCGCAACAACATGCCCGGACTGGACATGAGCCGAGTCAGTCTCGTGCTCGACTTCGGCGGCAACAAGATAAACACCGAGGTTCGCATCAGCGGCATCACTCTCACAGAAGAAGAATATGACTCTTCGCAAGACCAAAACTCCTGCCCTCTACCCGACTACGAATTGGTTTGGTACGATGAATTCTCCTCTCGCAGCATCAATTCAGTCCGCTGGACTTTCCAAGAAGCAAATGCCGGATGGGTGAACAACGAACTTCAAACCTACATCAGCGGCAGGAGTCCGCAAGGAAAGAAAGTGGCTGAAAGCAGCAACGGAACGCTGAAAATTCACACCTTCAAAGAGGGTGATAAGGTCTATAGTGCTCGCATGTATGGCAAAAGATCCACAGGTTTCAAGTACGGATACATCGAAGCTCGCATCAAGTTGCCCAAAGGAAAAGGCACTTGGCCCGCTTGGTGGATGTTCCCTGTGGATGGCAGCAACTGGCCTGCCTGCGGGGAAATTGATATCATGGAAGAGGTTGGAGTAGATCCCAACCTTGTTTCCAGCAGTTTCCATACCCTTGCCTACAACCACGTCAACCACTCTCAAAAGACTCACGAAATGTATTGTGTTGGAGCAGAAGAAGGGTTCCATATCTACGCCCTCGAGTGGACAGAGGACTATATGCGCACTTATGTGGATGGCATAGAGCAGCTTTACTTTGAGAACGACCATCTTGACAACAACGACTCATGGCCTTTCAACAAGCCCTTCTTCCTCATTCTCAATGTGGCTTGGGGCGGCGATTGGGGCGGCTACGATGGGGTTGACGAATCGGCTTTGCCAGTTACGATGGAAGTCGATTATGTCCGCGTCTGGCAGAAGAAATAGTGACGTTGAAAACCGACTGCAGTTACGTTACAAAACTTAACGTGTTATGATGGCAAACGTAACTAGGGTTGTTGGCGATTTTAACGTGTTAAGTTTGCAAAGATCACCTGTGAAGTTTGACAACTTCACTAGAGTCGTTTTTATGCGAACCCGAGCAAAGACTGTTTTTCCTCATATTTTTCCTCGAAATTACTTGCGCAATTCCGAAAATAATCGTACTTTTGCAAAGTTATAGGAACCTGCGTTTGGGGACAAGAAGTACAGAAAAATCCCCAAATTGCACGTAATTGATTGGGAACTAGCACCTTACATAGTATCCAAAGCACCAAAGGTGTGTGCTAGAGTGAACTTCAGGCTTCCTCAAGCGTCCCTCTCTAAACAATTCGACAAAGGCAAACTTATGGTAGAATATAACGTTTCGCTCGAAGGTAAAACCGTTCTAGTGACGGGAGCTGCAGGCTTTATCGGGAGTAATCTCGTCAAGCGGCTCTTCAAGGATTTCAAGGATATAAAAGTCGTCGGAATTGACTCCATGACCGACTACTACGACGTAAATCTGAAAGAAGAACGACTGAAGGAGATTGAAGCACTTGGTCGCGACTGGACCTTCATCAAGGATTCCATTGCCAACAAAACTTGCGTGGACAACATCTTTGCTCGCTATAAACCCGTTGTAGCAGTCAATCTGGCCGCTCAAGCCGGGGTTCGTTACAGCATCACAAATCCTGATGCCTACATCGAGAGCAACCTCATCGGTTTTTACAACATTCTGGAAGCCTGCAGACACCATGGAGTTGAGCATCTTGTCTATGCCTCCAGCAGTAGTGTTTACGGCAGCAACAAGAAGATTCCCTACTCTACCGAAGACAAAGTGGACAATCCCGTCAGCCTCTATGCCGCAACGAAAAAGAGCAACGAACTGATGGCTCACGCCTACAGCAAACTCTACAACATTCCTTGCACAGGCCTGCGGTTCTTCACAGTCTATGGTCCTGCAGGTCGGCCAGATATGGCTTACTTCGGCTTTACCGATAAGCTTCGAGCAGGAAAAACAATCCAAATCTTCAACTACGGCAATTGCAAACGCGACTTCACCTTTGTTGACGACATAGTGGAAGGTGTCGTAAGAGTCATGCAGCATGCTCCAGAAAAGCAGGACGGCGAAGATGGATTGCCGATTCCACCTTATAAAGTCTATAACATCGGCAACAATTCTCCCGAGAATCTGCTAGACTTTGTCACCATTTTGCAGGAAGAACTTATCGCAGCAAAAGTGCTTCCAGAGGACTACGACTTCGAGTCTCACAAAGAACTTGTGCCTATGCAAGCCGGCGACGTACCCATAACTTTCGCAGACACCACGCCTCTCGAACAAGATTTCGGTTTCCGTCCCTCCACCCCACTCCGTCAAGGCCTCCGCGCCTTCGCTCAATGGTATGCAAGGTATTACGGAACGAATCAAAATAGATAGTAATGAAGCTTGTACCTCGGCACGCCATCCTGATACTTGCGTTAATATTGGCGCATCTCTCCATTTCGGCACAAAGTAAGCTTTGCATCAATGAACTAATGCAGTCCAATGTGGACTTTCTGATGGTCGAGCACGACTTTCCCGATTCATGGGTGGAACTCTATAACGGAAGCGAGACACGAATCTCTGTTCAAAACTATCGTATCGGACCAACAAATGTTTTCTCAGAAAGTTACAAAATATCCTCCATACCAGAGTACATCGAGCCAGGAGATTATCTGTTGCTCTATTGCGATAAGACAACAGGCGTTCCTTATCATTACAACTTCAACCTTGAAAGTGGCAAAGGAAAACTCTTCCTCTTTGACAACAATAGTCATGCTATAGACTCCGTCAGTTATAGCAAGATGTTGGCACAGAATGTGGCTTATGGAAGAACAACTGATGGGGGCAGCGATTGGCAGCATGAACTTCTCGCTACCCCAGGAACAGCCAATGTTGGTGTCGGTTGCGATGTGATTCTACCTGAACCAATCTTCTCTAACGAGGGTCATATAATGACTGGTGAAACAGAGACAATCAGTATCAGTATGCCCGATAGTTTACCCGAAGACACAAGAATCTTCCTAACTATGGATGGAAGCGAACCAACTTGGGATTCGCCATCAGACACTTTCTTCAATCTTAACATCGACAAAAGCACAGTAATACGAGCTAAACTTCTTTCGCATTATGCGCACCCCATTCGCTCCACTACACATTCTTACATATATCATCCCAGGGCTACCAACCTGCCCATCATCTCTATCGCAACCGACAGTATCTATCTCTACAGCAGTGAGGAAGGCATTCTATCTCCCGACAGCACAGACGGCAAGCCTAATTATAAATATGATTGGCGCCGTCCAGCAAATTTTGAATACTTTCTAACCAAAGACGGCACCACAGTGTTCAATCAATCTGGCGAAATGGCAGTTTCGGGAGGATACACAAGAACTTATAAACAAAAAAGCATCAAGTGTTATGCAAAGAAACGTTTCGGCAAAAAGTTTTTTAGGGGAGATTTCTGGCGAGACAAACCGGGAGTTGATAGAGTAAAATCATTTATTCTAAGGGCTGGAGGCAACAACTGCACATCATCACGCATCGATGACGCATTTGTTCAGAAAATATTTGGGACATACCTCGATGGCGTCGATTATCAAGCATACGAACCAGTTATTGTCTATGTCAACGGACAATACAAAGGCATTTTTGGTATGCGCGAACGATCAAATGAGGACTATGTCACTAGTAACTATGGCATTGAATTTGAAGAAGATGACATAGAAATGGCTACTTCACGAAACTATTTGAGTCCCAATATATCCGAAACGCCACTTTTTAACTCATTCAACTCACTCTACCACAGAGACGACGTCACATACGAAGCACTAGCTGATGCCATAGACACGAAGAACTTCATGAATGCCTTCATAGCAGAATGTTATGCTTCCAACACGGATTTCCCGCATAATAATGTGTCTGTGTGGAGACACAAAGATGAATATGGCCGTTGGAGATGGATACTTAAGGATTTAGATTTTATAGGCGTACACAACTATTTGTGGGATAGCTTCAAATACATGCTAGGGACATCAAATGTCTCGGATAATGAATATGAACTTTCAAACAATCCTATATATCGGAATTGCTGCAAACTCTATGAAAAAATAATGTCATTCACGGAGTTTCGCAATCACTTTATTGCCTCTTATGCCACCTATTTGGGAGATTTTATGCGTTCGGACGTATGCATTCCCCTTATCCATGAAATGGACAAAGAGATAATAGACGAGATTGTTCCAACCTTTGCAGCATATGATAACATGTCCACAATTCAAAGACACAATTATGGTATAAAAAGATTGTGTAACTATGTTACTGCTCGTCCTTCAATTGTATACAAACAGATGGCCACATATTTTTCTCTCGGCGATGTTATACCAATCAGTATCTCGAAAGGTTCTATGACCGAGTCGGAATTAAATTGCAATATCACCATTTGTGATGTTCCCCTTCGTACGGACAGGTTTGATGGCGCATGGTTTACTCAATTCCCGCTATCTCTATACTCAGACGCAGAAGATGCTGCATGGACTATGACTATTACACATGCGAATGGTGGCACATCATTTAAAGCCTTTAAATCATCCCAAATTCAACCCGATATAACATCCTGCGTACCAGGCGATTCGATTGCTTTCATTGCAACCACCGCAAATATCGCTGATAATATTACGCATTGCTCGGACAACCAAGTCGTTGCCGCCATCTATGATGTAACTGGCAAAAAACAGCAAAACATACAGAAGGGTATCAACATTGTTCTCTATACTAATGCCATACGCAAAAAGATATATTACAAATAAACAATGATAAAAATAATGAAGTTATTCTAACTAGTCAAGCTACGTTCATTAACATCGCAAGCATCGGAAACGAATAACACATTGTCATACCTTTGCATCATGATTAAGATTCGCGACGAATTCTTCTATCCTTTTTTCGAATATTTTTACCTGTTTGTAATGGTCATCTATATGGCACAGATGACAACAGAAACAGGTCGTATGGTTGGAGGTATATCGGGCAATCCCATCCCCTTACTCATTCCGATTGTCCTAACAATCATACTGCTCATCCGCAATCCAATCAGTTTTAAGGACATGAAGCTATGGGCTTTGATTGGTATTCTAGGAGCATGGACATTAGCAGTATGCTACAAGTTTCACGATTTTAGCTCAAGCAATTTATCATACTATGTCTTTCTCTTCTACGCTATCATCATAGCATTCATTCACATTAGAGTTTATGGACGCGACTTGTTCCCCATCTACGAGCACATTATGGTAGTCCTATCCTTAATAAGCCTTATCATTTGGGGATTTGCTGTCCTAATGCCATCATCTACAACTGACTTTTTCCGTCAGTTCCCTGAAACTAATTACGGGAACAATTTGTATTATCTTTTTAACTGGATGGATCCTGAGAAAGGTCAAATATCGGGCGCTATCATTCGTAATGCAGGTTGTTCATGGGAACCAGGACGCTTTGCGATTATGCTGATACCAGCAATCCTTATCAATCTTTCTCGCGAAGGAATATCTTTCATCGACAACAAGAAAATCATCATACTACTTTTGGCACTTATCAGTACTATGTCCACAACAGGCTATAGTATTGTTTTTCTGCTATATGTTCTTTTCTGGTTCGAAAGATTAAACGCAAAGAGCATTCTATCCTTTATTTTTATCGTACTTCCACTTGCCGCATATCTCTTCTCGCTTGATTTTATGGGAGGAAAGATTCAGAACAAAGTCAATTACGAGGGACTAACACGTGAACGAGTGCATAACATCAATTATAATGCAAAAGAGCATGGCGAAGAGTACCTTGGATCACTTGACCGCTTTGAATCTGCTTATTTCGAATGGATTAATTTCAGAAAAGGACCAATACTTGGATATGGCAGAAATACTGAGCATAGTTGGTTTCGACAAATTATATCAAAGAATCTTGTATTAACTGGTGGTTTGGTAAAAATACCCAGCCAGTTTGGTATTTTTGTCGGCTTATTTCTATATGCCATACTATTTTATTCATCACGAAAAATAAGCCTTACATTTTGGCATCAACGTCAAATTGCTTTTGCCGTAGCACTTCTTCTATCTTCTATTTCATATGTTATTTTCTGCATACCCATATTCACAACATTCTGGTTATACGGTCTCTTCTGCTACGAAGAAGATGAGCTAACAGCAGAAGAGATTGAATATGCAGAAATCGAAAGTGATAATGACTTTTAGCAAGAATAGTAAACAAGCCTTTGTCCTGTATGTCAGCACACTAGCTGGTGTGTTGATAGGAATGCTGGTTTCCATTCTTAACACTCGCAATCTTGCACCGAACGAATATGGAGATGTTCGATATGTCAATAATATTATTCAGATGCTATCCGGCATTTTCCTGTTCGGTTATTTCGTCAGTGGAAGTAGACTTCTAGCAATTGCCAAGAGCAAAGAAGAAGCCTCACAAATCAAGGGAGCTCTCGTAACTATATTAGGACTAACAGTTGCTCTGATGATGATCTGCATGATTGCCTGTGGACTCATCCATCATTACATACTGCATCGAGATTTTGCTTGGCTTTTTTACATAGCTATTCCTGTATGTGGTTCATTTCTGTTGCTCAATTACATGAACACATCAGCCCAAGGAGACAATAGCATCTATTCTATTGCAGCTGCGCGTTTACTACCAAGCGCCATCTATCTAGGCGTTGCCTATTTCATATACAAACATTTCGGAGCTTCAAATTGGCTCATGCTTCTTCTCCAAAATGGCATTGCTGTACTGGTTTTGAGTGCTATTATATGGTATAATAAACCATCATTCAAGAATCTTAGGCAAACATTTAAATCTCTACAGGAGGAAAACAAGTCATATGGATTGCAAGTTTACTATGGTTCAATAGCTAATGTGTCTGTTCAATATATTGCGGGCATTACACTTGGTATGTTTGCAGCGAATAACACAAATGTTGGCTTCTATTCTTTGGCCATTACTGTAACAGGTCCTCTTGCCATGTTACCAAGCATTATCGGTACAACTTATTTCAAACGTTTTGCACATGAGAATTGTATAAGTCGCAAGATACTTCTTTCCACATTCTCTATGGCATTACTCTCTTTGATAGGTTTTGTTATTATAATATATCCAGTCGTTGGCTTCCTTTATGATGACAGATACTCGAAAGTAGCTCTTTTTGCATGCATATTATCTATTGGCTTTACATTTCATGGTCTTGGCGATGTCTTTAACCGATTTCTAGGAGCACACGGCCAAGGGAAATCATTGAGAAACGGAGCCTTCATCTCTGGTGGTATTGCTCTCATCGGTTATACCATAGGGGTATATTATTGGGGTATATGGGGAGCCATTTTTACTAAGATATCAGCATCTGTAGTCTACTTTGCAAGTATGGCCATTTTTTATTTATATTTTGTCAAGGATACCAAAGCCATAGTAGAAAATGTAATTATAACGACCCCAAAAGAATAGACAATGAAAGTATATATCTTAACAGGCGAACCCTTTCCTAATGGTATGGCGGCAACAAATCGTATCAGGTGCTATGCCCGAGCTATTAAGGAAGGTGGATTAGACTGCGAGGTATTAATATTTCGTCGAACAGAAATTTACGGGCAAAAGCCTAAGAACACCATTGGCCAAGGGGCTTTTAACGGCATAGCTTTCCGTTTCATTGGCGGAACTCCCCTAAGAGGAAGTCATGTATTCGTTCGTCAAGCGAACGACAGACTTGACATTTGGCGAACGAAAAGATATTTGAAGCGTAATCTCCAAAAAGGTGATGTGCTGTTTTTTTATATGGATAGGTCTGTAGAATTAACTCTTATGTATATGAAAGTAGCACACGGTAAGGGCGCCTTATGCGTACGTGACCTTTGTGAATTACCTTATGGAACAGGAGCAGAAACAAAGAAGTCTATTCGCTTACGCGAGATTACTTTTACAAAACAATTCCCAAAGTTGGATGGTATAATTAGCATCTCCGACTCATTACTGAACTTAGCTAAGAAATATTCTTCGCCGACATGCGAACATATTAAAGTCCCTATACTCGTTGATTACAACCAATATTATTTGCCCGACAAATCTAATAGCGTAGAAACGCCCTACATCTTTCATGCTGGAACACTTTATGAACAAAAAGATGGCATATTGGGAATGATTGAAGCCTTTGGTGAGGTAACACAAATATTAAAGACGCCCATCAAATTCATATCAACAGGGGATATAAATAAGACTCATGAATATGAGAAAAGGCAAATTGAGAAAATGATTACTAGATATCATTTAGAAAACAAGCTACAATTTACAGGATATATAAGCAGTGACGAATTGAAGGATTATTTAAGTAAAGCTTCACTTGTTGTCATTAACAAGTATTCAACACAGCAGAACGACTTCTGCTTCTCCACTAAACTGGGCGAGTATTTGGCAGCGGCCAAGCCTGTGATTATAACAAATGTAGGAGAAGCTATGAATTGGCTTACCAACGGCCTAGATTCCATCATCATAGAACCCGGAGATAAACAAGCTTTAATACAAGCCATTGTTCATGTATTCTCTAATCCTATTGAGGCTCAAAAAATTGGGAGAAATGGTCGAAATACTTGTCTGAATAGTTTTGACTATCGAGTCTGGAGTTATCCAATAGTTGAATTTCTAAAACATTTGGATGATTAACAACATCCTAGCCCATCTTCTATTGATGCTATATGAATTAAAAAAAGGAGTAGCAATTCAAGAATTATGGAAAAACAAAGTTTAATATATCGGGTAAAGCGCAAATTACTACACATTGCTGCCCCATTAATGTCCGACAGACTTTTCTTGAAATGTCTATTTCGAATAAAAATGGGTTACAATCTTAACCTTGAAAACCCACAAACTTTTAATGAAAAATTGCAATGGTTGAAGCTATATGACCGCAGACCAGAGTACACAAAAATGGTCGACAAGGTGGAGGCAAAAGAATATGTTGCTAACATTATAGGCGATGAATATATTATCCCGACCTTGGCAGTCTATGATTGTATAGAAGACATTGACTTTGATGCATTACCTCGCCAGTTCGTCATGAAATGCACTCACGACAGCGGTGGAATAATCATATGCAGAAATAAGGACGCCTTTGACCGCAAAGCCGCCATCCGTAAGTTAACTCGTGGGTTGAAGAAGAACTATTTCCTTCAAAACCGCGAGTGGCCATATAAAAATATTAAGCCACGTATCATTGTCGAGCAATATATGACTAATAGTATCGAACCTATTGACGAATTAAGTGACTACAAATGGTTTTGTTTTGACGGAGAGCCCAAAGCAATGTTCATTGCGACAGACCGCTTTTTGAAAGGAGAAGAAACTAAATTTGATTTCTATGATACAGAATTCCGACACCTTCCATTTACAAATGGTCACCCCAATGCGACTAAGACCATAGTAAAGCCACATAGTTTTGATGCGATGAAATCATTAGCAACTAAATTATCACAAGGACTGCCACAAGTACGAGTTGATTTCTATGATGTAAATGGCCACATATATTTTGGAGAATTAACATTCTTTCATTGGAGCGGCCTAACACCTTTTGAACCAATAGAATGGGATTACAAATTTGGTGAATATCTCAAATTGCCAAAGAAGTGTGTTGTTTAATATCTCATATCCATTCAAAAAAGGGTATTGCAACAAATGTTAGATAGAAAGAAAGTCCTTTTCTTCCTGCCCCCTTCAGTAGGCGGTGCAGAACGTATGACTATCACTATTGCCAAGATGCTACCTCGGGAAGAATTTGAAGTAAAATTTGTTATCGTTGGTAGGGAATTGGGCGATATCATTAACTTTATTCCGTCTGATTATAAAACTATTTTACTACAAATACATGGACTATGGGACTTCTGTACGCTCCGAATCATTAACTTACTTCGAAAGGAGAAAACTCATGTAGTCTTTGCCTCATTGATGTATTTAAATGCCAGAATTATCTGGGCAAGTAAATTATTTGGCATTAAATCTATAGTACGAAACAATATAGATTTCTTTAACGCACTTTCCAAGAATAGATGGTATGCTAAATTGTCTTATAGATGGGCTGATTATATTATCGCACAGCAAGAGGAGATGCGTAAAGGTATTATAGCGACCACACACTCTGCTCCTCAAAAAGTAATAACATTAAATAATCCCATAGATACCAAACTGATTGATGAAAAATCTAAGGTTGAATCACCTTATGACAAGGAAGATAAGTCCATTAAATTTGTATGGACAGCGCGCATCATTAGGGCAAAAGGGCAAGACATACTAATAAAGGCTTTTAACATTGTACATCGAGCGACCCCAAACAGCAAATTATATTTAGTTGGTAAATATGACAAAAACGACACCTACTATCAAGAATTAATGAAATATGTCATTGCAAACAAGCTATCGGATAGTGTTGTCTTTACTGGCTTTGATAATAATCCTTATAAGTGGGTCGTTAATGCAGATTGTTATGTAATGCCATCCAAGAAAGAAGGCCTTCCAAATTCCTTAATTGATGCTATGTATTTGGGAAAGCCTGTGGTAGCAACAACCTGTGTTCCTGTTATCTCGAGAATTATCAGGGATGGTTACAACGGAATACTAGTTGCGCCAGAAGATGTCGAGGCTATGGCAGAGGCCATGCAGAATGCATTGCAATTGAACAATTTTGAAATGACTTATATTCCTGCAAACAAGGAAGATTTCATATCGCTCTTTAGAAGTCTATAGTATTATGAATAAGAAAATAGTCAAATCAGTAACTCGCCATTTTCTTTTTCGCTTTCGTCAGATAAAACATGATAGATTTTATCGTGATGTAATGCGCAAAAATGGCATTGAAAACAAAAAAGCAATAGGTGAAAAAGAATGGGTTAAGAAATGGTCTCTATTCGGATTGAAAGCAAAACCCACTCAATATAGAGTATTTAGTCACTATATTGGCAATAACATCAATATCGTACCTGAGGATATCTGTCACTATTTTATTGAGACCATATTAAATCCTATGCGTTTTCGGGGCTACTATGCTGATAAAAACATCTATGATATATTATTTCCTTTTGGCTATATTCCACGTACAATACTAAGAAAGATTAATGGAGCATATTACGATAATGACTATAATTCTATACATTTGACTGAACAGCAATTGTTCCGAATACTTAATAATTCCGAAACAAATAGAATTGTTATTAAACCAAGTGTTGGAGGTATGTCCGGCAAGGATGTCCGAGTGTTTTATAGAACGAATAATTCTTCACCAAAATGGAAGGATGTAAGCACAGACAACATATTAGACTTACACTATTTAGAACAACATTATGGTTCAAACATAATCATACAGGAAGCTGCACAACAAAGTGACTATATTAGTCAGTTTAATCCGTCTTCAATCAACACTTTACGATTAGCCATCTACCGATCTGTTCTAGATAACAAATGCCATGTTATAGGAGCGATAATGAGAATAGGAGGCAAGGGTAGTGTTGTGGATAATGCACATGCAGGTGGTTGTTATGTTGGCATTCTTCCAGACGGAGTTTTCTGTCATGAAGTATATAATCAATACGGGCAAAAACAAACTACTTTTAATGATATTGATTTCACAAAGAACTATCACTACCCCAACTGGCAAGAAGTCATTGAGTTTGCCAAATCAGTAGGATCATTCATACTTCATCATCGTCTGTTGGCATTGGATATTATGTTAGATAAAAATGACAAACCTCACTTAATTGAATTTAATCTTGAGTGTTTTTCTACATGGCTCTTCCAATATACTACAGGTGGAGCATTTGGAGAATTCACTGACGAGATACTTTCATATTGTAAGAATAAGCAGAATGAATTAGAAGAAATCATTCATCTTTGAAAACTTTGGCTTTACATATTATCCAACAACATGCATAGCTTTTCCCTTTCTCAAAACAATTTAATCAAAAATGAACGTAAAGGACAAGCTATATAAAGCAATACGGCATCCGGAATGGATATTAGGCGTTATTCTACGTCGATGTTTTTCTCGTATGATGAATGACCGCAACTTCATAAGATGGGAATATTTCTCAGGCATGGGAAAATTCCCCAACCTTGAAAATCCTACCACATACAATGAAAAACTTCAATGGCTGAAGTTAAATGACATCCATGAGGAATATTCTCTTCTGGTTGATAAATATGAGGCAAAGATAATTGTAAGCAAACGCATTGGCGATAAATACATCATCCCCACGATAGGAGTCTATAATAGTTTCGATGAGATAGACATTAATCAACTGCCAGATCAATTCGTCCTGAAAACAACTCATGATTCTGGAGGTGTCGTCGTCTGTACTGACAAAACAAAGTTTGACATAAAAGCGGCTCGAAAGAAACTAGAGAAGAGTCTCCGGAAAAATTATTTTTACGAGCACCGCGAATTCCCCTACAAGAATGTCAAGCCTCGCATTATTGCAGAGCAATATATGGTAGATGAATCTGGTTCGGAACTCAAGGATTATAAGTTTTTTTGCTTTGATGGTATACCTAAAATGCTATTAATAGTATCTGGAAGAGGCAAAGACCAACGACAGGATTTTTATGATATGGATTTTAATTTACTTCCAGTTTATCGTAAAGAACACCCTAATTCTGGAATCATACGTAAGAAACCTGTTAATTGGGGAAAGATGAAGGATATAGCTAAAAATCTCTCTTCAGGTATCCCGCACGTGCGTGTGGATTTGTATCATATTTGTGGAAGAATTCTATTTGGTGAATTGACTTTTTATAGTGGTTCCGGTAATATTCCTTTCATACCCCAAGAATGGGACTATAAAATAGGAGAATGGCTAAAACTACCTACTAGTTAGATTGTAATGAAAATAATACTTGTCAACTACAGATATTTCTTCTCTGGGGGGCCAGAAAGGTATTACTTCAATATTAAGGAGCTACTAGAAAAAAACGGCCATGAGGTTGTGCCTTTCTCGATAAAGTCTTCTCGCAACATGCTAATAGAAGTAAATGGGAAGAAGCGTCCTGAATTGGAGAAGTACTTTTTGGATATTGTAGATGATGAGGTATATTTTGCTCAATCTGCCAAGAAAAAGAAATCCCTGAAGTTGATTATTAAGTCTTTTACGCGTATGTTCTATTCGATAGAGGCTAAGCGAAAAATGAAACAGCTCATCATAGATGAGAAGCCCGACCTTATATATATCATTCAAATGCATAATAAAATCTCTCCCTCAATCGTGGATGCTGCCCGAAAGATGAAGATACCAGTAATACATAGAATATCAGACTTCCAATACATGTGCCCTAATGCATTATTCTACAATGACTACAAAGGCGTATGCGAAGAATGCCTAAAAGGCAATAGAATAGCATGTGTGAAGAATAAATGCGTGCTAGACTCTCGTGTGTATAGCAGCATTAAAATGATGGCAAAATGGTTGCATGATGTAATGAATGTACACAAACGTATCGACGCGTTTGTGGTACCCAGTGAGTTTACATATAAAAAACTGCATGAATATGGCATTCCATACGAAAAGCTTAATCATATTCCTACGTTTTTCTACTTGAAAGAAATAAATCCGAAAGTCACTTATGATCCTTATATTCTGTATGTGGGAAGGTTAGAAAAACAGAAAGGACTCATGACACTTGTTAAGGCATTTAAGGATTTACCATATAAACTCAAAATTATTGGTTTCAGTAACGATGGCTATGAAGAAGAACTAAAGGCATACGTAGGTGAAAGTAAGAATATGGAATTTCTCGGCAGAATGGATTTTGAACAAATTACTCCATATTTGAAATCTTGTTTGTGTACCGTCGTTCCAAGTGAATGGTACGATAATTTCCCGAACTCTTTGATTGAGAGTTATGCTTTCAAAAAGGCGGTTGTTGCTACGGATTTCGGAAGCCTTCAATACATGGTAAAAGATGGTGATACGGGCTTGAAGTTCAAATATCGAGATGTTGATGATTTGAAGTTGAAAATCAAATACATGTTCGAAAATCCAGAAGAAGCAAAGAGAATGGGCAGAAACGGATATCATCTCATTGAAACACTATACTCGCCACAGACACACTATAAACAACTCATGGAAGTGTTTAGAAAAGTAATGTAAACAAATCATATGGCTGATAAAAAATTAAATGGTACGGTCATCGTGACTTATCGCTGCAATGCTCGGTGCTCGATGTGTAACAGATACAAGGCCCCCTCTAAACCAGAGGAAGAGATTTCAATTGAGACAATTAAGAAATTGCCACGAATGTATTTCACCAACATTACCGGTGGAGAACCATTTATTCGCACAGATCTAAAAGAGATTGTTCGTGAGCTATATAAGAAATCTGACCGCATTGTGATCTCAACGAATGGATTCTTCACAGATCGAATAATTGATTTGTGTAAAGAATTTCCGCAGATTGGAATCCGTATCTCAATCGAAGGACTAGAAAAAAACAACAATGAAATCCGAGGTTTAAATGATGGTTACCAACGTGGTTATACAACATTGAAAAAATTGCGCGAAATGGGCATGAAAGATGTTGGCTTCGGAATGACCGTACAGGATAAGAATGCGCCTGATTTGGTTCCTCTGTATGAAATATCAAACGAGATGGGTATGGAGTTCGCAACAGCATCACTGCACAATTCCTTCTATTTTGTTGAAGCAAAGAACATCATCAAAGACCGCCCTATGGTCGCAAAATACTTTGAAGATTTGGTCAACAGATTACTTGAGTCAAACTCTCCAAAGAAATGGTTCCGTGCCTACTTCAACCATGGCCTCATTAACTATATATATGGGCAAAACCGTCTTCTACCCTGTGACATGAGTTTCGACACATTCTTCATTGACCCTTACGGCGATGTAATGCCATGCAATGGTACGAAAGATAAGGAAGTAATGGGAAACTTGAATCAACAAACGTGGAAAGAACTTTGGAACTCACCTGAAGCTGAGATAGTTCGCAAAAAAGTACGTTGCTGTGACCGTAACTGTTGGATGATTGGTTCTGTTTCGCCTGCTATGCACAAGTACATATGGCGAGTGATTCCGTGGGTTATCTCTCATAAGGCAAAGAGTCTTATTGGCATTAAGTACTCTATGTACGAGCATGAGATTTGCTGCAAATACCGTGATGGCAAGGTAAGTAAAAAGGAACTTGACAAATGCTCCACTTACGATATGGATGCCCTTATCAATAATGGATTGTCTGAAGATTCTAAGGAGGCTCTGAAGGGCAAGCGAGGAGAAGACATCGTAAATGCCGATGTGGAAGGTCAAGGCTATGAAGCCACAAAAGCAGAAACAGATAGGCATATAGACATCAATTAGCATGAGAGTCGTAGTAACGGGAACACGTGGCATACCAAACATTATGGGAGGTGTGGAAACTCATTGCGAGGAACTGTTACCCCGATTGGTCAAATTAGGATATGACATTACCGTCATTAGACGAAGGAGATATATCCGAGAAGACAATCCCCTGACAGAATGGAATGGAGTGCAGATTATTGACATTGATGCTCCTAAATCCAAGAAGTTCGAAGCCATCATACATACATTCAGAGCGATTAACAAAGCAAAATCACTCGGAGCAGACCTCATTCACATCCATACCATTGGCCCAAACCTATTGGCGCCATACGCTCGATTACTTGGATTAAGAGTGGTAATGACACATCACGGTCCTGACTACAATCGTGATAAATGGGGAAAGGTCGCAAAGGCAATGTTGAAGTTGGGAGAAATTCTCGGTTGCAGGTTTGCCAATCATGTAATTGTCATATCTAATGTCATCAAAACGCTGATAGCCGAAAGATGTGGCCGAGCTAAAAATGTTACTCTTATCTACAATGGCGTAACACAACCTGAGATATGCTCATATCCGGAATATTTTAGTGAACTCAGTATTGAGGAAGGCAAATATATTCTGGGTATGTGTCGTTTTGTGCCAGAGAAGAACCTGCATCATCTTGTTGATGCTTTCTCGATACTCAAAAAGGCAAATCGCATCTCTGAAGACATAAAACTTGTGTTGGCTGGCGATACAGACTTTGAAGACGATTATTCATTGTCTCTCAAAAAGAAAGCAAAAGAGAATGACGTTATTCTGACAGGATTCATTAAGGACAAGAAACTTCATTCTCTCCTGACTCATGCAACTTGCTATTGTTTGCCAAGTAGCCACGAAGGTTTGCCAATTGCTTTGCTCGAAGCAATGTCGTACAATATTCCAGTCGTTGCAAGCGACATTCCTGCAAATCTGGAAATCGGACTTGACAGAAGCCACTATTTCCCCTGCGGAGACATAGAAAAACTTGCCGATAGGTTGGAGGAAATGTGTTCTCAAGAACATAATGAACACTACGATATGCATCTCTATGACTGGGATGTAATAGCCAAGCAGACAAGTGAGGTCTATAATAAAGCTGTAGCCCAATGTCATTTAGATTAAAGACTCTATGCATCGTCTGTTCGCCCGAGGAACTGACATGCATACCCAACGGCAAAACACTTATCAATACCATCTACGCCTATTCGTATGTGGTTGCACAAAAAGATGCATTCTTTGCAGAAGCATTAAACAGATGCGATTATCTTATGCCTGATGGAGCAGGAATTGTCAAAGCTTGCAGGTGGTTAAAGACTAAAAGTCAGCCAAAGGAGCGCATTGCGGGTTGGGACTTGTTTATGTTCGAGATGCAAGCCCTTAATCGTAAAACCACGAAGTCGAAAGTGATGTTCCTTGGTTCGAGCGAGAAAGTGCTTTCCCTGATCCGCGAACGAGCTGCCATTGATTTCCCCAATCTGGAGGTCGTGACCTACTCCCCGCCTTATAAGTCGGAGTTCTCGGACGAGGATAATCAAGCAATGATAAAGGCTATCAACGATGCGAATCCAGACCTTTTATGGATTGGAATGACGGCTCCCAAGCAAGAGAAGTGGACCTATAAACATTGGGACAAACTCGATATTCATTGCCATTGCGGATGCATCGGAGCAGTATTTGACTTTTATGCTGGGACTGTGAAGCGTGCTCCTCTTTGGTGGCAAAAGCATTCATTGGAGTGGCTCTATCGCTTACTTATGGAGCCAAGACGTATGTGGCGACGCTACATTATTGGCAACGCAAAGTTCCTTTATTACATTTACAAAGAAAGGAAATGACATTTATATAAGATGCTCTTCTTTGAACTTATACGCATAGCTTTAGGCCGACAGGAGACACTCAGCCATACGCCGTCCAATGAGGAATGGCAAGAGTTGTATGAGACGGCAAAAAACCAAACGCTTTTGGGAGTATTGTACGACGGATTATGTCGTCTTTCTGCCGAACAGAAGCCACCACGACAGATGCTCATCAACTGGCATGCGTCGGTACAGAAGATTATTTGCGACAACAAACGTCTCAATCACGATACAATATGGGTGAGTCAGCGCTGGGAGAAGTTGGGCTATCGGAATGTAATTCTCAAGGGACAAGGCAATGCCCTACTCTATCCCGACCCGATGCTTCGCGTCCCTGGCGACATTGACATTTGGCTTGATGGTGACCGCCGAAAGATTGCCAATTATGTTCGAAGCCATTTCCCCAAACTGGAAGTGACTCGCATCGAGATGGAGTTCCCTGTTCGCAAGGACACACCTATTGAGATTCATTTCTTGCCAAGTTTCCTCTACGACCCCTTCAAGAACCGCAAAATGCAGCGATACTTCCGTGAGCAACTCAAAAGCTCGAAGCAAGTGGAGTTGCCCGATGAGGGGACGATAAACATCCCCAACGACGAGATGAATCTGGTTTTCCAACTGAGCCACATCTACCGCCATCTCTTCTACGAGGGCATCGGACTCAGGCAATTGATGGATTACTACTATCTGAGCCAAATCTTGACAACTTCGAAAGGCGAGGAACTGAAGGCGAAAGTACTGCCAGTCGTTCGCGAACTTGGACTGATGGATTTCTGCAAGGCTTTGATGTGGGTGCTTGGTGAAGTCTTTTATATGCCTGAAGAGCAGATGCTTACTCAGCCCGATGAAAAACGGGGGCGTTTCCTGCTAAGCGAAGTGATGCGAGCCGGCAATTTCGGTCATGCAGACGACCGCGTAGGTAATTGGTCGGAGATGAGCAGATGGGAACGACTTACTTGGGGAACTCGCTGGAGTTGGCACCTCATTGGTCAATATCCTCGAGAAGTGTTCTGGCACCCTTACTATCGCATTTCACAATATATTTGGAGATTCTTTAATGGATACTTATAATGGTTAGAGATAATAAAACTTCTGATAACAGCATTCGCTGGATAATTCTTGCAGGCGAGTTAGTAGCGCTCAACGCTGGCTTGCTTGTGATGTCCTATGTCTATAAAAGTATGGGCAACATCACCACGCCGCACTACAAACGCTTGATGTTGCTTATGTCGCTTGTATATATACTTTGCGATATACAGAGCAAACATCACATCTATGACCGCTTTGTGCGAGGCGACCAATTGCTCCGAAGTTTTCTGTTGAGCACATCTCTCTTCGTCGTACTTAGCCTCATGGTTATGTGGGTATTCCGTTGGCCCTTGATGACTTGGGACTTCATGCTACCCTTCTATGGCTTCATCTTTGTATTCCTGTGCTTCTATCGTTGGGGACTGAGACAATGCATTAAATGGTATCGCAAACGAGGCAGAAACTCAATGAGCGTCATATTCATTGGTAATATCAATGTCACCAGCGAACTCTATAAGACGATGGAATCCGATTCGTCTACAGGATTCAATGTCAAGGGTTATTTTGCCGATGAACCTCGAACGAATGTGACAGAAAAGAACTACCTCGGCAAACCAGAAGAAGCTATTGCCTATATCGAAAAGCATTCGTTGCATCAAGTCTTTTGCCTTTTGCCCTCTTCACAAAACGATTTGATAAACAAAATTATGTATTCATGCGCTCAGAATATTGTGCGCTACAATCACATTCCCGATGCCTTTAATTATCAGCGACACACAATGGCACTCGAATTGATGGACGGCACGCCTGTCTTCTGCTTGCATAATGAGCCGCTTGCCATGTTGGGCAATCGCATCATCAAACGCGCTTTCGACTTAATAGCTTCCACAATCTTCCTGCTGACCATCTTCCCTTTCATATACATTATCTTTGGACTGCTCATCAAACTCAGTTCGCCCGGACCTATTCTCTTCAAGCAGAAACGCTCAGGTCTGAATGGTAAAGAGTTCTACTGCTACAAGTTCCGCTCTATGCGAGTGAATGTGGATAGTGATAGCGTTCAGGCCACGAAGGATGATCCGCGCAAGACACGCATCGGAGAGTTCATGCGAAAGACCAGTATCGACGAGCTGCCGCAGTTCATTAACGTTTGGCTGGGCGACATGAGTATCGTAGGGCCTCGTCCGCATATGCTCAAACATACCGAACAATACAGCCAGCTCATTTCGAGTTATATGGTGCGCCACTTCGCAAAGCCCGGCATTACAGGATATGCACAGGTATCAGGTTTCCGCGGAGAGACGCAAGAACTTTGGCAAATGGAAGGTCGCGTCAAGAAAGACATCTGGTACATCGAGCATTGGACTTTTGCCCTTGACATCTTCATCATTTGGAAGACGATTTACAACGCCATACACGGAGAAGAGAACGCATACTAATAATATGAATAAGACACTCTGAATAAGACACTCCGCTAACAAATTTCATCCCAATATCAAGGGGAGCCGGACAAATCCAGCTCCCCTTTTTTGTGACCAAGTTAAATCGGAGTGTTAACTTCGACTTTAAGCCTATCGGTCTATAATGCTTGCAGCCACGGCGTTGCTGACGATGGAACGGAGGCGGACAGTGGAGCCGCCTTCGTCGGGATGGACAGAGTTTGTGAGCAGGATGACGCTGCAGTCCAACTCAGGGTCGATGACGATGCCGGTGCCCGTGAAGCCCGTGTGGCAGTAGGTTTGCGAGGAGAACAGGTCGCCGTTGCACGAGGCATAATCGCTATAGCAATCCCAGCCGTAGGTGCGTCCGAAGTCCTCTGCAAAGCGGGGAACAGTCCGCAGTAAGCGAGCCGTCTGTTTGCTCATGATGCGCTTGCCGTTCCAAGTGCCATCGTTCTGGAGCATAGCACAAAGAATGGCGATGTCCTCGGCCGAGCTGAAGAGCCCTGCGTTGCCGCTGATTCCGCCGTTCATGATGCGAGCCAGAGGGTCGTGCACCATTCCACAAAGCACGCTATCGGCTCCTTGTTTCGTGGTTGGAGCCACGATGCTGCGCCAGTCCTCGCCCTTCGGCATCTGCTTTGCCCAGCAGGGTTGGTCGGTGTTGTGCCAAACACCATCGGCATCGGGAGCACAGGGAATGAAGTCGGTGTGGTTCATGCCCAAGGGAGCGAAGATATGCTGACGCGAGAAGTCACGGAGCGACATTCCACTAACAGTTTCAACGATACGCTGCAAGGTGATGAAGTTCAGGCAGCTATAGCGGAAGCCTTTTCCTGGCTCGAAGCCTCGCTTCATGTGGGAGATGTGCTCTATGCAAGCATCGGGATTTGGCGTGGCTTTGGGGTCGGGAGAATAATAGGCCGGCAAGCCCGAGGTATGCGTCATCAGGTGATGGATGCGAATGGTGGTCGTCTCGCCCAACTCGTCTTTCCAGTTCTCGAAACCAGGCACGTAGCGGCTCACGGCATCGAGCATCCGGAACTTCCCCTCTTCGCAAAGGATGAGTGCGGAGATGGCGGTGGACATAGCCTTGCTGCACGAGGCCATATCGAAGATGGTGCCAGTGGTCATGGGACGCACCTCGGGCCACACCTGGCGGTTGCCGTAGGCTTTCAGGTAGGCAATCTTATCGTGCCGCACGACTGCCAGAACGGCTCCCGGGATGTCGCCCTGCCTGATGGCGTCTTCGATAATCGAGTCGGCTTTGAGCAGTCGCTTTGAGTCCATCCCCACCCTCTCCGGATTTACATGTTTCAGTTGTTGTGCCTGAATGAAAGCTGGAGCGATTGCGAGAATGAGTAGTAACAGGTGTTTCGAAAGTGTACGCATCTGTGTTTTATATAAAGTAAATCATTTTTTAATGTGTGCCCATTTGTTTTCGAAGTCCCAGATTTCGGCATCGAGCTTCAGGGCACGTTCGCACTCCTCTTTCGTCTTGCCGTTTGGGACGCGAGGACCTCTAAGGTTGACGAACGGCTCGCCTGCATCGTAGGCTGCCAGAACGGCATCGAAGAACATCTTCCAACGGACTTTGTAGAAGGTCTCAACCAGTCCGTCCCAATCGCGATTTGCATAGTCGGCGAGATGATAGGTGTCGCCCCAAACGGTAATAATGGTGCGGGCATTCATCTCGAAATAGTCTTTCTCGGCCTTGGTCTTACCCCAAGCGCGGGCATCGCGAATCCAGTCGTCGAGCGAGAATTCCTTGCATTTCTTCAACTCCGCAACCATCTTGTTGCACATCCCCAAGAACTCTTCGGAAGCGGCTACCATTCCTGCTCTGTCGCCTGCCTTATAGGCATCAGAAAAGCGTTTCCTGACGGCCAGTGCCCTGTTGCGAATGGACTGACGACGGGTGTTGGCGAGGTCGAACTTGAGGTAGTTGGAAGTGCCCTCCACCTTCTCCAAGATAGCCAGCGCCTCGTCCAGATTGTTGATGTCGTAGCCCTTGCGAAGCTCTGTTGTCCAGTTCCATTCGCCCTCCAAATTGGGGTGAGCGTTGATGATGCCGGCTGCGCCTGTGCTGGTGTGAGTGGTGCAGACCTTATCGACCATCGTGTGCCAAAAGGCTCTGTAGTTAGCATCCACGCGCCCAAGATGGCGGTCGGCAATGTTGTCGATATACTGGTCGAAGCCGATGCCTGTGTCCCAAGCCTGAGTGAGAAGGTGCTCATAGACGGGCTCGTTAAGGCCGAAGCCTTCGAGGGTTGAGCCTAAGCCCACGAATTCGGAGCCGCCCTCTGCCTTTGCGCCTGCAAGAAGTTTGGCGTTGTGTTTGTAGTCGCCCTCAATCTCCGTCATGCCGCCGAAGTTGCCGAGGTAGCACCAAATGAACTTGTGGCCGTAGAAGTGCTCTGTCATTCGCCAAATCTCGGTGTAGTCGCACTCGTAGTCGAGCATAATCATCTTGCCCTGCGGAACGGCTGTGAGGTAGGCTTTGATGCGCTCTGGCGTCCATGCTCTCTTGTTGCTGATGAAGAGCCAGGCCATCTGTAGCCAAACGGCTTCTGGATCGACATTTGCCAGCGATTCATAGACGCCAGCAGATATCTTGGCGAGTGAGTCTGGCTCCCATGATGGAGGCGAGACTTCGTTGAAGAGGTCGACGCCATAGATATGGTTGGTGCCGTACATTTTGGTCTGCTCCTCGAGGAAGTCCTTTTGGATGCGGGCAAAGATAGGGTCGGAGGGATTGAGATATGTACAGCGATACTTCTCGTCGAAGTTGCACCAGCGGTTTACTTTCGAGGTTCTGATGCCTGGAACAGTCTGCTCCAAATCGGCAGGAATATGGCCGGCAAAGGCTGGGAGAACGGGCGTCATGTTCAGCTCACGCTCTCGCTTCAGGATTTGCTTCTGCAACTTCACTTGTCCGTCAATCCAGCTCTGGGGCAATGGTCCCTGCCAACGGTCGATGTTTATCATACGTTGCCAAGGCAGATGGGCAGGGCCTGTGAAGTAGGCGCGGATCTGTTCGTCGGTCATGCCGTACTTGCGCCAAACGTTTTGCCAAACGGCCTCCTGACCGGTGATGGCGAGCGGCATATTCACACCATTCAGCGCCATCCAGTCGATGAAACGCTCCCATTGTGGCCACTTCCACCAAGGCATTGTGTAGCCGAAAGTGCAGTAGTTGAGGAAGAAGCGGATGGGAATCTCCACTTTGCCTGAGACCTTCTCAGAAACCTGTGGCATCGTTTTCGGCAGTTCCACGGGGTTGAAGTCGTACCAGCTTACATTCGCCAAGCAATACTGCTGGATGTAGCGATTCAGGCCGACTGCCATCGAGTTGGCGTTGTTGCCTCGGATGAGAACTTTCTTGCCCTTCTGGAGCAGTTCGTAGGAGTCCGTCGTCTCGTTAGTCTGCTCGAAAACTACGGCTTTGGCTTTGCTGCCCATCACTCTGCGAGCCAGAGCCTCAGCAGCCTGCTCGTCGGCAGTCTTGAACGACATCAGCGCCAACGAAACTACCAAAAGCAGGAGGGATTTGAAAATAAATATGCGGGTTTTCATATTGATTGGTATTTATTAAAACTGCGAAATTACAATAACTTAACTAAGGTTATTTGTCCCAGACTCTAAGGTCGGTCATTGCTTCGAGGCGGTCTTCCTGTTCATCAGGCAGGCTGGAGAAAAAATCTATGCCGGTCAGACGCTCTATATCATCGACGCTTCGAACTGCATCTTCCATTGGTTGAATGGCATTGTCGTTTGTGTAATAGAAGCCGATTGCCTTTTCCTTTCCCTTTTTGAGCGAGAGAACGACCTTATAAAATGCTCTCGGGACAGACATTCTGTGCTTCTTGCCGAAATGTTTCGGATTCTCGGAGAAGATAGGACCACAGACTATCTGCACAGCGCCTTCTTGCCTTGCCCACTGACGACAAGCACGCTCCAAATGCTCCCACCAAGTCTTGTTCAACTCAGCAGTTTGCGGACAGATGTTGGTCATATAGTGACAATCCTGCATAGCTTCCTGACTCCATTTCATATCGCCTGCAGGACACATGTGGCCTCTTCCGTAACCACCGCCATTATAGTCCCACGAAGCGACTTGATACTGCTTTGGCACAGACTCATCTTCCTTGAAATCGATATTCTGTCGCGATACTTTACCACGAGTTTCCTCAGCCGTCAGTTCCCAAGCTACCCAGCGAGGACACAAAGTCTTTGTGTCGTATAGCAATGCGAAGCCTTCGTGCTCTATTAAAATGTCAGATTTGGAAGGGGGAGCAACAGGCAGGCTGAGATCTTGAACTGACTCTGGCAAAGGACTTGAAGTCAAAGCAGGCACATTCTCCTCTGCTTTGTCGGAAGAGTTAAGGAACTTCTGTGCAAAAAGCAGAATAGCAAGAACGACTAATGGTAATAGAGTTTTCAGGAGTTTATTATTCTTCATGATTTTATTATTACATTACTTCATTTTTCACTTGTAAAAGGTTATACTGTCCTTTCTTTTGAGTTTGGTTGCCGAAGTTGATGGCGTGATATGGGCAAGCATGATAGCAAGCCAAACAACCCGCACAATGCGACTGCCACTGAGGAACATTATCCACTATCAGGATGTTACCAACAGGACAATTCTTCTGGCATCTTCCACATGAAATACACCTTGAAGCGTCCACATGGAAGTATTTGTCAGTCAGCAAGAAACGATTGAACAAAGGTCGCAGTATATAAGTCTTCGTCCAAGGGAAAGGACCTCGTTTCAACTGACGAACTTTCTTCCTTTCTTTTACGCATTCCGCAATCTCCTTTACAGAGATTTCTTCCTGCTCGAACTTCTCTTTACACTCTTCTTTGCTATCGACATCGAAGCCTGGTAAACAGACATAGACATCAGGCATCAGAACTGAGAAAGCCGCATCGAGCTTCCTGCCCATAGCTTTCTCCAGAACCTTATCCGTATAGCCCATATCATCGCCACAAGTCATCACAGCATAAAGGTAGGAGCACGAGCCCAAATGCTTGCGAACGAAAGCATCTACAACATTCGGAATGCCCCATCCATAAACGGGAAAGACGAGACCAACAACCTCGTCGTCAGTAGAATAAGGCAAAGTCATCGGACTAAGCTTTTCGCCTAACAAATCAGCCAAATGCCGAGCGACATAGAGGCTGTTTCCTGTTCCTGAGAAGTAGTAAATCATTCTTCAAGCGTCTTTAAAGCTCGATAGAAAAGGATGTCGGATTGCTCCGTTATCTTGAAGTTGCGCAAGTCGCCAAGAGCAATATGAAGAGGTGAAATACCGAGTTCGCCTGCAAGTGTGAAGATGGACTGCGACTCCTTAATGCCTTGTTCCTCAGCCTGTTTCAACATCTGACGAAGTGTTGCAAGAGGAAATGTGTGAGGCGTTTGAGCACGCATCAGACCTTCACGAGGCACAAAACCATCGGAAGTGTTTCCATCGGAAGTCTTGAGATAGGCTTCGTGGCTGGGAAGAGAAGTAATTGCGTTGCCGTGAGTCAGACAAACTGCAATGTTGCGACTGATGATGTCCTGAGTGACGAGAGGCCGTACTGCATCGTGCACAAGCACAATCGTATTAGACTCTTTGACCACCTCGGAAAGATGATTGATTCCATTACAAGCTGACTCGTAACAGCTCTCTCCTGCCTGCACAATGCCGCTGAGTTTATCGATTCCGCCAAGCTCTGCTTCACCTCGAACAAAGCCTTCCCATTCTGGTGTGCAAACGACGTAGATTTCGTGGATGAGCGGATGTTGCTGGAAAGCTTTCAAAGTGTGCAACAAGACCGTTTCGCCGTCAATCTCCATAAACTGCTTGGGGACGACTGCATGCATTCTTTCGCCAGTTCCACCTGCAAGAATCAGGGCTATGTTGTGACTCTGTTTCATATTGCACACAGCTTTTGGTGTAACTTATGGCAGAAGGCTTCGTGACGATGAAGCGTATAGAGTCGCAAGGCCTCGAGCACAGTCATCTCGAAGATAAAGTAAATCCAAGGAAGTCCGATAAGCATTGAGAGGAAGAGCACTCCGACTCGAGTGTCGAAGGTCAAGATGTTGCAAAGCGGCATCAAAGGCCGACTCTTCTCTCGGAACTCCTGTCGAATGGGATCATCCATCGGAAGCTTCTCTATCAAAGGACGAAGCAACTGGAATTCAGGTGTTTGACGCTCCTGTGTGCGCATATACCTTACATAAAAGAAGAGGTAGAACTTCTCAAACCACTCCTTTTTGTTCCAAGAGAGACTCTCGAATCGCCTTTGTTGCTCGATGCTTGTATCCAGCTCACTACCCTTCTCCCCAAGCGTCACCCAAAGGTGGATGTTGCGATAATAATCGGCAATTCCGCATTGACGCGAATGGCAATAGAAGCCTGCCCAAAGGATGATGAGGAAAATCCATATGCCCCAAGTGGGATAGAGACGAATGGCAATTCCGATGTAGATGCAGATGAACCAAAGCTCGCCGCCAAAGCCATCGAGCACTCGTCCCACAAGTGTCGTCTTTCCGGTCATGCGAGCCAGTTGTCCGTCGGCACAATCGTACCAGTTTGCCCAAATGAGAAGCAGCATGCCGATGAGGTTGTAACGGAGGTCGTCGAAAGCAAAGAAGTATGCAGAAGACACTCCGATAACGATGCTCAGCAAAGTGACGACAATAGGATGAACATGCAGCCAACGGAAGAAGAGCGCCCACAGATAGCCTGGGGTGCGAGTGACATAGAGTTCGAAGTTGCCCTCTATATCTCGCGACTTCATTGTGGCAAGCACACGTTCCCTTAGACTCATACGAATAAGATTTGGCCGAAGAACTCAGGACGATGGAAGTCGGGAGTTGCTGTATGTATTGGGTTCCAACTGATGAAGTGAGGAACTGGCAAATTATCTCCGCACTTATAGACGTTTCCCTTTGCCGAAAGGCCTTCGAGGCTACCGATTTTATGTTGGAAGAACGTTTTGAGAGGCAAACGAAGAGCGACTTCCCACTTGGTAGGCTCCTCTCGAGTGTCGAAAGGTTCTGTGCCAAGCGAAGACCAACGGTCAATCTTCCGCATCACCTCTGCTGGAGCAGGTTTGCGACCATCGCGACCCTCTCCTACTGCCACAATCAACTTGCCTGTGCAATTACATTCAATATTGTAATACAGACCATCTGTTTCAACAGGCATCACGAAGAATTCCACACAGGAATCTTCCCAAATGTGTTCGTGATCTTGCTTAGCCACAGCTCTAACGCTCTGTTCCTCAACACGATAGTGAAGCAAGAGAGCATCGCCAGTATGAGCAGCAGCGAACTCCACTTTGGGTTTGTAGGGATAGCCTTCAGGCCAGTTTACGTGCGTAATATGATTGTAGGGAACACCCGCAGCCTGCAGGATTGCAGGGATTCCGGATGCAGATGCAACCTTCTGATTCAGGTTTGGAATGATGAGAGTCTGCATAGTTTATTCAGATTTATCTTCGTTCTTATCTTCAGTTTCTTCTTCCTTATCCTTTTTTGCAGCTTTTTGTCGCTGAGTGCGGACTGAGTACTTGCGCTTGGGCTTTGCTTCCTCTTCTTCGGCTTCAACTTCCTCGACTTCAACCTCTTCTGCCTCTACCTCTTCAGCTTCCTGCTCAGTTTCTTTGACTTTTGCCTTCGCTTTGGCTTCAGATTCCTTAGCGCGTTGTTCAGCCTCTTTGGCGGCCTTTTCAGCATCCTTTACAGCTGCTTTTATAGCTTTCTCCTTCTCTTTTTCTTCTTTCTCAGCATTCTTTTCGGCTTCTTTCTCAGCCTTTTCGTATGCTTCCTTTTCTAAAGCGCTTTCCGACTTCTCGGGTTTGCCTTTTCCTTTAGCAGAAGGAGTTTCCTTGCCCTTTCCTTCGGAAGTTTTGCCCTTAGCGGAAGAGCTATTCTCGTTTTTACCATTCTTCGCGCCATCCTTAGCATTGCCATCTGGTTTTTCAGGAGCTTTGCTTTCGGCTTTGCCATTTGGTTTTTCAGGAGCCTTGCCTTCGGCTTTGCCATCAACTTTGCCATCAGCTTTGTCGGCATCTTGAGGAGCAGGAACTTTTCCATCTACTGCATCTCCCACAGCCTTTGCGCCTTCTTTCAAAGCTTTTTCCTCTTGTTTAGCTGCCTCCTCTTGCTCTTTTTTATTAGCTTTCGTCTCTGCCTTCTTCTCTCGAGCACGCTTTGCCTGACTTCTTGCCGAAGCCTTCAGCTGGTCTTTCTCCTGCTGTTCAGCCTCTTTCTTCGCAGCCTTTGCAGCCTTTGCCTCAGCTTTCTTGTCAGCTTCTTTCTGCTTGATTTCCCGCTCCTTAGCTGCCTTTGCTTCTTTCGCCGCTTTAATCTTGGCCTCTACGTCGCCCTGAAGCTCTTCTGGGATGTAAGGTTTCACCTGATAGTACTTTCCGTTGCGCTTTGCCTCCTTCAGTTTCACCTTATCTCTCTGTGCCTGAGTACGAGACTTTTCGAGGTCGCGATTGAGCGTACGAAGCGTCTTCTCTTCCTCTTTCAATTGAGTTCGAGTAGCCCTCAACTGCTCCTTTGTCTCGGCAATTCTGTCCTTCAGGTACTTCTGAATGGTGTCTGGATTGGTATAAAGCGCCTGAGCAGACGCAGAATTAGTGCCCGCAAAGAGCATAAAAGCCTGCAAGAAAACGCAAGCAAATATGGATTTAGCTATGTGTTTCATGTCCATAATACGGTTAATTTAGTGCAAAGTTACGAATAAGTGGGGACAAAACAAAAAGAAAAACAGAATTTTTCTTTTAATCTCACAAAACTACACCAGTTAAGTTGTCAAACGACACACGTTAAATTTGCAAACTTAACACGTTAAAAAGGCAAACGTAACTAGGGTTGTTGGGCGACGACCTTAGTGTTATATTTTGACGACGAGGCCTTCGTTAGCGAGAATGGTGTTGGGGAAGATGCTTTGAGCCTCTTTTAGGAGGTCAGCTTCGGACTTGATGCTGGCGCTGAAATGACCGATACAAAGCTGCCCCACCTCAGCATCTCTTGCCAAAGTGGCGGCTTGAAGGGCTGTTGAGTGACGGGTTTGCTCTGCCCTCAAAGCTCTCTCGTGGAGGTAAGTTGCTTCGTGATAAAGCAGGTTGACACCTTTCACAATCTCCTTCAGCTCGGGCAGATAGACGGTATCCGAGCAATAGGCATAAGAGCGGGAAGGTGCTGCGGGATAGGTCAGGCGTTCGTGAGGAATGACGGTTCCGTCTTCTGTGGTCCACGAAGCTCCAGCCTTGATGTTATTTATCTGACTTACAGGGATTTGGTAAGCATCAATCAGCTCCCTTTTAATGTGTGGCAAACGCGGTTTCTCCCTGAAAAGATAGCCGACAGAAGGAATACGATGCTCCAGCGGAATGCTGTGAACGGTGATACTTCTGTCCTCGTAAATCAGGTCGTGCTTGCGCACATCAACGGGATGGAAAAGGACTTCGTACTGAATCTCCGAATAATATGTGCTCATGAGGAACTGGAGCAGTTCTCCCACTTGCTGAGGGCCGTGAATGTGCAGCTCGGCAGTTCGGCCAAGAAGGTCCATCGTGCCTATCAATCCAGGCAGTCCGAAAACGTGGTCGCCATGATTGTGACTGATGAAGATGTGGCCGATGTTAGCCATAGAAAGCCCCATCAGTTGCATTCTTGTCTGCGCTCCTTCGCCACAATCGAGCATGAAGTATTTGCCCCGCACATTCAGGATTTGCGCAGTTGGCTGGTGGCGAGTGGTGGGCTTTGCAGAGCCGCAACCCAATATGTTCAGTTCAAATGGTTCCACGTTTGTTTTTGAAAAGAAAAGCCCCCACCCCTTAATTGGGGTCGGGGCTCTATCATTGCATTGTTGGAATTTGATTATTCCTCTGCTTTGGGCTCTTCGGCCTGAGCTTCTGCTTCAGCAACGGGCTCAGCCTCTGCCTTTGGCTCTTCTGCTACGGGCTCTTCAGCCTTTGCTTCAGCCTTCTTGGTTGTAGCCTTCTTGGCCTTTGGCTTAGCTTCAGCCTTTTCCTCAGCCTTCATCTTAGCCTTCAGTTCAGCCAGAGCGTCGAGGTCGCCAAGAGTGGTGCTGGCAGCCTGGTTCTGAACTACAGGTTCTTCCTTCTGAGCGGCCTTGCGAGTAGCCTTCTTGGCCTCACGAGCCTCACGAGCTTCTGCACGCTGTACATCTTCGAAGATGCGGCTGTGAGAGAGGATGATGCGCTTGCTGTCCTTGTTGAACTCAATCACCTTGAACTGCAGCTTCTCGCCCTTCTGAGCCTGAGTGCCGTCTTCCTTAACGAGGTGTTTGGGAGTAGCAAAGCCCTCAACACCATACTCGAGCTGGATGACTGCGCCCTTGTCGAGCATCTCGACGATTGTACCCTCGTGGATGCTGTCCTGTGTGAAGACGGTCTCGAATACATCCCATGGATTCTCCTCGAGCTGCTTGTGACCGAGAGAGAGACGACGGTTGGTCTTGTCGATCTCGAGCACGCAAACCTCGATTTCAGCACCAATCTGAGTAAACTCGCTGGGGTGCTTGATCTTCTTGGTCCAGCTGAGGTCGCTGATGTGGATGAGTCCGTCAACGCCTTCCTCAATCTCGACGAAGATGCCGAAGTTGGTGAAGTTGCGAACCTTAGCAGT
>JAFYNL010000009.1 GCA_017548075.1 Bacteroidaceae bacterium | reverse complement strand
GTAACGGTAGATGAGTCTTCTTATCAGTTTGGCGTTGAGGGTACAACAAACTACCTCTATTGTACAGACACAAACAACGGCATTCGCGTAGGAACAAACACGAACAACGTGTTCACCATTAGCGAAGAGGGTTATCTGGTCAATACAGCAACAAACCGCTACGTTGGTGTGTATCTCGATCGCCCAGATTGGCGTTGCTACACCTCAATCAACAACAACATTAAAGATCAGTCTTTCGGCTTCTTCAAGAAGGAAGATAATGGTGGTGGCGTTGCAAGACCAACCTTTAGTCCTGCAGGTGGAGTCTATGCGGAATCTGTGACAGTAACCATCTCTGCTGATGAGGATTGCTACATTCTTTATACAACAGATGGTGTAGATCCACAAGCTTCTACGACTGCAACATTGGTGGAGGCTAACACAGCAACAGTTGAGGTTACAGAAACTACTACCATTCGTGCTTATGCCCTTTATATGGGAGCTAACATGAGTTCCGAGGCTTCTGCAACTTACACCATCGTTACTCCTATGTCCACTATTGCCGAGCTTTGTGCAGCTGCACCAGCTGAAGGTACTAACGTCGAGGAGATTGTCGAGTTCAACAACTGGGTTGTTACAGGAGTTAAGAATAGCAATGTTTACTTTACCGATGGTGCAAACGGTATTCTTCTCTATCAAAGCGGACATAACTTTGAAGTGGGCGATGTACTCACAGGTAAGGCTCTCGTTACTTTAACCTCGTATAAAGGAGCTCCTGAAGTAAAGGGTCTGACCTCCTCCACTGAAGGCGTGACTGTAACGAAGGGCGAGGGTGCAACTCCTATGACAGATGTTTCTATTGCTGACCTCGAGACTAACATGCAGGGATGTCTTATCACCTTGGAAGGTGTGACTTATTCAGAAGGTAAGTTCGTTGATGATGATGACAACACAATAACTCCTTACAATACATTCGTGGCATTGCCAACATTTATTGAAGGCAAGACATACAATGTGACTGGCGTTGTCATATGGTATCTTCCCAATAGTGGAAGTGGCTATTGGGAGATTGCTCCTCGTACAGCAGACGAGATAGAGTTGCTTACTACACAGGTTGCTCCTGAATCTTCTTGGAGTGTTGAAGAGGAAGTTGTTGATGTCAACGAGACTCCTACAGCTGTGTTCACTACCAATTCCGATGGTGTTGTGACTTATGAGAGTTCAAACGAAGAGGTTGCTACTATCGACGAGAATGGCGTCATCACTCCTGTTGGCAAGGGTACCACAACGATTACCGCTAATGTTGCAGAGACAGAAACTTACTTACCTGACAGCAAGAGCTTTACACTCAAGGTTACAGTTGAGGGTTATGTTGACGCTACCTTTAAGTACAACGATACAGACATAGTAGGTCAGGGTGCTTCTGAAGTTGGCGCAGAACTTACTGCAACTCGCAACGAAGTCCTCACTCTCTATGCTAACAAAGCCTATGCTAAGCCCGAGGATACTCACATCAAGATTTATGGCAGCAAGTATGAAGGTACTGAAGAAGAAGGTAACAGAACACTTACAGAGCCAAGCTACATTAAATTGTCAGTTGCTGTGCCTTATGTTATCACTAAGGTTGTCATGACTGCTACGGGCAAAGACTATATTAAGGAATGGAAGGATCAGTCCGGCAAAGAGGCTGTCATTAGTGGTACTACCGCTACTTGGGAAGGCGTTGAAGCCGATGTTATCTTGACGAACCTGTCGACAGCTCAGGCTCGCATCAAGACTATTGAGGTGACCTACGTCAACACAGACATTGTAACCGCAATCAGTACCCCGACTTCTATCCAGAGCGAAACTGCCATTTACAACCTTGCAGGTCAGCGTTTGAGCAAGATGCAGAAGGGCATCAACATTGTTGGAGGCAAGAAGATTCTGAAGTAAAGAACAATTGATTACATAAAGAGAAGTCCCATCCGGCTAATTCGGGTGGGGCTTCTTTTCTTGTTAAACGAAAGCGAGGTTAGTAAAGTCTGATGAATTCGTAGGTATTACCAAGTCCTTTGAGGTATCGTTTGAAGTCTTCAAGGCTGATAACCACAGTCCCTCTACAATCGTTTGGATGGAAAGAGAGTGTTTTCCTGTCGGGTTGTCGGTAGTTATTATCATCTAGAAGAGCGGCATCGAGAAAGAGATGAACATGATGCTCTTCATCATTGATGAGGCCAAACGGGGAAACACTTCCGGGTTCGAGTCCCAAGTACTTCATCATTCGCTCGGGTGAAGCAAAGGAAAGTTTGCCTGGAGAGTTCTTTCCTTGTGTCAAGAGTGCAGCCTTCAAGCGTGCTTCTAGGTCGTGAATATCGAGGTCGTGGTCGCAATGGAAGCAGATGAGATAGTGCTGATTGCCCTTGTGATTGCGCATGAAAATGTTCTTGCAATGCACGGAGCCATCGTCTTTCCACCATCGTTTTGCTTCTTCGATGGTCTTTCCTTCTGGATGTTCATAACAGGAAAACGGAATGTTATGTTCCCGAAGGTAGTTGAGGACTTTTTCTTGTCTGTCGGACATAAAATGAGATATTTGTTTTTATGGGTAAGGTCGTTCGTCAACTTCACACGTTACGTTTGCAATCGTAACACGTTAAAATGCCAATCGTAACACGTTAAAATGCCAATCGTAACACGTTAAAATGTCAAACGTAACACGTTAACTTTGGCAACGTAACTGGGGTTGTTTTCATGAGACCTAAAATTTGTAGCCAATCTTAGCATAATGAGCGACTCCGAATCTGCCTTTGTCTATTTCAGCGGTACTGTATTCGAAGTCGTAACCTACGAAAATCTTCTCTCTGAACTGAAAGCCTGCACCACAACTTAGGGCAAATCCGTGTCCGGCTCTCTCGGTCATGGGACCGATTTTGGTCGTGATAATGCCGCAGTCGTAACCCAGAGCAAAACTGGTATAGGCACGCATTTGCTTCTCCCAAAAGCGAGGAGAAAAGCCTCGAAGACCCGTCTTGATGCCTATATTAACGAGGTCGCAATTCCAAGGAGCAGAGAAATCTATGCTGAAAACATCCCAAGCAAGATACTTGTTCATTTCCCTTTCCAAAACGAAGTTTACGCCAAAACCACCTCTGGAATAGTGATAAGAGCCGACCTTAGTTTCCAAAATCATGTGAAAGCGAGGGTCGAAAGGCATCTTAAAGTCTCCATTCTGTGCATTTGCACTAAGGCAAGCGCTCAAAATGCATAAAGAAAAGACCAGTTTAATGTATTTCATAAGTCAATTATCTAAATCGTTAACTGCTTCAAGAGGCATTGACATCCTTCGAGGACGTCTCGCCAAGTGGCCTCGAAATCGCGGGTGTACCAGGGATCGGCCACATCTCCGGGCCTGTTTGTAAAGTCGAGCAACTGATGAATCTTCTCTTCTGGATCACCTCCACAAATGGCCATCATGTTTCGGATGTTCCAAGAATCCATTCCAATCAGCAGGTCGAATCGCTCATAATCTCTGCGATTCATCTGCCTCGCAACCTTTCCTTTGCAAGAGATTCCGTGCTCGGCCAACTTCCTACGGGCAGGTGGATAGACCTCGTTGCCCAGTTCTTCCGTAGAAGTTGCTGCGGACTCGATGTAGAAGTCCTCAGCAAGACCAGCCTTTTGAACGAGGTCTTTCATCACAAACTCCGCCATCGGACTTCTGCAGATATTGCCGTGACAAATAAAGAGTAGTCTTATTAACTTATTTTGTTTTAAAAAGTTAGTGTTGTTCATTGCTGAGTGGTTTACGATATGGTTTACATTAAATTGTTGTAGAATTACATGGGATTATACACCATAAATAACCATCTTCTTTCATTTTAGCTTATTATAGTTGATTCAAATTATCTTCTTTTCTAATATGGATTTTATAGTTTCCTCATAATCTGTTTCTATCAACGTTACTAACTCTCCGCTTTGGATGAATCCATTGATATAGTAAAGATTGTCTTCTTTCAAAGAATCTGGTGTATAGTCCATATCATTTAATCTTGTTTCTATATCGGAACTATGATTCTTTATGGTATCGAAATGGTTATCAATAAACGCCTCCGTCATAGCAAGGCACACAAATTTGATTGACACCAAATACTGTTCACCAAAATCTTGCCGCCATTCAAAAGGAATGTAGCAGCCTTCCACTATAAGGTTCTGCCTATTCTCAATCGCAGTCTTTATCATCTCCCTAACAATCGGCCAAAGATATTCAGTAAGGGCTTCATCATCCTTTGGTGTAAGTTTGGTATTACCGCTGCGAATTAAACCCATTTTCAAATGGTCAATGGAGAGATAGGGGTATTTGTATCTTTCAAGCATTCGTTGTGCTAAAAGAGTTTTCCCTGTGTGTGATGCTCCTGTTATAAGTATAATCATAACTTTGCCCTTATTTCTTTTTTGACCTTTTCCAAATCGCCACAAGAGAGAATAGGCATTAGAGCCTCTATTTCCTCGATACTTTTATCCCACCATTTCAGTTCTAACAAATAACCGATAAGTTCATCATCAAATCGTTTTTTAATAACTCTACATGGATTGCCTACTGCAATAGAATATGGTGGAATGTCCTTGGCTACAACAGAGTTTGTTCCGATAATTGCTCCATCACCAATATGCACACCAGGCATTACGGTAACATTCTGACCTATCCATACATCATTGCCAACAACAGTATCACCTTTTATTGGCAACTCTTCTTTCACAGGTGCTATGGCAGTTCCCCAATCTCCCCCCATAATGTAAAATGGATAAGTAGTAACGCAGTTCATTCTGTGATTGGCGCCATTCATCACGAACTCTATTCCCTTGGCAATAGCACAGAACTTACCAATTATTAGTTTATCACCAATGAAGTCATAGAAGTGGGTGACGTGCTTCTCAAATTGTTCTGCACCATCTACATCATCATAATAGGTGTAGTCACCTATAATAATATTGGGGTTCTTTACCACATTCTTAATAAAACATAGACGTGGCAGATTGGGATTTGGAAAAATCTCGTTGGGGTTGGGTCTATTCATTATCTGCATATAACTTCTTTGTTTGATATTATATCCCTCGTTCAGCCCAATCGCCTCTATCAAGGCTGCGATAGCCGATAGCTTCGGCAATATGCTGACTTTGAATGTTTTCGCTTCCATCCAAATCTGCAATGGTTCTTGCGACTTTTAGGATGCGAGTGTAGGCTCGAGCACTGAGTTTAAGGCGTTCCATAGCCATTCGAAGCATATCGAGAGACTGAGCATCTGGCTCCGCAAACTTATGGAGCATCTTCTCCGTCATCTGCGCGTTACAATGAATGCCTGGATATTCTTTGAAGCGCTCTTCCTGTATCTTTCGAGCCTTAATCACTCTTTCTCTAATGACGGAACTCGGCTCTCCTGGCTTCATCTGACTGAGTTGCGCGAAGGGTACAGGCTGAATTTCGCAATGAATGTCAATCCTGTCCAGCAAAGGACCTGATATCTTATTAAGGTATTTCATGATTTGCCCTGGAGTACAGCAGCAATGCTTGTCCGGATGATTGTAATATCCGCATGGACAAGGGTTCATGGAAGCGATAAACATGAACGAGCAAGGATAGGTAATGGTGTACTTCGCGCGAGAAATATTTATGACGCGATCCTCCAAAGGCTGCCTTAAAACCTCAAGCACAGAACGCTGAAATTCAGGCAATTCATCGCAAAAGAGGACTCCATTATGGGCCAAACTGATTTCCCCAGGCTGTGGATTTGTGCCGCCACCAACGAGTGCCACTTGAGAGATGGTGTGGTGAGGGGAACGGAAAGGCCGTTGAGCAATGAGAGAACAATCGCTTTTCAACTTCCCAGCCACAGAGTGAATCTGTGTTGTCTCCAGGCTTTCGCGAAGAGATAGAGGCGGTAAAATACTTGGTAACCGCTTGGCTAACATACTCTTACCACTGCCAGGAGGGCCGACCATAATTAGATTGTGGCTTCCTGATGCTGCAATCTCTAAGGCTCGCTTCACTTGTTCTTGTCCCTTAACATCTGCGAAATCAAACTCAAATTCGCTTTGCTTTGCATAGAACTCTGCGCGAGTATCAATGATGGTAGGTTCTGCTGGCTCGATGCCGTTCAGGTGTCCGATAACCTGATTGATATGTTTCACACCATAGACCTTGAGGTTGTTCACGACTGCAGCCTCTCGAACATTCGCTTCTGGCACGAAAAGTCCCTCAAATCCAAGTTCGCGAGCCTTGATAGAGATAGGGAGAGCGCCTTTGATAGGCTGCAGAGAGCCGTCCAGACTTAGCTCGCCAACCATCATATAGCGGTTCAGCAATCGAGTATCAACTTGCCCTGCCGTAGCCAGAATGCCTATGGCCATTGGAAGGTCGAAACCCGAACCTTCCTTGCGAACATCGGCAGGAGCCATGTTTATCGTGATTGAATGGCCTGGAAAGGTGTAGCCGCTATTCTCGATGGCAGCCAAGATACGCTCGTAACTCTCTTTGACGGCACTATCGGGCAAGCCTACAAGGACAAATCGAGCACCTATGGTAGAGTTTACTTCAATCGTGACTTCCGAAGCTTGAAGCCCTTGAACGCTAGCACTGAATGTCTTAACTAACATATTGTCTTATAGTGTGTTGAGTGTGGTATTATGGGTTAGAGTTGTTTGCAACGAAGTAGGGCATGCGAGCCATCGTTGAGAGTTGTAGCGAAGAGGTAGATGTCACCGCCTTCGCGAAGTTTGAGTTGCTTTCGTAGTTCTGCAACAGTTGAAGGGAAGTTGCGGACAGTCAGATTGCATTGACTGATGCCTTCCAATAACCTCTTCAAGTCCTTCTTTGCAAAACTGCAATAGTCCTCTATCATGAAGCTGCGACCAGGAAAATCTTCGATGAAATGGGAAGAAATGAATAGATGGCTGAATGGATGAAGCTTCTTAACCTCATAAGTTTGGCAAAGCGCATTCTGTACGCCAGCTTTCAAGATAGAGGCATTGGGTTCGTAAAGATAATGTTCAGGAAGGGTACCTATAATTGGTTCAATGTTTTGTGCTTTCGTGCAAAAACCCTGAGTCTTTGTTGTGATGTTTGCGCAATAGTACAACTTATCACTTTGCGGCTTTTTGGAAAGTACTAATAGAATTTCTTTGCACTCGCCACCCAAACTTATAACATGCACTTCGCTCACATTGGGCAATCGACGAAGTGTGTCCTGAATGTCGAGCATTGGCGAGAGTTTGACGAGGACGATTTCTGCGTGACTGAGGAGTTTGTCGTGAAGTTCTTCTATATTTGGCGAGCAATCGCTCAGCGCAACCATCTTCCTCCCAACGGCATCTCTTCGGCTTGGATCGAGATAAATGAGGTCAAAATGCCCCATTTCATCGATAAAATCCTCGCAAGTCGAGCAATGAACCTGAGCCTTTTGGAGGCCAAGAAGAGGGAAATTGTGACGGGCAATCTCGCAAAGGTTTTCGTTGGATTCTACATATTCTGCCTCCTCAAATTGCTTTGCCAAAAAGGTGAAATCAATGCCGAAACCGCCAGTCAAATCCACCATTCTTTGCCTGTTTGTAGGGAGAAGACGTTCCACCAATTGTTGCTTGTGAAGTGCCGTCTGCTCGCTACTGCATTGTTCTAGAGAGAGTTTTGGAGGGAAGAGAATGCCCTCGATTTTAGACCACGAAGGAAGCTTCCGCTTGGCTACTTGCAGACCTGCTATTTGTTGCAAGCAGAAGTGAAGGTCGATGCCAGCAGGAACCTTGCTTAGTGCCAGCGAATGAACATCGGCATCTTTGTTTTGTGCTATGAAAGCCTCGTTGGTCATTTTGAGCGACGAATCATTTCTTTGACTGAAACGGCATCGAGGGTGAGTTGTTGTTGCAAGGATTGGAGCGAATCGAAGTGTCTTTCGTCGCGTAATTTCCCGATGAAATCGATAGAAATTGACTCACCATATAAGTTTCCGCTGAAGTCGAAGATGTGCACTTCCACACTTATTTTTCCGTTTTCCTCAACTGTTGGACGATGGCCGATACAGAGCATTCCCCCCTTCTTTGTACCATCAGGCATTCTTACCCAGACGGCATACACACCACAAACGGGCAGGAGTTTATGTTCCGCAGTCAAAAGGTTTGCGGTTGGGAATCCTATTTGTCGTCCAATTTGTCTGCCTTCGGAAACTTTGCCCGTCAGGAAATACGGGTAGCCAAGCATTTCGTTTGCCTTCTCCATCTCGCCCAAACCAATCAGGCTCCTTATTCTGCTACTGCTCACTTTCTCGCCAGAAAGCGCTTCAGCCAGACAAACCTTAATGTCTGTCTCATGCCCCCAAGCCTCATATTCCTCATGAGTGCCGCCTCCGTGACCAAAGTGATGGTTATAGCCCATCAGCAAAAGCTTTGCATTCAACTTGTCTCGAAGTACAGATTCCATAAAATCCTTTGCACTCAAGGCACTCAATTCTTGCGTGAATGGCAACACAACAACCTCACCTTTAAATACTTCGGAGAGGAGAGCCAGCTTCTCTTCTTGGGTTGTCAAGAGCGAAGGTACAAAATCTTTCTGCACCACAGTTCTCGGATGACAATCGAAAGTGACGGCAATAGGCGACAAATCGTTTGCTGCAGCCAGTTCTTCCAACTGTTTCAGCAAATAACGATGGCCTCGATGAACACCGTCGAAGAAGCCTATAGTAGCGGCAAAACCTTTATTCATAACAATGTGCAAAAATAGTCAAAACTCTTTGCGATACCAAATTTTTCGTGCTTTCATTTGCATAATTCGCCAGAAATGTCTAATTTTGCAGCCGATTAAGCGATAAGCCAAATCGTCGGACTTGTAGCTCAGTCGGTTAGAGCAACAGACTCATAATCTGGAGGTCGTAGGTTCAAGCCCTACCTGGTCCACAAGAAGTTCAAGAGCAATCTTGGACTTTTTTTGTATCTGGACTCTTCTGTTTCCTCAATAGATTATCAGAAATTACACTTTTCACTCACACATTTTGTGTGAGAGATTTGGAGGGAATAAATAAAAAACGTATCTTTGCAACCGAGAACATGAAAAAACGAGCAATTTGTAGATTATGAGAAGGAGAAAAACCAACAAAACAAGTAAAACGCAAAGAGCAACCTTAAAATTGTTTCAAAAAGGTTTTACGCCTGAACAGATAGCAGCTCAAAGAGAGTTAACGGTGGGAAGTATTATCGGTCATCTTGCTATGCTGATTACTTTGGGGAGAGTCAATATCCATGACCTTGTGGAACCTTCAGTAATTCAGAAAGTTGAGGAGGCTATTAAAGCGACTGATACATACAGGTTGACGCCTCTAAAAGAATACTGTCCTGATGAGATTTCCTATAATGAAATCAAGTTGGTTATAGGCTATCACAAAAGACTTGTCGAAGCGTCGAAGCCAGCAGAAGAGACTGCCTAGCGTTTCCTGAATTTCCTGTCTTTGCAATCGTAGCGTGTTATGATGGCCAACGTAACACGTTAACTTTGCCAACGTAACATGTTAAGTTCGCTAACATAACACGTTAACTTTTTAGGGTTGCTTTCCTTTCTCTTAAAAACAAGTTGTTATTTCTGTTATAGTGTTTGTGGTTTGGGAAGAATTTCGTAAATTTGACTTTGTCGAAAGTACTCCCGCTCAACAATAAAAATAAGTTAATTATTTTGTATTGTCTTCGCTTATTTGTACCTTTGCACGCGAAATTAGAAAAAGATGAGTGAAAGGATGAAGAAATCAATACTTCTTTCGATAGTGGCTTTGGCCCTTTCCGTTAGTTCGCTTCAGGCACAATTGCCTGCCGTTACCCTGAAAACCCTGAACGGCTCGGAGGTGCGCACAGATACGCTTTCCAACAACGGCAAGCCGTTCATTATTGACTTCTTCGCTACTTGGTGCAAGCCCTGCAATCGTGAGCTGGATGCCATCAGCGAGGTCTATGAGGAATGGCAGGAAGAGACAGGCGTGAAAATTATTGCCATCAGCATCGATCAGGCTCAGAATATCAACAAGGTGAAACCGCTTGTAAACAATCATGGGTGGGAGTACGAGGTCTTGCTCGATCCGAATGGTGACTTCAAGCGTGCCCTTGGTTGTCAAATGATTCCATATACGATAATTGTCAATGGAATGGGCGAAATTGTGTACAAGCACAATGGTTATACCGATGGTGCTGAGGCGGAACTGATAGAGAAGGTTCGTGCTTTGATTAAAAAGTGACAGTTGAAGATTGAGGAGCGAAAAGAAGGCTTTGTAATGAGGTTTCTGGTATATCTTTTTGCTTGTTGTTGCAGCCTTTCCACTTTGGCTTGGGAAAGGAAGGGTGTCACGATTTCTGGTAGCATACAGAGCGATATGCTTGTTCCTCAGCATGATAGTGGGACTGGTGCCGAGAAGACTGGCGACTTCCTCAACAACACTTATTTCGACCTGATGTTGCAGAGCAAGTACATCGATGCTGGCACTCGTTTCGAGTTCCTCGAGTATCCGTTGCCTGGCTTTGAGAAAGATTTCAAGGGTTGGGGCGTGCCCAATCTTTGGCTGAAAGGCAAGTTAGGAAAGGTGGAACTGACGGCAGGCTCGTTTTACGAGCAATTTGGTTCGGGTTTCATTCTTCGCACTTATGAGGAGCGCTCTCTAGGTATCGACAATTCTCTGTTTGGAGGTCGCATTGTGGTGAAGCCGACGAAAGGTGTTACTTTGAAAGCTCTTTCTGGTGTTCAGCGCCGCTATTGGAATTGGAACGAATCGCTTATCAGTGGAGCCGATGCCGAAGTGGGTATCGAAGAGTTTATTCCGTCGTTGCAAAAGAGCGGTACAAACGTTATGTTGGGCGGCTCGTGGGTGAATAAATACGAGAAAAGCGACGAAAAGATTTATATGTCTCCCGTTTATCGTTTGCGCATTCCGAAGTTCGTCAATGCTTGGGATGTGAGGCTGAACTTCAGTCGAGGTCCTTGGAGTGTGCTTGGCGAGTATGCTCAGAAAAGCAACGACCCCTCTTATGCTAACGATTACATCTACAGGAAAGGTTTTGCGGCTATGATTTCGGGTTCGTATTCTGGGAAGGGAATGAGTGTTCTTCTGCAGGCCAAGCGTTCCGAGAATATGTCGTTCAAGAGTACAACCGATGTCTCGAAAGCCATCGGAATTTCCTCTGCAATCAACCATCTGCCTGCCTTTACGCAAGACCAGACCTATGCTCTTGCAGCCCTTTATCCATACGCCACTCAGCTTGCAGACGGCGAATGGGCTTATCAGGCAGAGTTGGGTTACAACTTTAAAAAGAAGACGCTGCTTGGAGGCCGTTATGGCATGAATGTGAAAGCCAATCTTTCTTATGTTCGAGCCATCGACAGACAGTTCTATGAAGGAGATGACCTTGTGGCAAAAACGAACGGCTACACCTCGAAATTCTTCAAATTGGGCGACCAGACCTATTACAGGAGTTTCGATCTTACCTTGACTCGTAAACTCTCTAAGGCTTTCAAACTCAGCCTAATGTATGTGAATCAGCAGTACAATCAACTGGTAGTTGAAGGGCACGGAGGCATAGTACATACTAATATATATATTGCTGACGGCAAGTATCAGTTCTCGCCAAAAGTGACGCTTCGAGGCGAACTACAATACCTGACGACCAAGCAAGATCAGGGTGACTGGGCATATGGACTTTTGGAACTTTCGCTGGCTCCGCATTGGATGTTTACTGTCAGCGATATGTGGAACTGCGGCGAAACGAACTTGCACTACTATCAGGGACTTGTGACCTATAATGTTGGTCAGCATCGCATCCAAGCAGGCTATGGACGAACTCGAGCAGGCTACAACTGTTCAGGCGGCGTTTGTCGATATGTGCCAGCCTCAAGAGGTTTGACGCTCTCGTATAATTATAACTTCTGATGTAGAACAAAATGTTTAGACGATATACATATTTAATAATGTGTGGCATCTGCCTGATGTTGGCAGGTTGCGACAATATCGCGGAATCTGAGCGTCTGATATACGAAAAGCCGGAACCGGCTCAGCGAGTTGTTCTGCTCGAGGACTTCACAGGTCAGAGGTGCACGAACTGTCCTAAGGCAACAGAAGTTATTGAGCAGTTACAGGAAACTTATGGCGAGGCTTTGGTGGCAGTTGGTATTCATGGTGGCCCTCTTGCTTTTGCTGGCAATGCGAGGATCATCGGACTAAAAACGGATACTGGTGACGAATACTATAACCATTGGAATCTTGAATATCAGCCTATAGGATTGGTCAATAGGCGTACTCCTGTCAATTATCCTGAGTGGGCAGCGGCAGTAAAGGAAGAACTTGCAAAGCCAGCACCTTTAAGTTTGGATGGAACGGCTACCATTGAAGACAATACTATCGCCATCCAAATAAAGGCTTATGGTACTGATGGAACCGCTCAAGGTAAGCTTCAGGTTTGGCTTTTGGAAGATGGTATCAAGACGCTTCAACTGATGCCAGACGGTTCAGCCAATCAGGAATACATCCACAATCATGTCTTCCGAACCGCCATCAATGGAACTTGGGGCGAAGACTTCAGCATCAAGGAAGGAGAAACAGTAGAAAGAACGATGACTCAGTCCTTGGAATCAGTTTGGAACAGAGAAGAACTAAGCATCGTTGTCTTTGTCTATAATAGTCAAGGTGTGCAACAAGCAGCAAAAATAAAAGTGAAATAAATAAGCTATGAAGAAGTTCAATATACTATTATGCATTGGGCTAATAGCAGCCCTTTCCTCTCAGGCACAGGGTTTTGTGTTCCAGTTCCAAGGGGAAGACCTGACAGATGGGGAGACTGTCGTCATTATGGCCGAAGAAGACCTGTTCGGAGACATGTCGTGTGAAAGCAGCAGTCTGGCAATGACACTGCTGAGGGGAACCTCTGCCTCTGTGACTGCGACCTTGGAAATAACCTTCAACAGCTTGAACGCAACAACTCTGCAATGGTGTATGGGAGGCAATTGCCAGACATTGGAGACTTCGCTCACCAAGCGTTTTACGATGGGTTTCAGCGAGCAGGTGCAGTTTGACGCAATCGGCATCCAGAGCGAGGGCTATCTCAAGGCAACGCTGAGGGTTACGGTCGGAATCGAGTCGCGCCAAGTGAACATTATGTTTGTCAATGGCGACGTGGATGGCATCAAGCCGCTATCCCAAAGAAATGGTGGAGCAAGAGCCGTCTATGACCTTTATGGCAGACGTGTTCAAAGCCCTCTGCCAGCAGGCATGTATATCGTGGCAGAAGAGGAGCGCATCCGTAAAGTGAGAGTAAAATGACATTTTCATATAAGCTAAACAACAATAACATTATGGTAAAACATCTACTTACATTGACAGCTGCCCTCGTATTGGCGGCAAGTGCGCAAGCGCGAATTATCGAAGCTGGCGAAGGCCAGACATGGTGGGGTTACTTCAACGAAAGTGACTTCAGTACACGCGAAAGTCTCATCGGCACAGGGTCTGCAATGGCTCTGATGGCAGGCATTTACATTCCTGCTAACCACGAAAGCCTGAAGGGAGCGACCATCAAGGCTGTCCGAGTGTATATTAAGGGAAGTGTCGTATCGAATCTCAGCGACATGAAGATATGGATTTCCAGTGAGGTCCCCAATAAAGTGGACGAGGCCGACTATGTTCAGGGCGACTTGGGCACGATAACTGCCGATGCCAACGACTTCAGCCTGACGGCTCCCTACGAGATAGGCAGCGAGGGGTTCTACATTGGATACTATGTGAACAGTTCTACAGGCTATTTTATCAGGTGTGGTGGCACAGATGCGCCCAATTCCTTCTGGGTTGGCAATCCCGCCTCGAACATGGGCTGGACAGACCTCTATGGCAACGGCTTCGGCAAACTCGCTTTCCAGATTCTTGTAGAGGGAGCCACCTTCAACAATTATTGTGCAACAGCCGAGGATTTTGGACCGAGCTACGTTGTCCAGGGCGAAGAATCCACAGTTCCCATTACCCTCACCAACTTGGGCAAGCAGGCCATCACCTCCATTTCCTACACGATAGCCACCGAAGGCGGTGACGCCACCAGCGAGAAAACGCTTGCTGTAGGGAATCTGGCCTTCAACAGCTCTAGCGTCATCAATGTGCCCTTCCCTGCCGACGAGGAAGCCAGAAGGCACAAGAAGACATTTACCATAACGAAGGTCAACGGAGAGGAGAACACGGCTCAGGACAACAGCGCTGAGGGCGAAGTCATCTCCCTAACACAGAGATTCACCTTGAAACCCGTCATAGAGGAATTTACGGGAACATGGTGTGGCTGGTGTCCTAGAGGTATGACGGGAATGGAGAAGATACATGAAATGTATGGCGACCAGGTAGTACAGATTGCTGTGCACAATGGCAATGGTGATCCCATGCAAATCAGCGCTTACAATACAGTCGTTAACGACTACGTAGACGGTTACCCCTCTTCCATCACAAACCGCCATTGGATAGCCGATCCGTCGTTCTCCTCCCTGAAGAATGTTCTGTCAGTCGTCTTCAAGGAGACGGTGCCAGCCTCCATCGAGCTGTCTGCAGAGTGGAAAACAGCCGAACAGAAAGCCGTTATCTTCAACACGAAGACCAAATTCGGCTACAGCGACGAGAACACCAAGTTTGGAATAGCTTTCGTCCTGACGGAAGACGGACTGACGGGAACAACCTCTAAGTGGGCCCAGACGAACTACTATAGTGGCATGAGCACCTCCCAGGCTGGTACGGACATGGCTTGGTGGTGCGGGCAAGGTTCTTCCGTCACAGGTGTCGAGTACAACCATGTGGCCGTGGCGGGGTGGAGTGTTAGGACTGGTGTGACCAACTCCGTCAATGCGACAATCGATGCGACCGAAGAACAAGAATACACCTATACAGGCACCATTCCCAGCACATCGCTGTCTCTGATTCAGGACAAGACGAGGCTGAAAGCCATCGCTATGCTCATCGACCGCACGAACGGCACAATCCTCAGTGCCGCACAGACAACCATTGCAGAAGATGCGACAGGCATCGGCGACGTATCGTCAAAGGACGATATGCCTGTTGCTCGCTATTCTCTTGATGGACGTAAACTTTTGACACCGGAGAAGGGCATCAATATTGTTCGCATGAACGATGGAACTGTGAAGAAAATCTTGGTAAAGTAAGAGCATACTTGAATAATAAAAGAAAAAGGACCTCACAATTGTGGAGTCCTTTTTCTTTTTTGTAGCGCCTACGGGAATCGAACCCGTGTTCCATGCGTGAGAGGCATGTGTCCTAGCCGCTAGACGAAAGCGCCATTCATTTCATTAAAAACTTTTGCGGAAGCTGGGGGATTCGAACCCCCGGTACGGTTACCCGCACGTCAGTTTAGCAAACTGGTGGTTTCAGCCACTCACCCAAACTTCCTTCCAGTATAAGAGCCTGAAGTGGTGCTAAAACCGCCTTCTTTCTCTTGTTGCGGATGCAAAGGTAGAGTTTTTTTGTGAACTGAGCAAACATTTCAAGTTTTTTTTGTAATTTTGTGCAGAAAATCATAAGAAATGAGTTGTAACATAACTCCTCAACTTCCTAAAGGATGCTTCTTGGTGCAACTTCCAAAGGTGTCCGACAAACGCGGAAACTTGGCTTTTGGAGAGTCGGAGCAGCATATTCCTTTCCCCATAAAGCGCGTCTTTTGGACTTATAATATCAAGGACGGCAATATGCGGGGCGATCATGCTCACAAGACTTGCGAGATGGTGCTTTTCCCTATTGGTGGAAGTTTCGACATCGAACTTGACGATGGAGAGAACAAGATGGTTCTTCATATGGACGATTCCAGCCAAGGAGTGTATATTCCGCCTTTGGTTTGGTGCCGACTGATGAACTTCACGAAGGAAGCGGCTTGCATCAGTTTGGCTTCGGAAGAGTACAGAAGCGAGGACTACATCCATGATTACGACGAATTCAAAAGACTGCTGAAGGCATGACGATTATACCTTATTCCATAAACAGGAAAGAGACTTGGGATGCGTTTGTGGAGATGTCGAAGAACGGCACTTTCCTCTTGAAGCGCAACTTCATGGACTATCATTCCGACCGCTTCTTCGACTGCTCTCTCCTCATCTATGCCGGTATTTCGCCAGACGGAGAATTCAAGGAGAAGAGCCTTACGACGAAAGATCTCGTAGCAGTCTTTCCTGCGAATTGGGACAAGGACAGTAAGACGGTACATTCGCATCAAGGCTTAACTTATGGCGGTCTTGTGGTGCTTCCAGATGTGACGCAGAAGGAGGTCATGGATATGATGCAGGCCATTATGCAGTACTATCGCGACTATATGCAAGCCGAGCACCTGGTCTATAAGCCGATACCTTATATATATAGTAGTGTTCCTTCTGGCGAAGACCTTTATGCGCTTTTCCGGGCAGGAGCAAAGTTGTCGCGAAGGTTGGTGAGCACTTGTGTCTCGATGCGCAACCCGATGAAGATGAGTTCTTTGCGCATTCGTCAAGCAAGAAAAGCCGTCGATCAGGGTTTCTACATCGACCGTATGACGGAAGGCGATACCGAGACACTTCGAGAGTACTGGAAACTCTTGGAGGGAGTCTTGGAGAAGTATCACAATGCTCGTCCCACTCATTCTTTGAAGGAGATGACTTTGCTTATGAGTCAGTTCCCGAAGAACATCCGGCTCTACATTGTTCGGCATGAGAAACGCATTGTTGCCGGAGTGGTTGTCTTCGAATGCAAAAGAGTGGCTCATGTCCAATATATTGCGAGTGGAGAGGAAGGCAGAGCCTTTGGAGCACTCGATTTGCTCTTCCGTCACCTTATCAACGAGCGATACAAGCAGTTTGAGTACCTCGATCTCGGCACTTCCAACGAGGATGGAGGTCGCTATTTGAACGAAGGTCTCATCCATCAGAAAGAAGGTTTCGGAGGTAGGGCCGTCTGCTATGATACTTATGAGGTGAACTTAGCCGAGGAAAAGACAACGGATAACAGACAACAGACAACGGAAGGACAACGCCCAACTATCAAGTATCTCGACCTTCAACGCATCAGCAATTCTTTCGAGCCGGAATTGACGGCTGAGGTTTCGAGAGTGGTTCAAGGCGGTTGGTATTTGTTGGGGCAGGAGAACAAACGATTCATAGAGGCTTTCACAGAGTATTGTGGAGCGAAGTATTGTGTGCCGACGGGCAATTGCTTGGATGCTTTGACGATGATTCTTGTGGCTTACAAGCGGATGCTTGGCTGGACTGATGAAGCCGAAGTCATCGTGCCTTCGAACACTTATATTGCCAGCATTTTGGCTGTGAGCAGAGCTGGTCTGCAGCCTGTTCTTTGCGAGCCTCGCTTGGATGATTACCTCATCAATCCCGATAATATCGAGGGCTTCATTACAGAGCGAACAAAAGCTATTATGCCTGTTCATCTTTATGGACGGGTTTGTGATATGAAGCCGATTATGGAGATTGCCAAGAGGCACAATCTCAAGGTCATAGAGGATGTTGCTCAGGCTCAAGGCGCAGTTTATGAGGGTGTTCGAGCCGGTCATCTTGGTGATGCGGCAGGCTTCAGTTTCTATCCGGGAAAGAACCTCGGAGCCCTTGGCGATGCAGGTTGCATTACGACCGATGATGAGGCTTTGGCCGACTATGTTCGAGCAATGGCGAATTACGGAAGTCAGGAGAAGTACCTCAACAAAATGAAGGGTTTGAACAGCCGAATGGATGAGATTCAGGCTGCCGTTTTGTGCTTGAAACTGAGGCGCTTGGATGAGGATAACGAGAAGCGTCGAAAGATTGCGAAGGCTTATAGCGAGGGCATTACAAATCCTTTGATAACCTTGCCCACAATGCCTTTCGAATCAAAGGAGAATGTCTGGCACATCTATCCCATTCGTACTCCTGAGCGCGACCGTTTGCGCGAATATCTCTCGAGGGAAGGCATAGAAACAATGGTGCATTATCCTGTTCCACCTCACAAGCAAGAGGCTTATAGCGAATGGAACGACAGGACCTATCAGATTAGTGAGCAGATTCATCGCGAAATTCTTTCTCTGCCGATATCTCCTGTTATGACAAAGGAGGAAGTTCAGCGAGTCATTGATGTGCTCAACGCCTACAATTGACCAAAGCCAGACTTGAGAAAGGGTCTATAAAATATTGAAGGGCACTGCCTCACGGCAACGCCCTTCTTTTTTGGTTGGTTGGAAAAAGTCTAATTGAAATAATGGTTTGTGATTGATTTTAAGCTTCAGCTTCAGTTTCAGTCTCGGGAGCGGGTGCAGCCTCTTCAGCTACGACCTCAGCCTGGGGTTCTGCTGCAGTTTCTTCAACTGGAGCAGCCTCTTCGGCAGCTTCCTCGATCTTGGTTTCAGCCTCTGCTTCTGCCTGAGCGACAGCTTCAGCGGACTTCTTGTCTGCTACTTTCTTAGCGATCTCTTCGTTGGCCTTCTTCTCGGCTTTCAGTCTTTCTGCTGCTGCAGCTTTCTTGTCTGCCTCGTTCTTAGCCACTACCTGACTCAAGCCCTTCTGCTTGTCAGCCTTCCAAGCGTCGAATTTTGCCTGGCATGCTGCTTCGTCAAAAGCGCCCTTCTTAACACCACCACGGAGGTGCTTCATGAGATAAACACCTTCGCCCGAGAGGATGTTACGAACCGTGTCAGTAGGCTGTGCGCCACACTCTACCCAATAAAGGGCACGATCGAATTTCAAATCTACAGTGGCAGGATTGGTATTGGGATTGTAAGTACCAATCTTCTCTGTAAACTTACCGTCTCGCGGTGCTCTTACATCAGCAATCACGATGCTGTAGAAAGCATAGCCTTTACGGCCGTGACGCTGCAATCTGATTTTTGTTGCCATAATTTTAATTAAACTTTTTTATAGGTTTGAAATGTGCCACTAACTCGTAATGGCGGCGCAAAGGTACAACTTTCTTTTGAATTACAAAGCAATTGGCAACTTTTTTTTCCTTTTTATGCTCTCGCGCGCATGGAAGAACGCACCATATATATGATTAGGATGCAGTACATACCCAGACTGATGAGCTGGCTCGAGGGGTTCTGCCACCAGGCTTCGTAGTCGAAGCTGACGTTCTGCCACTTCAATGCAGCACTGACTACACCCATCAAAGCACCGCCTGCAATGAAGCCGCTGGCAAGCAGAGTGCCTTTCTCGCCTCGAGCATTGTTCAGGGCTGCGTCTTTGCTTCTGGTTGTCACGAACCAATTGATGGCGCCGCCAACGAGCAAGGGCAAGTTGAGTTCCAAGGGAATGAACATTCCGAGGGCAAAGGCGAGAGCCGAAACGCCGAAAGCATTCAGCAAGAGAGCAATGAGAGCACCGATGCCGTAGAGCAACCAAGGTGCTCCGTTTCCGCTCATCAGAGGCTCGATGACTGCAGCCATGGCGTTGGCTTGAGGAGCTGCGAGAGTGCCGTCGGTAAAGCCGTAAGTCTTGTTCAGAATCATGATGACGCCTGCCACAGTTGCAGCGCTGACCAAAGTGCCGAGGAACTTCCAGGTCTCTTGCTTGCGAGGAGTTGAGCCCAGCCAATAGCCAATCTTCAAGTCAGTGACAAAACCGCCTGCCATACTCAAGGCTGTGCAGACCACACCGCCCATAATGAGGGCTGCTACCATGCCTGAAGTGCCGCTCAAACCTACGGCCACCATTACGACAGAGGCCAGAATGAGCGTCATCAAAGTCATACCGCTCACGGGATTGGTGCCGACGATGGCGATGGCGTTTGCTGCCACAGTCGTAAAGAGGAAAGTGATGATGCTGACAACCAGGATGGCAACGATGCTGAAGACGATGTTTCCGTGCATTACATCGAGGTGGAAGAAGAGGAAAGTCAGGACAAGAGCAAGGATTACGCCAAAGCTGACGAACTTCATCGGAAGGTCTCTCTGAGTCCTTTCCTCGCTTTGGGCCTCGCCCTTCTTGCCGCCAAGTTCTTTTCCTGCCAGCGAAACGGCTCCGGCAATAATCTTGCGGCTCTTCACGATGCCGATGATGCCGGCCATCGCAATGCCGCCAATGCCGATGCTCTTCGCATATTTGAAGATTTCTTCGGGACTTGCCAGAGCTGCCGTAATGCCTTCCTGTACTTCGAGATTGGGGAAGAACAGGGCGATTGCAGGCACGATAACCCACCATACAAGCGCTGAGCCACAGCAGATAATGAAGGCGTATTTCAGTCCGACGATGTAGCCCATACCCAAGACGGCTGCCCCAGTATTGCACTTCAGGACGAGCTTTGCCTTCTCGGCCATTGTGTCGCCCCACAGAAGAGCACGGCTTGTGAAGTTTTCGTGCCAGAGTCCGAAGGTGGCAACCACGAAATCGTAGAGTCCGCCCAGCAGTCCAGCAATCATCAGAGGCTTAGCCTGAGCACCTCCCTTCTCGCCGCTCACCAGCACTTGAGTGCCCGCAGTTGCCTCGGGGAAAGGATATTTGCCGTGCATTTCCTTGACGAAATACTTGCGGAAAGGAATGAGGAACAGAATGCCCAGGATGCCTCCAAGCAGGCTCGCAAAGAAGACCTCGAGGAAGTTCACCGTCATCTCTGGGTATTTGGCCTGCAAGATGTAGAGAGCCGGCAAAGTAAAGATTGCTCCAGCCACGATGACGCCGCTGCAAGCACCAATGCTCTGGATGATGACGTTCTCGCCCAAGGCGTTCTTGCGTCTGGTAGCGCTACTCACGCCAACGGCAATGATGGTGATGGGAATGGCAGCCTCGAAGACCTGACCCACCTTGAGTCCCAGATAGGCTGCTGCTGCGCTAAAGATGACAGCCATCAGGATGCCCCAGCAGACCGACCACAGGTTCACTTCTCTTGGACTGCTTTCGGCAGCCATCATAGGTTCGTACACTTCGCCCTCTTTCAGCTCGCGGAAAGCATTCTCGGGCAATGAAGTTTTGTATTCCATAGTTTTTCAGTTTATGAGTTATTGCGTACAAAGATACAAAAAAGTTCTTAATTTTTCACTCTTCACTCTTCACTTTTCACTCAAAAGTTGTACTTTTGCACTATGAAAGTTTCGTTGATACAGATGGACATTGCTTGGGAGCAGGCCGAAGTGAATCGTCAGACTGCCGAACGACTGATGCTCTCAGCCGAGAAGAGCGACCTCTATGTCCTGTCCGAAATGTGGAATACAGGTGTCACGACAGAGCCGATGGGCATTGCCGAGAGTGAGAACGGCGAGACCTTGCAGTGGATGCAGCGAATGGCCGACCAGCTCGACGCCGCCATCTGCGGAAGCATCGCCATCAAAGCCTCCGACGGCACCTATCGCAACCGCCTCTACTTCGTCAAACCGACTGTTGTCTGTAGTCCGTCGTCCGTTGTCCAATACTACGACAAGCACCACCTCTTCTCCTATGGAGGCGAGACGGAGCACTATACGGCTGGGAATGAGTATGTTACGGTAGAGTGGCGAGGTCTGCGCTTTCATCTTTGCATTTGCTACGACCTGCGATTTCCGCTTTGGCTGAGGAACCGCGACGAGTACGAAGTCCTCATCTGCGTAGCCTCCTGGCCGTCCGTTCGCATGCAGGCCTGGAGGGTGTTGCTTGCAGCCCGAGCCATCGAGAATCAAAGTTATGTATTGGGAGTGAACCGCATAGGCAAAGACCCCCATTGCGAGTACAGTGGCGGCTCAGCCGTCGTCGATCCCTTCGGTTTTGCCACGACTTGCCCCGACAATGAGCCCTGCGTCCTGACTCAAACCCTCGACCTGAAACGCCTCAAAGCTTTCCGCGAAAAGTTCCCTGTCCTAAAAGAAAAGGATTCAATTTAGAGCACAACAAAAGGCGACAGAAATGCCGCCTTTTGAATTGTATTGTAATAAGATTATTTCGCCTTGCTTTCCTTTCGGATTGCTCTGCAAATATACGAGTAATTAATGAAACTACATAAGTTATGCATGAAAAAAGCGAGGGTGGAAGGTAACATAGTAACATAGTAACATATTAAAAAAAGTGTTACCTACCCTCGCTTTTTAAGCTCTATTATTATTAATATAATAGAATTTCTTTTCTCAAGTAAGGTATCATATTTTCAGATATGTTACTATGTTACTATGTTACTTTGGTGACGATGGAAAACAACTGCAGTTATGATTGCAAACGTAACACGTTAACTTTGCCAACGTAACACGTTAAGATGGGCAACGACCCACGTTAAGTTTGCATTTTAACTGTATGATAGGCGAAGGGATGTTTAGAACCTTCTGACGTCTTCGATTTCCTTGATTTTCTTGAGGTCGCGGCAGATGGACTGGATGTCGCGGACGTCGTGGACACCAAGGTTGATTTCGGCGGTGAAGAGGCCGTCGTTGGTCTCGATGTGGACGCTGTGGATGTTGATGCCTCGGCCGTGCGAGAGGATGCCTGTGATTTGATGCAGGACGCCTACGCGGTCAAAGCCGATGATGTGGAGCGTGGCTGGGAAGGAGAGCTGTCCGTGGGTGTCCCAGTTGGCTGCCATGATCCGGTTGCCGCCGGTTGCCTTGAGCCGCTTTGCTATTTCGCACTGGCGTTTGTGGATGATGATGTGTCCGCTCTCGTCGAGGAAGCCGAGGATGTCGTCGCCGGGGATGGGATGGCAGGTGTCGCACATGACATAGCGGTCGATGGTTTCTTCGTTGAGGATGAGCAGCGCTTTCTTGTCGACTTTGACGGCTTCCTGTTCTGTTTCTTCGGGTTGCTCGATGGTTCCTTCTTCGTGCTTTCGCTTGAAGATGCCGAGGTACTTGCTCCAGGCGTTCCCCTTGGGCCTTCTCTCGTTGAGGGCGTTGAGGTCTTCTTCGCCCAGGGTGATGGTCCCTGAGCCGATGGCTGAGAGGAGTTCTTCGCGGGTTTCGAGTGTGTGGAAGCGGCACAACTTGTTGATGTTGATGCTGTTAGGCTCTTTCTCGTTCTTCTGGAGGAATTCGTTCAGGATGTCTTCGCCGACCTTTTGTTTCTCGCGTTCTTCGCGTCGCAGAATGGCTTGTATCTTGCCCATGGCCTTGGCTGTTGTGGCGAAATCCATCCATTTCTTGTCGACTTTCTGTGTCTTGGAGGTGAGGATTTCCACTTGGTCGCCGCTCTCGAGGACATGGCTGATGCCGACGAGTTTGTGGTTGACTTTGGCTCCGATGCAATGGGTTCCGAGGAAGGTGTGGATGCTGAAGGCGAAGTCGAGCACTGTGCATCCTGCGGGCATGGTCTTGAACTCGCCTTTGGGTGTGACGACGAAGATTTCGTTGGCAAAGAGGTTGAGTTTGATTTTGTCGAGGAAGTCGATGGCGTTGGGCTGTGGGTCGTCGAGGACTTCGCGGATGGTGTAGAGCCATTTGTCGAGTCCGTTGTCGCCTCCTTCTTGCTCTTCTGAGGTGGTGTCGCCGTCCTTGTACTTCCAGTGTGCGGCAAAGCCGTGCTCTGCTATGTCGTCCATCCGTCGGCTTCTAATCTGCACCTCCATCCATTCGCCAGTCTTGCTCATGAGTGTGGTGTGGAGTGCCTGATAGCCGTTGGCTTTGGGGTTGGAGAGCCAGTCGCGCATACGGTCTGGTCGTGGCTTATAGATCTTGCTGGCGATGGAGTAGATCTTGAAACATTCGTCGATTTCGTCTATTCCTTCGTCCACTTCGAAGACGATGCGGACTGCCAGAATGTCGTAGATTTCCTCGAAAGTGACGTGCTTGGTCTGCATCTTGTTCCAGACGCTGTAGGGGGCTTTGATGCGGGCCTTTATCTCATAGTGGAGCCCCATCTCGTCGAACTTCTGGCGAAGGGGAACGGTGAACTCTTCGAAGGCTTTGATCAGCTTGTCGCGTTTGCCGTCGAGCAATTTCTTGATGCCCTTGTATTCCTCGGGATGCTCGTAGCGGAAGCTGAGGTCTTCGAGTTCCTCCTTCACTTTGTTCAGACCGAGTCGATGGGCGAGGGGAGCGTAGATGTAGAGCGTTTCGCCAGCAATCTTGTACTGCTTGCCGGGCAGTTGGCTGCCCAGGGTTCGCATGTTATGCAATCGGTCGGAAATCTTGATGAGGATGACGCGAATGTCTTCGCTCATGGTAAGCAGAAGCTTCTTGAACGATTCTGCCTGGACCGATGCTTTGTCGCCGAAGATACCACCCGAAATCTTGGTCAGGCCATCGACAATCTGAGCAATCTTGGGGCCGAAGATGTTGGCAATGTCCTCGACCGTATAATCTGTATCCTCGACTACATCGTGCAAAAGAGCAGAGCAGATGCCGGTACTGCCCAAGCCGATGTCTTCGCAGGCAATCTGCGCAACGGCAATGGGGTGCATGATGTAGGGCTCGCCGGAAAGACGACGAACACCTTTGTGGGCTTCTTTCGCGAAGTTAAAGGCTTTGTCGATGATTTCGGTGTGCTTGCGATGATGAGATGCCAGATAGGTGTCTATGAGGTGCTGATAGGCCTCAGCAACCATCATCTCATCTTCCATTCCCTTTGTGCTCTTCTCTTCCATAATTCTCTCTAATTCACTCTGATACGTGTTCCGGAAAGGACTTTGTTGCCCCTTATTCTGTTGAGTTGGCGAAGGCGAGCAACCGTAGTATGGTTGCGGGCTGCAATCTTGCCAAGGGTATCGCCCCTCCTAACCGTTGCATATTTGGCTTTTCCGCTGCTTCTGCCTTTCTTTGCTCGAGGTTGTTCCACCACAGGAACATCAATCTGAGCGGCTATTTCCGTTGGCGGAACATAGATGGAGTCGCCAGCCTCGATGAAGGCATTGATGGCGTTTGTGGGCATTCGAAGGGTGCAAGCGTGCGAGTCGCCAGGAATAAGGGTTGTGCGATACTGCGGATTGAGCGAGCGAAGCTCTTCCTGACTGATGTTGCAGAGTTCTGCTATTCGCTCCATTCTGACGTTGCGACTCACTTGAATGGTATCGGTTCCCTGCGGAAGTGTGGTGTTGACGGGGCAGATATTGTGGTCGCAATAGTAGTTCATGATGTAGTTGGCGGCAATGAAGGCAGGGACATAGCCTCTTGTCTCAGCTGGCAAGTAAGGGTAGATTGTCCAATAGTCCTTGACGCCTCCAGCCCTCTTGATGGCCTTTGTGATGTTGTTGGGCCCGCAGTTGTAGCCAGCAATTGCAAGTGTCCAATCGCCCAAGATGTCGTAGAGGTCGCGCAGATATCGGGCTGCGGCATAGCTGGCCTTGATGGGGTCGCGGCGCTCATCGATGAGGCTCGTCACTTCGAGGCCGTATTGCTTGCCAGTAGTAATCATGAATTGCCACAAACCAACTGCTCCGGCTCGGCTTACTGCAGTAGGATTGAGGGCGCTCTCGATGATGGGAAGGTACTTCAGCTCCAAAGGAACCTGATAGCTTTCCAGCGCTTCCTCGAAGATGGGATTGTAGAAGTTGCCCCTTCCAAGCAAGACGGCAACGGAGTTGCGAAGTCGTCCGCTATAGAGGTCGATGTACTTCTGCACCACATTATTGTAGGGCATATCGATGACATTCGGCAATCGGCCGAGTCTGTAGGCATAGGTCTCGGCATCGAAGACGGGGTTTTCGCTGGTTGTTTCGCAAGCCTCGTCGAAGGAAAGGAAATTGCGAGTCTGCCAGTCTGCCAGCAAGCTGTCTATCTCTTGCATCTGCATGCCTTCTGGAAGTTCCAGGGTTGCATCGTCGATGTACTCTTCGTAGTCGTTCTCTTCTTGAGCCGAAACGGGCATCAGAAAACAGGGAGCAAAGAATAAGAAAAGGGAGGTGTATGTTGTGAACTTGTTCATAATCAGTTGTTTAAAAGTTTATGACGCATTGTACGCCTGGAGATGTGGTGCGATGATTCATGTCGAAACGCCCAGTCTCGATGAATGTGGGTTGGACTTGCAGGCTGAGGTCGTGGGAAATGTCGAAGGTGGAAAGCTCGGCATCGACGTAGGCATCGATGACAGAGAGCAGGTAAACTCCGGCGAAAGAGAAGATGCTGAGGTCTCTGTACCTTCGGAAATTGTCCTTCTTTCTCTGGAAGATGCCTTTGAAACGCTCTTCCTTGCCCTCGATACTATAGCGAGGCGGCAGCATTTTCTCGTAGCTCTTCGTGTTCGGATCGCTATCCATGATATCCAGATAGGCTTGCGAATAGTCGGAATACATCTGGCTGTTCCAGGTAAGAGCATATACGCAACCGAGGAATCCTCCGTAGATGATGGGCAATTTCCAGTACTTTCGATTGTAGATTTGGCCGCCTCCGGGAAATACCAAACCCAGCCACATAGAACGAATGGGGTCGGGCTTGAAGGTGGCGAGGTCGCGTTTGTGGCGCTTCTTTGCCAAAATGTTTTCGGTAATGGCAAAGAGCGAGGCCGTATCGATGACGAGCGAATCGGACTTGTGAGCCTTGATTGCCGTTTCGATGGAGTCGGGTACGAGCACATCTTCCTCTTCCTGCGCCATAAGAACAGGTGTGAGGCTCAGCCAAAGCAGGCTGGCCAAAAGGAGTCGGAGAATGTGCTTCGTTTCAGACATTAGTTGCGGAGTTTGTCGAGCATTTCTATGATGCGCTCCAGTTCAGCCTCGTTTGCAAAGGGAATGCTGATCTTTCCCTTGCCTGTGTTCGAGCAGGTCATCTCCACTTTCGTCTTGAAGATTTTCCTCAAGCCTTCGCGCAGAAGATTGTAGTCGGCACTCAGGTTGGAGCCTTTCTGCTTGATGCGTTTGCCAGTCTTGGTCTTTACGGAACCGCCTTCGCTGAGCAGTCTTACCATATTTTCTATTTGGCGGACACTCATGCGACCTTTCTTCATTTCGGAGAAGACCTTGAGCTGAGCCTTCGGATCGGAAATAGAGAGGAGAGCGCGAGCATGTCCCATATCCAATTCCCTCTTTCGAAGGGCCATCTGAACGCTTGCGGGGAGTTTCAAAAGCCTCAGGTAGTTGGCGATTGTAGCGCGGTTCTTGCCCACTTTCTCGCTGAGTTGATCCTGCGTCAGACTATATTGTTCGATGAGGTTCTGATAGGCTAGAGCCACTTCAATTGCAGTAAGGTCTTCGCGTTGGATGTTCTCTACGAGAGCCATTTCCAGCATATTCTCATCGTCAACTGTTCTGATGTAGGCGGGAATGGTGGTCAGGCCGACTCTCTGACAAGCTCGCCAACGCCTTTCACCCGCAATAATCGTATAGGTTCCATCGCCCATATCGCGAAGCGTAATAGGCTGAACGAGACCGATTTGGCGGATACTGTTGGCGAGTTCCTGCAGGTTGTCGTCGTCGAACTCACTTCGAGGCTGATTGGGGTTCGGCTGAATGTCGTCCATCCTCACTTCCGAGAGATTCGACGAGCCGTTGGTCTGAATGATTTCTGTCTGGAGCAAGGCGTCGAGCCCTCTGCCCAAAGCCTGTCCTTGATACTTTTTCTTGATTGCCATATATGTAGCTAGTTCTTGTTTTTATTCTTCTCAATGATTTCCTGAGCCAGCGCTAAATGGGCCTTCGAGCCTGTTGCGTCGGCATCATAGAGGATAGCCGGAACGCCATGACTTGGGGCTTCGCTGAGCTTTACATTGCGCTGGATGACCGTCTTGAAGACCAGTTCGCGGAAGTGTCGCTTCACTTCTTCGTAGATTTGGTTGGCCAGACGGAGTCGGCTATCGTACATCGTCAGCAGGAAACCCTCGATTTCGAGACGAGGATTCATGCGCGACTTCACTATCTTAATTGTGTTGAGCAGCTTGCTGATGCCTTCCAGAGCGAAGTACTCGCACTGGACTGGGATGATGACACTATCGGCAGCGGTCAAAGCGTTTACTGTGATAAGGCCCAGGCTGGGACTGCAATCGATGAGGATGTAGTCGTAGTCCTTGACGATGGGCTGTATTGTGTCCTTGAGGACGCGCTCCTGATTTCTGATGTTCAGCAGTTCAATTTCGGCTCCGACGAGGTTGATGTGCGAAGGTACGATGTCGAGGCCCTCGATATCTGTTGTGTAGATGATTTCCTTGATGTCAACCTGGCCGAGCAGAGCATTGTAGATGGAACTCTCCAGCTTGCTGACGTCCACACCCATACCGCTGGATGCGTTGGCCTGCGGATCAGCATCGATGAGGAGTACTTTCTTTTCTAGAGTGGCAAGGGAAGCAGCTAGGTTCATGCTCGTCGTAGTCTTGCCTACGCCGCCCTTCTGGTTGACTATTGCGATTGTTTTGCTCATATTTGTGGTTTCAATGTTTCGAATTTATTCGGCAAAGATACGACAAAAGTCCGAAACAAACGCTATTTTGCCTAAGCAGAATGCTTAGAGTGTTGATAAGTTTGTGTTTTTGTTGATAACTAGGCCTGAGATGTTGATAAAGTTAACGTGGTTAAAATCCAAACTTAACCTGTTACGTTTGCAATCTTAACCTGTTACGTTTGCAATCTTAACCTGTTACGTTTGCCAATTTAACGTGTTATGTTTGCGAATTATTTGTTTTTTCCCTCCCTTTTTCGTATCTTTGCAAGCAAATAAAAAGATGTTATGACGAATCGTCCTCTTATACTCATCTCGAACGACGACGGCGTAAATGCCCAAGGCATACAGGTTCTGACCGCTTTGATGCAAAGGCTTGGCGATGTGATTGTGGTGGCTCCAGATGGCCCTCGAAGTGCTTCGTCTTGCAGCATTTCGCCTCTCGATACCATTTTCATCACTCTTTTGAAGGAGGAGGAAGGTTTGAAGGTCTATCGTTGCACAGGAACCCCAACCGATTGTGTCAAACTGGCTTTGGACGGGCTCTTGACGAGAAGGCCCGACCTTGTTGTGAGTGGCATCAATCATGGCGACAATGCTTCGGTCAGCATCCATTATAGTGGAACCGTAGGAGCAGCCCTCGAGGCTTGCATGAAGCAGGTTCCTGCCATCGCTTTCAGTCTCAAGACAAAGGAGCAGCAATGCGATTTCCGACCTTACGAAGAGGTCATCTTGCAGACGGCCCAATATGTTTTGGAGAACGGACTTCCTCATGATGTCCTGCTCAATGTGAACTTCCCTGAAGTAGAGGCTTTGAAGGGTGCGAAGGTCTGCAGAATTGGTCGCGGAGTTTGGATGAAGGAAATGGTGAAGGCGGACGAAGGAGAAGGCTCTTTCCGCTTGAGTGGCTACTTCCAGAACCTTGAACCTGAGGCTGAAGATACTGATTACTGGGCTCTCGATCATGGTTTCGCAGCCATTACTCCCGTTCAGTTGGATATGACGGCTTATAGTCTGTTCGACGAACTAAAATGTTTACAAAAATGAAGTACTATCTCATAGCTGGCGAAGCAAGCGGCGACATTCATGCAGCCCACTTGATAAAAGCCCTCAAACAGGCAGACGAACAAGCAAAGTTCCGCTGCTTTGGTGGGGACATGATGGCGGCTGAAGGGGCTGAGTTGGTTCAGCATTATCGCGACCTCGCCTATATGGGTTTCCTTCCTGTTCTCAGGCACTTACGAACCATACTGAGGGGTATGAAACGATGCAGGCAGGATATTCTGGATTGGCAACCAGATGCATTAATCCTCATCGACTATCCTGGCTTCAATCTGAAGATAGCTCGCTTCATAAAAGAACATAGCAACATTCCCGTTTTCTACTATATTTCGCCAAAAATATGGGCATGGAAAGAACACCGAATTCACGACATAAAACGCAACATAACTTGCCTCTTGAGCATCTTGCCGTTCGAAGTGAAGTATTTCGACGAGCAACATCAGTATAAGGTACATTATGTGGGCAATCCTTCGGTTGATGAAGTGGAGGTTTTCCTCGAGGCTAACCCTCTCGATTTCAACGCTTTCAGGGCCGATAACGAACTTGATGAGAAGCCCATTATCGCGCTCTTGGCAGGAAGCAGGAAGCAGGAAGTTCGCGACAATCTTCGTCGGATGGTCGAGGCCGCAAAGCCTTTCCAGAAAGACTATCAGCTTGTCCTTGCAGCTGCTCCTGGCCTCGATGATGATTTCTACCAGAAGTATGCTTCAGGATTGGGTGTTAAGATTGTTCGCGACCAGACTTATCGGCTCCTCCAACACAGCTCAGTAGCCCTTGTTACAAGCGGAACGGCAACGCTCGAAACGGCTCTGTTCAAGGTGCCTCAAGTGGTTTGTTACTATATGAAAGCAGGTCGGTTGGCCTCTTTCGCTCGTCGATTGTTCTTGAAGATTCCGTTCATTTCTCTTGTCAACCTCATTGTTGGCGAAGAAGTGGTTCCCGAACTCGTGGCAGAACAAATGAATGTGGAGAATGTCCGTCAGCATTTGGCTTCTATCTTACCTAATGAAAAGGGTAGGGAAGTGCAGTTGAAAGGCTACGAACGAATGACCGAAATCCTCGGTGGAAAGGGCGCTCCAAAGCGAGCCGCCAAGATTATTTTGGAAACATTAAACGCCCGAGAAGGCAATTAAAAATAAGAAATGAGATTATGATACGACTGAATTGTTTTTTCCAAGCCAAGAAGGGTAAGTACAACGAAGCCCTTGAGGCAGCCATCCTGCTTACTGCAAAGACTCAGAAGCATGAAGGCATGATCAGCTACGACGTTTTCGAGAGTGCAACTCGAAAGGACATCTTTATGTTTTGCGAGACTTGGGAGAGCGAAGAAGCGCTTGCAAAGCATGCCGCAACACCAGAGTTCATCGAACTTGTGGGCATTATAGAGAGTTGCGGCGAAATGAAGATTGAGAAACTCCAGCTCTAGAAGTTTGCAATCGTTATTGTGGGGGAGAACTACTACCTCACAATAACGATGCGAGTCACTATGGCTTTGTTGCCTTCAGGAGTGTTGGCAACAACATGATAAACGCCGCTGGCAACGCGTTTTCCATTGTTTGCGAGGCCGTTCCAAAGACAGGTTCCGCCAGCAGATCTGCCGTTCCAAACCAATTGGCCGCCAGTCGAGATAATCTTCACCTCAGTATCGTTCACCAATCCTCGAATGGCAATCGGACCGTTATAGTCAGGCGTAATTGGATTCGGGAAGACCACTATGTTGCTTTTTTCCAGTTCTTCTTCGGGAGTTGTGGCATCTCCGATAAAGCTGCAAATGCCTTTATCTGTGCCGAACACCACTTCTCCTGTGCCCGGATGAACAGCGATGGTTTGCACATTGTTGCTCAACAAGGGGCTATCTTCTGTGGTAAAGTGATGAATCATCTCTTGTCCGTCGGCACTAATAAGGTAAGCTCCGTTGGTTTGTGTGCCTATCCATTTGCGATTGGCGGCATCGATGGAGATGCAAGCAATTGAGACATCGTTGAGAAGATAGTCGGCAAGTCCGCTTCCATCATTGCGATTGATCTTAATCTGAGTGAATTGGAAATTCTGATTAAACACTTCAGAAACATCTTCGATGACAAAGAGTCCGGCAGATGTGCCCACCCATACCATTCCTTCAAGGTCTTCGCAAAGGCAGAAGAACTGATCGGGAGTGTAGGGTGTACCGTCTTGATTGACAATGTTTTGGTGCAGGATGATCCTATCGTCGGTAGTGCGTTCAGTTCCCTTTGTGTCGATGCAGAATACTCCTCGCTTGTCTATTCGACGACTAGAGATCAGTTTGATGCCGCTACTATGATGCAAAATCTTGTCTATCAACGAGACCCCATTCATTTCTTCATAGTAGGGATTGACCCAGTTCCCGTCAGGTTTAAGTATGTGAAGCACGGAATCTCTTAACGAAGACGCCATCCAAAGATTGCCGTCCTCGTCATAACTCAATGCGGCACAAGTGCAATAATTGTAGTATGTAGACAGAGTGCGCATCACACTACGGATCGGCGAGTTGTCATGATTGTAGAGTTTGACGAACTTTCCGTTCTTGTATTCGCATAGACCGCCACGATAAAGGCTGGCGAAATGATGCGTGTCGTCTGTCGGATCTTGAACGAGATCAGTAGTGTTACGCAATTGAAACTTGGGATATTTCTCAGGAATTTCCATCTCTTGGAAGTTCGTCCATTCCCCATTCTCGTAGTACATCGCCGTCGCAGGGTTGTAGAAACCACTCACAGTATTGATGCCTCCAGCCACGAGAAGACGGTCACCCACCCAACTTATATTGTATCCAATGTCTCGAATGGGACTGCTAGGTTGAATGACTTCTCCTGTGGGAACGATGTCCGACTCGTTAATCTTGTACCCGCGAAGTCCATTTTCCTGTTCGCTCATCCAGTATGTTCCACCAATATAGGAGACGTCTTTCCAAAGATTATTAATAGGAATGATAGTAACGGCAGAAGCTAAAGTTGCCGCATCCTCACCGCTTACGTCCGAGGTAAAAGCAATTTGCGTTTTGTTTCCCCACATCAATTGGTTTCCCAAGTTCTTTAGGAAGGTATAATTTCCTTGAACTATACGGAATTGTCCGTTGCGATAAGGGTATAATGCAAAGACGCCATCTCCGTTCATTGCTATCAACTTTTCCTGGAAAAAGCTCAGTTCCTTAAAACCACCCCAATTGAGTCGCATCTTCCAGTTCTCCTCTATTTGCATGTTATCACTTTTCATGCAACGACGGATGCCTTCTGGAGTACCAATAAACACAGCTTCGTCGGATGCCGCAATGCAGGAAATGGTATAACTCAACTTGTAAGTATTGCGAAATACACCTTCCTTCATGTCCACCTCTACAAAGCCGAATCCGGTAGCAAGATAAGCCATAGAACCGTTGACGTAGACATCAGAAACCTCTTTATCCAAGATGCTTTTGTCTTTCAAAGCTGAGAGATTTTCGATATTGCCGTCTTTGTCGAGCAAATCAACGTTGCTGTTGCTATAAACGATGAGCAGTTTCCCCGCCTCTTTACTATAAGCAATGTGAGAGATGTTTACGTCGCTCAGCACATCCAAATGGTCGTAAGTGCGTACTTCTCCGTCCTCTGTATCGTAGGAAAGCAGGTTGCCATTCATCAACGAATAGATGGTGCTGCCACTAGCAACACTCTTTGTGGCGATTTGGTAGCTTAGATACATGCGCCAAGTGCCCAATTGTTGAGCCGTAGCACTAAGGCAAAGTGCTAAAAGGAGTAGTGCTAGGGAAGAGAGTTTCTTTGTCATCATCATTCCATATTATATATTCATATAACGCAAACCTTCAATCAATTATTGCTTTCTGTTGCGAGAAATTCCGCTAACTTCTTTGTGGCTCGTCCACGATGACTGATGGCATTCTTCGCTTCTGCACTCATCTGAGCAAAGGCAAGGCCGTCAGCTTCAACAGGGGCAAAGACGGGATCGTATCCGAAGCCTCCTTCTCCGACTGGTTGTGTCAGGATATTGCCCTCAACGATGCCTTCGAAGAGTTTCTCCGTACCATTTTGCACGAGTGCAATAACTGTGCGAAAACGGGCTTTGCGAGTCGTTGCCTCTTTAAGTTTGTCAAGGAGACATTGTATATTCGCATTGGCATCATGGCTCTCACCATATCCGTTCATGGCGCCAAAGCGAGCCGTAAAAACTCCAGGAGCACCATCGAGAGCATCCACTTCAAGGCCTGTATCGTCGGCAAAGCAGTCCACACCATAATGCTCATGAATGTATAAAGCTTTCTGCAAAGCATTGCCCTCGAGTGTATCGGCAGTCTCGGGAATGTCTTCGTAGCAGCCAATATCGCTCAAACTTTTGATAGAGAAAGCGTCACCCAGTATTTGTCGGATTTCCTCCAACTTGTGGGCATTGTTGGTTGCCATTATGAGTTCTCGTGGTACAGCCATGCTTGTAACTTATCTCTTTATTGTGTCGAAGCCTTCACCAAAGACGCCTTCCACATTACTCATGGATACGAATGCTTGCGGATCGAGGCGCTTTATCAGTTGGAAGATGCTGCGGCTCTCGTATCTCTTGGCGAGGATGAGCAAGACCTGACGTTTCTCCTTGCTGTAGAAGCCTTCGCCAGATAGGACGGTAACGCCTCGCTCAAGTTGTGTGTTTACTTCTTCTGCAATCTCTTCATAGTGTTCACTAATGATAATGAACTGTACGCTTTGCCTTGCAGAGTTGATGACATAGTCGAGGAAGTTGGTGCTGATGAACATCGCCAAGTAGCCTACGACTACCGTTTCGATGTTATGTTCGATGATATAGCTGAAGCCAATGATGACGATGTCGCACATCAATAGCAGACGTCCCAGCGAAATGTTCCAGTATTTATTGATGGAACTGGCTATGATGTCTGTGCCTCCAGTACTGCCACCAGCGAGGAAGATGGTTGCAAGGCCAAGACCTTCGAAGAAGGCACCGATGACGCAGGCCATGAACTTCTGTTCGCCTAGGATGTGTCTGAGTGTCTCTGTTCCGTCAGGAGCAATCTCTGTGAGTTGTGTCTGCAGTAGTCCGATAGCACCGGAAATGAGCAAGGTGACGATGATGGTGCGTACCAAATAGCGCCAACCCAAGATGCGCATTGCCATCAAAAGCAGGAAAACGTTAATGATGAAATAGGTGTTTCCTGCTGGGAAGCCTGTCATGTAGAAGAAGATGGTAGAGATACCAGACACTCCGCCACTCACAATCTTATAAGGCAACAAGAAGCAGGTATAGCCAATCGTATAGATGACTGTACCCAAGAGCATTTGCAGATAGTCGCGCAACAATTGCCAAGGAGAAGGTCCTATGATGTCTTTTATCTTCATGGCTTGATGACGTTAAATCCGTTACCATATACACCTTCGGCTCTGCTTTGCGAGACAAAGGCAGCCGGGTCAATTTCTCGTATCATTCGAAGTACTGTGAGGCTCTCTCTCTTGTGTGCTATGACGAAGACAACCTTCACATCTTCGTGAGTATAATAGCCCTCGCCATCAAGCACAGTTGCGGAATGAACCGTCTCTGAAATGATGCGATCACAGATTTCCTGATGCTTTCGAGTGAAGATGATGAACTGAACATCCTGCCTCGAACTGTTGATGAGCATATCAATTACATAGGTGTAGATAGCTAAGGCTACGTAACCGAATACGACCATCCGCCAATCATGGAAGATAGGCCAGCAGGAGGCAATCACCACGAAGTCGAGATAGAGCAAGATTCTGCCGAAAGACACATTATGACGCTTGTTGACGAGCGCCGCTATGATGTCCCAACCTCCAGTACTTCCTCCGGCAAGGAAGACCATTCCTATGCCTATGCCATTCAAGATAGCACCCAATACGCAAGCCATCGAGTCTTGTCCAGGACCGAGGATCTGCATGAGAGTGCCGTCGTCATTAGTCATCATTTGTCGTCCTATCTCGAGGAAAGACGAAAGAGCAAAGACGGCATAAGACGTTTTGGCCACGAATTTCCAGCCAAGAGGCTTGATGGAGATGAGGAGCAGAATGCCGTTGGCGATGAAGATGGCAGCCGACATCGGGAATTTCGTCAGGTAGTAGACGATGGCGAACATACCCGTCAGACCTCCTGTTGTGATGTGATAGGGCAACAGGAACGCGGCCCAACCCAAAGCATAAATGGCTATGCCGAGGTTGACGGCGAGGAAGTCCTGCAAGAATTCCCAGATGCGACTTTTCTTCAACTTAATGTCCATTAGCAGGGCTTAATGACGATATTGACGATACGCTTAGGTATGGCGATAGTCTTAACGATTTGCATTCCTTCGAGATACTTGGCTGCTTCTGGAGCAGAGGTAGCAAGCTCGATCATTTGCTCTGGCGTTGCATCAACGGGGAAGAGCATATCGAAACGCACTTTACCATTGAATTGAACACCAAGCTTCACGCTTGTCTCTACGAGATACTTCTCTTTATGTTGCGGCCACTTTGCATCGCAGACACTTCCTTCCTTGCCGAGTGCTTCCCAAAGCTCTTCTGCGATGTGCGGAGCAAAAGGTGCAATGAGGACGGGAAGCGTTTCGAGGATGCTGCGACTGGTGCATTTCTGCTGACTCAACTCGTTGACTGCGACCATGAAGGCCGAGATGCTAGTGTTGTAGGAGAATTGCTCGATGTCGCTCGTAACCTTCTTGATGAGCTTGTGAAGCGTTTTGAGGCTGTCGGCAGAGGGTTCGTCGCCATCGGTCACAGCGGGTTCTCCGTCTTTGTCCCAGTAGAGTGCCCAGAGCTTTTTAAGGAAGCGGAAGCATCCGTCAATGCCGTTTGTGTCCCAAGGCTTCGATTGTTCTACGGGGCCGAGGAACATTTCGTAGAGTCGCAAAGTGTCGGCTCCGAACTTCTCTACAATCATATCCGGGTTGACGACATTGTACATCGACTTCGACATCTTCTCGATTGCCCAGCCGCAAACGTACTTGCCATCCTCGAGAACGAACTCTGCGGTAGCATATTCAGGACTCCAAGCCTTGAAAGCATCAAGGTCGAGAATGTCGTTCTTCACAATGTTGACGTCCACATGAATTGGTGTTACGTCGTATTGATCCTTGAGTCCGAAGGAAACGAAGGTGTTCGTCTCCTTGATTCTATAGACGAAGTTTGAGCGACCTTGTATCATTCCCTGGTTGACGAGCTTCTTGAAAGGCTCTTCCTTCTTACTGATTCCGTAGTCGAAGAGGAACTTGTTCCAGAAGCGGGAATATATGAGGTGACCTGTTGCATGCTCTGATCCGCCCACATAAAGGTCGACATTCTGCCAATAAGAGGCAGCCTTGTCGCTCACCAAAGCCTGGTTGTTGTGTGGATCCATGTAGCGAAGATAGTAAGCGCTACTGCCTGCAAAGCCCGGCATGGTGTAGAGTTCGATGGGGAAGACCGTCTTTTCGTCGATGAGTTTCTTGTCTACAATCTTGCGATTCTGCTCGTCCCAAGCCCAGATTTGGGCATTTCCGAGAGGAGGTTCGCCTGTTTCTGTTGGCAGGAACTTCTCGACTTGAGGGAGTTCGACGGGCAGACATTCCTCAGGAATCATTGTAGGAATTCCGTTCTTATAATAGACGGGGAAGGGCTCGCCCCAGTATCTTTGACGGCTGAAGATTGCGTCGCGGAGTCGATAGTTCACTTTAACTCGACCAAGATTGTGTGCTTTGACGAATCGCTTTGTTTCTGCAATCGCCTCTTTAATAGTGAGACCATTCAGGCAGAGACTTTCTCCGTCGTACTTCACACTCTTGTCTTCGCTGATAGGCGAATTGGTAACAATTCCTTCTTTTGCATCATAACTTTCCTCCGAAATGTCGGCTCCTTCCACAAGAGGAATGATGGGAAGGTCGAAATGCTTGGCAAAGGCATAGTCTCTGCTGTCGTGAGCGGGCACAGCCATAATGGCTCCTGTGCCATAACCTGCAAGCACATACTCAGCCACAAAGATAGGACAACGGTCTCCAGTAATGGGATTGATGCCGTAAGCTCCGCTGAAGACGCCTGTTACAGTATGGTCTATCATGCGTTCCCTCTCGGTTCGACTCTTTACATATTTAATGTATTCGTCTACTGCGGCTCTTTGTTCAGGAGTGGTTACCTTATCTACCAGTTCGCTTTCAGGAGCCAGAACGAAGAAGGTGACACCAAACATTGTATCTGCTCTAGTGGTGAAGATGGTGAAAGAGCCTTCTGTCTCTCCACCTTTGGAGAGGGTATAGGGAATCTCTATCTCGGCACCTTCGCTCCTGCCAATCCAGTTCTTCTGCGTTTCCTTGATGCTCTCGCTCCAATCAATCGTTTCGAGTCCGTCGAGAAGGCGTTGGCTGTAGGCACTTACTCGCAGACACCATTGCCGCATCTTCTTTTGTTCAACGGGATAGCCGCCTCGAACACTCACGCCTTCGACTACTTCATCGTTGGCGAGGACTGTGCCGAGTTTGGGGCACCAGTTCACCATCGTCTCGCCCAAGAAAGCGATTCTGTAGTTCATCAACAGGTCGCTTTGAGCCTTTTCATCAGTAGGCCAAGTGCCTTCAGCCTTGAATTTCTCGATGAGCTTCTCTATGGGTTGAGCCTTTTGGAGTTCTTCGTCGAAGTACGAATTGAACATCTTCTGGAAAGCCCACTGCGTCCAATGATAATAGTCGGGAGTGCAAGTGCGCACTTCTCTGTCCCAATCGAACGAGAAACCTATTTTGTCGAGCTGCTCACGATAGCGGTCGATGTTGGCAAAGGTTGTCTTTTCTGGGTGCTGACCCGTTTTGATGGCATATTGTTCTGCAGGCAGACCATAAGCATCATAACCCATCGGATTCAAGACATTAAAGCCTTGCAGACGCTTGTAGCGAGCATAGATGTCGCTTGCGATGTAGCCAAGAGGGTGACCAACATGCAGTCCTGCTCCACTAGGGTAGGGGAACATATTGAGGACATAGAACTTCTTTCGGCTCTCATCCTCAGTTACTTTGTAGGTTTGGCGTTCTGTCCAGAGCTTATGCCACTTTTTCTCTATCTCTTGAAAGTTGTATTCTCTTGCCAT
>JAFYNL010000008.1 GCA_017548075.1 Bacteroidaceae bacterium | reverse complement strand
TTTTGGCGCATTCATTTCGTCCTTAATGACTAATGACTTAATGACTTAATGACTGCGCCCCCGCTCGGAAATGGAAATTTCACGACAAAATATATTACCCCGCGCACACGTGAACCTTATAGATATTTTTTTTGAAAAACACGTAAAAAAGTTGCTCAGAAATTCGTAGACCGCAACGAAACTGCCGTACCTTTGTGGTGGATTTAAAAGACAACAGACAACGGACAACAGACAACGGCGAATTTTGTCCACAAACTACTTCCATACCGGACACGGTATACTATATATGAAATAAGGACACGCAGCGGCGTATCCTTATCCCAAATGAAATGTTGACTTGTTGTAAACTAAGTCCCGTTAACTTGCAAACGTAACTTGTTAAGTTTGCATTTTACCTGTGCGATGTTGGCTTTTATTCGGCCTTGAAGAGGTCCTTGATGCCGCCGATGGAGCCGAGCAGGTTGGTGGCTTCGTAGGGCAGATAGACGGTCTTGGTCTTGTCTCCTTCGGCCAGTTCCTGCATCATCTGGATGTACTTCTGTGCGAGCAGATAGTTGGCGGGGTTGGTGGACTTGCCGACAGCCTCTGTGATGAGTTCGATGGCTTTTGCTTCGGCTTCTGCCACTCTGATGCGAGCCTGTGCATCACCCTCGGCTTGCAGGATGGCTTCTTGCTTGGCTGCTTCGGCTTTGTTGACGATGGCTGTGCGTTCACCTTCGGAAGCCAGGATTTCGGCAGCTTTCTGACCTTCTGAGGTAAGAATCTGAGCACGTTTGTTACGCTCTGCCTGCATCTGTTTCTCCATGGCTGAGAGCACGCTGTCTGGAGGTGTAATGTCCTGAAGCTCAACGCGATTCACTTTCACACCCCACTTGTCGGTTGCATCGTCGAGGACTGCGGAGAGTTTCTTGTTGATGGTGTCGCGAGAGGTCAGGGTTTCGTCGAGTTCCAGTTCGCCGATGATGTTACGCAGAGTGGTCTGTGTGAGCTTCTCGATGGCGTTGGGAAGGTTGTTGATTTCGTAGGTCGCTTTGAACGGATCGACGATTTGGAAGTAGAGCAGGGCGTTGATTTCCGTCTGCACATTGTCCTTCGTGATGACGTTCTGCTTGGGGAAGTCATAGACCTGTTCGCGGAGGTCGATGGTGGTGGAATACATGTAGCGGCCATGCTTGAGCACTACAATCGACTTTGCCTGGTCGATGAAGGGAATGATGATGTTGATGCCAGGCTGCAGGGTTGCATGGTAGCGGCCAAGGCGTTCCACAATCTTGGTTTCGGACTGAGGGATAATCACGAGTGCCATTTTGGCAAAAAGTACTATCAGAACAACGATAGCAATGAGAACGTAAGTCATAGTTTTATGAGTTTATGAGTTTATAAGTTTATGAGTTTTTGTTGACAACAGACTATAGACAACAGACAACAGAGGATTTTCTCGGACTACAGACCGTTGTCGGTTGTCCGTTGACCGTTGTCTGTTTCTACCGTGATAATGGTGCTTTCGCGAGAGATGACACGGACGTTCGAGCCTTCGGGAATGTCGGCTGTTTCGTTTGTTACAGCTTTCCAGATGTCTCCGTCGATCTGAACTCGACCATAGCTGTCGGCTTTGACGGTCTCCACAACTCGGCCTTTCCTACCCAGCAAAGCATCGGCATTGCTCACACGATTGCTGTCGCTCCGATGGAGGAAGCGAACTGCAAAGGGCCTTACGAAGAAGAGACTGATGAGGGTGAAAACGGCAAAGACTATCAGTTGCGCTACTATGCCACCACCCAAAGCGTCGGTGATGCAGGCAAACACGGCTCCGATAGAGAAGCAGATGATGAAGAAATCGCCTGCCGTAAGCTCCAGAATCAAGCAGATTACAGCCAGTATGGCCCATATCTGCCATAAATGTAATGAAAAATACTCAATCATACCTTTATATATTTAAGGGGTTTATAGTGACAGAATGAAATCGTCCCAGTCCTTCGACGAGCCTTTGCGACCAAACACCTTCGAGTAGAGACGGCTGCGAGTGGTAGCGATGCTCTCCTTAGAATGTGCCGTCAGCAGAGCGATGTCCTTGGGTTGGAGGTGCATCTTGATGAGCAGACTGACGTGCAATTCGTGCTCGCTCATAGGATAGAGGCTGTAGAGTTTCTCCGTGAAGCCTGTATAGATGCTGTTGAGCAGTTGAGTCAGCTCTCCCCAGTCCTGATAGTTCAGTCGTCTGCCAGAGTTCAGACACTCCTGCAAGCGACGATAGACTGCCGATGAGAAGATGACCGTCTCTGCTTGCTCTCGCTTGGCATTCTCGATGATGGCTACCTTATTATTATAGTCCAGCGTAGCCTTCTTCTCCTCCAGTTCCAGCTGAAGCATCGAGTTCTCGTCACCCAGCTTCTTGATGAGGTTCTCCAGTTCCGAAATCTTCTGCTCGTTAGCTTCGATGTCGTACTGCTCTTGCATCGCGCGTACCTTATCTAATCTGGTTTGCAACGAGAGAATCTTTCGGCGGCTGTTCTGTACCGTTACTATAAAAAGAACAATGTAGATAGCCGATCCAAGGATAATCAGGAACCATTCCCGAGGAGTCATTATGGTCAACAGTTCGTTCATGTTTTTGAGCTTTCGAGTGCAAAGTTAAGACAAAAAGAAAAATGCTGCAAGTTTTTTTGTTTGCAATAATTTGCAGTTAGTCTGGCAGTTTGCAAATGTTTGCAAGAGCCCTTGTTTGTAGATAAAAAGAAGTAAAAAAGATTGAGTTATTTCACCATCCAGACATTCAAGACAATGCCTTTGAAACCCTGCGTCCAATCGGGTGAGCAGACGAAAATGGCGTTGTTGAGCCAAGCGTATTTGCTGTCTGAAGGAGCCTCGAACTGAGGAGCGCACTTGAAGTAGCCGTTGCTGATGATTCCTTTGTTGCGAACATGAATGTTGACGCCGTCGTCGGTCTTGATGCAATAGATGGCCTCCAGTTCTGTGCGGTTCAAAGTTTTGTTGACAAGCTGATAATCCGCTCCTCCGTTCATGATGGTTCCCTTCAGCTTTGGCCCTTCGAAAGTGCCGCCGGTAATGGGGATGACAACGCGTTCTCCTTGCCCGGTTTCTCCACAGCTGAAAGCTTCGCCAACAGTTACTTTCAGTTGCATGGCAAACTCCAGTTGAGGTGTTTCCTTTGGTGTCTCAACCTGTGCAAAGGCTTGTAGCGAAATGCCCGTCAACAGGGCAAGGAGAAGGCGTTTCATCATAGTTTATTTAAGTGTGACTTTATACTTCATGGCAATCGACATACCCATGGCGCTGGCTTTCATTTCGGAGTTGATGTCCTTCATCCAGCCGTCTTTTCCGAGGGTATAAGTGTTCTCCTCTGAGCATTTCAGGTTGCCTTTTTCGAACAGCGAATTGAGTCCGGAGAGAGCATCATCGTCTATTTCGCCGGGAGCCATCGCATCAATCACACCTGAAACCAAATTAGAGATGTCTTTTGAGTTCATGTTGAGGTTGGCAGAAGACGAGATTTTGTTGCCGTTCACGGTGTAGATGCGCTTCAGATTCAGGCCTTTAAAGGCGTTGGGGTTGTAGTAATCCTCCTCTGTGCCTGTGCTGATGGTTTTTCCGTTCAGAGCAAGCGGACTGGCACTTATCTGCAGACTTTCTGTCAGTTGCTGCTTGCTCACTTGCTTTTTGAGTTCGTCTTTCAGTTCGCTTTTGCTCGTTGAGTCGGGCAGAGACGCTTTGTCCAGCATATTGTCGAGTATTCCGTCAACTTTATTTTCTACGTCTTCTGCATCCAGAACCGTTATTACTTTTCCGTCTTTGTCGGTTGCATACTTGGTGTGAACATCCTTCAACATCTCCGTAGCAAAGGAAAGCATGCGGCTCTCAGCATCGTTTTTGTCGGCATTGGTCTTCACATCGGTCACATAAACATCGAGAATATAGCCGTCGTCGGTTTCGTCGACAACCTCGTACACAGTTTCCTCAGTAACTGTAACCGGTTGACTGAAATCCGATGTGATGGTGCATTCTGTTACATACACTTTCTTCATTCCTTTCTTCATCTTGGGTGCAACCTTAGTTTGTGCACCCATCATCAGTGCTACGAGCAGCAGAGTGCTCACTAAAAAGAATCTTTTCATTGATAGTTTTGTTATAGGTTTTACAAATTCGGACACAAAGATAGTAAATAATGTTTAAAGATTGAGGAGTAAGGATAAAAGATTAAAGTTTTTTAGTATCTTTGCAGCATATAAACGAATTAAATGAATAATTATGAAGATTGGGGACCATGCGCCTGAAGTTTTGGGCAAAGACGAACAGGGAAAAGACATCCGTTTGAGTGACTATAAGGGAAGGAAACTTGTGCTCTATTTCTATCCGAAGGATAATACGAGTGGCTGTACGGCTGAGGCTTGCAGTCTTCGCGACAGATATAGTGAGTTGCAAGGTGCTGGCTATGAGGTGGTTGGCGTGAGCAAAGACTCTGCTTCATCTCATCAGAAGTTCAAGGAAAAGCATGCTTTGCCCTTTCCCTTGATTGCCGATGTTGATAAGACGCTCTTGGAAGCTATGGGAGCTTGGGGCGAGAAGACAATGTATGGCAAGAAAACGATGGGAACCATTCGCACAACCTTCATCATCAACGAGGAAGGCATTATCGAGCAAATCTTCTCTGGCAAGCAGGTCAACACAAAGGAACACGCTTCGCAGATATTGAATAAGTGATAGGGAAGGAGACCAATAAAGGCCGTTTGGTTCAGTTCGAGCTGTTGCGCATTCTGGCAATGCTGGGTGTGGTGATGAACCATGTTTATAATAATGGTCTGCACATCTATGAAGATTTCCGGGTGGATGCTTCTTCTCCACTTGGATTCCTTGTTTGGAGTGTGCTTGAACTGATGAAGTTGCTGGTCTTGCCAAGTGTGAACTGCTACATTCTCATTACTGGATATTTCCTGATAGACCGCCTTGATTTCCGATTGAAGGGAGTTTGGAAGGTTTGGAGCACGACTTGGATTTATGCAGTAGGCATTTATCTTTTGGCTTTGATTCTGGGTGTTGTTCCTTTCGAAAGTAAGGAATTGTTGAGGCATGCAACGCCACTTTTGTCGAATTCCTATTGGTTTGTCACTTCCTACCTTATTCTATTATTGCTGGCACCCATGTTGTCTTGGGCTTTCCAGCATGTTTCGAAACGCCAGTATCAATTGGCTTTAGTTATAGGAGGCTTTGTTTGTTTCCAGCCTTTGCTGGGTTGGTTGGTTATGGACGACCAGCAAGTCCTCCTCTTCATCTATTTGTTTTTGATTGGAGGCTATATAAAAAGGTATGCAGAAAATACCTTTTCGATGCAGAAATCCGTTTGGGCTAGCGTCTTGGTGCTTGTTGTGATGTTTGCGTACACTTTGTACAAGAACTATAGGAACGAGCCAACTTCCGACTCTCAGTTCACTATCTTTGCTATGGCCTATCATGGACTGGTATTGCCATTATCGGTTGCGATGTTTCTGATAGTGAAGAACTTACAGATAAACAATGAAAGGTTGAGGAAAGCGATTCTTTTCCTTGCACCATTATCCTTTGCAGTTTACATCATTCACACACAATCGATAGTCGATTCCTGGCTTTGGAGGGTGGCTTCCGACTGGTTGAGCGGAAGCGAAACGGTTCTTTTGCCCCTGATTTGTATTGCCATCAGCCTATCTGTTTTCGTGGTTTGTGTGCTGATAGAGTATTTCCGACAGACAATAATCCATAAAATCTCCATACTTATGAAGAAGAAATCTTTTTTGATGCTCTGTTTCCTGGCTGTCATTTCAGTTGCGAATGCACAGTCTCGTATCGACAGACAAAAGTTGAACGATCCAGAATCGTTTACCATTGTAGTGTTTGGCGATGTGCAGAATTATACGAAATGTGATGTCTATCAGCCTATTTATGAGCTTTGTACGGCTTGGGTTGCAGACAATATCGAGGCGCTGAACATAAAGACGGTACTCTTTACAGGCGACCTTGTAAACAGGAACGAGATGATTGTACCTGGCCGAGGTTCTATGAATCAGACAAGCAAACAGATGTGGGAATGGTCGAGCCATTGTCTCAAAAGGCTTGATGGAAAGGTTCCTTACATCATTGCTGCAGGCAACCATGAGTATGGATATGCTCGAGGCGACGAGCCGTTCACGCATTATGCCGAGTATTATACACCCGAACGCAACAGCCTTACAGGCAAGCACTTAGTGGCTGCTTTTCCAAACAGGCAAGGTCAGGCTTCGTTGGAAAATGCGGCTTGGGAGTTCACAGACAAGAACTGGGGAAAACTTCTCATTATTGGTTCTGAATGGGCACCAAGAGATGAGGTCCTCGAATGGGCAAAAGGACTTTGTGATAGCGAGAAATATAAGGACTATACGGTCATTTTCCTGACTCATTCTCTACTTCGAGGCAGGACAGGAAACTATACTGATAAGGAGGGTTACAAGATTGAGCAACGCAACTATGGCAAGGAAATTTGGGAGAAGCTGCTCTTTCCTTGCAAGAACATCCGTTTGGCAGTTTGCGGACATACTGGCCATCCTGCTTCCGACGACGGGAAAGAGCCTGGAAGCAGCTACGATCATGAGATAAATAATGCTCATCGATGTGACAAGAACTCTGCAGGAAAGGACGTCCATCAAATGATGTTCAACGTTCAATATCTTGGTGGCGGCAATGGAGGCGACGGCTGGCTCCGACTCTTGGAATTCATGCCAGATGGAAAGACCATTAAGGCCTCGACTTATAGTCCCCTGTTTGGAATCTCGCCTCTGACTAAGCATCTTGCCCATCAGACTGACCCCTTCTGCCAGTTCGAAATGGTGATTGAGAAGTAGGGGGCAAGGTCTCTTTCCAACAACCCCAGTTACGATTGCAATCATAACACGTTAACTTTGCAAACGTAACAGGTTAACTTTGCCAACTTAACTCGTTAAGTTTGGCAACGACACTAGAGGTCTTTTCAATCGACACTAGGCAAGTTTTCTTTTTACTTGTCTTGTTTCTCCTATTTTCGGCTTCTTTTCTTGCTTTTCCCAAAGGATTTTCGTACCTTTGCCCCGCATATTATATATAATAAGGTAGCGAAATATGAAAATAGAAAGCAAGATAACAGAGGCCGTGAAGGCCATTGTAGAGGAACTTTATGGTCAGCAAGTGCCCGATAAAATGGTGCAGTTGCAACAAACCAGACCTGAGTTCGAGGGGCAGATAACTCTCGTAGTCTTCCCCTTCACAAAGATGAGTCACAAGGCTCCAGATGCTACGGCTCAAGAGATAGGCGAGCGTTTGGTTGAGAAACTGCCGGATGTAATCAGCAAATTCAATGCTGTAAAGGGTTTCCTCAACCTTAGCATCAGTTCTCGTCAATGGATAAGTCTGCTCCAAGAGATAGAGTCGAACCCCAAGTTCGGCTTCGTTCCCGTTACAGACGAAAGTCCGCTCGTAATGATTGAATACTCGTCTCCCAATACCAACAAACCCCTTCACCTCGGCCATGTCCGCAACAACTTGCTCGGCTGGGCTTTGGCTCAAGTCATGGAAGCTAACGGCAACAAGGTCGTAAAGACGAATATTGTGAACGACAGAGGCATTCACATCTGCAAGTCGATGCTTGCTTGGCTCAAGTGGGGCAATGGAGAGACACCAGAAACCTCAGGTAAGAAGGGCGATCATCTGATTGGCGATTACTATGTAGCCTTCGACAAACACTATCGCGACGAGGTTCGTGAGCTTGTGGAAAAGGGAATGGACGAAGAGCAGGCTAAACAAGAGGCTCCGCTCATCAAGGAAGCTCACGAAATGCTTGTGAAATGGGAGCAGAACGACCCTGAAGTTCGTGGTCTTTGGAAGAAGATGAACGAATGGGTTTATGCGGGTTTCGACGAGACTTACAAGGCTCTTGGCGTCTCTTTCGACAAGATATATTACGAGAGCGAAACGTATTTGGAGGGCAAGGAAAAGGTTGAGGAAGGTCTCGCAAAAGGTTTCTTCTATCGTCGAGAAGACGGAAGTGTGTGGGCAGACCTCACTAGCGAAGGCCTCGACGAAAAGCTCTTGCTCCGTTCCGACGGTACAAGTGTCTATATGACTCAAGATATTGGAACTGCCAAACTGCGTTTTCAGGACTATCCCATCGACAAGATGATTTATGTTGTGGGCAACGAACAGAACTATCACTTCCAGGTCCTCAGCATCTTGCTCGACAAGTTGGGCTTCAAGTGGGGCAAGGATCTCGTTCATTTCTCTTACGGAATGGTGGAACTTCCGAATGGTAAGATGAAGAGTAGGGAAGGGACTGTGGTGGATGCCGACGATCTGATTGCTACGATGATTGCAGATGCGAAAGAACTCTCGGCCGACAAAGTCAACAAACTCGAAGGCATAACTGACGAAGAGGCTCAAGAGATTGCTCGAATCGTAGGCATGGGAGCGCTCAAGTACTTCATCCTGAAAGTGGATGCACGAAAGAATATGCTCTTCAATCCGGAAGAAAGTATCGATTTCAACGGCAATACTGGTCCGTTCATTCAATACACTTACGCACGAATCAGAAGCATTCTGAGGAAGTGGAACGACGAGATAACTTTGGACGAGAAGGCTTTCGAAGTTGAACTCGCGGAGAAGGAAATCAACCTCATTCAAAGGCTGCAAGGCTTCGAGGCCGCAGTTAAGCAAGCCGGACAGGACTACAATCCAAGTTGCATAGCCAACTATTGCTACGATCTCGTCAAGGAGTATAACCAATTCTACCACGATTTCAGTGTCCTCAAGGAAGAGGATAAAGCAAAACAACAAGTTCGACTCATGCTTTCGGCTGCAGTCGGACAAGTCGTCAAGAATGGTATGGGACTGCTCGGAATCGAGGTTCCAGAGAGGATGTAAAGTATGGATTACGAGAAACTGAAAGGCATAGTCGACTTCAACGCCATTGCTGTGGATGCGGGCTGTAGTGGAAATCCTGGTCAGATGGAGTATCAGGGTGTCTATCTTGGCAACGAGCAAAGGCTCTTCCATTTTGGTCCGATACTGGGCACAAACAATATCGGAGAGTTTCTTGCCATCGTTCATGCTCTCGCTCTCATCAAGAAGAATGGATGGCAGATGAAGGTCTATAGCGACAGTATCAGCGGAATGGCTTGGGTGCGAAACAAGAAAGCGAAGACCACATTGAAGCGAGATGAGCAGACTGCTCAGGTTCTCGACCTTGTGATTCGAGCAGAGGATTGGCTTTGGCAGAACCCACATCATGCAGAAGTCTTGAAGTGGAACACAGAAGAATGGGGTGAGATTCCCGCAGACTTTGGGAGAAAATGACCTAGGATAACCTAGGAAGCCCTAGAAAATCCTAAGAAAACCCATGATAAAGAAGAAAAAATGAAGCGAAGCATACACTTTCTAGAGTACCTCTACTGTCATTTGCTTATCGTTTTCCTGATAGGCAGGGTGGGGTTCATCTTGAATAATAGGTGTGTGGAGCAGCTTTCGTTTGCCGATGCGGCAAGTTCTTGTTGGCGAGGTTTCGTGGAGCACGACCTTATGGTTGCAGCTTTCTTGCTCGCTATTCCTTGGCTTGTTGGCTTGTTTGCTTTGCGACATTCAGGCTTCAGACTGCGTGCTTGGCTCACTCCATACTTTATTGTGATGGGAATTCTTGTGGCTGCCATTATAGTTGCAGATGCAGTAATGTACGAGTACTGGCAGTTCAAGCTGGGAATGGTTGTGCTGAGTTATGCCGCTTCTCCAGAAGGAGCCACCAATAGCGTCAGCCTTTCCTATATCTTGATTCGAGTTGCAGCCTTCCTTTTGCTTGCTTTGTGGACGATTGTTCCCTGCATCTTGCTGACTCCCAAGACTTTGCCGACAGGAAAGACAGAACGCCTTTGGATGCGAAACATCAGCATTATTTGGACGTTTCTGCTCGTTTCAGGAGTTCTTTGGATGCGTCAAGGCGACGTTTACACCTCGAAACCTCATCCCACACAACTTGCCAATCATGCAGCCGTAAATCCCGTCTATGCCTTTGTCAAAAGCATTCGTCTGACCAAAAACTACGATAAACGCTATAATTTACTGTCGGAAGAGGATCGTTCTGACCTCTTTAAGGGACTCTATCCAGAGTTTTCCGATGATGTTCAAGACTCGCTTCTCAATACTCTGAGACCAGACATTTTGGTCGTTTTCATCGAAGGTTTTGGCAGTCGATTCGTGAAAGAATTGGGTGGCTTGCCTGATGTTTCACCAGGTTTGAGCAACCTTATTCCTCAAAGTATCTTTTGGGAGAACTATTATAGCAACTCTTTCCGAACAGACAGAGGCACAGTTTCGGCTTTTAGTGGCTGGTTGAGTTATGCCGATGTGGGTTTGATGAGGCAGGCTGAACTGCATTCTTCGCTCCCTTCTCTCGCTCAATCTTTGGCAAAAGAGGGTTACGAAACAAGCTACTTATATGGTGGAGCCATGACGAACATGGGCAAGCGTAAGTACTTGGAGGACATGAAGTTCGCCAACCTCTATGATGATACGACCTTCAGTAACGAGGAAAAGAGCGGTTGTTGGGGAGTGAACGATAGTACTACTCTGCAGAAAGCCTGCAAACTCATCAGCAAATGGGAGGATGGACATCATTTTCTGGTGGCTCAGACGCTTTCCAGCCATGAACCTTGGGATGTTCCCTATCATCGATTGGACGACGAGATTCTGAACGCCTTCGCCTATACCGATTACAGTCTTGCCTGCATGATTGACTCCTTGAAACTGCTTCCACAATGGGAAAACCTGCTTGTCATCATGATTCCAGACCACGGATTCCTCTACAAGCAAAGTTATAAAGACCCAGGTTTCTTCAAGGCTCCAATGCTTTGGACTGGGGGAGCTATAAAGGAGCCACGAAGGATGGAAGTCCTTATGAATCAGAGCGATATCCCTGCAACCTTGCTCTCTCAACTCGGCATTCAGCATGAAGAATACATTTGGAGTCGAAATGTCTTGAGCAAGAACTATACTTATCCCTTCGTTTACTGCAATTACCCAGCCGGAATACTGTTTGCCGACAGTACTGGCACAAGCATATATGACCTTGATGGCGAAGCCGTAATGATGGAGGAACCCAACGATGGAGGCCTTCGAATTATGCGTGCCAAAGCCATACTACAAACCAGTTATGACCAGTTAGAACAGATGCATTGAAAACGACTGCAGTTACGTTGCCAATCGTAACACGTTAACTTTGCCAACTTAACAGGTTAAGTTTGCAATCATAACACGTTAACTTTGCGATTTAACCAGGTTACGTTTGACGACAACCCTGCAAGTCCGAAATGATGAACTGAAATGATAAAGCAATTTCTCGACATAGTAAAGCGATATTTCCGACCTTACAAGGTCTATATCATCTGGTCTATTGTGCTGAATATCATAGCACAAGTACTCAATGTATTCTCTTTCGTGGTCCTCATTCCCATCCTGAATATCCTCTTCAAAATAGATCAGAATGTCTATACCTACAAGGATTGGACTTGGAGCAGCCTGAATAAAGACCTCATCGTCAATAATGCTTATGCTTGGGTGCAAGAGCAAATTGCTTCGAATGGGGCTTTCCTCACTCTTTGTTTGATGGGAGGAATTCTCGTCTTCATGACTGCTTTGAAGTGTATCGGCTATTGGGGAGCGGCAAACATTATGGTGCCTTTGAGTACTGGAGTTGTTCGCGATATCCGAATGGACCTGTATAAAAAGGTAATGCGACTGCCTTTGAGTTTCTTCTCGGCTGAGAAAAAGGGTGATATCATCGTGAGAATGAGTACTGATATCCAGATTGTGGAGAACTCCGTAACCTCAGCCATCAGTACTTTTATTCAGCAACCAATAGCCATCATAATCTGCTTCATCACCCTCTTTACCGTTAGTTGGCAGCTGACAGTCTTCGTTCTTGTAGTCATGCCTCCAGCAGCTTGGATAATGGGAACTGTGACGAAGAAACTCAAGAGCCGTTCTACAAAAGTTCAGGCAAAACTTTCCGAGATAATGGCTCAAATTGAGGAATCGTTGAGTGGACTGCGAATAGTGAAGGCCTTTATTGCCGAAGACAAGATGGCAAAGCGGTTTACTCAGACCAATAACGAGTTCAGGAAAGGTATGATAGGTATGATGATGCGCATAAATGCTGCTCATCCAGTATCGGAGACTTTGGGTACGCTCATCATTGTAATAGTCCTGCTTTTCGGAGGTTGGCTGATTCTCGAAGGCGAAGGCTTCATCGACGCCTCCACTTTTATCTTCTATATGGTCATTCTTTATAGTGTGATCAACCCGATAAAGGATTTGACGAGACAAGCTTATATGATTCCTATGGGGCTTGCTTCAATGGATAGAATCGACTATATCCTCAAAGCGGAGAACCCTATAAAAGAGAGCGAGAATCCGAAACCTCTGGATAGTTTCGAGGAAAAGGTAGAGTTGAAGGATGTTTCCTTCTATTATAATGAAGGTCGAGACGTTTTGAAACACATCAACCTTGCTGTTCCAAAAGGAAAGACAGTTGCTCTCGTAGGTCAGTCTGGCTCAGGAAAATCGACTCTTGTCGACCTTATTCCTCGCTATCATGATGTTTGCGAAGGGCAGATTCTTATTGATGGAAAGGACATTCGAGATGTCAGGATTCACGATCTTCGAGCCCTCATCGGCAATGTCAATCAGGAAGCAATCCTCTTCAACGACACCTTCTACAACAACATAACCTTTGGTGTGGAGAATGCTACAATGGAGCAAGTCATCGAGGCTGCAAAGATAGCGAATGCCCACGACTTCATCATGGAGACAGAGAACGGGTATGATACGATAATTGGGGACAGAGGATGCAGACTTTCAGGAGGTCAACGTCAACGAGTCAGCATAGCTCGAGCCATCCTGAAGAACCCTCCAATTCTCATCTTGGATGAGGCTACTTCTGCTCTCGACACAGAAAGCGAGCACTTGGTACAAGAGGCTTTGGACCGTTTGATGAAATCGAGAACCACAATCGCCATTGCTCATCGACTCTCGACCATCAAGAACGCAGACATCATACATGTTCTCCACGAAGGAAAGATTGTGGAAAGCGGCCTTCATGACGAACTTATAGCAAAGGACGGCTACTATAAACGCCTCTATGATATGCAGCAACTCTGAACGAAAGCATTAAAAGAAAGACGATGAAGATACTGTTAGGAACACATTATCTAAAGAAGACTGGTGGCACAGAAAACTATACTTATGCCCTTGCTATGGAGTTGAAACGGTTGGGGCACGAAGTCGAACACTATGCTATCATTAGGGGCGCAGTATCTTCTATGCTGGAAGAGAAGGGAATTCCTTTCATGTCGTCTGACCACTATGACCTCATCTTGGCAAATCATACAACGGTTGTGGAGGAATTGTGGCCTAAAGGATTTGTCATCCAAACCTGTCACGGAACCATTCCAGAATTGGAACAACCATCATTTTATGCAGATGCGTATGTTGGTGTATCAGAGGAAGTTAGAGATCATATCCTTCGTCTGGGTTTTCCTCAAGCAACTGTCATTCCCAATGGAATTGATTGCAAACGCTTCTATCCCAAGAGGCCTGTGTCGCCCACACTTACTACAGTATTGTCTTTATGTCAATCCGAGGAAGCGAATGACTTCATAAAGGAGTGTTGCAAAAAGGTAAATGTTAAGTTCCTTCGCTGTGAAAAGCATACGGACAACGTTTGGGCAATAGAAGATATGATAAACCAAAGCGACCTTGTTGTTGGCTTGGGCAGGTCGGCTTACGACGCTATGGCTTGTGGAAGAGCTGTTATTGTGTATGATTTTCGCAAGCATCATATGGGCGAATTCTTGGGTGAGGGAATGCTCACGCCAGAGAATATCGAGAAGAGTATGTCGTGCAATTGTACGGGCAAAGCAAGCCGATTGAAGTACGACGAACAAGGTTTCATCGCTGAAATGCAGAAGTATAGCCCTGAACTGGCTGCTTGGGGGCGTGAGTATGCACTCGAAAACCTGAACATAGAAGTGGCTGCCAGGAAGTATCTGGACATCTACAATAGTATAGACTACAAGGAAGCGTACAAGACAATAAAGCCTCGTCTGTCAAAAGCTATGGGAATCCAGACTTGCAACACAGTAATGCAGAAGAAACGCAGGCAATATAAAAGAACCATCAACATTCTTATTGCTGTCAGCATCCTTTTGCTCATCACAATCATTATGCTGTTGTTCCTGAAATGAGGAAAAGAAAACTTCCCTGAAAGCTCAAGTTAACAAAGTACGATCATAAATGTGTAAACTCAAACATATAGCAGTCCTTACGATGGTTCGCAACGATGACTTCTTCCTCAGGAAGTGGGTTGAGTATTACGGAAGCGAGCTGGGAAAGGAGAATCTCTACATATATTATGATGGAGAAGATCAGTCTATCGCAAGTTTTTGCGAGGGAACGAATGTCTTCTCGCATCCCAAAATCGGAACTCAGGTTGTTTCGGCAGAAAAGGAACGGTTGCGTTTCCTTTCGGAGAAAGCAGCCGAACTCTTCGACAAAGGCTATGATCTTGTTATTGGTGTCGATGCAGACGAATATATTGTGGCAGATCCGAAGCTGAACATAGGACTTCGAGAGTTCCTTTCTCAGCAAAAGATAGACACAAGTCTCTCGCCTTTAGGACTCGATTTCGGACAGAAACTTGGCGAAGAAGACGACCTTTCAATGGAGGAAACCTTCCTTTCTCAACGCCATTATGCACAGATTGGGACTCGATACACCAAGCCTTCCATCATCGCAAAACCTTGCAGATGGGGTAGCGGATTTCATCGAGTGAAAGGACACAACTTCCATATTGCCCAAGATCTCTACCTTCTTCATTTCGGTTATGCTGATAAAAAGATCTTGGAAGACAGGTTGGGTGACAAAGATAGGGTAGCTCAAGGATGGGAAAAGCACATTTACAAACGCAGTCGAACCATTAGATATGCCACAGAGAAGAAGGCTCGCAACTTCGACAAATACACTCGTTTTGCCCGAATCTGCCAGACTTGGTGCCGACCACCTTATGCTCTGAACAAGCCCGCAATGTTCGAACTCAGAATAGTTGTCAAGATTCCTGAAAGATTTTCAAATGTTCTCTGAAATCCCGTCTCCAGAAGAGTTCCAGGACAAAGTTGTGTTAAAGCAGGCTTCTGGCTCAGCAAATCAGTCAATTCCTGATGTGACTGTTGTGACTGTATGCTTTAATCCTTTGAAAGATGGCCGCAAAGAACTCTTCAGGAAGAACCTCGATTCTGTTCAAGAGCAAGTAGGTGTGACTGTAGAACACTTGATAATTGATGGCGCATCTACAGACGGAACACTCGATTTCCTTGCCTCTTACAACAATCATAACCAGGATATTCGCATTCTAAGCCAGTCTGATTCAGGCATTTACGATGCTATGAATCGCGGAATAGCTCTTTCAAGAGGACAGTATATCACTTTCCTGAATTCCGACGACTACTATCATAAGAACGACGGACTTGCCCTTTCTGTAAAGGCTTTGCAGGAGAGTGGTTGCAGTTTCAGTTTTGCTCCGATACTTCCAACTGGTTCTCCTTTCCTTCATCGTTTGCATAGAAATCCGCAAAAGCATCTTCATCGCATCCTCTTATTTCCGACTATTCCGCATCAATCTATGTTGTATAGGCGCGCAACTTTAGTTGAGTTGGGTGGTTACGACTCTTCTTATCGAATGGGTGGCGATCATGATTTGACGCTTCGACTTCTTGCTGCAGGTCACAAAGGATGTTTTGTGGATAAGGCTTTCGTTACTTTCGCTTCTGGAGGGTTCTCTACGCAGGATCCCAATCTTAAGTTGAGCGAAAAGAAACGCAGGGTTAAGCGCTTCCATCAGGAAGTTTTTGGTGTGGATTTTACTGATGAAGAGACAGAAACATTAGTGCGGCATTATCGTTATTCACGAAAATATCTTTCAATTTATGTTGCTTCGCAAAGAATGATTGACCAGATGTTTGTGGGCATTCCTCAAGGTCTTGGGCAAAGGATAGTACATTGTTTCAACTATTGGAAGTACTATTTCAAGTGCCTTTGGGGCGTTTGAATCGAGCAGAAAACCTGTTCTTTCTGCTTTTAATCCTTTAGTATTTCCTCAGCAAACTGACTGATGCGAGCATAGATATCCTCGCTCACCTGATCTAAAGCATAGAAACAAGCGAAACAAACCTTGCTATTGGGCTTGGTTACGCGCCTTAAAGTCCATTCCAACTGCATTTTCCCTTTCTTGGAATAATAGCGCATAAGTACTGGCCGAACAGGCTGAAGTTGCAGTTTCCCCTCTTTATAAAGCAAGATGAAGCAGATTTCGTCAGTTCGGAAATGCTGTAAACTGCGGAAACGATTCTGGATGTTCTGAATGAGTCGATCTGGATTTTGAGTATAGAACTGCTCCAAAACACTCCGAAGTTGCGGGTAAGGAGTGTGAGCGAGACGAATGAAAGTGCTTTTGCTACCTGCAATAGAAGCGGCATTCATCATTCTTTGTATATGATTCACTTTACAAGAACCAAAGAAGTACTTTAGCGAATACCAGGCTTTTGTCCAGAAAAGAGAGGACTTGCGAGCATGCAAGAGAATGTGTCCAGGCTGAGGAAAGAACATTTCTGGCGTAACAGGACGACAAACCATAAAGTCGTCGTTGAGGTAGATATAGTGTTCGCTCAGGTCTGGAATGCGCCACAACATTGCCTCGATACTGGATGTACAGAATGTTGGAAGGTATTCTTCGTAGCCGCGAAAGATGACTTTGTGGTCGACAATCTCTATTGGAATCTGGCTTTCCACTTTAGGATCTTGTCCGTCAGTAACGAGAAAGATGCGCCTTACCCAAGGCATGAACTTATTTACAGAACGGATACACCAGTAAATCTCCCCTTTGTTGGCATAGCGATTGGGTGCCGCGATATCCTTTTCCTGTGCTTCCTCAGGCTTGATGTAAGCGGCTCTTTTGGCGTTGAGCACAGGATCGTTGCCATCCACCCAAGTTATGACGACATCGATTGGGAAGTTGTTCTGTATCTCTTGATCTTTGTTATTCATTCATGCGTCTTTTTGCTCCATCTGTTATGCGACCATAGCCAGAGTTCTGGCTGTCGTCGAATGGTCTTTTCCAGCATCCTGAAGAAAGTGAAAGAGAGAGGGTAGGGAAGGTTTTTGAAGTCTTCCGGCACCTCTAACTGGCAGAAAGTGAGGCGATAATGGCCGCGTTTGGTCTTCTCCACATCGAGGTAAACGAGTTCAGCATTCACTTTCTTAGCCAGTTCTTCTGCACCAGGAACAACCGAAGTTCTCTGGTTGAGGAAGGTGGTCCAACCTTTTATCTTCATGCCTCCCATTCGCTGATCTTGGATGAAACCGCAGAGGAAGGGTTCGCCTTCGGCTTTCCATTTGAGTAGCGTTCGTACAGTTTGCTTGTCCTCTATCTGGGTTGTATTCCAGCGACTCCGTATTTCATGCATGAGCGAAGCGAAGTATCTATTCTCTATCTGCTTGTAGATTTCGCCCCCCTTCTTGGGGTTTTTGTATCGGACACACACTTCCTGGAACCATTCCCAGCAGCCAAGATGACCAAGAAGCATGAAGACGTTCTTCCCTTCTGCAGCCAGTCTTTCGGGCAGTTCGCAGTTGAGAATTTCCACTCGGCTCATCATCTCTTCGTCCGAAATGTTGAGACACTTGAAGGCCTCGATGAAAACATCACAAAAACTGCGGTAGAAGGCTTTCTCTATGCTGAGGATTTCCTTCTCACTCTTCTCGGGAAAAGAGCAACGAAGGTTATCTCTAACCAGTTTCCTTCTGTACCTAATTATGTAATACACAACGATATAGGCCAGGTCGCTCAGCAGATACAGAACTCCTAGAGGCAGTCCTGCAAGGAGCCTCATGAAGCGATGTTTCTTCTTTGTCCCGTTCTTGTTCATCGTTGTAATGCTTTGCGAAAGCTTTCGTTTTACGACGCAAAGTTACGAAAAATTAGGGAGGATTGCAAAGAAAAAGTGCTTTTCTTTGAATTCATTCTGTTTGTTCGAGTTCCTCAAACTTGGAGCGTCTGAAATCGTAACACAGTTAAAAGTCAAACGTAACACGTTAACTTTGCAAACTTAACTCGTTAAAATCGCAAACGTAACAGGTTAACTTTGCCAACGTAACTGCAGTCGTTTGAAAACGCCTCTGGAAGGGACTTTTTCAGGAGGCAGTTTTGATGACGAAAAGTTTGTCGTTTCTGCGGACTTTCGTCGAGATGGGAATGCTGATGTGCCAGCCTTGCTGAGCCGTTTCTACGGGCTTCAGGTTGTAACGAATCTCGCTGACTTTCTCTCGCAAAGCCCCTGTAGTAGGGCCTGTAACGAGGATTTCGTCCCCAACACTCAGTTCGCAAGCCTCGATTTTGAATTCCGCAACCTGCAACTTCGAGTAGTATCTGACCACTTTTCCGCAAAGAACTTTTCGCTCAGTTGCTTTCGAGCCGTGACAGTCGTTCCATTCCGCAATCGTCTTTCCCAAGTAATATCCGTCCCAAAAGCCGCGATTGAAGACTCGAGCCAAACGCTCGTCCCACTCATCAAGCCTTTTCAGGAAGACTTCCTGACCTTTTTCTTCATCCGTCAAAGTGTCGATTGCCTCTCGATAACACCTTACAACAGTATCGACATATTCAGGTCCGCGAGCCCTTCCTTCTATCTTGAAGACTCGAACACCCGAGTCGATCATTTTATCGATGAAATGGATGGTTTTTAAGTCTTTTGGCGACATAATGTACTTATTCTCGATGTCGAGTTCAGTACCAGTTTCCACATCTTGAACCGTATAACGTCGTCTGCACAATTGCATGCATTCACCTCTGTTGGCGGAACGTCCCCAATTGCTCTGACTCAAGTAACATTTTCCGCTAATCGCCATGCAAAGAGCTCCGTGACAGAACATTTCTATGCGTACCTTCTTGCCGCTAGGACCGCAGATATTCTCAGCCTCGATGGCCTGATAGATTGCCTTCACTTGGTCCATATTCAGTTCGCGAGCCAACACGACTACATCCGCAAATTGCGCATAGAAACGCAAAGCCTCTACATTACTGATGTTAAGTTGAGTGCTGAGATGTACCTCTTGCCCCACTTCCCTGCAGTAAAGCATCACAGCCACATCGCTTGCAATAACCGCGCTAATGCCTGCTTGGTGGGCCGCATCTATGATTTGTCGCATCAGTTCGAGGTCTTCTCCATAGATGATAGTGTTGACTGTGAGGTAACTCTTAATGCCGAATCGACGAGTTTCCTCAGCTATCCGATGCAAGTCAGCAATAGAAAATGTGCTTGCTGAATGGGCTCGCATATTCAGATTCTCAATGCCGAAGTACACACTATCAGCCCCCGCTCGAATAGCTGCCGCAAGGCATTCGGGCGAACCTACTGGAGCCATTATCTCTAACTCTTGCTTCTTCATAGAATCTTGCTCATTTCTGCTGCAAAGTTACTACTTTTCTCCTATTGAACAAAACTTTCAACTTTCAACTTTCAACTTTCAATTTTTTTTCGTACCTTTGCAGCCGCAAACTTAAGAAATGTGGATAGATTT
>JAFYNL010000059.1 GCA_017548075.1 Bacteroidaceae bacterium | reverse complement strand
CTTAATGACTAATGACTTAATGACTTAATGACTGCGCCCCCGCTCGGAAATGGAATTTTCACGACAAAATATATTACCTCCGCGCACACGTGAACCTATAGATAATTTTTTTTCGAAAAACATGTAAAAAAGTTGCTCAAAAATTCGTAGAGCGCAAAGAAACTGTCGTAAATTCGCAGTGTCAAATCCGGATGACCAGTGACGAGTCCAATTTTAACGAGTTAAAGTGCGCAATTTAACGAGTTATCTTTGCCCACGCCACTGCAGAGAGAAAAGAAACGATGTTAACCTTGACCTTAACCTTAACAAAAATAGTTATCGTTAACGTTATCGTCAACGTCAAAATTTAAAACCTTAAATTTTTAAAACCATGATTAACTACAGTATTTGCATTATTGGCAGAGGCCCATTCTGAACAAAAGAAACGCCCGTTCCTGGCAAAAAAGAAAGGGTAGAGCCTGTGCCCTACCCCTTCTCTTGGTTATGGATTTTGGGTTATTCTTCGTCCCAAATGTCCCAGTCTGCTTCTTTCGTCAAGGCACCAGAGCCGTCGACGGGAGTTTCACCAATGGGAAGGCTCTCGGCAAGCATCTGAACTGCCTGAGCCTCGTTGATTTCGATAGAAGGCTTAATGTACTTCATTATTTGAGAATCTTTTTGCCGTTAATAATGTTGATGCCCTTTTGAACCTTCTGGAGACGCTGACCTGCGAGGTTGTAAATCTCATTGACCATTGAAGATTGACCATTGACCATTTCAATAGCTGTTGCGTCGTCGCCATCGAAGTAGAAGGCCTTCACGCCACTTGTGCTCTGATAGTAGGCCTTGCCTGCAGGAATGGTGCCTGTGGCCTTGTAGAAGCCAACCACGCCCTCAACTACTGCAAGGACATACATTGTGCCGTCGGCTTCGGTTGCTTCTGCTGTGCCCTTCAGAACGTTTGCAACGTTGATGGCAGGCAGATCGGCAGCAAGCTTGTTGAAGTAGGTACCCTTCAGGACAACTGCGGTTTCTGCGGGAACATTCTCAACTTCTGTGAGGTCGAGCCAAGTGTTGTTGAGGGTAGCTGCATAAGCCTTCACGTCGCCATTCAGGTTGTAACCGGTTGTGGTGTCGAACATGGTAGCATAACCTGCGTCGCCAACATAGCTGACCTCTGTCTCGTTGAGAGGATAAGGAATGGCGTCTGTGCCGATGAGCTGGCCCCAACCTACTGTGTAAGCGAGTTTACCGCTGGCAATGTCTGCCTTCTCAAGGCCGCTGTCGAAGCCGTCGTTATGGCCGTTTGTAGTGCCTTCGGGATCAGTTTCGGAGAGGTCGATGAGGTTCTTGACATTGGTGATGTTGTGACGACCGATGTTGCCGCCTTCGTGACCGACTACGGTGCCGAGGTTGACGAAGTTCTCGATGAGAGAGGTGCCTGCATCAACACCCATGTAGCAGCAAAGTGCACCGGCATAGGGATGCTCGTTCTTAGCTGTGATGGTACCTGTGTTCATACAGTTGCGAACAATGATGGTTGGGTTGCCATTGTCGTGACCGCCGAAGATACCGCCAGCATCCTGATGCTCAGCAGTTACGGTAGCCTCGTTCACAACATTCTCGATGGTGATGGTCATGCCACTGTTCTGATATGTACCAGTAACACCACCTACGCGATTGTAAGCGTGGATAGAGCAAGACTTGTCGATGATGAGGTTCTTGACAGTTGTGTTGGCGTTGTTGCCACGCAGCCATCCGAAGAAGCCGATGTTGCTTTCAGTCGGTTTCTCGATAATCATGTTCTTGATGCGGAAGCCCTGACCGTCGAAGGTGCCGTTGAACTTGTTGGCAGCATTGGGACCGATGGGGCTGTGGAGGTTCTCAATCTCGTAGAAGTCGATGTCGTTCATCAGCTTACCTTTGATAGTGAGGTCGCCACCTGCAATCTTAGTTCCGAACCATTCCACATTACCTGCATTCTTCAGTTCGTACCAGCCGTCGACAAGAGCGGGCTCCTGGAACTGCGAGTAGCAGACATCGCACATACCCATCTCTTCGTTGAAGTTATGGTCGAGCACGATGGTCTCGCCACTTACATTATTATAACTAAGAGAGCCTACGGAAACACCTGCGCAGTTGACTGTTCCGGCCTGATAAACCCGACTTGATGTGCCCCACATATTCGGCATTTCCTCTTCACCGAGAGTCTGAGTCCAAGTGATATTGCTTTGGTCGCCATTCAAGAGATAGCAAAGCTCGCCGCTAGCCACAGGATCTTCTGTGTTGACGGTAACTTTACCCTGAATGCCGCCGTTGGTCGTACAAAGGTCAACACAATTTACGGGAGCGGGATAGAACTCGTTGTTGAGTTTGCCAACGCGGAAGAGGTTGTAGCCGTTGCCGTCGATACCAGTCACTTCACCAATGTTCCAGCAACCGCTTGCTTCCTTGGTCAGGTAGTCCTTCGGAGTACCAGCCCATCCGCAGATGGCTGCACTCTCGCTTGAACCAGTAATGTTACCAGTATTGTAGCATTGCTTGATTGTGAGGCCTACTTCTGTTGCCTCTACACAACCAACGATACCAGCTGCATTCTTGCCAGTAGTGGTTACATTAGCTTCGTTACCGCAGCAGCGGATAATGATGTGGCTGTCGTTGTCGTTCTTGCTATTGATGTGGGCAACCACACCAGCTGCAAAGTTGTTGTCGTGCTGAACAGAGCAAGAAGCGTCGATGATGAGGTTCTCGATGATGACTTCGTTGGTGTACTTGCCGTCGGTAGCTGTTCCGCCACCACGAACAGAACCGAAGAAGCCCTGACCGTCATAACCACGATTCTCGAGATTGTTGGCTGTAGTCAGCTTCATACCCTTGATGCGATGGCCCTGACCGTCGAAATGGCCGAAGAACTTCTTAGCACTTGTACCGATAGGCATGTGAGCATCAGCCACACCACCGAAATCGATATCGGCAGTCAACTTGACATTCATTGCACCATAACCGGCCTTTACCATTGCTGAGAACCACTCTACCTCTGCAGGAGTGCTAAGATAGTAGTAACCGTCCTCGTCTGCACTCTTCCAGTCAACCTTCGGAGCAAAGCAATATGAGCAAAGACCTGTTGCGGGATCGTATTCGTGGTCGTCCTGAGTGCCACCGCCTTCTGTATTGCTATAAGAAACAGAACCCTTAGGAGTGCCGTCGCAATGGAGGTCGGCAACCTGATAAACGGCCTTTCCGGGAACGGGAAGGGGAATGGAGTTGGGATCGCTGAGGTCCTGAGTGAAAGGTTGAGCGTTGGGATTGGCATTGGGAGCCAAATCGGAACGCAGAGCAGTGTTCAGCAGATAGCAAATCTCACCACTATGCAGAGGATCGTCTGTCGTGTAGGTGGGATGCTCGCCCTGGAAGTTGCTTGCGCTATGGAAAGTGTCGTAGCAGTTGGCAATAGAACGGTTGGCTCCACGGAAGAGCTGATTGCCACCATCGAGGACGCTAATCTCTGCAATGTTCAGACAGTTCCACATCTTAGCATTGCCGCCAGCAGAACGGTTCCAACCGCAGAAAGCAGAACCCTTGTTGACTGCACTAACGGTACCTGCATTCACGCAGTTCTCCATATCGAAATAAGGATATTGCTCGCAACCGGCACCAATCATGCCTGCAGCTCCAGAAGTTGTGGTAAGCGTAGCATAGCTCACGCAATTCAAAATCTCAAGGCCATCGGCTGCACCAGTATTTGTCTGGATGAGACCAATGATGGAACCAACACGATTCTTACCAGTAATGGAGCAAGTCTTATCCATGATGATGTTCTTAATCTTGGCGTTACCACGAACAAAGCCGAAGAGACCAAGAGCCTCGTCATCAGGACGATTGATAACCAAATTGCTGATTGTGTGGAACTGACCGTCGAACTTACCTGCAAACTTGTAGGTGTCTCTGACGCTACCATCTTCATTTGTGTAGCGGCCAATAGGACTGTGGTCAATGCCAGTCATGTCGATGTCCGCAGTCAGGACTGCCTGAGCAGAAAGACGGGCATTTGATTCTTCTGGAGTGTTTGTCGCCATGTCGTCGGTTACACCGTTGACATACTCAGCAAACCATTCCAATTGGGAAGCCGTACCAATCTGGTAAACACCGTCCACTTGTGAGGGTTCGTCCCAAGCCTGAGCAGAACCGCTAACCAGCCATGCTGCTGCGAACAGAGCAAAGCTAAAGAGTTTTGTTTTTCTCATGTTAAATAAGTTAGTAAATATAGTTAATAAAATGTGTTTGTTTCGAGCTTTGGGAATGTCAACAGAGTGTAATTGTATGACAATCGTGCGCAAAGATATACAAATAATATATAAGGAAACGAACTTATTGTGTTAAGATGTGTTAAATAGTGGTAAAATGTTAGCATATTCAACACCCGCCAAGGTATAAATTGCACATTCAAGGAACAAAGTTTGACGATTTTAGCCGAAAATGATGATTTGTTTGCAGAATTAAATTTACTTCGAAAAAAATCTTAATTTTCTTTGTAGCAATAGATAAATGTTCTATATTTGCACCCCGAAAAGATGTTCCTGTGAATATTGAATATTGAACATTGAAAATTAATGGAAGCAAAAGAACCTATAGTCAAGCTCATTAAGGCGCTGATAGAGATAGACATACCCATTCAGCGTCAACTGCTTATCGATTTCCTGATGGGCAGAAGGAGCCGCCAGATAGAAGAACTAGAACTGTTTGACAGAGAATACTTTGGCGTTGGCGAAACCAACGATGAAGACTTCTGGGCCTCAATCATCGACGTGGCCTACGAGAACGGTCTTCTCAAGCAAATGGTCACGAAAAAGAACGCTCTGATTCCAACTGCTGCGGGCAAGAAGTTTGTAAAGAAACCCAAGTCATTCACAATTCCAGACGACGATTCAATCAACGAAACCGATTCTGAAGTTCCCGAAATAGACTCTCTTCTCGAGCAAGCTCAAAAGGACCGCCAAGTCTCTGGTCACTCTGTTTCTCCTCTTGCTAAGCAACAAATCAAGCTCATCACAGCTATTGACCGTCATATTGCTCTCGACTCCTTTGCAGAAGCAGAAGGTCTGGGACTTGACGAAGTGCTGGACGAACTCGAGTTGCTTGCAGAACAGAAACGCCATCTCGACATAAACTACTTCACAGACGAAGTGCTGGGAGACGATTGCATGAACGAATTGCTCGATTACTTCGAGAATGCGAAATCGGATAGTATGGAGAAGGCAATGAAGGAATATGGCGACACCTACAAGGAAGAGGAACTCCGACTTGCGAGAATCGTCTTCAGAATGAATAAACTGTTAACCACCTAACCTTATTATATTATGGATATTCTAAAGTTCAGTCCAATCTTCAAGCCAACACTTTGGGGCTCAGAAACATGGGTTGTCTCAGCAGTTAAAGGCTCGGAATCCATTGCCACAAACGGTATAGACAAAGGTTTGACTTTGCCCGAAATCGTGGCTCGCTATGGTGCAGATTTCCTCGGGAAGAAGAACTTCGAGAAGTTCGGTAACGACTTCCCTCTCCTCATCAAGTTCATCGATGCTCGTCAAGACCTCTCAATTCAGGTTCATCCTGATGATGCGCTTAGTGCAAAAAGGCATGGAAAGATGGGCAAGAACGAGATGTGGTATGTTGTGGATGCCGACAGAGGCAGTCAGCTCATTGCAGGTTTCCGTCAGAAAATAGAGACGAGTGACTATGCTCAGAAGGTTGCAGACGGAAGCATCGAGGATGACCTCAATAAAGTGAATGTCAGCGAAGGCGATTGCTTCTATATTCCAGCAGGAAGAGTTCACGGAATCGGCGCTGGAATGGTGATTGCAGAGATTCAGCAAACAAGCGACGTGACCTATCGCATCTACGATTATCTGCGTCGTGATCGCGATGGAAACCTCCGTGAACTGCACACAGAACTCGCACTCGAAGCCATCAATTTCCAAGAT
>JAFYNL010000058.1 GCA_017548075.1 Bacteroidaceae bacterium | reverse complement strand
TTTTCGGCCCGTTAGACCCTTATAAAGCTTTACCCACGCCTCATGAGGAATCACGCCACTACCGTTCTATGCTAGTTCATTTCGAGCGGAACAACGAAGTGCTTTACGATGTCTGGCCTAAAAAGGAAATCCCGTCAAGCATAACCGTTAAGGACGCCCAATCTGCAAACCAAGGCATCATCTTCGACCTCCAAGGACGCAGAGTTTCCAATCCGCAGAAGGGAATCTACATAAAGGAAGGACGAAAAGTTCTGGTGAAGTAAACTTTTCCTATAAATAAGGGAGCCTCGAACACTTTCGGGGCTTTCTTTTTGTGGTTTCAAATCTTTTTTCGTAACTTCTTGCGCGCCGTTGGTGCTCAGGCGCAGGCGGAAGACTATCGCCGAGCTACTTCTGCGCTCAACAATAAAAATAAATAGTATTTATTTTGTATTGTCTTCACTTATTCGTACCTTTGCAGGCGAAAACAATGACTTTCGAATGAAGAAGACGCTCTTTTTACTGATTTCTGTTGTCGGCTGTCTGATGGCGGTTGTGACGAGTTGCAACGATACCGAGACCTACGCCGAGCAGAAGGAGAAGGAATACAAGGCTATTTCGTCGTTCCTGAAACGCGATATCGTGGTGCGCGATGCCGATGGCAACCTGGTCTGCAACGTGGGAAAGATTCAGCCTATATCGGAGGAACAGTTCCTGGACCAGGACTGCACGACGGACCTGGAGAAGAACGAGTATGTGCTCTTCGCCAACTCGGGCGTGTATATGCAAATTGTGCGCCCCGGCACGGGCGAGAAGCTGGAGAAGGGACAGTCGGCTCGCGTAATCTGCCGCTTCATAGAGTTCAACATTCTGGGCGACAGCATCCAGCTGCGCAGCGATGTGAACTACTGGCACCCAAGTCCAGACATCCTGAACATCTCCAACAACTCGGGCTCCTTCTCGGCGAACTTCGACACCAGCATCAACGGCGGCGGAGCAATGTTCAGCCAGTACGGCAGCAGCGTTCCGAGCGGTTGGCTCGTTCCGTTCCCCTACATCCGCATCGGGCGTCAGGACAGCGAGGAGGGCATAGCGAAGGTGCGTCTCATTGTGCCTCATAGCGAGGGCCAGTCCAGCGCCACAAGCAATGTCTATCCCTGCTTCTACGAAATCACCTTCCAGAAGATGAGGGATTAGGTTTGAACTCTCTTTATTTTCATATTCCTTTTTGCAGGTCGCGATGCATTTATTGCGACTTCTACTCTACTACGCTGGGGCAGAACACGATGGCGGAGTACGTCAGGGCGCTGGAACGCGAGCTGCTTCTGCGCAAGCATTATATAAAATGTACGCGCGTGCGCACGATGTACTTGGGTGGCGGCACGCCGAGCCTCTTGCCTACCGACTTGCTGAGGGAACTCTTTTCCGCTGTCAATCAGCACTTTACACTCGAGGAAGATGCCGAGGTGACTATAGAGGCTAACCCCGACGATGTGTCGAGGGAATGGCTGCGAGGACTGGAGGGCACGCCTGTGAACCGCATCAGCATGGGCGCTCAGACGTTCAACGACGGGCTGTTGCGCTTTCTCCATCGCAGGCACAATGCCCGGCAAGTGGCAGATGCCGTGAGGGCTTGCAAGGAGGCCGGCATCAGGAACATCAGCATCGACCTCATTTATGGGCTTCCGGGACAAACCATGGACGACTGGAAGAGCGATGTGGAGCAGGCTCTGACGCTCGGCGTCACGCATCTCAGCGCCTATTCTCTCTCGTATGAAGAGGGCACGAGGCTCGACGCTATGCTCAAACAGGGACTTGTGGAAGAGGCAGACGAGGAGCTTTCGCGACAGATGTACGACTACCTGATGAAGGCGACGAGCGAGGCTGGTTTCGAGCATTACGAAATCTCGAACTTCGCTTTGCCGGGCTTCCATTCGCGCCACAACAGCAGCTATTGGGAAGGCACGCCGTATCTGGGGCTTGGCGCAGGCGCACACAGCTACGACGGACTGCGGACAAGAAGAGCCAATCTGCCCGACATCAAAGCCTACATTGCCGCAAAAGAAGATGTGCCGCACGAAACAGAAACTCTCAGCGACGAAAGCCTCTACAACGAATTCATCATGACTCGCCTCCGCACCAGCGCTGGCATCCCCCTCTACGAACTCTCGCTGCAAAATCGCGACTATTGTCTGGAACAAGCACAAAGCCGCCTCCGGAACAACCTCCTTCGCATTGAAAATGAGCACCTTCGCCTCACAAAAGAAGGCATTTTCACGTCGAATGACATCATCAGCGACCTGATGAAATGAGATTTTATGTTGTTTAACATATCTTCCTGCCCTTGCCATTACAGTAAATAATAGTAATTTTACGCCCGAAATTCTGTATTATTCAACAAAAACAATAACTGTCATGAAGACTTACAAAACAAATGAGATTAAAAACATTGCCATCTTGGGCAATGATGGAGCTGGCAAGACGACATTGACTGAAACCATGCTCTACGACGCTGGAATCATCCGTCGCCGCGGCAGAGTCAGTCAGAACTCGACTGTCAGCGACTACTTCCCCGTAGAGCACGAATACGGCTATTCAGTTTTCTCTACCGTTTGCCACGTAGAATGGAACGGCAAGAAGATTAACTTCATCGACTGCCCGGGCAGTGATGACTTTGCAGGCGGTGCCCTCACAGCACTCAACGTTACCGATACAGCAGTCATCCTGGTTGGTGGCTCTGCAGGCGTGGAGGTTGGCACTCAGAACCACTTCCGCTACACGGAAAAGTTGGGCAAGCCCGTCATCTTCCTCGTTAACCGTCTCGACGACGAGAACCTCGACTACGACCAGCTTCTGGAACAACTCACCAGCATCTATGGCTCGAAGGTTGTGCCCATTCAGTATCCCGTGGAATGCGGTCCTAACTTCAACGCTATCATCGACGTCCTCCTCATGAAGAAGTATTCTTGGGGACCTGACGGCGGCGAACCAAAGATTGAAGACATCCCTGCCGACCAGATGGATAAGGCTCAGGAAATGCACAAGGCTCTCATCGAGGCTGCTGCAGAGCACGACGAATCCCTCATGGAGAAGTTCTTCGAGAGCGAAGACCTCACCGAAGACGAGATGCGCGAAGGTATCCGCAAGGGCCTCGCAAGTCGCGGCATGTTCCCCGTTGTCTGCGTGAATGCTGTTACCGACATGGGCGTACGTCGCTTCATGGAGTTCCTCGGCAACGTGGTTCCCTTCGTCGACGAAATGCCTAAGGTTGCAAACGCTAGCGGCAAGGAGATTGCTCCCGATCCAGCTGGCCCAACAAGCCTCTTCTTCTTCAAGACCGCTATGGAGCCACACATCGGCGAAGTGCAGTACTTCAAGGTAATGAGCGGCACTGTGAAGGAAGGCGACGACCTCACCAATGCCGACCGCGGCAGCAAGGAGCGCATCGCTCAGATTTTCGTCTGCGCAGGTCAGAACCGCATCAAGGTGGAAGAACTCGTAGCAGGTGACATAGGTTGCAGCGTGAAGCTCAAGGACGTCAAGACTGGCAATACCCTCAACGGTAAGGACTGCGACAACAAGTTCAACTTCATCAAATTCCCCAATGCAAAGTACTCTCGTGCCATCCGTGCCGTCAATGAGAGCGAGACCGAGAAGATGATGAACGCCCTGCAGAAGATGCGCGAGGAAGACCCCACATGGCAAATAGAGCAGAGCAAGGAGCTTCGTCAGATTCTTGTTCACGGACAGGGCGAGTTCCACCTCCGCACCCTCAAGTGGCGTATGGAGAACAACGAGAAGATTCAGGTTATCTTCGACGAACCCAGAATTCCTTATCGCGAAACCATCACAAAGGCAGCTCGTGCCGACTATCGTCACAAGAAGCAGTCTGGTGGCGCAGGTCAGTTCGGTGAAGTACACCTCATCGTTGAGCCTTATGTAGAGGGCTCTTCCACTCAGGAAGTTTATCGCTTCGGCAATCAGGAATTCCGCATCAACACCAAGAGCGAGGAAACCGTCGACCTGGAATGGGGCGGCAAGCTCGTCTTCATCAACAGCGTGGTTGGTGGTGCCATCGACGCTCGCTTCATGCCAGCTATCCTGAAGGGTATCATGCAGCGTATGGAGCAAGGTCCTCTTACAGGTTGCTACGCTCGCGACGTGCGCGTTATCGTTTATGATGGTAAGATGCACCCCGTTGACTCTAACGAATTGTCCTTCATGCTCGCTGGTCGTCAGGCCTTCGCACAAGCCTTCAAGGAGGCAGGTCCAAAGATTCTGGAGCCTATCTACGACGTAGAAGTTCTCGTTCCAAGCGACAAGATGGGTGACGTGATGAGTGACCTGCAGGGACGCCGCGCCATGATTATGGGCATGAGCAGCGAAAGCGGTTACGAGAAGCTCACAGCAAAGGCTCCTCTCAAGGAGATGGCAAGCTACAGCACCGCCCTGAGCAGCTTGACTGGTGGCCGCGCAAGCTTCAACACGAAGTTCGCAAGCTACGAACTCGTTCCCGCTGACGTTCAGCAGAAGCTCGTTGCTGAATACCAGGCAACCCTTAAGGAAGACTAACTTAGTTTACGAAACAATAACTAAGTTTCTATAAAAGTCTTAAATAAGTTAAACGTCAGTACGAAAGTGCTGGCGTTTTTCTTTATATTTTAACATAAACAGGTACCTTTGCAATATGAAACGAAGTTACATCTGGCTTATCTGCATTGTTGTCTGCATTGCCTTCATCTCGCTGCTCTATTTGCAGGGGCGTTATGCCGAGGCAATGGTTAGGATGCGCAGGGAACAATTCAACGAGAATGTCTGGCGCAGTCTTGACCAGGCATCGCGCGAACTGGAGAAGACCGAGACTTTCCGTTACTTGCAGACCGTGCTCTCTCAGCATAAGACAGAGGAAGTGGGGACATTGCAACCCGACAGCTTCCTTCTTACAGAAGATATGCCGAGCCTCGACACCATTGTTCGCAATACGGGCAACATGTCGCTGGGCACGCTTTCGATAAACAAATACAACAAGTTGGCCGAGACCATCAGCAACCTGCAGAAGCAAGTCCGCGAAGCTTACATCTACGAGCAAGGCGTCCTCGACGAGGTCATCTTTGCGGTAATGTACACGGCAAGCGAACAGAGGTTCCAAGACCGACTCAATCCTGCAGTTCTGGACGGATGTCTTCGTAATGCGCTACAGGCAAACGGCATCACCCTACCCTTCCACTTCATTGTCTATACCAGCGATGGACGCGAGGTTTACCGTTGCGAGGACTATACTGAAGAAGGAGACGACCCGAGCTATCAGCAGACACTCTTCCGCAGCGACCCAATGGGACAGATGGGAACGGTAGTGGTACACTTCCCCGACCAAAAGCAATTCATTCGCGGCGTAGCAGGCTATGTGGCTCCCGCAATGGTTTTCACCATCATTCTGCTCGTTACGTCTCTCGTCACAATCTATCTCATTGTACGTCAGAAGCGCATCAGCGAGATGAAGAAGGACTTCGTGCACAACATGACGCACGAGTTCAAGACACCCATCTCGACGATTTCCATAGCAGCACAAATGCTTGCGGACAAGAGCGTGAACAAGAGCGAGGAGACATACGAACGACTCGGAAACGTCATAGATGGCGAGACGCGACGCCTTCGCTATCAGGTGGAGAAAGTCCTCCAGATGAGCCTCTTCGACAACAACAACATTGCCCTGAAGATGCAAGAACTCGATGCAAACGAGATTACAGAGAATGTGGTGGACACTTTCTCCCTGAAGGTGACGCAAAGCGGAGGTACGCTCGACATGAGGCTCGAAGCCTACAATCCCTTCATCAACGCAGACGAGATGCACTTCACAAACATCATCTTCAATCTGCTGGACAATGCCTTCAAGTATCGTCGCGAGGATGAGCCTCTTGCCATCCAGGTTCACACCTACAATCAAGGCGAGACGCACTTCTGCATCAGCATTTCAGATAATGGAATAGGCATACAGAAGGACAACCTGAAGCGCATCTTCGACAAGTTCTATCGCGTGCATACAGGCGACCAGCACAATGTGAAAGGCTTCGGTCTTGGCTTGGCTTATGTGCAGAAGATGGTAGAGCTGCATCACGGCACAATCAAGGCCAATAGCGAACTTGGAAAAGGAACTAAATTCACTATCACAATACCTTTAGCAGAAGACTAGTATTAACCCTTTAAAATAGAAATTATGGAACAGAAACTGCACATTTTACTTTGCGAGGACGAAGAGAGCCTCGGTATGCTCGTTCGTGAGTACCTCGAAGCAAAAGGTTACGACGCAGAACTCTTCTTGGACGGTGAAGCCGGCTATCGTGCCTTCATGAAAAGGAAGTACGACATGTGTCTGCTCGACGTTATGATGCCGAAGATGGACGGCTTTGCTCTGGCTAAGGAGATTCGTCTGGTCAACACCGAAGTGCCCATCATCTTCCTTACTGCAAAGAACCTGAAGGAAGACATTCTGGAAGGCTTCAAGCTTGGAGCAGATGATTACCTGACAAAGCCCTTCTCGATGGACGAACTTGTGTATCGCATGGAAGCCATCCTGAGGCGCGTCAAGAGCAAGGAGCAGAAGAACCTCACTCGTTTCCAGCTCGGCAAGTTCGTGTTCGACACTCAGAGACAAGTGCTCATCCTTGGTGACGAACAGACGAAACTCACCACAAAGGAAAGCGAGTTGCTGACAATGCTCTGCGTTCATGTGAACGACGTTCTGGAGCGTGACCTCGCACTCAAGACGATTTGGATGGACGACAACTACTTCAACGCTCGTAGCATGGACGTTTACATCACCAAGCTTCGCAAGCTCTTGAAGGGTGACCCCGAAATCGAAATCAACAATGTTCACGGCAGAGGTTACCGCCTCATCGTGCCCAACATCACACAGGAATAAGGGAACTTCCAAAACGTAACGTGGTTAAAATGCAAACGTAACGTGTTATGATTGCAAACATCACGTGTTAAGTTTGGAAAGTTAACGAGCCTGGTTTGAAACCCTAGCAAAAAGCACCGCCCCGAAGAGCAAATCTTTCGAGGCGGTGTTCTGTTTTATCTTTATCTTTTAGAAGACGTAGCCGAAGTTGATTGCGATGTTGTGAGACGTTGTAGCCTTTATGTCGCAGTTTGTACCAATGTTGGGCAGATTGCCGCCTTCTGGAGTTTCCTTAGATGTCAACTCAGGCGAACTTACGTGCTTAGCAAATGGCCTTAAGTCGTACATATAAGAGATACCGCAGAAATAGCGCTGGTAGTAAGCATTCACGCCAAGTTGTACGCCTGGCTGGAGGAGTTTACCAACATGCAGTTTCTTGTCAAAAGCTCTCATATAACGTGTGCTCTCACCAAAGTCCGGACCTTTATCAGTATCCATCAGGCTTGCAGTATAAGTTTTTCCAGTCTTTGAACCATCTTCGTTATACTCGGTAGCTGTACGCTTTGCCATTACATTGAAACGGAAATTAAGGCCTGCGAAGGGTGCCAAAGTAAGGTCTTGAACTCCAAAAGCATCCTTAAACTGCTTATTGATGCTAACGGGAATTGCAACTGTGAAAGCTTTTACTTTATAACGGTAATAAGCGTCGTGATGCACATTCCAGTTCTTATCCTTGCTGGTACCTACATGAACGCCGAGGTTTGCGCCAACTTCCAGGAAAAGACTGTTATCCTTGTCGATGCGCAAGTCACCTGCCCATCCGAAGGTTATACCACTTAGGAAATACTTCTCACTCAAAACCGCAGTATTCTCATCCGGTTTCTTGTTCTCGAAGTTTACGGTTGTACCAGTATAGCCTAATTGTACTCGTTGGAAGAATTTCTTGTCAGTAGGAGTAGTAACTACCACTTCTGTGGATTCCTCATCCGTTACTTCGTCTAACAGTTCGTCCTCATCCTGAGCAAATGCGTTGAGGCTTAGGCTCATCAACAACGCTGCGGGCATTAGTTTCAAAAAGTTCATAGAGTATATGTATTAGTTATAGTTTTCAACATGCAAATTTAGCATTTATTATTATAACTGCCAAACAAAATTGAAGAAAATTAACATTGTTAAGCAAAAAGACAGGGGAAATGCGCCAAAAAGCTGTTGTAAAAGCCCAGAACTACATAAGTTCTGCACGTTTCATCTCGATAACTTGCGTACAATATTCAATAACTGCAGGTCGATGAGTGACACAAATAATGGTCTGACCTGCTTCCCTGCTGCTGAGGTTCTTCAAAAGCTCTTGTTCGGTATGCATATCGAGGGCACTCGTGGCCTCATCCAACAAGAGGACAGAACCCTTTCGCAACAAAGCTCGAGCAATGGCGATTCGCTGAGCCTGACCTTCGCTAAGTCCTGCTCCAAGCTCGCCACAAATGGCATCAAGCCCATCCGGACGGTCCATCACAAAGCCCGCACAAGCCGTTTCAAGCGCTTCTCGCATATCGGCTTCTGTAGCATCAGGATTGCCTAACAACAGGTTCTCGCGAATGGTTCCACTGAAAAGCGTATTGCCTTGAGGAACATAAACAAGGTTGTTGCGAGTTCGAGGCGAAATCTTTACCGTTTCTGTTCCGTCGTACATCTCAATCATTCCTTCCGAAGGCCTAAGCAAAGCAAGGATGAGACGAATGAGAGTCGTCTTTCCGGCACCTGTTTCACCAAGTATCGCAGTAGTGGAACCTTTTGGGAAATCGCAAGAGAAATGCGACAGAATGAGGCGACCATTATCCCTGTACTGGAAGCTGACATCGGAAAGACGCACACCTGCTCCATTCTTAAAGGTAATCGGATTGGAATCATCTTCGAGTGGCACATCCTGGAGTTCCATCAAACGCTCGCTTGCAGTAAGCGTGCTGATGAGGATTGGCACAAAGCGCGTCATATCGCGGAACGGGCCTTGAATCTGTCCGACAAGTTGGATGAAGGAAATCATCATGCCGTAAGTGATGGTTCCTGCCTGCAAGCTGTTGACGCCCCAAAGGAAGGTAACAAGATAGCCTGTACCAAATCCAATGCTCAACAAAGTTGAAGAGAAACTGCTGAAGACTGCTTTATGACGAACATGACTGCGCAACAAGCTTTGCGTCGACATAAGTTTCTCAATCATGGTACCTGTCCGCTCCAAAGTCTTAAGTATAGGCCGGTGCTGAATACTCTCCTGAAGAATGCTCTGAACCTTACTTTCTGTGTCACGAATATCTCGCGTAATGGCTCGCATCTTGACTACATAAACCTTGCTCAAAACGAGGAAACAAGGCACGATGCACACAATTAAAACAGCCAGTCGGCTATCCATGTGGAAGAGATAGAAGAAGGCGCCAATCAAGCGAAACGACACTTCAAGTAAAGATGGTATAGTCCCTGTAATGCAAGATGTTATGTCGTAAACATCACGCTCCAAGCGGTTTAGGGTATCGCCACTATGTCGGTCTTCCTGTCCATTCCATTCGCTTTGAAGGAGATGGGCAAATATCCTTTGCTGAAAGATGTTCTGCGAACGCACGCCAAGTAAAACACTCACCCATTTGCGGGCAAAGCCCAACGTAATCTTGCTGAGCATAATAGCCACAAGAGCATAGGCAGCCATTCGCAAACTACCTTCCGCGCGGTTGGTTGCGATGTCTATCGTCCACTTCGTAGCATAGATGAAAGCGAAGTCGAGGACAACCGACACAATGCCGATGAAAGCATTTAGTACCGCTTGCAGCCGTAGTCCTCGCGAAGAACGCCAAAACCAAATGGCCATTTCGCGGATGCTTTTCGTCATTCCAGTCTTCACCACTTCACTCAATAGAATTATGTCGCGTATCGCTACCCCACAGCAACTTGCTCCGAAGGGTCTTCAGGAAAGTCGTCTCTGGGCGTTTCAGTACAATAACTTGATAGGGAGCCTTGCGAATGGTAAGCTTCGTGGAGTCTTGACACGACTCACTTCGCCCGTCAATAGCCACAAGGAAGTTATGGCTTCGACTCTCCACTGTAAGCGTTACATCGAGATTGTCGGGAAGCGTCAACGGACGAACCGTAAGTCCATGAGGCGCAACAGGAACAAGGCCGATGTTCTGACTTCCAGGCAACATCACAGGTCCACCCACGCTCAACGCATAACCAGTACTGCCGGTTGGCGTGTTGACAATAAGTCCGTCGGCCTGATAAGTCGTAAGATACTCGCCGCCAAGGTCCACGCGAATGCTAATCATACTGCTATTGTCGCGCTTGAGCACAGCCACTTCGTTCAGGGCAAAAGGATAACTTTGCATCTTTCCTTCGGAACATTCCACTTGAAGCACATTGCATTGCTCCTTACGCAAACGGCCGGCATAAAAGTTCGTGAGCGTCTGTTCGATATCGTCGAGCGAGAAATCTGCCAAGAAGCCAAGCCTTCCGGTATTGATGCCGAGAATAGGAATCTGCTTCTCTCCCACCCTCATCGCCGTTGTAAGAAAAGTGCCGTCACCACCCATGCTTACTGCAAAGTCTGCCTCAAAAGCATCATCAGTAATGAGCTGATGCTCGGGAATGCTGGCATGCATCTCTTCCTTGAGGTATTCAAAGAAGGAACGGTCAATGAGTGGGACAATGCCAAAAGAGGTCAATGCATCGAAGAGTTTCTGCACCGCCTCACACTTCTTCGGCTGGTAAGTGTTCCCGAAGATTGCGCATCTTTTTGCCTTTTCCATAAATTATTTCGCTTTGGACGGGCAAAGTTAAGGTTTTTTTCCTAACTTTGCAAGCAGAAACCCCTAATATATAATAAAGGTATGATTTATGTCTTTTTAGCCACCGGTTTCGAGGATATCGAAGCCATCGCTCCAGTTGATATTATTCGTCGTGCTGGATTGGAGGTGCAAACAGTTTCCATTACTGGCGAACGTGTTGTGATGAGTGCTCATGGAGTTGGCATTATGGCCGACCTTCTGCTCGAAGATGTCGACTTCTCGCAAGCAAAGATGCTCGTGCTTCCTGGAGGACTGCCAGGCTCAACCAATCTCGACGCTTGCCAGCCCTTGACGCAAGCTATCGTGAAGCATTTTAATGCAGGTGGAGCCATTGCCGCAATTTGTGCAGCTCCCTTGGTGTTCGGTCATTTAGGATTGCTTCAAGGATGCCGAGCTACTTGCTATCCTGGCGTTAGCACAGAGTTGTGGGGAGCCGATTTCTCTACCGCTCTTGTGGAACGCGATGGAAGAATCATTACGGGCAAAGGTCCTGCCGTTGCCTTCGAGTTTGGCTATACCATCGTCGATTACTTCCTTGGCGAAGGTGCTTCCCTGCCTTTGCGACAAGGGATGATTTATCAGGAATTAGTGGAAGGATGAAGTCGTTTGCAATCATTGTAGCCGGAGGCAAGGGACTTCGCATGGGTGGAGAAGTGCCAAAGCAGTTCCTGCCCATCGAAGGAAAACCCATCTTGATGCACACCATCGAGGCTTTCCGTAAGGCACTCGACGGCGTTGAGATTGTGCTTGTCTTGCCTGCCGACCAACACGACTATTGGCAAAAGCTTTGCAAGGACCATGACTTCTGCTCCCCGAAACTGATTTCAAAGGGCGGCGAAACACGCTTCCACAGCGTTAAGAACGGCTTGGCTCTTCTTCCGAATGATGAAGAAGCGGTTGTTGGCGTGCATGATGGCGTGCGGCCATTCGTGTCGAAAGAAACCATCCAACGTTGCTACGAAGCGGCTGCCCAAGGTAAAGCGGTAGTTCCCGTCGTTCCTGTCGTTGAGACGGTTCGCCAAATTCTTCCTGACGGCAAGAGCATCACGCGGCCTCGCGACGAGTACCGTTTGGTTCAAACGCCTCAAGTCTTTCCTCTTGACTTGCTTCGGAAAGCCTATCAGCAGCCTTATTCGGAAACTTTCACAGACGATGCTTCGGTAGTTGAAGCCCTTGGGAAAGAGATTACAATGGTGGAAGGCAACCGAGAGAACATCAAAATCACCACGCCTGCCGACCTAAAATTCTTGCATCAGTCATAAAACCTAATATGGAAGACCTGCGACAACAAGCCATCAACTACCTTCCCGGCATCGGTCCGCAAAGGGCAAAGATGTTGGAAGCAGAACTGGGCATCAAGACCTGGCACGACTTGTTATACACCTTCCCATACAAGCACATCGACCGCAGCCGCCTCTACAAAATAAGGGAACTGACCACAGAAATGCCTTTCGTGCAGGTCATGGGACAATTCCTCAGTTTCGAGGAGGCAGGACAGGGACGCAAACACCGACTGACGGGGCATTTCTGGGACGGCGAGATGTTCCTTGACGTCACATGGTTTCATGGCATCAGCTTCATCAAGAAAAGCGTCAAGATAAGGAAAGACTACATCCTCTTCGGTCGTCCAGGTGTTTATGGAGGCAGATTGAGTGTCATTCATCCCGACCTCGACAAGCCAGAATCGATGACACTCAGCAAGATGAGCATGCAGCCCTACTACAGCACGACGGAACGCATGAAAAAGGCCGGCATGACGTCACGCACGCTGGAGAACTTCACGAGTGCCCTTTTCAGCAAACTCACCTGGACACTTCCCGAAACTCTGCCGCAATACCTCATCGACAGGCTGCACCTCATGCCCCTCGACAAAGCACTTCGTGCCGCTCACTACCCCACTACGGCCGACGAGTTGGCTGCCGCAAACATGCGACTCAAGTTCGAAGAACTGTTCTTCATCCAGCTCGTCATCATGTCATACGCACGCAAAAGGCAGCAGGAACGTGTGGGACGACGGTTCTCTCGGGTTGGCGAGGCGTTCAACAACTTCTACCATAACTACCTCCCCTTCCAATTGACGGAAGCACAGAAGCGTGTTATCCGCGAGATGCATGCTGACATGAAGAGCGGACATCAAATGAATCGCCTCTTACAGGGAGACGTCGGAAGTGGCAAAACCCTTGTGGCTCTGATGGTTATGCTCATTGCCATCGACAACGGATGCCAAGCCTGCATCATGGCTCCAACCGAGATTCTCGCGGAACAACACTTGCAGACATTCCTCAACTTCCTGAAGGACATGCCCGTTCGTGTCGAGTTGCTGACGGGCAATGTCAAGGGCAAACGGCGCAAAGCCATTGAGGAAGGCCTTCTGGACGGCAGCATAGACATACTGATTGGCACGCATGCCGTCATCGAGGACAACGTTCAGTTCAAGAATCTGGGGCTTGTCATCATCGACGAGCAACATCGTTTCGGAGTAGCTCAACGTGCCCGTCTTTGGCAGAAGAGCGAGGTCTGTCCGCATGTTCTTGTGATGACTGCGACGCCCATTCCCCGCACACTCGCCATGACACTTTATGGCGACCTCGACGTTTCCGTTATCGACGAGTTGCCGCCTGGCCGCAAACCTGTGCGGACGATGCACATTTACGACAATCAGCCGGAACAACTATATCGTGGCGTCATCCGCGAGATTGAGGCTGGACATCAAATCTATTTCGTTTTCCCGCTAGTAAAAGAGAGCGAGAAACTCGACCTGAAGAACGTGCAAGACGAATTCGTGCACCTCAAAGAAGTGTTTCCTCAGTACAAAATCAGTATGGTTCATGGCAAAATGAAGCCAAGCGAAAAGGATGCCGAGATGCAGAAATTCGTGTCGGGCGAAACGCAAATCCTCGTCGCAACTACTGTCATAGAGGTGGGCGTGAACGTTCCTAACGCCTCTGTTATGATAATCCAGAATGCCGAGCGGTTCGGACTTTCGCAGCTCCATCAGTTGCGCGGTAGAGTTGGTCGCGGAGCAGAACAATCGTATTGCATCCTCGTGTCGAACTTCAAGCTGTCGGCCGAGACACGCAAACGCCTGCAGATTATGACGGAGACTAACGACGGCTTCGAGATTGCGGAAGCCGACCTGAAGTTGCGAGGGCCAGGCGATTTGGAAGGAACGCAGCAAAGCGGCATCGCTTTCAACTTGAAACTGGCCAATCTTGGAAGGGATGGACAACTCGTGCAACTGGCTCGCGATACCGCTTCCTTTGTCCTCGATGCCGATCCAGACCTGCAAGCGAAGGAGAACACTCTGCTTCGCCGCCATCTTCAGGAACTCAAGAAAGAGCAACAAGACTGGAGCCAAATCTCGTAGCGAAAGCCCATCTTTTTTCAGATACTGTTGTGAATTTAGCTCCAAAATCCATAAAAACAAAAAGAGAGGCTCGTTAAAGAGTCTCTCCAAATGCGTTTCAGGAGCCACTAGGGGGACTCGAACCCCCGACCCACGCATTACGAATGCGTTGCTCTACCAACTGAGCCATAGTGGCGATTTGCGGGTGCAAAGATACAACAAAATGTGAAAAGTGAAAAGTGAAAAGTGAAAAATTTTGCTTTTCAAGTGTTTTTATGTACTTTTGCATAGAAATTAACTTTAAGGGCAATGAGTAAGAAGTTTCTTTGGCTGATAGGTATTCTGGTCGCGATTGTGGCTGGAGCAACGGGTTTTACGTATTCTCTGATATCTGCTAAGGCTCCAAGCGGAGACGAAGGACTGGGAAGGTTGATTTACATCGACAGAGACGACAATCTGGATAGCCTCAAAGCAAAGTCCGAACTGGGTTGGCGATGGGACATATATAATAAGGTATTCAGCATTCATCCCAGAACTGGTCGCTATCATGTTCTGCCTGAAATGACTTGCCTGCAACTTTATCGTCTGCTCCGAAACGGGACTCAAGAGCCGATGAACCTTGTTGTTCCGACTGCAAGAACGATGGACAAGCTCGCTTCTGTGCTTTCTCAAAGCCTGATGGTGGATTCTGCCGAGATTGCCCAAGCCTTGACGGACAGTACTTATTGTGCGGATCGAGGTTACACGACTGCCACCATTCCTGCCCTCTTCATTCCGAACACTTACGAAGTTTATTGGGACATTCCTGTCGACAAACTTGTTGAACGAATGGAAAAGGAGAACAATCGCTTCTGGACGGCCGAAAGAAAAGCGAAGGCAGAGGCAATAGGACTGACTCACGAACAAGTTGCAACTCTTGCAAGTATCGTAGATGAAGAGACTGCCAACGATGCTGAAAAGCCGATGATTGCAGGCCTATACCTCAATCGTCTGCGTATTGGAATGAATCTTCAGGCCGACCCGACAGTTAAGTTCGCAGTTGGAGATTTCTCGCTTCGCCGCATCCTCAACAAGCATCTTCTCGTCGAGAGTCCCTATAATACATATCGCGTCGCAGGACTTCCTCCAGGTCCTATCCGAATTGCAAGTATTGCAGGACTGGACGCAGTTCTGAATCATGCCGAACACGACTTCCTGTATATGTGCGCGAAAGAGGATTTCTCGGGTACTCACAACTTTGCCAGAACGCTTTCAGAGCACTATGCGAATGCTCGTCGATATGTGAGGGCACTCAATGAAAGAGGGATACGTTAAAAACATAACGTGGGTTGTTGCCAAACGTAACACGTTACGATTGCAATCTTAACACGTTAACTTTGCAAATATAACACGTTAAGTTTGCGATTTAACCACGTTAAGTTTGCCGACCTAACAGTAGTTGTTTTTTCTGTTATGCTCTTTCGGAACGAGAGATGAGCAGTTGCAGACATTCGTTGAAAGCTTTTGCTTGCTTGAGTTCCGATATTGGAAGATGCATCCTGTAACGCCAATAGTTCTTGGGATTAGCGGGAACATTAATGCGCTCTTCTTCTAAGTTTGGATTCCTCAAACGTTCATCTATCGAAAGCCAATCTTGAAGACTGATGAGACAAAGCATCGAGGGCGAGTTCAGATGATGGGCAATTATCTCCTCACAAAGCCAACCTGACGGTTCTTCGGGAGCCTTTCCATCATGCTCCAATACATTATTATAATATAATTGCGTGCGTTCAGGATTCTCTTTCCACCAAAGGCGAAGCGTCGGCATATCGTGTGTGAAGATAGTATCCACGCTTCGATAAGGATTCTCATGAAGTTGAGCAAACGGAACACCATAAGTCTTCGGCATAGCTTGTATTTCGAGACTGAGGATGCCAAGTTGCTTCATGACTGGCCCAACACATTCTGGCACCATTCCTAGGTCTTCGCCACAAACCAGCATATTGCTTGCGTCCAAGAGTGCAGGCAGTTTCTTCATGGCTTGAGACGCCCAAAAATCATTATGGCGACGGAAGAAAAAGTCCTCGTAAAGACGGATGAAAGCATCTTGCTCGTACTTGACCAACGAACGCCAGGCTTTCTCGCCAATCACTCCGATTCGCGGATGAAAGCGTTTCGGCTCTTTTGCATCAGGCACGAAAAGCTCTTTATGGAACGCCATTCCGTAAGATTCTATCTCTTCCTTGCTTAGAGGTAAGGCCGGAGAGAACTGTCCGAGCAAAGCATCAGGACTGCTTTTGGGAATTGACCAAATGCGGAAGAAGCCGAGAATGTGGTCTATGCGATATGCGCTGAAGTATTGTGCCATTCCTCCCAACCTTTGTCGCCACCAAAGATAACCGTCTTCAGCCATTCGTTCCCAATCATAAGTCGGGAAACCCCAGTTTTGTCCCGTCCTCGAGAAGTCATCTGGAGGAGCACCTGCCACCATATTCATGTTGAAGAGATGCGGCTCTTGCCAAGCTTCCACACTCTTTGGACTGATGCCTATCGGCAAATCTCCCTTCAGGAAAACCTTGCGATGATGGGCATATTCGGCTGCTTCGGAGAGTTGTTTATGCAGGAGATATTGCACGAAAGCATAGAAGCTAACCTCCTCAGAATGAGCGTCGATGTACTTCGTAACGGCACTCCTGTTGTAAGTTGAAAGCCTCTTCCACTTCGAGAAGTCAGGCGTTCCATAAGTGTCTCGCAGATGACAGAAGACACTATACGGCAGCAACCACTCGGCATTATCTTTCGCAAAAGTTTGATAGTCTGCCTTTTGAAAAACGCCTTCCACTTGTTCCTTATAATAAAGACGCAAGTATTCAACCTTCAACTTGATGACTTCTACATAATCCAATGCAGGAAGTGCATTCAGTTTCTGCCATTTCTTCTGGAATGTAGCGAGTTCCTTCTTGTCCGAGAGCGGCAACTGACGAAGGTCGGCATAAATAGGATGAAGAGCATGAACACTAATCGCATTATAGGGATAGCTGTCAGTCTCCTTGCCTTCCTGAATGGTATCGTAAATAGGAAGCAGTTGAACGGCATGCATTCCCGCTTGAGCAGCCCAATCGGCAATCTCTTTAAGGTCGCCGAAATCACCTACTCCTTGACTGCCTTCTGAGCGAAGAGAGAAGAGAGGAACCACGAGGCCAGCCACTTTCCAATGGGAAGTTCCCAATCTTATCTGACCATCGGAAAGAGAAATCACCCATTTGGAATCAAAGACAGAGAGTTGAGATTCTGGACTCTGCCTGTTTGGACCTTCCTCCCATTTAATTGTTTGGTCCTCCCCTATTACCACATATTTATATTGGAAAGGCAGACGAAGTCCGTCGCCACTAATGGAAAGAAGCCATTCTTGCTGCTTCGAATGCACCATCGGCAAGGCTCGTTCCACATCCCAATTGCCCAAAGTCGGTTGGTCGCCCACAAGTGCAACCCGTTCTCCCTTAGCAAGTTGAGGAGCCTGAACGCGGAAAAGATAGGTTTTAGGGAAGAGCGCCACAGAAGTTTCCGGCAGTTTGTCCTGCCCTGAAGCAACCTGATAAGCATCCGTATAACAATGAGAAGACTCCGGAATATCGCGCCAATGGTCAATGAAGAAGTAGGTTCGTGCATCGTCAGCAGGGAAAAGTCTGGGAACAACGTCCCATTCTCGTCTCACAACCTCACTTTCAGTTGTAATTATATACGTATATCTGAACTGCTTGCTCCGTGCTTTGAGCGTGCATAACCCCCTCCAAATCAGGCCGTCATCCGTCTCGAGAGGGATGCGTTGCCAATGTGTTTTGCCCTCCGAAGAAAGGAAGCAAAGTTCCACTTCAACGTTCTGTCCCCACTCTGTCCTGTATTCTATCGAGAAATTAAGCGTCATAAGTGCTTTTTCTTGCGTTTTCCATAACAAAATTAGGAAGAATTCGAGAAAAAGACAAGCTGAGCGAAAGAAAAATGTTAAAAAGCTTGCAGAATAAGATAAGAATGCCTATTTTTGCAGTATCATTGAAGTCCGAAATGGTCTTACAGTGGTTAAGACACAGACATCATACGGGCGTACTGGTTTGATCGGGATACTCATCAATTTACATTTTATTACCGAGAAATGTTTCGTGTGCTAATGGCGGGCCATCCCAATGTGGTTAGATGGATTACAGAGGCAGCGAACCCTCAAAACCTGTTTTTCGGAGTTTCATCACATCTCCAGTGCGCCCTTTTATTTTCCTTCTAGAACTCGTTGCGCTTCACCTGCATCGTCTGTCAAACAGAGGATGAGATTCTTGTATCTACCCTTTTCTACTAGGTTCATAATCAAAGGCCAGACGGGCACTTCCTCTGTCCAAAACTGCTTGCCCATAAAGATCATCGGGGAAGCGTAACCAAATGTGAGATAATGATTCTGCACCGCTTCCTGGAAGACCTCCTGCAGAGTGCCTGCACTGCCGGGTGTAAAGATGATTCCACCTTTTGAGATAGTGAGGATGCCATCCTCGCGAATACTGTTGTCGAAGTACTTCGCGATGTGTGTGGCAAGTGGCGTGGAAGGCTCGTGACCATAAAGCCAAGTGGGAACGCCAAGACTTTCGTAACCAAGATTGGGGAAGCAATCATGGACTTCCCAAGCAGTTGAGAGCCAAAGCCTGTCAGTATAAAGAGGCGCCACAGACAGAATAGAGAGCGCTTCCTGCAGTTCTTCTTCGCTTCTTCCAGCCATCCAAGCACCCAGATGCGTTGCCTCCATTGCCCCAGGACCACCGCCAGAAATCATCAGGAAACCTGCTTCGGCAAGTCGTTTGCTCAGTCGCACCACTTGGAGATATGCTTGATCGAGCCTCGAAAGCCCATGTCCTCCCATCACTCCGACGAGCTTGCGTTCATCGAAACGCGAGAGAAAGTCCTGCAGACAATCGCTTATGGAGTGGTCATGAAGCGTTCGAGCCAGCGTTTCCTTAATGTCAGTCGCATACTTTCCCTTCTTGAGGAAATGCCGATAAACACGGCCATCATAGCATTTCTCGTAGCTTTCCGGATGCTCAGGGTCAAAGCCTTCGTAGAGTTCTTCAGGTGAATAGAGATGATTGGGGAAGCCAAATTCCTCGCCCATATTGGGCAAGAAGAGACAATCCCTTGACTGACGCTTGAGTCCCATCGGCAGACGACAACTCAAGAAGAGGCACTCGCGATAGATATGCCTTAGCGAAAGTTCCTCATAAGCACAGAAATTAAGGTTCTGAAAGGCAATCCTCCTCAGTTCCTCCTCAGTCTGCTCCAGCAATTGAGCCAACTCGCTCTCGTTCTTTATCTGTTTATATCTATCTCGCATTAGTAGTCCTTCTTGAACTGACGGTCAATCGCTCTCCTATCTTCTTTCTCCTTCAGCGTCTCGCGCTTGTCATATTCCTTCTTGCCTCGAGCAATATAGATGTCGAGTTTGGCTCGTCCGTTCTCATCGACAAACAGGAGAGTTGGAACGATGCTAAAGCCTGGCGACTTGACCGTCTGCTGCATCTTGCGAATCTCTTTGCGGTTGAGCAGGAGCTTACGGTCACGCCTTTCCATGTGGTTATTGTAGGAACCTTGCTCGTATTGCGCGATATACATATTCTTCACCCACACTTCGCCACCTATTATATAACAATAAGTGTCCACAAGACTCGCTTTGCCTTTGCGAATACTCTTGATTTCAGTACCCGTAAGAACGATGCCTGCAGTATATTGGTCGAGCAGAAGATAGTCGAACTCAGCCCGTTTGTTCTTGATGTTTATCGCAGTTCCCTTGTTGGGAATCAAAGACTTAGCCATTTATGAACTTCTCTAAGTTATCATCCACATAGTGGGCAATGATGTCCGTCACCTCTTCTTCCATCTCGATGAACTCATCGTCGAGGTCGTCGAAATCAGGGTATTGTTCGAAGAGCGCCATGAATTCTTCGTCCGAGCAATCAGCCGTGAGCTTGTCTCCATGCAGTTCGAAGAGCTTGCGTCCCTTGTAGATGAGTTTGCTAAAGTCATGGGCGCCCCACAACCTCATAGCTTTTGCGAAGGGATTGAGGAAGATGAATGGTCCGTAGCCATTGTGGATGAGCTGAATGAAACCGCCATCCATCACCTCTTCTCGCAAGATGAAGTAGGCCAGCAAAGTCGTTTGTTCGCCATTCAAGAGCGGAAGAGTCTCTGCATTCACCTCGCCACCAATTGCCTCGAGAATAGCGTCGTGAACCAGCGTCAAGAACGCATCAACGCCTTTGCTCGCGGCCTCTCGCAGCTTTTCTTCAGCTATCTTGACTTCCATCTTCAGTCCTTATGCTCTGCACGAACAACCGTCCTCACTTATTTTGTCAGCAAAAAGCCTACACGAGCGCCATTAGCACTCTTTGCAAGATTGCTGATTGCCTGAACAGCAGCAGTATTGCTGACCTTACCTTCCTTCTGAAGAATGTTGGCCATCTGCGAAGAGTCGAACATCAGACCCATTCCTCTCTCCGTCTTTGTAACGTTGCCCTTGATGGTCTCAGAAGCCGTCTTGAGCGAGATTTCACCATTCTGCGGATTATAAGCATAGGTTCCGCTGAAAGGAATACCATTCACCTTAGCCGAGAACTTGTTACCTTCGAGGAAAGAGAAAGAGGTGTTGTTACTGTTGATGCCAATACTGTTGTAGCTGCTTGCCAGCGACGAAGTAATGTTTGAAACGGTAGCATTACCTCCAGCATTTGTCAGAGTCTTTTGCGTAGTAAAGGCCGCACTCGGAGCATTGTAGCTCCAACTACCAAGAATGCCAGATTGGTCGTATGTCATTCCACCCAACAACACATTAGTCAACACGCTACCAAGCACACTACCCCAAATATTGCCGGTTGAAGCGGTGTTAGATGTAGTTCCCATACCTGTGCCAAAGCAGCTCGACAGCAAGAGCGTCATAGCTGTAAGAAGAGTCAAAGTTGTCTTTTTCATAATACTATAGATATTAAATGATATAATGATTTTCGCTTGCAAATTTACAAAAAAAATTATATATAAACGAAATATTTACTGCTTTTTCCTTTGTAAGAAATGATTAAAATTACTATCTTTGCATCGAAAATCAACTAAAAACTGACTGCCTATAAGCATACAAACTAAAATTAGACATATCAACAAAAAGCATTAGCTTTAATTCTTGTTCCTGAAAATCTGCAAAATTAAAGGAGCGTACAAGAGTAAAGTTTAATGCTCATGCCACAAGGCGTGGGCTTTTACTCGTAGATGTACGCGAAGGTTTTGCAGATACCTCAGGAACGTAGACGAATGAAGTCCACGTTTTTGTTTCTCTTTTCAAACAACATATTAAAGAATTCATGAAAAAGATTATCCTTTTTGCACTTCTTACTACATCTTTCCTTTCCACAAATGCTCAAGACATCCTTGTTCGCAAAAGTGGAGAAGCTGAGAATGTGAAAGTTCTCGAAATATCTTCGACAGAAGTAAAGTATAAAAAGAGTACTAATGAAGATGGTCCTACTTTCGTTGAGAAATGCTCGAATCTATATTCTATAAAGTATAATAACGGTGACATTCAAACATTCGGTGACAATCCTAAACTGTCAAGATTCAACTCATTCTGTTCTAAATATGGAGGTGGGAAAAAATATACACACGAAATAGATCTATATATCCAAAATGGTTGGGGTGTTGGCTATCAATTTAGGAGAACACTACTTCCAATTGCGGCTCTGAACATACTAGATGTTTCATACATGTCAGGCTTCTGCAATCCTAGGGAACAAGGCTTGTTTAATCTTAGGCCCTTAGGATTAAGATTATACACGCCTGCACACGAATTTAGAATATATGCTGGCTTGAATCTTGGCTTTTCATTTATTTATGCAAATGAAAAAGGTTTCCATCCAAACAATCAACTAGCATGGAAATGGAAATATCGGCAATCATGTTTCGGGCTTGATTTTAAAGCCGGCATCCAATTTCACAAGAACATTGCAATTGGCTATAATCTAAATTTTATCAAGAATAAAAACATAAAAGGGATGGGGCACTGGGGAAATATTTCTGTCTTATTTTAAGTTTTAACCGTAATAATACAATCACACCATAATTCTTCGCTTTTGACATAATGCAAGCCATAAGTAAAAATCATTTCCTTTATGATTTTTGCTGAGCCTCTGAGAATCGATTCTTTTTGCTCGAGACAGGCTTTGGCTTGATTTATCGCATTCTCAGGCCATAATCATAACTATTTGAGAATGTATACGTTAGCTCTTTAGGAGACTCCAAAATCATGCTAAATTGGCAACTTCAGTTAGCAAAAACGGCCAAAAACGCAGGTTTTTCGACGGATTTTAACGTGGGAAAATGCCAAACTTAACGTGGGTCGTTGGCAAAGTTAACGTGTTAAGTTGGCAAACTACCTTAACCTAATTGGCAAATTACCCTAACCTAGTTGGTAAAAGAGGCGTGTTTCGACTCAAAACGAACCATTTTGCGTCTGAAATCGCTCCATTTTACAAGTGTCAAAATGAAAGCAAAACTACTCTTTCAAGACACAGAATGGATAGACGAGAAGGTCTTGAAGTTCGCCGATGGAACGTTGCTTCAGGTTGGCCAAAATGTACTCTCCTGGCTTAAGAGGCTGGCGAGGCTGACAGATAAAAGCATCACTTTCAGCTCTTATATCGAACTGACTGGGTTCCAGACGAGTATAGTTGCACTCAATCAGCAACGGCTTGAACATTTTCCTATAATATTTCGAGGTCTTCAAGCGAACGAGAACATAGTCGAAGAGGACTTCTTTTTCGGCTGGAGTAACGCGAAAAACAGGCTGACTTCCTTCTGCTAATTGACTCGCATGACCTCCCGAAAGATAGTGCGTCAACTTACTCTTCATCTGATAATCCACAATCCTCCAACCTGGTTTCAGTTCGCTTTGAGTCTGCTGAGCAGGAATCTCGGCCCAATTACTTCCAACGAGGATTTCAACCTTCTGCGCTTCGGCAGAAAGGGCAAAAAGGATTGCCCCCAAACACATTATTCTCTTCATAACGACACAAAATTAGGTATTTTGTGAGAAATAGCAATAAAATGCTTGCCGATTTGAGGATTTTTAACTAACTTTGCACATCGTAAAAGACTAAACTGCTGCTATGACGATTGCTATTGTTATCCTGATGTTGCTCGGCTACCTGCTTATCTGCACAGAGCACATTACCCACATCAACAAAGCCACCGTTGCCCTCTTCTGCGGAGTGTGGGGTTGGGTTTTGTATGTGTGCGTAGGTCCTTACTATATCGAAACGCTCCACGACAGTGTGTTCCGCGAATTCCTTGGAAGTCAGGACTATAGCATCAGGGCAGTCAACGAGTTCATTCGTCAGGAAGTGTTCTCGAGCCACATTGCTCAGCTGACCAGCGTCGTGATGTATCTGCTGACGACAATGGCGATTGTGGACGTTTTGGCGAACAATGGATGCTTCGATTTGGTGACGAAACTCTGCCGCTCTCGAAGTTCTTGGGTAACCGTCTGGATGCTGGCTTTGTGCAGCTTCCTGCTCTCAGCCAACCTGGACAACCTGACTTCGGCAGTCGTGATGCTGATGGTAATGAACAAACTGGTGGTCAACCACAGGCAAAGGATGCTCTTGGGAGCCATCATCGTGATAGCCACGAACTGCGGCGGATGCTTTACGGTCATTGGTGATGTGACCTCTTTGCTCGTTTGGACGAGAGGAGCAGTTACGCCCACAAACTACACGGCTGCCCTCGTTTTGCCAGCACTCTGCGCAACTGCCATTCCGACCTATTTGATAGGCAGAAAGTTGCCTGGTCATCTCGACCTGAAACGCAGCAATATCATGTTCAGAGGGGACGATGCGGACGTAAAGATCTGGCAGAAAATCCTCATGCTCTTCTTGGGAATCGTGGGACTTTGGTTCGTTCCGACGTTCTACAGACTCACCAACTTGCCTCCTTTCCTTGGGGCTTTGTGTGTTCTTGGCGTGCTTTGGGTGGTGAATGAAATCATTAACCACAAACGCATCCTTAGCGACCAACCCCTTATGACTCAGACGAATCGCAGCCTTCAATACGAAGTGATGCAGATGATAATGTTCTTCCTCGGCATAGGACTCTGCGTGGACATCCTCATCGAGGTAGGTGCGATGGATAGTGTGAGAGGCTGGTGCGACCAATACATCCACAATATTTATATAATGTCGCTCGTTCTTGGAGCCGTCAGCTCTGTGATGGACAATATCGCTCTCGTGATAAGCGGCATCTCCATCTATCCTGTTCTCGACGGAAACATGAGCGAAATGACCAACTACATGCAGAGTTTCGTGCAGAATGGACAGTATTGGCATCTTATCACGCTGAGCGGTTGTGTAGGCGGCTGCCTGTTGCCCATCGGCAATACTGCAGGCTATGCCCTCATGAAATCTGAGGATGTGACCATTTGGTGGTACTTCAAGCACATCACATGGAAAGTGCTTTTCGGCTGGTTCTTTGCCCTCGGAATCTATTTCCTTGTGGATTTATTTCCTAAGATAATATGACTTACGACCTAAGCAAGCTCGGAATAAGCGATTTGAATGCCATGCAGCAAGATACGCTGCAAACGGTTCGCAAAGGGACTTCCGTAGTACTTCTGAGTCCTACAGGCTCAGGAAAGACGCTTGCTTACCTTTTGCCTTTGCTCCAGAAACTTGATGCGAAGAACGACAATCTGCAGGCTCTCGTCATAGTTCCCTCGCGAGAACTGGCCACACAAACTGCCGATGTGGCTCGCAGAATATGCTCCGAGCTTCGAGTGACCGCTTGCCATGGAGGAAGGCCGGCAATGGAGGAACACCAACAGATGAAGGGATTTCGGCCTCATCTCGTGGCAGCAACGCCTGGACGACTGCTCGACCATCTGCAAAAAGGCAACCTCGTGCCAGATAATGTGCAGACGCTCGTCATAGATGAGTTCGACAAGTCGCTCGAGTTGGGCTTCCGCGAACAGATGCAAAGCATTATCTCTCTCCTACCCTTCCTCAAGCAAAGGATTCTCCTCTCTGCCACAGATAGCGAAGAAATCCCAGCTTTCGTGGGCAGCAAAGACTTCATGCGACTCAACTTCCTTGATGACGAGTGCGACGACCGCATTAGTCTTCGAGTGGTAAAATCGCCTGAAAAGGATAAGTTGGAAACTTTGTATCGCCTGCTTTGCACGCTTGGAACGCAGAAAAGCCTTGTGTTTGTGAGCTACAGAGAAAGTGTGGAGCGAGTCGGCAACTACCTTGAGAAGCAAAAGATTCAGGCCGATATCTTTCACGGAGGCATGGAACAAAGGGACAGAGAAAGGGCGCTCTATCGCTTCATGAACTCTTCGGCAAACGTTCTCATCAGCACAGATTTGGCTTCTCGCGGGCTTGATATCACGGATGTCGATAATATCATCCACTATCATCTGCCCTTAAATGAGGAGGCTTGCACACATCGGAACGGCAGAACTGCAAGGTGGGACACAAAAGGAAGCGCTTATTTCATTCTCGGACCTGAGGAAAGTTTGCCAGAATACCTAACTGAAGAAGTCGAAAACTTTGCTTTGCCTGCCAAAGTTCCCTCGCCAGCGAAGCCGCTCTGGGTTACATTATATATAGGTAAAGGGAAGAAGGACAAGATAAGTCGCGGCGATATCGTGGGCTTCCTCACAAAGCAAGGAGGTCTCGAGAGCAATCAGATTGGCAGAATCGACGTGCTTCCCAACTGGTCGTATGTAGCTGTGGAAAGAGCTGTTTCTCGCGAACTTCTCAGTCGCATAAAAGGTCTCAAAATTAAGGGACAGAAGACGATTTATGCCTTCGCTGGGCGTTAGAAATTGCACAAAACGCATATTTATTGTGCATTTTTCGTCGAAAAACTTGCACAGTTTGCAGAATTGTGTTACCTTTGCAGCCGATTTGAAACCAATTAACGGTAAAAATGAAGAAAATAATCCTTAGTTTAATGGCTTTTGCAGCTGTAAGCAGCGCATTTGCCGGCGGTCTCTTGACCAACACAAACCAGAATGCAGCCTTCGTACGCAACTTTGCTCAGGAAGGTAAAATTGACTTAACCAGTATCTACGCCAACCCTGCTGGCGGCGCTTTCCTGGAGGACGGATGGCACCTAAGCCTTAACAGCCAGACGGCTTTCCAGCAGAGGAACATCGAAACTACTTTCCCACTTTTCCAGTACAACATCGACAATCCTAATCCAACCCATCTGTTCGAGGGCAAAGCTACTGCTCCTGTCGTTCCCTCGTTTACAGTTTCTTATAATAAAGACAGGTGGAACCTCTCTGCACACTTCGCCATAAGTGGTGGTGGAGGCAAGTGCGAGTTCGACAACGGCATAGGTTCCTTCGAGGCAGCTTATGCTGGCGTGCTCTATCAAATGGCTCCAAGCCTCTTGCCAACAGGGGTTAACTATCAAGGTTACTCGCTTAATAGCTATATGAAGGGACGTTCATACCACTTCGGCTTGCAGATTGGTGGCGCTTATAAGTTCACAGAAAAGATTGCAGGCTATGTTGGCGTTCGTGCTCTCTATGCTAATGCCAACTACAATGGCTTTGTGAATCCATCCATTAAAACTGACGCTTTAGGCATTGTGCCACTCAATAACTACGGAATCGATCTGAATTGCGACCAGACAGGCTTTGGCGCAACAGTTATTCTGGGTGTTGACTACAAGATTAACGACAAGTGGAATGTGTCTGCAAAGTACGAATGTCCTACCAGATTGAACTTGAAGAACAAGAGCGAAATCAACATTGCAGAGGATATCGTCAGAGAGAAAGCTGCGACTGTACTTGGCCAGTTCGAGGACGGCAAGAAGGTTCGCGAGGATGTTCCTGCACTCCTGGCTCTTGGCGCTCAGTACTCTCCCATCGAGAAAGTTCGTCTTTGTGCCAGCTATCACCAGTTCTTCGATAAGGTTTCCACAAAGTATCTTGACAAGCAGGAACTCATCGACCACAACACTCACGAGTTCATTCTGGGTGCAGAATACGACATCAACAAGCTCCTCACCATTTCAGGTTCTTGGGAAATCACTCGTTACGGACTTAGCGACGAATACATGAACGACCTCTCTTACAGCCTTTCGAACAACATGGTAGGTGGTGGCGTTCGCATTCATGCCACAAACAGACTCAGCATCGACTTGGGTTATATGTGCACTTTCTACAACGACCGCGAAGTCACAACTCAAACCGCTGCAGGTCCTAAGAAAGACGTTTACAGCCGCAAGAACCATAGCTTCGGCATTGGTGTTAACCTCGACCTCTAACATCCCCAGTGTCGTTGGCAAACATAACGTGTTAAGTTGCCTGATTTAACGTGTTAAGATTGCAAACATAACGTGTTAAGTTTATCAACTTAACTGGAGTAGTTAAATCAATAAAAACAAGTGCGTCGTTCAAGAAATATCTTGGACGGCGTTTTTTTGTCAATTTATTTTGTAGTGTTCTCACTTTTTCGTACCTTTGCACCCCAAAAGAAAAGTATATCACAAAATACACAATATGAGCAAGAAATTCACAGAACGAAATAAGCTCAACTTGAGCGATGTGAACAAGGAAGTGCTCCAGCAATGGGACGAGGAAGATGTGTTCCATCTGAGCATGTCCGAAAGAGAGGGCTGTCCCTCGTTCATCTTCTACGAAGGACCTCCATCGGCAAACGGACATCCAGGCATTCATCACGTCCTCGCTCGCAGTATCAAGGACACTTTCTGTCGTTTCAAGACGATGAAGGGCTTCCAAGTGAAGCGCAAAGCCGGCTGGGACACACACGGACTCCCTGTCGAGCTTGGTGTGGAGAAAGAGTTGGGCATCACGAAGGAAGACATTGGCAAGAGCATCAGCATCGAGGAATACAACCAGAAGTGCCGCGAAAACGTGATGATGTACACGAATGAGTGGGCCGACCTGAGTCATAAGATGGGCTATTGGGTTGATATGGAACACCCGTACATCACTTACGACAACAAGTATATCGAAACGCTTTGGTGGCTCTTGAAGCAGCTCTACCAGAAGGATCTGCTTTATAAGGGCTACACGATTCAGCCCTACTCACCTGCCGCAGGCACAGGACTTTCGAGCCACGAGCTGAATCAACCTGGCTGCTATCGAGACGTGAAGGACACAACGGTTACGGCTCAGTTCAAAGTAACTGAGTGCAACCTGAGTTCTCTGAGTATTCCGAGTAATCAAAATCTTTATATCCTCGCTTGGACAACCACTCCTTGGACGCTGCCCTCGAATACTGCCCTTTGTGTAGGTCCTAAGATTGACTACGTTGCAGTCAAGGGAAGCAATCCTTATTCTGGTGAAGAAGCCATCTACATCCTTGCTGAGGCTCGTCTCTCTGCTTACTTCCAAGCAGAAGAAGGCAAGGAATTGGAAATCATTTGGCGTGGAAAAGGTGAAGACCTTGTTGGCATGGAGTACGAGCAACTCTTCCCGTGGGTAAAGCCCTGTGCCATTGAGAACGATAAAGTTGTCGATAAGAGTGCAGAAGCTTTCCGCGTTATTCCTGGCGATTATGTTACCACTGAGGATGGCACAGGCATCGTCCACATCGCTCCCACCTTTGGTGCAGACGATGCCAAGGTTGCGAAGGATGCAGGCATTCCCAGCCTCTTCATCATCGATAAGGCTGGTGACACTCGTCCTATGGTTGACTTCACAGGCAAATATTTCGTGAAGGACGATATGGATGCTGACTTCGTGCAGGCTTGCGTGAACGATAGCTATTGGCATCATAGTGGCGACTTCGTTAAGAATGCTTACGACCCGCAGTTCAATCAGGGCGGCAAATACGACGAGAAGGCTGCTTCGAAAGAGATGGACCTGAATGTGAAGATGTGCATCGAGATGAAGGACGAAGGAACGGCCTTCAAGATTGAGAAGCACGTCCACAACTATCCTCATTGCTGGCGTACAGATAAGCCAGTCCTCTACTACCCACTCGACTCCTGGTTCATCCGTTCTTCGGCTGCTAAGGAGCGCATGATGGAACTCAATGACACTATTCTTTGGAAGCCAGAAAGCACTGGCACAGGTCGCTTTGGCAAGTGGCTCGAGAACCTCAACGACTGGAACCTCTCACGTTCTCGCTATTGGGGCACTCCGCTTCCAATTTGGCGCAACAAAGACACTCGCGAAGAGATTTGCATCGGTTCTGTTGAAGAACTTTATAACGAGATTGAGAAAGCAGTTGCAGCAGGCGTGATGCCCAGCAATCCTCTCAAGGAACGCGGCTTCGTGCCTGGTGATATGAGTCAGGAGAACTACGACCGCATCGACCTCCATCGTCCTTATGTTGACCAGATTTGGCTCGTTGGCAAGAGTGGTGCTGTGCTGAAGAGAGAACTCGACCTCATCGATGTTTGGTTCGACTCAGGCGCTATGCCATATGCTCAGATACACTATCCCTTCGAGAATAAGGAGTTGCTCGACAAAGGAATTGCTTTCCCTGCAGACTTCATTGCTGAGGGCGTTGACCAAACTCGTGGCTGGTTCTATACTTTGCATGCCATTGCCACAATGGTCTTCGATAGTGTTTCTTACAAGGCTGTCATCAGTAATGGCCTCGTGCTCGACAAGAACGGCATGAAGATGTCGAAGCGTTTGGGAAATGCAGTCGATCCGTTTGGAGCAATAGAAAAGTACGGAAGCGATGCCGTTCGCTGGTACATGATAACGAACAGCGCGCCTTGGGACAACCTGAAGTTCGACGAGGAAGGCGTTCAGGAAGTGAGCAGAACCTTCTTTGGCAAGCTCTTCCAGACCTATTCTTTCCTCACGATGTACGCCAACGTGGATGGTTGGTGCTACGAAGAGCCTGATGTGCCCATGAACGAACGTCCTGAAATGGACCGTTGGATTCTCTCTTGCCTGAACAGCCTCATTCGTGAAGTTGAGCAATGCTACGAGGAATACGAGCCAACAAAGGCAGGACGACTCATTCAGGCCTTTGTGGTCGATAACGTCAGCAACTGGTTCGTTCGTCTCTCGAAGAAGCGCTTCTGGGGTTCTGCAATGAGTCTCGACAAGCTGAGTGCATATCAGACACTCTACACATGCCTTGAAACGGTTGCTCGACTGATGGCTCCCATCGCTCCCTACTATGCCGACCGCCTTTGGAGAGACCTCTGCGAGGCAACTGGAAAGGGCGAGACAAAGAGCGTTCACTTGGCTAAGTTCCCTGTTGCTGATGATGCAAAGATTGACCAAGAGCAGGAACAGAGAATGGCTCTTGCTCAGCAAGTTACGAGCATGATTCTTTCTCTTCGCAAGAAAGAGCAGATTGTCGTGAAGCAACCTCTGCAGCGCATCGCAATTCCTGCCACAAGTGCAGAGCAGCAACAACGCATCCAGGCTATGCAACAACTCATTCTGGACGAAGTAAACGTCAAGGAACTCGAGTTCGTAGAGGCTCAGGGAATGCTCGTGAAGCAAGTGAAGTGCAACTTCCGCACGATGGGTAAGAAGTTCGGCAAGCTGATGAAGAGCGTCAACGCAGCCGTTCTGGCCATGAGTCAGGAGCAGATTGCTGAGCTGGAAGAGAAAGAGCATCTGCCTCTCACACTCGACACTGGCGAGCAAGTGACTGTTGACCTCGAGGACATCGAAATCTTCAGCCAAGACATTCCTGGTTGGAGCGTTGCCAACGAAGGCACTCTGACGGTTGCCCTCGACCTCACCATCACAGAGGATTTGCGACTGGAAGGTGTGGCTCGCGAACTCATTCGCAGCATCCAAACCCTTCGCAAGGACAGCGGCTTCGACATTACTGACCGCATTAACGTCACAATCCCTGAGAACGAAGACAATCGCACTTGCCTCAGCAAGTTCAGCGACTATATCGCATCACAAGTTCTGGCCGACAGCATCACGCTTGGCAACGAACTGAAAGTTAGCAAATTATAAAAACAAAAAGATATGGAAGAAAACAAAGTTAGGTACTCCGACGAGGAGCTCGAGGAGTTCCGCCAACTTATCAACGAGAAGCTTGCAGTGGCTAAGAGCGACTACGAGATTCTTATGGAGAAAATCAACAACAGTGGTGTGAACGATGATGAGACACACTCCACCTACCACACGCTCGAGGAAGGTAGCGAGACACTCAGCAAGGAGAGCCTCATGAACGAGGTTATGCGTGCTCAGAAGTTCATCACAGGCCTGCAGGCAGCCCTTGTTCGCATTCAGAACAAGACCTATGGCATCTGCCGCGAGACTGGCAAGTTGATTCCAAAGGAACGCCTTCGCGCTGTGCCTCACGCAACTCTCTCCATCGAAGCCAAGCAAGCTCGCGACAAGAAGAAATAAATGACGCGCAAGCAAGCCCAAGCACTGACCGGCATCGTTCTTGCACTAGGCATCATCGCCATCGACCAAGCCATCAAAGTTGCGGTCAAGACTGGCATGTATCTGCATCAGAGCATCAAGGTGACGGACTGGTTCCAGATTCTTTTCACAGAGAACGACGGAATGGCTTTCGGAATGGAAATCATTCCCAAGTGGTTTCTCACTTCGTTTCGTATTGGTGCAGTCGTTTTCCTAGTTTGGTACATTAGCCGTTGTATAAAGCGGGGTATAGGCTGGGGCTATCTTGTTTGCCTCACCATGATTGTGGCTGGAGCTGCAGGCAACATTTTCGACTGCATGTTCTACGGAATGATATTCAACAATCCGCCTGCTCCCCACACGGCCGAGCTTGTTTCATGGGGCACAGGATACGGGCAGCTGATGCTTGGGCGAGTGGTTGATATGTTCTACTTCCCGCTTGTAGAGTGGGATTGGCCATCGAGTCTGCCCTACATAGGCGGCGAGCACTTCATCTTCTTCAGTCCAGTCTTCAACTTTGCCGACGCCAGCATCAGTTGTGGAGTCATCGCCCTCATTCTTTTCTTCAACAAGAACGTGTTAAGATGAAAAGAGGAGTCATATTCCCCATTTTTTCCATAATTTTGCTTGCTTGCGCACCTTCTTTGCCAAGCGGAATTTTGGATGAGGATGATATGACAGACGTGTTAGTCGATTTCCATCTTGCGCAGGGAATGGCCGAAGCACAGGGCGAAAACGCTGAAGTCAATCGCTACAAGTACATTCAGGCCGTATTCAAGAAACATCGCATCACAGAGGCCGAGTTCGACTCCTCTATGGTCTATTGGAGCGGACGAGCAGAGGACTTCGCAGACATATATAATAATGTAATGACGCGCGTTCAGGCTCAGGCCGAGCGAATGGGCATCGAAGCAACTGCCAATCAGGACAAGTTTGCAACCCTCACCAGCGAAGGCGATACGGCCAACATTTGGCTGGGAAAGGACTTCACTTGCGTTGTAGCAAATCGCGTTCAGGGCATCTATTCTTTTCATATGAAGGCCGATTCCACCTTCAAGGCTGGAGACCGCTTCATATGGCGCTTCAAGACGCAGTTCGTAGGTCGCTCTATGAACAACGAGGCCATCGCTCTTCTCAACTTCTACTATGAAGGCGATACCGTTGTCGGCATCACAGATTTGCTTCGCAACAGCCCCCTGAACGAGTTGCGACATTATCCCAGCAGAGGCCTAGACAGCTTGAATCTTCGTTCCATCTCAGGCTTTATCTACCTTCCCAAAAGCTTCGGCGACGAACAGCCTAAGCCATTGTTAGTCAGCGAGATGAAACTCATCCGCATGCACAAGGAGCAACCCATTGTGCCTGAGACTCCAGTGGTCACCGATACCATTGCGGTTGACACCGTTCCTCAGCAGAGAGGCGAGCGTCTCAGTCCGCTTCAGAAGCGCGACAGCCAGCCGAGAGAGCGCAAGATTCACGTCGTGAAGGAGAACCCGAACCCCATTCGCCCTCAGCAGGGCATTCCCGAACGTAAGAATCGTCGCCGACAATGAAACGCGCCTTCCACGACATCCTCCTGCCCGACGGAACCCTCCAGCAAGGTCCTGTCGTTGTGGAAATGGATGAAACCGGTTGCCTCCTTAGCTGGCATCCGCTCCAGCAGGAAGAGGCTTTTGTCGAGTGGGTTGGCGGCACGTGCCACATCGACGAACATAACATGTGTAGTTGGCCAAGTTAACGTGTTATGTTTGCAATCGACGCTGCCTTTGTTTCGACACTACAAAGGTACAACATTTCGCGCGCGCATGCAAATAATTCCTTAATATAAGCACGCTAAAAAGCACGCTGGGATTAGGGTCAATTTATGCTCAATGAAAATGTATACAGTATACAGTATACAGTTTTCTTATGAGCACATATCACATATAAAAATCTTCGGACACGAAATTTTTATTATATATTATATAATAAACTATATTATACTATATATATTCATTATATCAGTAGCAAGAAGTGTATCGCCCACATAGAAACTGTATACTGTATTTCTGTATACTGTACACATCTGCCACTTTTTTAATTAGAGAATCACTCACCACTCACATATTTTATATGTGCTTTTTTATACATTAGATTTGCAAGTCTCGAAAAAAAGCAGTAACTTTGTAGGCGAAATAGAACTAGTCCTAACAATTATGAATAGCACATCCCTAATGAACCGCGCTGCCGACAATATCCGCATCCTGGCAGCAGCAATGGTGGAGAAAGCAAAGAGTGGACATCCTGGAGGCGCTATGGGCGGAGCCGACTTCATCAACGTCCTCTACAGTGAATATCTGCAGTTCGACCCCAAGAACCCGACTTGGGAAGGCCGCGACCGCTTCTTCCTCGACCCCGGACACATGGCGCCGATGCTCTATGCCCAGCTGGCGCTCACGGGCAAGTTCACACTCGAAGAAATCCAGCAACTTCGTCAGTGGGAATCCCCTACTCCTGGTCATCCTGAGGTCTGCTACGAGCGAGGCATCGAGAACAGTTCTGGTCCCCTCGGACAAGGCCACGCATACGCCGTAGGAGCAGCCATCGCAGCCAAGTTCCTCGCTGCAAAGACAGGCAATCCATCTTTCCAGAAAGAAACCATCTACGCCTACATCAGCGACGGTGGCATTCAGGAGGAAATCAGTCATGGCGCAGCTCGCATCGCAGGCAAACTGGGGCTCGACAACCTCGTGATGTTCTACGACTCCAACGACATCCAACTCTCGACTGAAACGTCGGTCGTGACTTGCGAGGACACAGCTATGAGGTATCGCGCCAGCGGTTGGGAAGTGATGGAGATTGAGGGCAACAATGTGGAGCAGATTCGTCAGGCTCTCGATAAAGCAAAGGCCGTAACAGGCAAGCCGACACTCATCATCGGCCATTGCATCATGGGCAAAGGCGCTCTCAAGGAAGACGGAAGCAGCTACGAACGCAACTGCAAGACGCATGGCGCTCCGCTTGGTGGCGACGCTTTCCGCAACACAATCACCAACCTGGGCGGCAATCCAGATGAACCCTTCGCCATCTTCCCAGAAGTGAAGGCTCTCTACGAGGCTCGTCTGAAGGAACTGGAGGCAATTGCAGCCACTCGATATGCAGAAGAAAAGGCTTGGGCTGCGGAGAACGCAGAGAAAGCAGCACAGCTGAAGGACTGGTTCGCAGGCAAACTGCCGAAGATTGATTGGGCGAGCATCGAGCAGAAACCGGGCGATGCCACTCGCAATGCCTCTGCCACTTGCCTCTCGCTTCTGGCAAAGCAGGTTCCCAACATGATTGTCAGCTCTGCCGACCTCTGCAACTCCGACAAGACAGACGGCTTCCTCAAAGGTGGCGCCACAGTCATCTCTCGCGACAATCCAGGCGGAAACTTCCTGCAGGCAGGCGTTGCAGAGCTTACGATGGCATGCTGTTGCATTGGTATGATGCTTCATGGAGGCGTCGTTGCAGCTTGCGGAACATTCTTCGTCTTCTCTGATTATATGAAGCCTGCAGTTCGTATGGCTGCCCTGATGCAAGTGCCCGTGAAGTTCATCTGGACGCACGATGCCTTCCGCGTTGGCGAAGATGGTCCCACGCACGAACCCGTCGAACAGGAGGCTCAAATCCGCTTGATGGAGAAGCTGAAGAACCATAGCGGCAAGAACTCTGTGCTCGTTCTCAGACCTGCAGATGCAAAGGAAACAACTGTAGCTTGGGCTATGGCAATGGAGAACACGAGCACGCCTACTGCTCTCATCCTCAGCCGTCAGAACATCGAGAATCTGCCTGAGGGGAATGATTACGAACAGGCTCGCAAGGGCGGCTACATCGTGGCTGGAAGCGACGAAAATCCTGATGTCGTTTTGGTGGCAACAGGTTCCGAAGTCAGCACCCTCGTGGCTGGCGCAAGTCTTCTTCGTCAAGATGGCTACAAGGTTCGCATCGTAAGTGTGCCAAGCGAAGGACTCTTCCGTGGGCAACCCATTTCCTACCAACAAGAAGTAATCCCCGTCGGCAGTAAGGTCTTCGGCCTCACAGCAGGACTGCCTGTCAACCTGCAAAGCTTCCTCATCGGCGCTCATCCAAGCAGCACCATCTGGGGCCTCGAGAGCTTCGGCTTCTCAGCTCCCTACAAAGTGCTCGACGAGAAACTCGGCTTCACAGCAGAAAATGTGTACAACCAAGTAAAGAAGATACTATGATAGGACTTGCATCTGACCACGCTGGTTACCCTCTCAAGCAGCATGTGAAGGACTATCTCAAAGCCCATCGCATCAAGTTTCACGACTACGGAACTTATAGCGAGGAGAGTTGCGACTATCCTGACTTCGGACATGCTCTTGCGAAGGGAATTGAGGCAGGAGAATGTGAGAAAGGCATTGCCATCTGTGGTAGCGGAGAAGGCATCAGCATGACGCTCAACAAGCATCAAGGCATTCGTGCTGCACTTTGCTGGATTCCTGAGATTGCACATCTTGCTCGTCAGCACAACGATGCCAATGTGCTGGTGATGCCTGGTCGCTTCATCACGAACGAGGAAGCCGATGCCATTATGGACGAATACCTCTCGACAGACTTCGAAGGTGGTCGCCACGCAAGAAGAGTTGCGAAGATTCCTATTGAATAAGCACACAAACAACAAAAAAAGAGAGCTCATGATTGGGCTCTCTTTTTGTTTATTGCTTATGCTAATTATCTTGCGCTGGTAAATTCGTCGAGGAAGCGAACGTCGTTCTCCGAGAACATTCGCAAGTCCTTCACCTGATATTTCAAGTTCGTGATGCGCTCTATGCCCATTCCAAAGGCGTAACCAGTATAGATGCTGCTGTCGATGCCATTTGCGTCGAGGACGGCAGGATCGACCATTCCACATCCGAGAATCTCGAGCCAGCCAGAACCTTTACACATCGAACAACCCTTTCCGCCACAAATCGTGCAGCTCACATCCATCTCTGCTGAGGGCTCAGTAAAGGGGAAGTAGCTGGGACGAAGGCGTATCTTGGTGTCTGTGCCAAACAGTTCTTGTGCAAACAACAAGAGGACTTGCTTCAAATCAGCAAAGCTCACGTTCTTATCGATGTACAGACCTTCTATCTGATGGAAGAAGCAATGTGCACGAGCACTCACGGCTTCGTTACGATAAACGCGGCCTGGGCACAAGATGCGAATAGGTGGCTGAGTCTTTTCCATCACGCGAGATTGCACGCTACTGGTGTGGCTACGAAGGATGATATCAGGATGCGCCTCCACAAAGAAAGTGTCCTGCATATCGCGAGCTGGATGGTCGTCGGCAAAATTCAAACTGCTGTAAACATGCCAATCGTCCTCAACCTCAGGACCTTCTGCAAGGGTGAAGCCAAGACGACTGAAGATATCGACGATTTCGTTCTTGACAATCGTCAAAGGATGGCGTGAACCAAGAGCAATGGGATAAGGCGTGCGAGTGAGGTCGATAGCAGCAGAACCACTTGCAGAAGCTTCTCCAGCACCTTCTTTCAGGGCGTTTATCTTCTCCTGAGCAAAGTTCTTCAGCTCGTTAATCTTCATGCCCACTTCTTTCTTCATCTCAGCAGGCACACTTCTGAAGTCGTTCATCAACTGCGAAATCTCGCCTTTCTTGCTCAAATATTTGATACGCAGGGCTTCTGCCTCCTGAGCATTTTTTGCTTGAAGAGCAGAGATTTCCTGCATCAATTGTTCTATTTTCTCAATCATAAAGAGCCTATTTTTCTGTTTTCGCGTGCAAAGATATAAAAAAGTTTAAATTTATAGTTGATAGTTTAAAGTTTATTTGTACTTTTGCACGATTTTTAGTCATTAGGATGCAGAATGAGAATTAAGTGCAGGGGCATATTGAGCTTTATAATGGTCGCTGGCTTGCTTTCGTGTGGCAATAATAGCAACAAAGAGCAAGAAGCTGCGAACCTGATGCAAGAGGCAAGCGAGACTCCGACGGACACGCTGGTTCAGGAGGAAGAAGAGCTCTCCCTGCTCCCAGAGGAAAGTCCTGCCCTGGATGGCGTCTTCAACGATTTTCTCTTTGCTTACCTGCATAGTCGCACACTTCGACAGGAACGCACGGCCAATCCTTTGCGGCTTGAACACTCTGCTCGACCTGCTGAAGCCATCGAGGACTTCAACCCTGAGTTCGAACTCAGTTTCCTTTCTGGCGAATACTTCACAACCCTTTATGGAAACGCCTCACAGATGCGGGCTGAAGACGATTTGGAGATGGAGGAAGACTCTATTGTGAGCCTGCAACGCATCAACCTCAACGACGGAACGATTCGCAATTTCCAATTCCTTAGAGAAGAAGGTCATTGGAGGCTCGAAGCCATTCGCGAAGCCACATTCGAAGACGATGATTTGGGAGAATTCCTCGATTTCTATGCTCGTTTCTGCACAGACAGCATCTTCCAATCGCAATCCATAGCCGATCCACTTCACATCGTCATCCAAGACTCGGAAGACGAAGAAGGGAGCATCAACGGCATCATCGACGCAGACCAATGGCAGACGTTCTGTCCTGAAGTTCCCAGCGGAATCATCTCCAACATTCGTAAAGGACAAAACTACGGCGGACATAGAATCGTGTTGCGCAAAAGCGGCCTCTCTAACGGACTGCAAGAGGTATTCACATTCACTAAAGAACGAACTGGCTGGCGCCTTACCAGATATGAAAATTGAGAACACTTTTGGCATTGATGTAGAGGCTCGAGCGCTCTTTACCTACGATTCGGAGGAAGCTCTTCGCGAGGTTCTCTCGATTATTCACGAGCAATATGCCGACCTGCCTCTGCTCCATATCGGTTGCGGAAGCAATCTTCTCTTTCTCAGCGACTACAAGGGCGTCGTTCTGAAGTCAAACATACAGGGCATCAACCTGAAAGAAGAGACGAAAGACGAAGTGCTTGTGGAGGTTGGCTCTGGCGAGATTTGCGACGAGTTCATTGCCCAAGCTATCCAAAATGGCTGGTTTGGAATGGAGAATCTTTCGCTCATCCCAGGTCAGATAGGAGCCGCTGCCGTTCAGAACATTGGGGCTTATGGAGTCGAGGTTCAGGATGTGATTGAAGAGGTGAAAGGCATCAGTTTGAAAGACGGCTCGGAGCATTTGTGGAAGCAGAACGAGTGCGGCTATGGTTATCGGCAAAGTATTTTCAAAGAAGAGCTTTGGGGCAAGTACGCCATCACTCGCGTCACATTTAGACTCAGCAAGCATTTCGAGCCGAAACTTCAGTATGGAGGGCTCATCAAAGCAGTCGAACAAGCTGGACTTTCCGAGCAAAATCTTACTGCAGAACAGTTGCGCCAAGTCATCATCGACATTCGTAAGGCCAAACTTCCTGACCCAAAAGAGCAAGGGAATGCAGGCAGCTTCTTCAAGAACCCAATTGTGTCGAAGGAGAAGGCCGAGCAGTTGCTCTCGCAATACCCTCAAATGCCGCATTACAACGCAGAAAATGGCATCAAGTTGGCAGCAGGTTGGCTTATTGAACAGGCAGGTTGGAAGGGCAAAAGTCTTGGGCCTGCAGCCGTTCATGACCGCCAAGCTCTGGTTCTCGTCAACAAGGGAGGAGCTTCAGGACACGATATACAAAGGCTTTGCGAAGCCATCAAGAAGGATGTTTACGAGCGTTTCGGCATCAATTTGGAGCCAGAAGTCAACTTTATATGAAGATAACTTTCCTTGGAACAGGCACAAGCATTGGAGTGCCGCAAATAGGCTGTGGATGCGAGGTTTGCACAAGTAGCGACCCTCGTGACCGCCGTCTTCGTGCTTCGGCTCTTTTCGAGGAAGGCGACACAAGACTTCTCATCGATTGCGGACCTGATTTTCGCGAGCAAATGTTGCGAATCAAGATGCAAAAGCCGCTTGATGCCGTCCTCATCACTCACGAGCATTACGACCACGTTGGAGGCATCGACGACCTTCGTCCATTTACCTTCGAGCGTGACCTTCCCATTTATGCTGACGACTATGCTTGCAGGCATTTGCGCCAAAGGCTTCCCTATTGTTTGGTCAGGCACACTTATCCAGGCATTCCAAAACTGGATTTGCACGAGCTGAAGGAAGGCGACAAGTTGCAGTTTGGCTCGCTCGAAGTGACTGCGATTCGCGTCATGCATGGCGAGTTGCCCATCCTCGGATACAGGATTGGCGATGTGGCTTACCTCACAGATATGACTGAGTTGTTCGACTCTTCACTCCCCTTGCTCAAAGGCATTAAGTTGCTCATTATCGGAGCCTTACGTCATACGCCTCACAAGACTCATCAAACTGTCGAGCACGCTATTGAGTTCAGCCGAAGTCTGGGAGAGATTCCGACTTATTTCATTCACATGTGCCACCAAGTTGGGCTTTATGAAATAGAGGAGCAGAAGCTTCCTTCAGGCTTCCACTATGCCTACGACGGACTGGTTCTCGAGGCTTGATTCCAAACAACCTACAGTTAAATCTCAAACGTAACACGTTAAGTTGACCAACTTAACACGTTAACTTTGCAATCATAACACGTTAACTTTGGATTTTAACTACGTTATGTTTGGCGACTCAACTGGAGAAGATTTTTATTCCTCCACTTTGAAGTAGAGATAACCTGCTGCTCCGCCTCCAGTTGGACCACTTTGAGGCGTAATACGACCGCCATAAGAAGTGTTCTCGATGATGTTTCCATTATCAACCACAATTCCCTGACCACTATAACTATAGCGGGCTACAAACTTGATGGTATCGGGTTTCGCATCTGTTGGCAAAGCATTTGCGGGCAAAAGCAAATGGCAAATAGGGTCGTCGGCACCATCAGCATAGCCATCATAATTAGTTCGTTTGTCGTAAGTTTTCGTGGCGTGAACCTTTTCACCACTCCTTGCATCAATCGTATCGAAACAGATTGTCCAAGTGTAATACGTTGCATTGATGAGGTGTCCACGCTTGTCCTGATGGGCTGTCAGGTGGATAGAGTCGCCTGGATGCAGGACAACATTTCTAGGATTGCCAGCGACATCGTTCGGACGAGCACCAACCGTATAGGTGAAACCCTTCCATGTCGGACAATAAGAACTGTAGTCGTTCTTTTCGCAAGAAAGGAAAACTAACAGAGATAGGCAGATGAAAAAATATTTACACTTCATATTAAATTAAGTTTCTTCATTTCAGAATAAAGTCGTTGAACAGGAAGGCCCATCACATTAAAGTAGGAACCTTGAAGAGACGAAACACCGATGTAGCCAATCCACTCTTGTATGCCATACGCTCCAGCCTTGTCCAAAGGACGATAATGCGTAACATAGTAATCGATTTCCGCGTCTGTAAGCGTTGCAAAAGTGACTTGAGAGACAGAAGCAAACGAGTGTTGTTGATTGCTCCAGGTAAGAGTGACGCCAGTAACGACTTGGTGCGTTTTTCCTGACAACTTTCGAAGCATTTCTTTAGCCTCAGCCTCATCGGCAGGTTTGCCAAGAACTTCTCCATCGAGGTACACAATTGTGTCTGCAGTTATGAGCAATTCGTCGGCTCCAAGTGTGTAAGCCGCTGCCTTCTTGCGGCTGATATACTGCGGTATTTCCTCCATCGAGAGACCTTCAGGATAAGATTCATCAAGGCCACGAAGCGTGCGAACTTCATAGTCGAGCCCAAGTCCTGAAAGGAGTTCTTGGCGGCGAGGAGAGTTACTTGCTAAGATTATTTTCATTGAGAGCGCAATTAAAATAATGTGTATTACCAGCTAAAGGCATCGGCATTTGCCATCCATTTCCCTTGAGCCTTGAGTACTTGTTCAATGACATCGCGAACGCAACCGTAGCCGCCATTGCGATGGCTAACATAGCGACTGATTTCCATGATTTCAGGAGCCGCGTCAGCAGGGCAACAAGGAAGTCCCACCTGCTTCATCACCTCGTAATCTGGAATGTCGTCACCCATGTAAAGAACCTCATCGAGAGACAGATTGTATTTGTCGAGCAACTGCTTCAAGGAGTCCGTTTTTACAGAACTACCGAGGAAGATATCGTTGATGCGGAGCCTTTCATAACGGAGGCGAATGGCTTCTTCGCGAGCCCCAGTAATGATGGCAACATGCAGTCCTTCCGTTACGGCAAGGCGAAGAGCGTATCCGTCCTTCGTGTTCAGGGTGCGGACAAGCAAACCTTCTTCGCTCATCTGAATGGTCTCAGCGCTGAGAACGCCGTCCACATCGAAGACAAGAGCCTTAATCTTGGTCAAATCGTAGTTTATCATCGTGAATGCTTTTGCTAAGTAATTGATAAAGTTGGCGTTGCTCATCGTTTAGAAGAGCCATTTGCTGAGCCATCACTTCCTCGTCCCATCGAACTGCAGGACCAGTTTGGGCTTGATGAGGAGTGAGTTGCTCCACCTTTTCAGCCGTTTCGTGAATGAGCGGAAGCATGGCCGAGAAAGGAATCTCATGCTCTTCAAGGAGGTCGGCCGTAATGCCATAAAGGCGATTGACAAAGTTGCAACAGAAGACGGCAGCGAGATGCAAATATCGGCGCTTCTCGCTCGTCATAGCCGTAGCTTTGCTTCCCATACTCTCTGCAAGCAGCCGAAGCAATTCGAGGTCCTGCTGCTGAGAAGCCTCAATATAGAAAGGAACCTTCGAGGCAGACAGTTTTCGCGTCTTGGAAATCGTTTGCAAAGGGTAAAGCACGCCTTTTCTTTGCTGAGGAAGAACATCCATCGGAACGCTTCCTGCAGTATGAACAACCAAGCCTTCGACGCCCTTAAGTTCCTCTGCCACAGAGGGAATAGAGCGGTCAGAGACTGCTATGACGTAGAGGTCAGCATCCTTTGGGAGCGGACATTTCCTTTGACGACCACCAACGGCAGTCAGTTCGAAAGGCGGCTTGATGTGCTCCTTTAGGAAACTCGCCACATTGCCGGCTCCAATCAGTACTGTCCTATATGTACGCGCTCCCATTTGAGTCTGTCTTCGTTTTGCGGCTTGCGTTCCATTCCTTTGTGTCCGACTGCAATCATGCAAACGGCCCTCAATCCTTCAGGAATGCCCAAGAGAGACTTCACGATTTCTTCCGTTGGACGACCTTCTGCGTCTTGTCTGTCGCGAACCTGAATCCAACAAGCTCCCAAACCTAAGTCTTCGGCCTGAAAGAGGATGTTTGTCGCAGCCACAGAGGCATCTTCAATCCAGACATCGCTGATAGCCGGATCTGCTAGAACCACGATAGCCAAAGGCGCTCCTGCAAGGAAGTCGGAGCCCACTTGTTTGCTCTGACTCAAAGCCGCGAGCATTTGCTTGTCCTCTACCACAACGAACTCGTAGCTGTGAAGACCCTTGCTGCTTGGGGACATCAGGCCTGCTCGAAGGAGAAGCTTCACTTCGTCGCCACTCAAAAGCTCGTCTGTGAACTGACGCATACTGCGTCTCGTCTTTATCAATTCGCTGAAGTTTTCCATCTTTTAGTCTTATTTGCTCTGCAAAGGTACGAAATAAATACAATAAATCGACACTTTTCGCGTTATTATATAAGATGAAACGTTTCATATTGCTTCTTTTGCCTCTCTTTTGGGGCATTATGAATGTGTCTGCTCAGGACGAACAAGAGCCTGATACGGCCAAAGTGCACCTGAAGGGAAGGGTTGTCGACGAGAGCCAAGACCCAGTCTCTTTGTGTCAGGTACGCATTGAAGGTCAGCCTTTTGGCACGACGGCTTCGCTGGACGGACAGTACAACTTCTCCTTCCATACTGCCGATAGCGTGGTGGTGGTTTACAGCATGATTGGTTACGAGACTCGCAAACGCGTCCTTAAGAAGCCGAAAGGCAACCTCACACTCAATATTGTGATGCGAGAGAGCGGCAAGGAAATGCAGGAAGTAACTGTTGCTGAGACGCGAAGGCAAATGGGTTCGATGCAGGAACTCAACGCGAAAGACCTTAAGCGAATGCCCTCGACGAGCGGCAATGCGGTAGAGGAACTTGTTGCCACGCAGGCTGGCGTCAGCACCCATAACGAGCTTTCGAGCCAGTATAATGTGCGCGGCGGTTCGTTCGACGAGAACTGCGTCTACATCAATGGTGTGGAGGTTTATCGCCCCATGCTCATCAGCAGCGGTCAGCAGGAAGGCCTCTCCGTCATCAATAGCGATATGGTGGAGAAGATCAACTTCTCTGCAGGCGGTTTCGAGGCGAAATATGGCGACAGAATGTCCTCCGTTCTCGACATCACTTATGCCCATCCAGAGAGGCTCGAAGCCTCAGTTGCAGCCAGTCTGCTTGGCGCAAACGTTTATGTGGGCTACGGCAAGAAGAAGTTCTCCTTCAGTAACGGTTTGCGTTATAAGACGAATCAGTATATGCTTGGCTCGCTCGAAACAAAGGGCGAATACAAGCCCAACTTCCTCGACTATCAGGCTTACTTCCGTTGGGCTCCCACGAAAGATTGGGCCTTCGACGCCATTGTCTATATCAACCGAAACAATTACAACTTCAAGCCGGCCGATCGCGAGACCAAGTTTGGCACGTTGGAGGACGTGAAGAGCTTCAAGGTCTATTTCGACGGGAAAGAGGAAGACCAGTTCCAGACGCTTTTTGGAACCATTAGGGCGGCTCGTCGTCTTGGCAAGGGAGCCATCAGTCTCACCACATCGCTCTTCAGCAATCGGGAAAAAGAGACCTATGACATTCAGGGACAATATTGGCTGAACGAGACGAATGGAGACGAGCAACTGGGCGTGGGCTCTTATATGGAGCACGCTCGCAACTTCCTCTACAGCTCCGTTCAGTCCATGAAACTGGCTTACGACCTGAAACTTGGCACCCATCAAATTCACACAGGTCTGGGCTGGAAGCACGAGAAGGTTCGCGAGAACTCGAACGAATGGGAGTATCGCGACAGTAGCGGTTACTCTGTGCCCCATACTGGGAACGACCTTCAGGTCATTTACAACATGCGAGCCAGCAACGAAATCAGCTCCAACCACCTCGAACTCTATGCTCAAGACACTTGGCGAAAGGAGAGCAGCGTCGGCATTCTCAGCCTCAATTATGGCGTAAGACTCAGTTATTGGAACTGGAATAGCGAGTGGCTCATCAGCCCTCGTGCAAGTCTTGGCTTCGTTCCTGCGGCCAACGACAACTTCACATTCCGCCTTGCAATGGGCCTCTACAACCAGCGCCCCTTCTATAAGGAGCTTCGCGACACCATTACCATAGCAGGAAACACCACGGTTCAACTCAACCAGAACATCAAGTCGCAGCGCTCGTTCCAAGTGGTTGCCGGCATGGAGTACAAGTTCAAGGTGGCCAACCGACCTTTCAAGTTCACTACCGAAGCCTACTACAAGGCACAATGGAAGCTGAATCCCTACAATGTGGACAACCTCAAGATTGTCTATTATGGCAACAACTGTGCGACGGGTTATGTGGTTGGAGCCGACTTCAAACTCTATGGCGAGTTCGTTCCAGGCACAGACTCTTGGATTAGTTTCGGCCTGATGAAAGCCTCGATGTCGCTGAACGGACAGAAGATTCCCCAGCCTACCGACCAGCGCTACAACATCAACCTCTTCTTCACAGACTATTTCCCCAATACCACTCGCTGGAAGATGAACCTGAAGGCCACTTTCGCAGACGGACTTCCCTTCGGTCCTCCGCACACAGGACTTGAGCGAAATGCCTTCCGAGCCCCTGCCTATCGGCGTTTCGACGTTGGCATGAACTACCGACTTATCGATAACGAGGACCATCATCTCCGCCGTTGCAAGCACTTGAGGAACATCTGGCTCGGACTGGATTGCTTCAATATCTTTGGCCTCAACAACGTCAGCAGTTACTATTGGATAACGGACATCTCGAACCACCAGTACGCCGTTCCCAACTACCTGACAGGCCGCATGATAAACGCCCGCATCCTTATCGAGTTATAGACCTTAGGTTAACTTCCAAACGTAACACGTTAAGTTGCCCAACTTCACGTGTGATCTTTGCAAACTTCACGTGGGTCGTTGGCAAATTACCTTAAGGTATTTTGCGATTTACCTTAAGGTATTTCTGAAATTACTTGCAGGTAATTTTGCAAAGTACTCTACACTCTACACCACTCTTCACCCACTCTACACCTATGTATTCGCCTGTATATCAACGCATTAGACGATACTGGTGTAGAGTGTAGAGTGTTTTTGTTTTTTTGGTGTAGTTGATTAAATATCTTTCAGGAGACAGTCAGCAAGTCGCCGCACATCTCCTCTGCTCGCTTCACTCTGTTCCAGACGGTCTGTATCTTCGCATCCATCACCTTGGCGATTTGTGCGGGCTTCATGCCTATCTTCAGCAGACAGATTGTGCGAAGCAGGGGTTCTTGCATGGGCTTGTTCATTCGTCCCTCCACCGTCTCGAGGAAATCAGGGTGCAGGGTTTCCATCGCTGCCATCAGTCCTTCCCACGAGCCGTCGTTCAACCTTGCTTTTCCTGCGGCAATGTTACGGAAATGCGTAAGGACTTCATCCGCTTTGTCCGTTGCTATGTTCATCAGGGCGATGCGTGTCAGTTCCTTGTTTATCCTTGCTTTCTGCTCCAGCATCCTGTCTTTGTCGGTCAGCTCGTCCATGAATCTCTTCTTTCGGAAGTAATAGAACGCCAGCAGTCCCAAGACGATGCTCAGCAGGATGAGAACCGCTATGACGGAGAAGAAGATGATGCGCTGGTCGCGCGCCACGATGGCTCTTTCTGCTTCCTGGTCGCGAAGATAACGATACTCGTCTCTTGCCCTTTGTGTCTGCTCGAATGCGCGCTGAGCGATGATGGTCTCGTTCGTCTCATACAGATGCTGCCCCCAGAGTGCTGCCTGCCGATAATCTCCCTTTTGCAGGTAGCAACGCTGCAGGCCTGCCGAAGCTTCATACCTGCCAGCCAAATTATCGGTTGCGGAATAGGCCTTGTAGTGAACGAGGGCTGAATCCGTCTGGTTTCGGAGTTCATAGTATTTGGCGAGGCAAAGCTCATAGTTCTGCGGACGTTCTTCTGCCGGCAAACAGCAAAGCATAACCAGTAAACTGTCGACTTTATCATATTGATGATAGTCGGAATACGTTGCCATCATAGAAGACAAAATGCGCCCATATTTCGAAGGGGAACCTTCTTGCTTGATGATGTTATACGATTGGTCGCAATACTGAAGACATTGCAATGTGTCGTTCAGGTGCTTATATGCAGAAGCCACATCCATCAGGTAGCAGCCTAGATTCTTTCCCGACTGGTTTGCAAGTTCTACCGATTGCTTTGCAACATTCAGTTCCTCTTCATAATTAAGTTGAAGCATATAGAGGTTCCTCAACTGGGAAAGCGCATTCTGCCAGATCAGGGTATCGACCTGCTTGCTTTGCTCCGCCACATCTGCAGCTTTCAGGAAAAAGCTTACTGCCCGCGGATAGTCTTTCAGGTCGCGGTAGGCACTTGCCAGATAGTAGTAGGCGCGCTCCTTGTCAATCGTGTTCTTCCGACCTTCGAGATACGACATCGTCTGCAAGGCAGAGTCGGGAGACGACGGAATCATTTCAAGTTTGTCGCGTAAGCGAATCGTCAGCAGATTGTATTTCTGCCGAGTGTATTCCGAGGACTTCTCTGCAGAGCCCTTCAGCGATTCCGTTTGCACCAGAGCCTCAGGCAATGACGTTTCGCAAAGATGCCAAGCCTGTTCAATGCTGTCGAGCAACTGCCCATCCCTCTTGCCTTCGCTGCAAGAAAGCAAAGCCAGCAAGCCTATAAATATAAATAATGTCTTCCTCCTCATCTGTTGTCAGTTTGTCTGTAGTCTGTTGTCTTTCGTGGCACAAATTTACTCCTTTCCTATAAGACTCGCAAGCAAATTTACTCCCAACTACTCCCAAATCGCAAAAATCTTTCCCACTTGGGAGCACTTGGGAGTGATTTTATTTGGAAGAAACTGCAAAACCACATAATTTTGCAGCAAGAAATTCAATTTGCAATAACTATGAAAAAGTTTGTTTCCTTTATTTTTATGGCATTGCTGCCGATGTTGGCAAATGCCTACTTTTGGGAGTCTTATCCTGGCTATGATGCCAAGATTGATGGTGTCTGCTACAAATTCTCAGGAGAATCGGCCATGGTTAGCTATGAATGGCGTATAGTGTCTGAAGACGGCGAATCTTATGAATCTGAATACTCAGGGAGTGTGGTTATCCCTGAGTCTGTTACCTACGAGGGAAAAACGTATCGTGTGACAAGCATCGGAGGATGTGCATTCTATGATTGTACAGGCCTGACTTCCATCACCTTGCCCGGTAGCTTGACATGTATTTACAACAACGCATTCGAAGGTTGTAGCGGCCTTAACACAATCACCATTCCTAGTAATGTAACGGTTCTTTACGATGCTGCCTTTAAAGGTTGTAAGGCTCTAACCTCTATCACGATTCCCAATAGCGTAACTAGCATTGGTGCATATGTTTTCTCTGGTTGCACAAACTTAACCTCTATTGTTACTCCAGAGACTGTGACTTACATTGGCAGTGGAGCCTTCGAGGACACACCATGGTATGATGCCTTGCCAGAAGGCCTAATATATATAGGAAAGGTTGCTTATAGGTATAAGGGCAATATGCCATCCGACAGCCGGGTTAAAATCAAAGAAGGAACAGTGGAAATTGCCACAAATGCATTCTATGGCTATACAAACCTGACATCCATTACCACTCCAAACAGCTTGAATAATATCCGCAGCAACGCTTTTGAGAATTGCAGTGGTTTAAACTCTATAACCCTTTCGGAAGGAGCAAAACTCATCGATAACAAAGCTTTCTCTGGTTGTCCTGAACTGAAAGAAATCTATTGTTATGCGACTCAACCTCCAACAATCGTTGTAAGTGCTCTAGATGGCGTAAACGTCAGCAGCGCCACGCTTTATGTGCCAGAGGAGTCTATCGATTTATACAAAGCAACTATACCTTGGAGTCGCTTTGGGAATATCGTGGCAATGCAAGAAGAACCCCACCAGCCCCAATCTTTCCTTGAAGGCAATCCGATATGGGTTTATAAATACGAGCGTCTAACCAGAGGAAACGGATTGAAAGATGGAGAGTATTATGGCGTTCATGTTGACACGGGCAATAGAAAATACAGCTATTATTTCCTTGGTGGGCAAGAGGAAATAGAAGGTAAAGTCTATACAATGATGGGTGAAGTCAAAAGCGACGGCGAAGGCGAATTGGCCGTCAGTCGTTGGCTTCCTGTCCGCGAAGAGAACGGTATTGTCTATGCTTTCACAGATTCTCTGCCAGGACTTATTGGGTACGATTATCTTGAAGTACCCTATTTACAAGTTGGAAAAGAGTGTGTGCTCTACAATTTTAACACAGAAATAGGAGAATCGTTATATCCTCAAAATGAATATACAAAAGTCGTATCTTATGGCACTTATCAGTTAATGAATGGTGCTGTATGTCGTGTGTTGAAAACAACAATAGAAGATTTTGACTTGTATGAGAAATTGGGCTATCTGCATGATTGTTTGTCTTATGGCGTAATGGATCCGCCTTCCGAGTTAATTTATCCAACTGGTGGGGATGTACGTGCAACACACCTCAATGCGTACTATCAAAACGGCATAATGCTATATAAAGCCCCTGAAATTCAGGAAGGTATATGTGTGAACGATACATGCTGGTCACGTGATGACGGCAATGCTTATGTTCGTTCATATAAGGTTGATCCGCGCCAGGAAGAAGTCTTTTCTTATATCCGACAACTGCAAAAAGCTAAAGCTTCTGTCTTCTTTACCGCATGTCAAGTGGCAACAATAATCCTGCCTATAACTCCAGATGCAAGCATAGGAAAATACTATAGGCTCGACAGAGTCGATGACGGACAGATTATCTTCGAAGAAGAATTTAATCCTCAGGCCCATATTCCTTATATTATTGTACCTAAAGAAGACTTCAGCATCGACCTCAACACTCTGGATCTGGCAGGATGCTATCAGGACACTATTTCCATAGCAGGCATTTCCTTCATCGGCTCATATGTCAGCGAAACGTTCGATTATCAGGAAGGTGCCTATATCGACATCATCGACACAACACCCGATTGCCAATATAACGAGTCTTGTGTTATTGGTGCTTTGCGAGCCTATCTACTGGTTCGTTGGGATGACCCCTACAATCAAGGCGGCACAAGAGTTCCTCCAATGAATAAACTGGAGATTGTCCTTCACGACTACGGAACAGGAGTAGAAGACGTTAACCTTAACCTCGACGTTAACCATGCCCTCTACGACCTCCAAGGCCGAAAGGTTGCTAATCCGCGAAAGGGAATCTACATCAAGGACGGCCGCAAGGTCCTGCTGAAGTAAACTTTCCTATAAACCTAGAGAGCCTCGAACTTTTCGGGGCTTTCTTTTTGTGTTTTTTTGTAGTTTGAAAAAAATGTTGTATCTTTGCAGCGTGAATGATTAAATTAGCAGTATTATGGCATCTTATACAATCACATTAAACGAACGTACTTCAAGTGGCAGGGCTTTAAAAGAATACTTGCAGGCATTGGGAGTGTTTATTTCGAAGGTTACACCCAAGAAGACCGCTTCCAAGACTCGCATTTACGACCCTGAGACTGGCTGCTATTTAAAAGACAGCGTTGTAAAATCCATCGAGGAAGCCCATGCTGACATGAAGCAAGGAAAATTGAAGTCTTACAATTCTGTAGACGATATGTTCCACGAGTTAGGTATCAACGTATGAAATACACCGTCATACCGTCAAAACGCTTTGCCAAAGACATGAAGCGTTGCGAAAAACGTGGATATAATATGCAACTGGTCAAGGATGCAATTATGCTACTTGCCGAAACTGGGACATTGCCTCCCCAATACCGTCCTCACAAGCTATCAGGACAATATGATGGATGTTGGGAATGTCATTTGAAACCCGATTGGCTCCTGATCTGGGAACAAAATGACACAGAATTGATACTCCTATTCACAGGAACCGGCACACATTCCGACCTATTCAAATAACCTAGAACCTAGAGACTTAATAACTTATAAACGCATTTATTATGAAGATTTCAAGAATTGAACATCTGGGCATCGCCGTGCAGAGCATCGACGAGGTTCTGCCCTACTTCCGCGACGTTCTCGGACTGGAAGTTTACAAAACTGAAGTTGTAGAAGACCAAAAGGTGAAGACCGCTTTCCTGAAGGTTGGTGAGGTTAAACTCGAACTCCTGGAGCCGACTTGCCCCGAAAGCACCGTTCAGAAGTTCCTCGACAATGGTGGCAGAGGCGTTCATCACGTTGCCTTCAAGGTGGAAGACGGAGTGAGCGAGGCTCTCGCAATGTGCGACAGCAAGGGCATTCGCCTCATCGACAAGGCTCCCCGCAATGGTGCCGACGGCCTCCACATTGCTTTCCTCCATCCAAAGAGCACTTGCGGAATACTGACTGAACTATGCGAAGAATAAACATGCTCCATAAGTTGGCCGGCATCATGATGTCGGCCTTCTTTGTCCTGTGCACGAACCTCTCTGCACAGACACTCACTCCTGAGAATCAAGTCATTGCCCTTCGCCACATCATCGAGCAGACTGAGGACCTCCAGCAGAAAGAGGCTGCCCTCACGCTCATGGCTCAAGCCGGCACCTATCAGGCGCTCACTTATGCGGCTTCGATGATGGAGACCAAGAAGACGGCAAAGATGGCTGCAAAGGCTGTCTGGGAGATTCTGGAGGCGCATCCTGAATACAACGGAATAGAGTCGCGCGAAATGCTCAAAAAGGCCACTAAGCAACTGAAAAGCAAGCAAAAGAAACTGGCTAAGGCTTGGCTCCAGAGTGCCGACCAGAACGAGGAAGGCTTCGTTTGCCTCTTCAACGGAAAGAACCTGGACGGCTGGAAAGGCCTCGTGGAGAACCCGATTGCCCGCTCAAAGATGAGCACAAAGGAACTCAAGGAAAAACAGAAAAAGGCCGACGATCTGATGAAGCGCGACTGGATTGTGGAGAACGGAGAACTCGTCTATATTGGCAACGGCTGGGACAACATCTGCACTCAGAACAACTATGCCGACTTCGAATTGCTCGTCGACTGGCGTCTCGACCCCAATGGCAAGGAGCCTGATGCAGGCGTTTATCTGCGTGGAGCCCCACAAGTTCAGATATGGGACATCCGTCGAACCAACGTTGGAGCGCAAGTAGGCTCTGGCGGTCTCTACAACAACCAGAAGTATCGTTCCACTCCGACCAGTGTCGAGGACAACAAGTTGGGCGAATGGAACACCTTCCGCATTGTTATGCGAGGCGACAAAGTGTCGGTTTGGCTGAATGGCGTCAACGTGGTCGATAACATTGTTCTCGAGAACTATTGGGACCGCAAACTGCCCATCTTCCCAAGCGACCAGATTGAAATGCAGGCTCACGGCTGCCGTTGCTATTTCAGAAACATCTACGTTAAGGAACTATGAGAATAGTCTTCATGGGCACGCCCGATTTCGCGGTGCAGAGTCTCAGTCGCCTCATTGAGGAAGGCTTCGATGTGGTTGGCGTAGTTACAATGCCAGACAAGGCAATCGGGCGGCATCATGATGTCTTGCAAAGCAGTCCAGTCAAGAAGTTTGCCCAAGAGAAAGGCATTCCCGTCTTGCAACCCGAGAAATTGAAGGACGAGGCTTTCCTTGCAGAACTCAAGGCTTTGAAGCCCGAATTGCAGATAGTCGTTGCCTTCCGAATGCTGCCAGAAGTGGTTTGGAGTCTGCCTCCTCTCGGCACTTTCAATCTCCATGCCGCCCTCCTACCTCAGTATCGAGGCGCAGCCCCCATCAATTGGGCGATTATCAACGGAGACAAAGAGACTGGAATCACGACTTTCTTCCTTGACGAGCAAATCGATACGGGCCGAATCATCTTGCAGGAACGCACCCCAATCAGCGAGGATGATTGTGCCGAAGACGTGCACGACAAACTCATGATGCAAGGTGCCGAATTGGTCATCAAGACGGTTCGACTCATCGAAAGCGGAGAGGCAAAAGCCATCGACCAAAGCCAATTCATGACGGACGAGCCGCTTCGACCTGCTCCGAAAATCTTCAAGGACACCTGCCAAATCAGGTGGGAAGAGCACACGCTCAAGAGTGCTTACGACTTCATCAGAGGTCTGAGCCCCTACCCCGCAGCCTGGACAAATGTTATTGCCAACGGAAAAGAGACGGAGATGAAGGTCTTCAAAGCCTCGATGAAACCTGGTCCTTTGCAAGTCTCCTTGCCTGATGGCCCTCTCTCACTTGACGAAGTGCAACTTGCAGGCAAGAAACGCATGCCTGTTGCGGATTTACTAAACGGAACAAAACTTACTATTATAAAATAAATAATGTTATGAAGTACAGGATTGCCTTACTCCTTTTTGCTCTTGCTTCTCTATTGCAAGCACAAACTCCTGTTTATCTCGACCCCTCGAAAGATATTGAGGCTCGAGTGGAAGATGCTCTCAAGCGCATGACGCTTGCAGAGAAGATTGATGTGATTCATGCTCAAAGCAAGTTCTCGAGCCCTGGCGTGAAGCGGCTCGGCATTCCTGACTTCTGGACCGACGACGGACCTCATGGCGTTCGACCTGATGTGCTTTGGGACGAATGGGAACAAGCAGGTCAAAGTAACGACTCTTGTGTGGCTTTCCCTGCTCTCACCTGTCTTGCAGCAACTTGGAATCCTGAAGTTTCCCGTGCCTATGGTCATGCTTTGGGCGAAGAAGGTTTGTATCGAGGCAAAGGCATGATTCTGGCTCCTGGCATCAACATTTACCGCACGCCTCTTGGAGGCCGAAACTTCGAGTATCTGGGCGAAGACCCCTATCTGACCTCTCGCATGGTTGTGCCTTATGTTCAAGGTTTGCAGAGTGTTGGCGTAGCAAGTTGCGTGAAGCATTATTGCCTCAATAACGAAGAGGAATATCGCCATCAAGTGAACGTGATTGTGAGCGACAGAGCTCTTCACGAAATCTATCTTCCTGGCTTTGAGGCTGCCGTGAAGGAAGGAAAGGCTTGGGGCGTGATGGGTGCTTACAACCTCTACAAGAACGAGCACAACTGCCACAATCAGTACACACTCAACAAGATTCTGAAGCAAGATTGGGGCTTCGA
>JAFYNL010000057.1 GCA_017548075.1 Bacteroidaceae bacterium | reverse complement strand
GCTGACGAGCACGGTTGCTACATAGCCACGACCTTTGTCCAAACTGGATTCAATAATGGAACCAGTTGCTTTACGATTAGGATTGGCCTTGAGGTCGAGCATCTCAGCTTCAAGAAGAACCTTCTCAAGAAGTTCCTCAACGCCAGTACCTTTCTTGGCACTAATGTCTTGACTCTGGTACTTACCGCCCCATTCCTCAACGAGGAAGTTCATGTTAGCCAAGCCTTCCTTAATCTTGTCAGGATTTGCTCCTGGCTTATCTATCTTATTAATAGCAAAGACGATAGGCACGTTAGCTGCCGTAGCATGTGCAATTGCTTCCTTCGTTTGCGGCATGATGTCGTCGTCTGCAGCTACAATGATGATGGCAATATCCGTTACCTGAGCACCACGAGCACGCATGGCAGTGAAGGCCTCGTGACCAGGAGTGTCAAGGAACGTAACATGACGTCCGTCCTCAAGCGTAACGTTGTAGGCGCCAATGTGCTGTGTGATGCCGCCTGCTTCACCTGCAATAACGTTTGTTTGACGAATGTAGTCGAGCAAAGAAGTCTTACCATGATCGACGTGACCCATGACGGTAACGATGGGAGCGCGTGGCACGAGATCTGCCTCGTCATCCTCTTCTTCGCTGACTGCAGCACTAACTTCTGCACTAACATACTCTGTGGTAAATCCAAACTCTTCTGCAATGAGGTTGATGGTCTCTGCATCCATGCGCTGATTGATGCTGACCATGATGCCAATGCTCATGCAAGTGGCGATAATCTTTGTGACAGGCACGTTCATCATCGTAGCAAGTTCGTTGGCAGTAACAAACTCTGTCAGTTTAAGAACTTTGCTTTCTGCAGCTTCGTTTGCCAACTCTTCTTCCATACCTTGACGGATGGCTTCACGCTTTTCACGACGATACTTGGCGCCTTTGCCCATCTTGGTGCCTTTACTTGTAAGGCGAGCAAGCGTTTCGCGAACTTGCTTAGCGACTTCCTCATCGCTTACTTCAGGCTGAAGTGGAGTTTGTTTAGGATGATTCTTTTGTTTTTTGTTCTTTCCTCCGCCGCTATTTTGATTCTGGGTTTGAGTAGCGTTGTTGTTTTTCTTTTGGTCGCCTTGTTGCTGATTAGCTACAGCATTAACATCAACGCGCTCTTTTCCTAAACGGACACGCTTCTTGCGTTCTCCGCTTTGACCCTCTTGTGCCATGCGTTCTCGACGACGTTCTTCATGAGTCTTCTTCTTTGGACGAGTATTTTGGTTCAAGCTGTCCAAGTCTATTTTACCCTTGATGGTTAGGGAAGGAGCTGCATTGGCAGCTGGATTGAGACGGAAGACTTCTTCCTCTTGCTTCTCAACAGGAGCAACTTCTACGGGTTCCTCATTTGGAGTAACAATTTCTTCCTTTGGAACAGAAGGTTCTGTTGTCTCTTTTGAGGTGTCTTTTGCCTTTTTCTCCTCTTCTGCAGGTTGGGGTTCGGCCTTTTTCTCTTCCTTTGCTTTTGCCTTTGCTTGAGAGGCTTTATCTGCCTTAGAAGTTTGCCCACTACTAAGGTCGATGCGTCCTAAAATCTTTGGACCTTCCACCTTAGGAGTCTCTATCTGCACTTCTTCTACAGGTTTTGCCTTGGGAGCTTCTTTGCGCTCTTTGCTATGACCTGTGTGTTGCTGAATGAGCTGAGTTGCTTCGTTGCGCAGTCCTTTGTCGGAACTGAATTCGTTCTGCAACTGGGCATATTGCTCTTCAGTAATCTTATAGTTGGGATTGGCCTCAACCTCGCTGAAACCTTTCTTTTGAAGAAAGTCAACAGCCGTCTGCAGTCCGATGTTGAATTCCTTCGTTACTTTATTTAATCTTATGCTCATTGTGTTTTATTTCCTAATCCCTAGTCTCTAGTTATACTTCTTTTTACTCGAACTCAGCCTGCAAGATGCGCAATACTTCATCTACAGTTTCTTCTTCCAGGTCAGCGTTCTGAATAATCATTTCACGCTGTGCACCCAGCACACCTTTTGCAGTTTGGAAGCCAATCTTCTTGAGTTCGTCGATAATCCAAGGTTCGATGGCGTCGGTAAATTCGTCGAGGCTTACGTCGTCATTGTCCTCTTCTTCGCCAAGTTCACGGAAGACATCGATAGTATAACCAACAAGCATGCTGGCGAGCTTGACATTGAGACCACCTTTACCAATAGCGAGTGATACCTGATCTGGGTCGAGATAAACTTCAGCAGTATGCTCTTCTTCGTTGAGAACAACGCTGTTTACGCGTGCAGGATTGAGGGCACGGGTAATCATAAGTTGTGTGTTGGAAGTCCAAGTAACGACATCAATGTTCTCTCCACGAAGTTCATGAACGATTCCACGCAAGCGACTTCCTTTCACACCTACGCAAGCTCCTACAGGATCGATGCGGTCGTCATAGCTCTCAACTGCAATCTTGGCGCGTTCACCAGGAATGCGAGCAATCTTGTGAATTGTGATGAGACCGTCCTGAATTTCTGGAACTTCGGCTTCCAACATACGTTGTAGGAACTCGGGAGCAGTTCGGCTAAGGATGATGCGAGGCTTTCCGCCAGTATTCTCTACGCGTAAAATGACGGCACGAGTGCTTTCGCCTTTACGGAAGAAGTCGCCAGGAATCTGTTCTTGACGAGGTAAGAGCAACTCATTACCTTCCTCGTCCATAAGAAGAGTTTCGCGTTTCCAAGTTTGATACACCTCAGCGCTGATAACTTCACCTTCGCGATCCTTATACTGATTGTAGAGAGCGTCGTACTCCAACTCCATGATGCGGCTAGCGAGAGTTTGTCTGAGTTGAAGGATGGCACGACGACCAAACTCGGACATATCGACGCGTTGGCTGACTTCTTCGCCAATCTCGTAGTCATCTTCGATTTTTTGAGCCTCGCTCAGCGAGATTTCTTTGTTTGCATCAGTAACTTCTCCATCTGGAACAACGACACGATTCTGGTAAATCTCGAAGTCACCTTTGTCGGGATTGACAATGATGTCGTAGTTCTCGTCTGTTCCGTGCATCTTGGCAATAACGTTACGGAAGCATTCTTCCAATACGCTTACCAGTGTGGCACGGTCGATGTTGTTCTTCTCTTTAAAGTCGGCGAACACTTCTATCATGTCGATCGCCTCTGTTGCTTGTGTTTTCTTTGCCATTATATTGTTTGTTTTGTTTTTACTTAACCTTAATGAGGTACTTGGTGTAGGCAACGTCTTCGAAGCGGAAGTCTGTAGGAACTTCCATTGTGACGGGACGTTTCTTGCCTTCTTCCTTTACCTTTTGTACGATTCCCAACTGGAAACCTTTGTCGTTTACACTAAGCAAAGTGCCGCGAAACTTATGTCCATCATGCAATTGTGTCTCGACTTCTTTGCCGACGTGAATCTCATATTGACGATGTACACGGAAGGGTTGTCCCAATCCAGCGCTGCCGACTTCGAGTTCATAGTCTTCCTCATCGCGACTTAAACGCGATTCAATGTGTCGGCTCAGGTCAGCACAATCCTCAATCCAAACTCCGTCTGCGTGGTCTATCTCCACAACAATTCGATCATCAGGACTGATGCTAATGTCAACAAGGAAATACTCTTTGCCTTCAAGCCACTCTTCTACGGCCTGTTGAACTGCACTTTTGCTAATCATTTCTCTTAGTGTTTTTAAATGGTTCATAAAGAAAAGTGAGGAACTCTCGAGCCCCTCACTTTCATCTTTCGCGTGCAAAGGTATGCTATTTCTGTGATATGTGCAAATAAATTTGCAGAAAAATAGCATAAAAAGCTGTGTTCTTTGTGGAAAGACTACATTTTCCTGTTCGCTGAAGTACTAGATTATGGTAATACCTTGATATGTTTTCTGAACTTGTTCGTAGCTTAGCAAGTTGCCGATATCATAGCGATGGCCGGGCATTTCCATAGCATGAACGGGTGATTGAGTACAGAGCCAAGCGATAAAACTGCCGGGAGCATCTACACCACAACCGCTTTCGATGCCTTTTTTGACGAGTTGTGCATCCTGCTTCGTATAATAATAGAAGGGCGGAGTACACCAATGAGTTGCTGGAGTGGGCGATTTCTCTGTCATACAAAGGACGCAATCATTCTCATCGAAGGTAACGATGCCGCATTTCAAGAGCTTTTGCTCGTCCTCTTCATAAAAACGCATAATGCAGGAAGTCTGCTTTTCTTTGGCATAAAGGACGAATCGTTTCAGACTGAAATCCAGCAGATTGTCGCCAGCAATAACAAGCATATCGTCATTAAGGCCGAGTTTATCGATGGCGAATTGAATGTCGCGAACGGCTCCGAGTCGAGTTTCGTTGGAAGACGTTTCGTCGTCAACAACCGATATTTTCTGCGTCTTCGTGCTTGCCCAATCAAGGAAATGATGGGCAAACTTGTGGTTCGAAATGACGATATATTCGTCGACTAAACCCGCACCATCAATATCGTCGATAAGCCAATCGAGGATAGTTTTGTCGCCCACCTTGAGAAGAGGCTTCGGAAAGTTCTCTGTAAGAGGGTAGAGGCGCGTTGCATAGCCGGCAGCCAGAATGAGACATTTCATAGTTTATCGAGTTTATTAGAGCAATCCGTCTGCACTTTCGCAGATGTGAACGCTGTATTTGCCTTCGAGTTCGGGAAAGGCTTTGAGGTATTCTTTTGTGACTTTTTGTTTGATTTCTGCTTCGAAAGAGGGGTCGATGAGTGCCATACAACATCCTTTGAAACCAGCTCCACTAAAGCGACCTCCGTAAATTCCGTCAGTTTGACGCATTATATCGTAGAGAGCCTTGAGTTCTGGCGATCCTGTTTCCCAGTTTGAGATACTGCTTTGACCGCTTTCGAAACTGAGTTTTCCATAGGTTTCAAGGTCTCCTCGCCTCCATGCTTCGGCCCCTTTCTCAACTCTTTCGAACTCCGTATACCAATGCTCTGCTCTTTTTCGCCAGTTTTCAGGCAGACGTTCCTTATACTTTTCGTAGATTTCTCTAGGGACTGCTCGCAGATTCGCTTCGTTGAATTTGCCGTATTCCAAGCCTGCATAAGCCATCAAGGCATAGGCCGCACTTCGAGCTTCATCGATACGCATATTGAATTTACTGCCTGCAAGAGACCTTTCGATGCCGCTAAAGAAGATGGCTATGCGGTAAGGTTTCATCGAAGGAAGTGTTGGAATGAGTTCGTATTCGTCGGTCTTCGTATCGAGATAAAGCAGATGATTCTTCTTGGAATAGACCTCGCAACTCTGGTCCAACTTGCCGCTATTGACGCCCACATATTCGTTCTCGGCTGCCATAGAAGTAAGGATGAGTTCGAGGGGCTCGGGCTGAATGTTGTTGACCTTGCAGAGAGCCTTGAGAAAGACGAGGGCTACGGCTGCGGAAGACGAGAGACCTCCGATGGGAAGGGTGCCTTCGATGACTCCGCTCAAACCATAAGTGAGGGGATAATGTTCGCCAAGTTTCAAGGTTGCGCCTCGAAGATAATCGGCCCAATCGTTACATTTGTGGCGAGGAACGTCTCGAACATGAAACTGAGCCCGTTTTTCGAATTGTAGGGAACAAAGTTCCACGACTCCGTTTTGCTTGGGACTATAGGCGAGATGGATGCCTTTGTCGATGGCTAAACCTGTGATTTTCCCAAGGTTAGCATCGCTGTGAGCCCCAATAGGACACACTCGATAAGGGCAGAAAGCAAGGGCTTCAGGCTCGCGTTTGTAGATTTCTTTGAATCTTTCCTGGCATTTCATTGAAGTTTCGGTTTGTTAGGTTTTCAGACGACTGCAGTTACGATGCCAAACATAACACGTTAACTTTGCAAACTTAACTCGTTAAAATCGCAATCGTAACACGTTAACTTTGCCAACGTAACTGCAGTCATTTCAATTTTTCTCTAGTTGCTTGAAAATCATCTTATTGTTGCATTTCTCACTTCGCCCATGTTTTCGCAGAAACGAAGGCGGAATTTGTTGTCTTCTCGACTAGAAGTCCGAATGGTTACAACTCCCTTTTCTCCTGGCAGGAGAGAGAAGAAATTGTCGCTATAATAGGTTCCGTGAATGGGTTTGTCGTTCTGGTCGGTCAGGAGTAATTGACAGAAGAAAGCGATTCTTCGACTGCTATTCCTAATCGTTACTTCCCACTCGATTTGTCCATCCTTTTCGGAAAGGCGTCGAGTCATAACTGAAGGCTTCGCTTCAGGCAGATTCGTGAGTGGCTCAAACCCGCTTGTACAAGGGCCAGTCATGGTGTTCTTGCCCTCATATTTGCTCGTTGAACGCCAATAAAAGTTGCGGCTCAGGACCTTCCCTCTCGAATCAGTCAGTTCAAGAGCGATGAAGTGGACTGGAGTTATGTCGTCAGGAATGTTGACGGAAAGAATGTCGTTAGCAACTCCATCAGCCGGAACATCCACTTTTGCCGTAACAGAACTGATTTTGCGACTCGAGAAATCATAGACTTCGGCCTTTGCCTTCAGTCCTTTTTGTGCTTCGAGATAGTCGTTGCAAACACTCACGGTTCCCGTCAGATAGTCGTATTGGATGTGGAGCGGCTCGAGAGCATGCATAGTATGGTACAGAGAAGCCGTAGGTTCGAGGAACCAATCCCACATTCGAGCGCAGACTTGCCAGTTCGGACAATTGTGGTACCAGAACAGAAGACCTGAACACCAACGGTCTCCAAACTCGAGTTTGTTCTCGTTCCAAACTTCCCAAATGCTCTTCGAATTGATGGCTCCCACCATTTGTCCGCGGCGAGCAAACTCCTCTATGTTCTTCGACTCACCATACTTATTTACCATATCTGTGTAGAGAGTGCTCATAAGATGGAAGCCGTTGCCATCCATATAGTCCCAAGTCGCTTTGTTCATGGGCCAAAGATCGCTGGCAGGCATCATCTCTCGAAGGCTTTCGACGATTGGTAAGGTTGGGGCTCCGTACTCAGGATTGAAGCCATCTACGCGACTTCCTCTGTCGGAAGCAGTATTTTCATAGTGCCGCATCGGATTGACCTGCTTGTAAGGACTGCCGTCGTGAACTCCGTCGCACTCACTTTGCATTTGGTAAGGAACTCCTGGAGCCAGGCTCTTGATGAGTTCTTCGGCTCCTGAAACGGCTGTACTCTCGTTGCTCGAGACATAAATAACGATGCTTGGATGGTTGCGAAGGCGTTTCATAGTGCTCTCCACATTTGCCAGATAGAGCGCTTCATCCATTGGATGGCGAGTATCTCCAGTCATCCAGAACTCCTGCCAAACCATAATTCCGTACTCATCACAAAGTTCGTAGAAACGGTCACTCTCAGCTATTCCGCCTCCCCAAAGACGCAACAAATTGACTCCTGACTGGTTGGTATAGGCAAGTTCAGTCTCCATTCTTTGGTCGTTTGTACGGAGCATAGCCTCTGGAATCCAGTTACTTCCGCGAACGAAAGTCTTGTGTCCGTTCACTATGAAGACCTTCGATTTGTCGGGAGTCTCGCGACTTGCAATAACTTCGCGAATTCCGAATCGAGTAGAGACACTATCCAAGAGGTTTCCTTTGCCGTCGTTAAGTTTGAGGCGCAGGGTATATAGGTTTTGTTCGCCTTTGTTCTTGGGCCACCAAAGATGCGGTTTGCGGATGACCAACTGCGGAAAGTCCTTCGGAGAGAAGGTTACAGTAGTATGTTCTCCTCGCTGAAGTTTCATCTTCTTGCCGCTGAAAGAGATGTTGCTCCCGTTTCCTTCGATAGTTCCGCTTACAGTACATTCGCCACTTCCTGTGTTTGGATTCCAAACTTCTACAGTTATGGTTTCGCTTGCAACATCATAATTCGGGTGACTCAACTCGGATGAAATGTAAGGATTGCGCAGTTGCTGAAGTCCTGTAGTGTAGAGTCTTATAGAGCGCCAAATGCCTGTATTGCGATCTCGAATGCCGTCTTCGTAGGTAAAGTCCCATCCAACGGTCATTAGTTGCGTGACACTTTGTCCTATCCAGCCGTCTCCTCCATTATGCCATTCACCCGCCGCACCCCAAACTTTCGGGGCAGTTGTTCCAGGAACATCAACAGGAAAGACTCGGATAGCGATGGCCGTTGTCAGGTTTGGTATCATTCGGTCGGTAATGTCGAAGGGCTGATTGTTGAACATACCAGCCATTTCTCCAATCATATAGCCGTTTACCCAAATCTCGGCGCGATAGTTAATTCCCATCGGCTCAAGCCAGATTCGCTTTCCCTTAAAGTCGGAAGGCAAAGTAAACTCAGTTCTGAACCAGTAAGTATAGAATTCCCGTCCCACTTTTGCCACATCTGGAATGATGTCGTTGGCAAGCTTGTTGGTCTGTCCGAAGTAAGGTTCTGGATAAACCTTCTGCTCAACAAGGTTCGTCAGGACTGTTGCGGGAACAATCGCTTCTGTCCATCCTTCAAGATTGAAGCCAGGTCTGGAAATCTCGGCGGCAGTCGCTTTTACTTCTCCATCTCGAATCATATACCAAGTATTGTTGCCTCCATGAAGCAACTTGGAGTCGAGAGAAATGTAGTTTCGCCCGTCATGAGCATTGACGGAAACTGCCAGAATGAGTGTCAAGAGTGTGAGAAAGATATGTTTCATATTGTTGCCTTGTTTTTCCTGAGTCATTTAGTCATCCAACAAAGCAGCCGCACACCACAAATATGGCGCTTGACCATGGTAGTCGCCAGTCATTTTGGGACGATCCAGATAGTAGTTGAAGTCGTTCTTCTTATTGGTGCCGATGCAGATATTGGTAACGTCGTCGTTGCTATTAATGTAAGGTATAAGGGCGAGCCATGCTTTGCGAGCGGCTGGGGCATAAGTCTTGGTGGGCAGCCAACCCTCTTTCACACCTCGAATGAAAGCATAAGTAAACATGCCGGAACCAGAAGTCTCTGTCCAGAAATCGGGTTGGTCGATGAGTTGATTCCAGATTCCTTCGTCGTTTCGATAGCGGAGAAGACTCTTCATCATCTTTTTATAGCCCTTCAAGATGCGCTTATAGTAAGGACTGTCCTTGGGAAGAGCATCCAAAACTTCTGTAAGTCCGACTGCCATCCAGCCGTTGCCTCTACCCCAATAGAACGGCACATCTGGAGCATGATAGAAGAGTCCATTAGGTCGTTGCAGTTCGTCCAAGTACTTAACCATCTCGAAAGCGGCTCGATCAATGTATTTTCTGTCTCCAGTTATGCGGTAAGCCCATGCCTGAACGATGGTTATCATATACATATCATCAATCCACATCCGCGTTTGCCAAGTGTATCCTTGACGGGCAAGGCGTTTCTCGCTCTCCTTCGCATTAGCCGGAAGTTGCCATTGTGTATCGGCATAAGAGAGTCCCATTTCTTTGTAACTTTCTTCTGCAGGGAAGGATTTGTACAAACTCAACGGCAGAGAACCGAACATATTCAAGTCCACATGATTCTTGATAGGCAGGTTCTCCTTATGATTTGCCACGAGGTCGTCGAAGCGTTCCTTCATTTTCTGCAGTATCACGGCATCGTTCGCGGCTCGGCCCCACATAAGGGCTCCGTTCCAGGCACACACTTCATGGTAGCCGATAAACTTCGAATCGCCCCAATAATGGTGCTTGCTGTCGGCAAAGTGGTAGGCTATGCGACAGCCCACTTCCTGTGGTGTGCTTCCTGCAGGGAAGTCTTGCAAGAGGTCTGTTTTCGATGCATTTGCCATCAAAGCAAGTGGCAATAGTAAAATGACCAGAAGATGTCGTTTCATGTTGGCTTTTCTTTTTGATTCGTTCTTATTTCATGCAAAGATAGTTAAAAGTTTGCACATTATTATGCCTTCAGCTAAAAAACTTGTCTTATTTTGCTCTTTTTCTCCCTCTCATAGTTCTAAAGAGGGAAAAGTTTATTATCTTTGCACTATACTTTCGTGATAAACGAACAATGGAGACGCATTTCTGCCTGGACGATTCGCCGTCGTTTCGTGTGATGGAACTCGATGAAGTGGATTCTACGAACAACTTCTTGCGCCATCTTGATATGCCAGACGACCACAGAATGACACTCGTGACAGCCGAATTCCAGAGCGCTGGAAAAGGAGCAGGCACAAATAGTTGGGAGTCGGCGAAGGGAGAGAATCTTCTTTTCAGTTTGCGTGTAATGCCAACAAACCTGCCAGCTCGCCGAATGTTTGCAGTTTCCGAGGCTGCGGCGCTGGCTGTGAGGGATGCTCTCGAAGTCTTTGCCAGCGGATTCAGCATAAAGTGGCCGAACGACATCTATTATAAAGATAATAAGGTGGCAGGCATACTCATCGAGAACGACTTGCAAGGAGCCGTGGTTCGAAGTTCTGTCATTGGCATCGGCATCAATGTGAATCAGCGGCGTTTCCTGAGTGATGCGCCAAATCCGCGTTCTCTGGCAGACATTGTAGGGAAGGATGTGGAGCGACGTTTCGTGTTGGAGGAGTTCATGAAGCACTTTACACACTATTTTCAAAGGATAGAAAGTGGCAATGAAGATGCGTTGAACGACTTGCATGAACATTACAAAGAATATCTCTATCGCTTTGGCGAAGAACATAAATTTATCGATGAAATGGGCACTTTTTGTGCCATGATAACCGATGTGGAACCTTCAGGACACCTCATCATGCAGGATAGTGAGGGCAAACGACGTCGCTACGAATTCAAGGAAGTGAAGTACATTATATAAATTATACAATATGGCAAGATTCAAACGTATTCTGCTCAAGCTCTCAGGAGAGAGTCTTCAGGGCGAACAAGGCTATGGCATCGACGTGAAACGTCTGAATGAATATGCCGAACAAATTAAGGAAATAGCCGACATGGGCGTTCAGATTGGCATCGTCATCGGTGGAGGAAACATCTTTCGAGGTTTGGCGGGAGCTGGCAAAGGCTTTGATCGCGTCAAAGGCGATCAGATGGGAATGTGCGCAACAGTTGTCAATTCTCTGGCTTTAAGTAGTGCACTCGATTCAGTCGGGCAAAAGAATAGGGTAATGACGGCAATCAGGATGGAACCTATTGGCGAGTTCTACAACAAATGGAAAGCAATAGAAGCAATGCAGCAAGGTGAAATAGTCATCTTCAGCGCAGGTACTGGCAGTCCTTATTTCACGACAGATACGGGTTCGTCGCTTCGCGGCATTGAGATAGAAGCTGATGTAATGCTTAAAGGAACCCGCGTAGATGGCGTCTATACTGCAGATCCGGAGAAAGATCCAACTGCCACGAAGTTCCACGATATCACATATGAAGAGGTTCTTTCACGTAATTTGAAGGTGATGGATATGACGGCAACTGCTATGTGTATGCAGAATAATCTGCCTATCTATGTCTTCAATATGGACATCAAGGGTAACCTCAAAAGAGTCCTCGATGGCGAGGAAATAGGAACGTTGGTGCACAACTGAAAAAAGACTCCGTGTTACGATTATAAACTAGGCACGTTAAGTTGGCTGACTTAACGTGCCTAGTTTGTCAATTTAACACGTTTAGTTTGCGAACACAACTGCCTGTGTTCGCAAACCCTAATTATTGAAGTGTCACTTTCGCCATTACAGGGAAGTGCGTAGAAAGTAATCTACGCTTGTACGAGCCATCAGATTCTTGAGTATAATACCCATATTGCAATTGTCCGTAAGCCTTAATAGTGTTTTTTGTCTTAGAGGCAAAGACAAAATCGTAGCGGTTGCTACCGTGATTGGTAGCAAGATCGAAGTTGTTCACCGTTCCGTATTCCGCACTCACGACAGTTGCTCTTGTGTAGCAATCGTTAAATCTTGCAGTCAGTCTAGTGTATGCTGTCTTTGTCTCATTCACGCCAAGATCTCCAATAACGAAACAAGCCAAGTTTTCAGTATTGATTTCTGTCGTAGCACTACGAAGGCGTGTTGCAGATGTGGCAGCGACGTCAGCATCGGTGGAAAAGCAGAAGTTGAAGACATAGAAAGACTTTTCTCCTTTCTTCAACTTTGCCCAACAACAAGTACTTCCTTCTGGCATTTCCTCAACGACACCGCAAGTGTCGAGTTCAAGAGACTTGCTATAAAGAATGTCTCCTGCAGCATTGTGATTTGTCAAACGGTTAACGATTTGCGAACGCTGGGAATCTGTCAGGGATTGTAATCCCAGTACATCAGGCTGCTCGAAGTTGAACATATCGCAGATAATGGGCATACGCTTTGCCCATTTGTCGTTGCCGTCTCCGTAAAGACTCTCTTCTTCTGGCGTGGTTACATAGAAACTACCGATGTAGAGGTCCTGGGCATAAGCGCAGAACGCCATCATGAATATGATGAATAATATTGCCTTTTTCATTTGATGATGTACTTTTTGCCGTTAATAATATTTATGCCTTTCTGCATCTTACTCAGGCGTTGACCAGCAAGATTATAGATGGATTGACCTTTAGCCATTGACCGTTGGTTCTCAACTTGCTTAATACCATCAGGATTGTATTCGTTATAGTAAACTCCTTCGGCGAATAGCACGATTTTGTGAGTGCGGTCAAGTACTGGATAAGGATCGGCTTCGGTAGTTGTATCGGTACTAGGAAGTGTCTGATACCAATTAATCTCTGTTTGGTCACCATTCAGTTTGTATGTGATTTCACCGCTTGCCAATTGCTCGGTATTGACGGCTGTTGCACCTGTTGCAGATGTTTCGTGTGTTCCAGAACCGAAAGCCGCCAATGTTCCTCCATCGAGATAATAGAGATCAGAAGGAAGAGTGGACATAGCCTTTATCTGTCTGCCGACAATCTGACCAGCGTAAGTCTCGTTGCCGCTTACAGCTCCTGCATTGACACAATGAGAAATCTTAAAGCCGGCATAGTTCACATAACCCAAGATGCCGCCTGTGTTAGTTTCACTACCCTTTGAATTGACAGTACCATAGTTAATGGCATTCGATATCTTGTTGGCTGTTTGGTCGGCATAACCAACGATGCCACCTACAGTGTTAGTGCCTGCGTCGGAAAGTTTGCCTGCATACGAACATCTGTTGATACTTGTACTTGAAGCCATCGTTCCGGCAATGCCACCAATGTGTTTCGTGTCCGCGTTAGCTTTGCTAGTTGTGATGTTCAAAGCAGAATGTACGTCCGTGATAGTAGTGCCTTCTGCATATCCTACGGTGCCATGTTCGCCAGAGCCTTCGGCGACAGTAAGTGTGCCACTAACATGTAAGTCTTTAATAGTAGCATTTGATGTCTTGCCAAACAATCCGGAATAGCTCTTGTTTGTCTTGACGGCAAGGTTCTGAATTGTATGTCCTTGTCCGTCAAACGTTCCTTTGAATGGGGCACTATTTGTTCCTATAGGCAGCCAAGTCGACATTCCTGTCATATTGATGTCATTGATTAAGGCAGCCTTTGCAGAAGAGTTCTGTGTATATCCTGCTATGCCATTGACAATGAATGAGAAAGCTTGCAACTCTTCAGGAGTTGAGATTTGGTAAATGCCGTCAGAAATAGGTAGTTGAATTGTTTCAAGTTCGGCCATGTCTGGGTTTTTAATGGAAAGTTTAGCAAACACAGGACTATGGTCTGAATATGCTCTCTCAGCATAGTCTGCCGTGCCACTGGTAGAATAGTAACAGGGATTAAGCACGCCATAGTGATTAATGTTGAAGGCTTTTGTGACAAAGATGTGGTCAATGCGTCGTAATTCTCCTGATACCGTGCTATAGTTGTTAGCGTTGAAGCCTGGGCAGGTGCCGTTCGTCATAAATTTCTGTTTGGTGCGATGAAAGCAATCGTAGAGGAAGCCCGAGTTGTAGAACAGTTTGTATGCTTCCCCTGTTTGTACGGCATTATAGTCTCCGGTTACAATGACGGGAACTGTCGTGCTGGCAATCTCCTGAATCTTCTGCTTTATCAAATAGTACGACTGCTGGCGGTTTATCTCATCAAGGTCCATGTGGGTGTTGAAGTGATAGACGACTGTGCCTGTTGGCCTATGAAAAAACTTTCCCCAAGAGCAGATACGGTAGTACGAGGTGCCGCCGCCTTTGCTAGGGAAGCCTTTCGAAGGTTTGTAGGGTGTATCGCTCAGCCAAAAGTCACCATTGTCGAGGAGCACCATTGTCTCCTTGCGATAGAAGATGGCGGAATATTCTCCGCTTGTGCCGCCATCGTTGCGTCCTACGCCAATGTAGGCATAGCCTTTCAGGCCGTTTGCCATGTCGTCCATCTGCGCCTTAAGTGCTTCCTGCACACCAAGCAAGTCTGGCTGTTGGAAGTTGACGAGGTTGATGAGATAAGTGCGTCTGGTGTTCCAGCCGTTGCCGGCCTCGGTGTCACTGCTGTTTTTGTACCTTAGGTTATAAGTACAAACAGTGAGTTCTTGTGCTTGTACCGCAAAGATGGCCAGCAACACAAAGATTAAATGTAATAGTTGTCGTTTCATTTAAAAGATATTATAGAGATGAATGTTATTCTTCGAAATTGAATTCCAATTGAGGTGAACCAAGTAGATTGAAAGTCATGCGATGATATGGTGTTGTACCATGTTCGCGAATGGCTTGTCGATGAGCAGGTGCAGGATAACCTTTGTTGCTGTCCCAATGATAGGCGGGAAACTCTTTGTGAAGTTGCAACATGCAATCATCTCTGTATGTTTTTGCCAAGATACTTGCTGCTGCAATGCTCATATACTTGCCGTCACCTTTAACGATTGTTGTGTAGGGTAAGTCGTTGTATGGAGTGAAACGATTTCCATCAACGATAACTTCTTCTGGTCGCAACTTGAGTCCGTCAAGGGCACGATGCATAGCAAGGATGCTAGCTCTCAAAATATTGATTTTGTCAATCTCATCATTGCTCACTATACCTACTGCCCATGCAAGTGCTTCATGCTCTATGACTTCGCGTAAAGCATATCGTTTCTTCTCAGATAGCTGCTTTGAATCATTCAAGAGGTCACTTTTGAAATCAGGTGGAAGGATGACGGCAGCTGCATAGACAGGTCCTGCAAGGCAACCTCGTCCGGCTTCATCGCATCCAGCTTCAATAACATCTTTATGATAATAGGGTAGGAGCATTTGTTTTTATTTCTTTATGATGGCTCTGATAATGAACCAAAAATGTCGAGTAATAGTTGCAGGCCAGCCATAGTAATGCGCCATAATGCGAAGGCGTTCGATAAGCGAGGCTCGGTGATTACGTGTAGTCATGCCTTCGTTAAGGTAGTCGGTCAGTACAAGATGAGTATTGACAATTCTTATGCGACGACGCTTTGCACGACGTATGATACGAATGCACCAATCGAAGTCTGCGGAATAACGATAGCTAAGGTCATAAAGTTCTTGACGAGCCAAATCGGTTCGGGCATAAAATGATTGGTGACAGACTAGCATGCCATCGCGGAAACTATCAGGTGTAAGCTTTTCTGGAGGCGTGAGTCTACGGCGACGAAGGAAGTTACCGCTATTATCAACCAAGTGTGTATCGCCATAAAGAATAGCTGGATGATTATGACCTCCCTTTTTCCATTGTGTCTTTCCTGCAATCGCAGAGATTGTATCGCTGCTATGTAAACAGTCACCTGCATTTAGAAAGACTATGTAATCGCCAGTTGCACCAAGCAAAGCTTTGTTCATTGCATCATAGAGTCCGTTGTCAGGCTCACAGATGAGGCGAATGTTATGGCGTGCCTGATTCTTCTCTACATAGCGTTGAACTAGGGAGAGAGTGTGGTCAGTAGAACAGCCGTCGATGATGAGATGTTCTATGCGAGGATAGTCCTGTGAGGCGACGCTCTTCAAAGTGCGTTCAAGCGTTGCTTCTGCATTATATGTGACAGTTGCTATGGTAATGAGAGGCTTCATATTACGCTTGGTAGAGTTTGATGTATTGCTGTGCTACATGCGTTTCTCCGTATGCATCTGCAGCTTTACAATGAGCGGCAGAGCGGAGGTCATGGCTGAGAACGAAGCGAATCCCGGCAGCAAGGTCGGCAGCATCTTGGTAGTGAGCTACATAGCCATTCTCAAGATGATTGATCATTTCAGGAATGCCTCCAACGTTGAAACCTACGCAAGGAGTACCACAGCTCATTGCTTCGGCAATGGTGTTGGGCAGATTATCTTGCAGACTTGGTGTGATGAAAGTGTCGGCAGCATTGTATAATTGTGGCATCAAGCGCTCATTAACAGAACCGAAACAAGTGGCATGAATGCCTTCGGGTAAAGGAATCCTTTCAGCATTCTTGCCTACAATGACAAGGTGTATGTTGTCGTTGGATAGCGTCTTCAATGCTTCCGTCAAGTAGGTAATACCTTTTCGTTCGTCATTCACCTTTTGACTGCAGAAGAGGAGCAAGCGTTTGTCTTGTGGCAAAGAAAGAGATTGTCGTGCTTGCTGCATGTCAATAGGGTGGAAGAGAGCAGAGGGTATGCAGTTGTTTATATGTTCTATGTGTTCAGAAGGCAAGGCTTGTTTCGCCTGATTAGTAATCCATTGACTGCATCCGACAAAGATAGGATGCCATTTATGATACATTTCGCGTTTGCGAGCACATATATTATAAGGTAAGGAACCACAAAGGATGGGACAATGTCGGCATTCTGTTTCAGAGCATTCGCCTCGATAATGACAAACTCCCAAGTAGGGCCATTCGTCATGAAGCGTCCAGATTACATGTTTGCCACTGCTTAGAATTTTGTTGATTCCATAGAGAGAGAGCATACCTTGACACACCCAATGAAGATGAATAACGTCTGCTTCCTGAAATTCTCGAGTGTGAGTAATGTCAATACCAACATTGGCAATGTCTGCTTGCCAAAGGCGAGAGCGCCTGAAGCCACAACGAGGTAGAATGGAAAGACGTTCCAAGAACTTTGGAATCTTGTTTCCTACCTGACAAACAGTAACGGCATCCGATTGTTTGTCGCGCACCATGAGTTTTGCCTTCACTCCATTCTTGTTGAGGGCTTCCATGAGTCGGCGAGCTGCGATTGCCCCTCCACCACTGCATTCACTAGTGCTGACAAGCAGGACATTCATCGATAAGCCTCCTTTCCCAACCATTTGTTGATGCGATTTCGAATGGAAGTAAGAATGAAGCGGAAGTTCCCATAACGAAGATTCAGCAAGAGTTCTTCAAACGAACGACCAATTTTTATCATCGGATTCCTCCATCCCATAATGCGGTAAGCGCGGTGACGGTAGGCAACATGCTCAACGATGTAAGGCGGATGACAAATGGTGTGTCCTTCCGGAATCTCAAAGCGTGCCATTGTGAAGATACGTCGATAGCCTCGAGGCATTGTCTTGAGCGAACCTCCGAAGTGTGTACTATCGGCAGTTGCGCCTAGATTGTTGATCATGTTTTTACAAGGAACGATGGCGAGACCATTAGAGAGGAGCATTTGCGACCAAAAGATAGTTTCGTAGAAAGCCTTGCCTTGTTCTCTATGCTTACGGCACATAGGCAAGAAGTCGTCACGATACTTTCGTTCGCGAATCAGTTCTTCGAGTTGATGTACAGCAACCGGATTGTCGAGCCAAGTATAATGCTCGTCCCATTGATCTATGACGCGCCGCCATGATGCCCAGCCCCAAATGCTGAAGTTGGTGGTGAAGAAGTAGTCTCCTTTCTTTACATCTGTCGTTTGCTCTTCAATGTTGAAACCACTAATCATTGTGATGCGTTCGTCGTTCTCATAGCGTTCAAGCATCTCTTTGCAGAAAGAGAAGAAACTTACGGCAGGAACGTCATCGTCTTCAAGCACAACGCATTTGTCAACCTTGCTGAAAGCCCATTTCTGCGAGATGTATTCCGATGGGTCACAACCAAAGTTCTTTTCCTGATAGAAGGTCTCTACCTGACATTCCCAATCTACCTGTGCCACAACCTCTCGGCAGGCAAGTATGCCTGACATATCTGCTTCGTTGCGTGGCCCATCCTGATAGAGGAAGAGTCGTGAAGGGCGAGCCTTGCGAACTTGGGCAAAGACTTGACTCAACTGTTGCGGTCTGTTGAAGAACAGGATGAGTACCGGAATGTCGACAAGATATGGTTTCATGTCTGCAAAGATACGATTATTTTCGGAAAAAACACATAAATATATAAGGTAGAAGCGCGCATTATAATTTTTTTTTATATATTTGCAAAGGAAATCTAACATTTAAATGAAAAACCTTCGAATGAAAAGACTCTTTTATAGCATAATAGTTCTGATTCTCTTGGCTGGATGTAAAGAGGAGATAGACACATCGGCAAGGTACGTTTTTCTGCAAAAGACAATCAGTCAGTACTTGGAAGAAAAGGACTACTACAGCGAGTATGTCCGCTTGTTGGGTGAGATGCCTGTTAGTGCGTATACTGAGACCACGCTGAAGCAACTTCTGTCGGCTCGTGGTCACTATACTGTCTTTGCGCCAACAAACGATGCTATCCAACTCTACCTCGACTCGCTCTGCCGTAAGGGCATCATCTCTGAACCGTCTTGGGATGGGTTCCCCGATAAAAATTCGTTGGATAGTATCAAGAAGGTCATTGTCTTCAATAGTATTCTCGATAGTGGCGACCAACAAGAAGCATTCGACATTACTGACTTCCCTGCTCATGAGCATGAGTTCGGCTTAGCGAACATGAACAATCGCAAGCTTCGCGTATATTACGGACAGACTGACCTCGATAGCATCAGTATCGAAGGCGTTGCAACCATTTCGAAGGAGAATCGTGGCATCTTGCTTTCAAATGGCATTATTCATCAAGTGGAGGCCGTCGTTGCTCCAAGCGATGGACGATTGAGTGACTTCATGCGTCAATGGTCTAAGAAACCAGGCAGCGGGTATTATGTTATGTCGAAGCTCATACTGGCTTGTGGTCTGGAAGATACACTGAATGCCTATCGCGACGAGGAATGGGAGCGTCTCTATCAAACCCGTCAGGTGAAGGATCTTCCCAATCATACCTCAGTAGGTCAGGTAGGTACGATTCCTGAACATCGCTATTTTGGCTTCACACTCTTTGCTGAGACCGACCATTTCTGGGAAGAGACTTTGGGCAAAGCAGTCGAGGATATTACTGTTGACGATGTTTGCGCTTACCTTCAAGAATCAGGACTCTTCGACCATGTGCCTGGAACACTCTATGACGAAAACTATAAGAACGAGATGAACTTCCTCAATCAGTTTGTCACGTATCACATCTTGCCGCAACGTATTGGAAGAGAAAAACTTGTCATCCATTACAACGAAACTGGTTATAGCTACGGGTCCTCTAGAACTCTCTCCATTCCCATTATGGACTACTACCAGACGATGGGACTTCCGCGAATGATTAAGACGTATGAAAGCCTTGAGTCGAACGGCATCTATCTTAACCGTTTCCCTATTTTGAGGAATGGTAGGGGACAGTTTGGACCAACAAAGCAAAACATAAACGATTATCATGAGAGCGGAATGTTCATGCGCTTAAAAGGTTCCAGCACAACGCCAAACGAGAACGAAGGCATCCGCATACTCACTAATACAGAAGCCGGAACAGATGCCAGTAGCATAGCAAACGCTGTCGTCTATCCCATCGAGCAATTGCTTGTCTGCACAGAGAACGTCTGCAATACGATGTCGAGCCAGCGCATCCGCTTCGACGCATGTTGTACGATGCCAGAAATGATGAACAATGACATTCGCCAAACACGAGCCTATTATACTTATGGAGCACCCAATGTCAGGGCTATTCCGACGAACTATCCCTATCTCGAAGGCGTAGAGATACGCGAGGGAACTAAGTTCTACTATCTGCAAGCCTATATGTCCGGCTATCATAACCTGCAGGGTGACGAGTTCAACATTATTGGTCAGTACGACTTTACCATGAAGCTCCCGCCAGTGCCGCGTGCAGGACAATATGAGGTGCGCTTTGGTGTGGCTACGGGTTCGTATGTTCGTTCGATGGCTCAAGTCTATTTTGGTACTACGCGCGACAAGATGACAGTAACAGGTATTCCTATGGACCTTCGCATCGGCGGACTTGAAATGAGACAGCCTAGCGGCATAACTCCGTCCAATGTGGGTTGGGAAGCAGATACCGACGATGAGGAATACAACAACCAAGTCACGAAGGCGATGCGTACGAAAGGCTTTATGAAAGCTCCGTATGCATGGTGCAATGCCAATGGAACAGGCAGTCCTGTACGCACATTCCATTATATGTCGCGACGCATCATAACAAGCACATATCTGGAACCTTACCAGAACTATTACATTCGCTTCCAGTCTGTTCTTGAAGGGGAGACCAAGGAATTCTTTATGGACTACTTTGAGTATGTGCCCAAAGAAGTCTATGACAACCCCGAAGAAGCCGAAGATATCTGGTAAGCTAAGTTCTTGATAATGAAGAGGCACGCCTAGTTCGCAAACTAGACGTGCCTAGTTTGTAAACTTAACGTGTTAAGTTGCCCAACGTAACACGTTAACTTTGTAATCGTAACACGTTAAGTTTGCCAACGTAACTGCAGTCGTTTTCTGACTACAAAGGAAGGGTGAACGAAGTCAGCCAAAGATTCAAGGTTGCCACACCTGCTATGAGCACCAAAGAGAAGAAGAAAAAGAAGGTACTGAACCAGCTTCCTGTAAGCGAGAAATAGTGTGCGATGAGCGGACTGGCACTCGCCACAAGCAAAGCCATAGTGGTCTGATAGTGAGCGGGTTGCAACAAGAGGAACGCTATCAGCAGTATAGTCTGCGACAGATAAATGTAGAGTATCATTCGCACACGAATCTTGTCGTCATAGTTGGTACGAAGATAGTGGATGATACTAACGATGCTGAGCAGAATAATGACTGCTGCGGAAACTTGCCAAACAAAAGGCATTGAAGTGATTGCTTCGAGATTGGGTATTTCATATTGTGCCATTTCGGTCAATCTGGCTAAGAAACTCTGCAGATTTCCCATAGCAAAACACCACACAGCATAGCACCAATAGGGTACAACAATGCCTAGAATTCCTGCCCAAAACGCTCTTCTTGTCAAAGAACGCAAGAAGATAGCAAGGTACAGAAAGTAAGGAATTGCCATCGCTAACATAACAGGAGCGCAGAAACTCCCTATTCCGAGCATGAGAAAAGCATGGAAAACGATTGCTTGTGGGCGATGACGCTGATAGGAACGAAAGAGTAAAAGGTAGCTCACGCAAAGGAATGCAGCTGCAACAATCGGCTCTCCCAAAGGATGCATGAACGATAGACTTGCTGCCAAAACGAGCCAAACACACGACATCATTCGGGTTCGAATGCGGATAATGTGTTGC
>JAFYNL010000056.1 GCA_017548075.1 Bacteroidaceae bacterium | reverse complement strand
TACCTCTGAATTGGTGAAGCGCACAGTAGCCACCGCTACTACTGCCACCGCCGCTGACAATTTCCAGCGCATCGTTAAACAAAAGCAAGAGGCAAACATTCAGTTCCTCGTAAACCAGGCCATAATCCGCACCGGCGAACTGAAGAGTGTGTCAGTGCAGCAATTCCTATCCACCCTCAAAGCAATACAGGCTGATGCTGCCGGCAAGGCAATGGATGGAATAGAAGTGTCATCATATGCTTCGCCTGAAGGCTCTCTGCAGTTTAACACTACTCTCGCACAGAATCGTGGCAAGAATACTCAAGAGTATATTAACAAGGAGCTTAAGGACAAGGGCCTCGCCACTGATATAAACACCAAATACACCGCAGAGGATTGGGAGGGTTTCCAGCAGCTTGTCAGCAAGTCGAATATTCAGGACAAGGAGGTCATCTTGCGTGTTCTTTCCATGTATCAGGATCCAGAGGAACGCGAGACTCAGATTCGCAACATTTCCGCTGCTTACACTGACCTCACCAAAGAGATTCTTCCCCAGTTGCGTCGTTCGCGCATAATGCTCAACTATAATCTGATTGGTCGTTCGGATCCAGAGATTCTTCAGCAGTATTCCGATGACCCTGCAAAGCTAAGCGTAGAGGAAATGCTCTACAGTGTTGGTCTTACTGACTCAAAGGATCGCCAGCAGTCAGTGTTGCAGAAGACAGCTGAAATATATCCTAATGACTGGCGTGCTTTCAACAATCTCGCAACACTTGCATATGAGAAAGGTGACTATGCGACCGCTCGTCAGTATGTAGCTAAGGCATTGAGCCTCAATCCCAATGCTCCCGAGGCTAATGTTAACAGTGGCCTGCTTTCGCTACTTGACGGTAATGCTTCTGCTGCACAGCAGGCATTAGCCAAGGGCTCTGAAGCTGCAGCATTAAGTGAAGCTCTCGGTAATCTCTATCTGATGCAGGGTAACTACGCACAGGCAGTCAAGAGTTTCGGCAAGACAGCGAGCAATTCTGCTGCTCTGGCTCAAATTTTGACAAAGGATTACCTTGCCGCTGCCAAGACTTTGGCAGGAGTTCAGCAGCCTGATGCCATGACCAGCTATCTGAAGGCTATTGTAGCAGCACGTTCCAATAACGCTACGGAGGCCGCTACTTGCCTACGCCAGGCAGTAGCTTTGGATCCTGCTCTTGCAACCCTTGCCAAGAATGACATCGAGTTTGCCAAGATAAATCTATAAGTTGTCAACTTGTCGAATAAATAAAGGATTAAAAGTAATAATGGCCACAGTTTTGTGTGCCATTATTACTTCTTGTAGTTCTAATAAGAGCAGTTTTACTCTTAGCGGCAAGTTCAAGGGACTCAATCAAGGCGAGTTTATCTGCTTCAGTAGTTCTTCCGAATGGGGAACTCTCGACACAGTCCGCATTGTTGATGGAAAGTTTAGCCTCACTCATCCATTGGCGGACACCGTGATACTGACTTTGCAATATCCCAATTTTATGCAGACCCGTATCGTGGCTATTCCCGGTGAAGAAGTAGTGATTCGTGGCGATGCCGCTAATATGCGGGAGATAGAGATAACTCCTGAGCCGCCGGTTGCATGGGCAGCCCTCATAGCTTTGGAGGAGGAAATCCTCCGTAGTGAGCATACCAACTATAACCGTATTGCCAAAAGTCTCGATGAAATCAGGAAAAAAGGCTACGAAAGCCCCCGTATCAGAGAATACGAGAATCTGATTCTCAATGCTCAATGGCAAATAGTTAATGGCCAGTGTAGAGTAGGAAAAAGGCTTCCTGCGTTCAAAGCCGTCACTTTGCGTGGCGACACAATTACATCGCTCAAGGGTCAATGGGTTCTTGTAACTTTCTGGAGTACCATGGCTCCCGAGTACATATCTCCTCTCACGGAGACAAATCGCGTCATAAGGAAGAAACAAAAGAAATTGTCAATGGTCAATATTTGCCTTGATGCAGATACTATTGACTGTATGCGAGTTCTTCACAATGACACGATTGTCGGCTATAACGTTTGTGACCGCCGCAGTTTTGATTCCCCTTTAGTGCATGCTTTCGGTTTGCGTGCTCTGCCTTCAAACATTCTCGTTGATAATCGTGGTGTAATTCGTGAGCGCGACATTCCCATTGACAAACTGGAATCCTCTCTAACGAAGTACGGATTTTAGGAGGCTGTTACTTAAAACCGAAACTCGGCGCTGTTATTATTATATATAAGGAAGCCAGATTAGTTTGCTTCTAAAAACCGCAGTTCTGCTTCAAGCATTTCCAAGTAGGGCATGGGACAATTGGCCGCACGAGCCATGCGTAGAGGACGAGTATAGAGATAGTCTATTTCCATAGGCCTGCCAAAGTCGTAGTCTAGCTTCATAGAGGGAGAATAAGGGGTCATATTCTCAGTGTTGTATATCATCTTGTCAGCGAAGGTCTCATCGATATTCTCTACTCCGCAGGCACGGGCTGCACGTATTACTTCAAGCATCTGTTCATAGATGAGTTGCTTGGTGTAGGGATTGGAGAGAAGTAAATCAGTGCGTGTATTAAGGACTACGGTCATGCCGTTGAAAGGCATATTCCAAACAGCTTTCTTCCAGCGGGCTTCGTGATACTCGACGGAGTGGGCATCAACGCCGGCAGCGCGAAAGTCGCTTACAACCTGCTCTACACGCTCCTGCTCGTGACAGGAATAATTGCCGATGTTGATATAGCCATAGCATTGGTGATTGACAATACCTGGCTCAGTTTTAGCGCTACAGATGAAAGCGAGACCAGCGGCAAGGTGGAGACTCGGCATTTGCTGCTGCAAGTCAGCCTCAAGGCCGAGACCGTTTTGGATGAGTACAACTAGTGTGTCGGGCTTGAGTAGAGGTGCGAGCAGAGAGGGTATCAGGCCGTTATTAACAGACTTGAGGGCAACGAGCACTACATCGCACTGAGGCATGAGTGCAGGATCGTTATATACGTGCGGTTGTAAGAGATGAAAACTGCCGTCACATGAGCGAACCTGCAGTCCATGGCGGTGTACGTATTCGTAGTCGCTATGGAGGAGGAAATGTACCTCTTGCCCGCTGTGAGCGAGTTTGGCACCATAATAGCCGCCAACGGCACCTGTGCCGATTACTGCGTATACCATAGGAAGATGTTTGACGTTTAGCTTGGCGAATAAATAGCGTAGAAAAAAGAAAAAAAATAATCGGGCTCTCAGCGAGGGCCCGATTAAAAGTTTTTATTTCTTAACTGCGGGAACCTTGGGAGCGGGCGCTGCCTTTACACTCAGAAGCTCTACGCGGAAAATAAGAGTGGAGTAGGGCTTGATGGGTGAGTTGGGATTCTCGCGGTCGCCGTAACCAAGTTGCTGTGGGATGTAGATTTCCCATTCAGAACCGGTAGGCATGAGTTGCAAAGCCTCAGAGAAACCGGGAATAACTCCGCCTACACCAAACTCCTGCGGTTTGTTGCGCTTGTAAGAACTGTCAAAGACGGTACCATCAATGAGACGACCTTCATAGTTGACTTCTACCTTGGAGTTAGGACCGGGCTTTTCACCGGTGCCCTGCTTGAGAATCTTGTATTGCAGGCCGCTAGGCAGAGTGACTACACTATCTTTCTTGGCATTAGCTACTAGGAAAGCTTCGCCTTCGCGACGATTGTCACCATACTTTTTCTCCATAAGCTGAGCATGATAGAATTCGAGTTGGGTGTCTGCAATCTTCATGGCGGAGTCAGCGGTAAGGGTGGGATCACTCATATTGACGGCAGCTAGGAATCCGCGGATAAACTCGTTTTTGTTAACAAAAGCGGAATCGGGGTTGTCGGTAATCTGCTTATTGACATTGGGCAACATCTGATTAAGCACTTGGTCACCAATCTGCAAACCAGCAGAGTAGGCCTTGAGTGCCGGACTGTTGGCATCTGTCATATCGCGGAAGCCGCGAATAAAATCGGCCATATTCTGAAGTGTATCAATTCCGAGACGCTGAGAGAGATAGCGGGTAAGGCCGTTGCTGTTTGCAAAGCCTAGGGCGTAGCTGAAGCGGTCAACACTGACGGTGTCAGGAGCAACTGCAACAGGCTCTACAACAGCTGCGGCTTTTGTGGTCTTGGTTTTCTTAGCCTTTTTCTGTGCGCTTATAGATGTTGCGCTTACGAGTGCTATGAGTGCAAAAATGAATATTCTTTTCATCTTTCTTTATTTTAGTTGTTTATTTCTTGCTCTTGGTAATGTCGGAATCGGCATTTACAAGCTTAATCTTGAAGATGAGTGCGGAGTAAGGCTTGATCTGACCCATATCGCGATTGCCGTATGCCTGGTTGTAAGGAACATAGAGTTCCCACTCTGATCCTTGCTGCATCTGGGTAAGAGCCTCCTGCCATGCGGGGATGACCTGATTGAGCAGGATTTCAGTGGGTTTGCCTTCATTATTTTTTTCAGAGCTGTCGAATACGTTGCCATCAATGGTCTTGCCTTCATAGATTACCTGTACCTTAGCGCCCTGCTTGGGTGTGGGACCATTGCCCTCAGAAAGAACTTTGTAAAGAGTGCCGCCGGGGAGTTTTTGAACTCCTTCTTCTTTGGCTTTCTGGGCGATGAAATCGTCGCTTTTCTTTTTATTATCGCCAAAGGTCTTGCTCAGGTACTGGTCTTTATAAGCTTCTATGCGCTTGTTAAGTTCTTTTTTGATGGTGTCGAGAGGAATGACAGGCTCGCCTTTGGTTCCTTCGATGAATCCAGCTACAAGCTGCTGAAGATTGACGGTCTTGGTGGAATCCTGACCGAATAGCTCGCTATTGGCAGCAGCATATACCTGAGTTCCAATCTGCTGACCAATCTGGATGCCGGCATAGTAGGCAGCAAGTTTTTTGTCATCGCCTGCCTGTGCTGCTGCAGCGAAGCCCTTGTAGAACTCATCCATATAGGCGGTATCAACGCCGAGCTGATTAGCGAGATACATCTTTACACCCTGTGAGTTGGCTACGCCAAGTTCATAACTAAGGGTGTCAAGGTCGGTTTTAGGGCTTCCGGAAGGGATACTGCCCTTGGTGCATGAGCCGAGTGCCACAATGGCAGCGGCTGCGATAAAGAGAATCTTTTTCATTGTTTGGTGTTTTTATTTGTAAGATTTTTTAAGTCATTTAGTGCTGATTGATTATATAACTTCGAGGAGTTCAACGTCGAAGATAAGTGCGGAATAGGGGGGAATGCTATCGCCTGCTCCATTTGCTCCATAAGCAAGGTTAAAGGGAATGTAGAAGCGGTATTTGGCACCTTCCTGCATGAGTTGAACTCCCTCTGTCCATCCGGCGATTACTTGGTTCAGACCGAAAGTGGCGGGAGTACCGCGGCGATAGGAGCTGTCAAAGACGGTACCATCTATGAGGCGTCCTTCGTAGTGGCATTTCACACTGTCGGTGGCTTTGGGTTGGCGACCGCTACCTTGGCTGAGAATCTCATACTGCAGACCACTGGC
>JAFYNL010000055.1 GCA_017548075.1 Bacteroidaceae bacterium | reverse complement strand
GGCTGCAATTAAGCAGCTACTAATGTCTGTTTCAAAAGAGCCGGAACCTGTACTCGTATCTCTATCCTTTAAGGATATTGACGGTTCAACTTTTCTTGTACTACAAATTCTGTCTATGTAAATCTCTCAAAGAACATGCTCCTAAAGCGGAGCGCATCATAGCCCTACCCGTCCCTGAGGAACGGATAAGCCTCATTTGCGGATGCAAAGGTACGGCTTTTCCGCAAACTGACAAAACAATCCGAAACTTTTTTTCCCTAAGCCTAAAAAAACGCCCTATATACATTATATATAATACGCGCGCGAGGGAATTAGAAACATCCCTCAGTTAAAATGCAAACTTAACACGTTAACTTGCCGAACTTAACTCGTTAAAATCGCAAACGTAACACGTTAACTTTGCCAACGTAACTGGGAGCGTTTGAAACTCTCTCGCGATAAAGTTTGGGACATACGATAATGTTTTGAGGAATTAGTTTGGCTGTTTTCTCAAAAAGTCTTACCTTTGTATCATCTTAGAAAGAAAATAAACGCCAATAAATATGATTCGAATCAAAAATCTTTTTGTCGTTTGCCTCATGATACTTGTGGCTGCGGCGGCTCATGCTCAGGACAATGAGAAGACTATTTCCTATCCTCAGTTGTTCTTTGGGGCTCAAGCTGGAACTCAGGTGACTTTCACAAACTACAATAACTGGGAGTTGTTCACGCCTACTGCAAGTTTCAGCTTTGGTTCGTTCTTCACGCCTGTGGTGGGTGCTCGCCTGCACTTCAATGGTGCTTGGAACAAGGGCGGCTATCTTGACAATGAAGAGGACTTCAGGTACAAATACAAGTATTTTACCTCTGACATTGATATGATGGTCAACATGATGACGCTTTTCGGCAAGAAGAACTACTATCCTGTGAATGCCTATCTGATTGGCGGCATCGGCTTGAACTATGCTTGGGACAATGATGAGGCTTTTGCTCATCAGGACAAACTGCTTTTGGCATACAATGACGGTCGTTTCAGCCACAATGCCCGCATTGGAGCTCAGGTTGATTGCAACATTTCGAAGCACGTCAGCATCAATCTGGAAGTGGTTGCAAACACGCTGAAAGACCGTTTCAACAGTAAGTTTCACAGCAAAGGCGACTGGCAATTGGTGGGCCAACTTGGCGTCACATATAAATTCGCGGCAAAAAGAGATAAGAGCAAAGCAGGCAAAGTGAAGAAGGCAGAAAGGGATATTGAGTCTGCGGAGGTTTGGGAAACTCGACAAGACACTATTTGGTACGATGATGTAGTCGAGACTCCAAAGGATGCGAAGGGTTCAGCAACTTGGACAATCTTCTATGAAGTTCGCGAGAGTGACTTCAAGGCCAATGAGCAACTGGCTGAAATTGGAGCCTTTCTGAAGAATTGGAGCGATTGCAAGGTCGAGATAAAGTCTTACGCAGACGCAAAGACGGGCAATGCCGAATTAAATATGAATCTCTCGAAAGAACGCATGGAAAAGGCCGTGAAGGCTTTGACCGACGCTGGAGTTCCTGCTTCGTCTATTTCTTCGAACTATTATGGCGACACCATTCAACCTTTTGCCGAGAACGACAAAAATCGCGTAACCATCATCATTGCAAATGGTCAGAAGGACGCGAAAGACAAGAAGATGGTCAAAAAGTTCAAGACGAAGGAAGTTCGCTACAGAGTGAAATAACCCATCAAAAGCCGCCCTCACAGAACTATCGCCTTGGTAGTATGAAAACTAGGCACGCCTAGTTGAGGAAACAAGCATGTCTAGTTGGTCAATTAGGCTTGTCTTGTTGAGAAGCTAGAGCTGAAGCGGTTATTGCTTCATCAGTTCGTCGTAATCGACATCTTCTCGAATGATGCGCGGAAAATGCTCGTCGTAATCGGGAGACAGGATGTCGCGCGACGACTCATAATCCACATGGTTGATGCCAGCCAAATGGAAGAGCACAAATGGCATCAACGATGAGATGAACGGCCGATGGCAGGCTGCCTCTATTTCGCCAACGAGGTCAGGATGGTTCGTCTTGAACGTGTCCGAGACATAGAACAGAAGCGGAACCTCGTACTGATAGCGCGCTATCTCGGGTGTCATCTGGTCGCTGTTCGTACGATAGCATGAGTTGCGCCAGTCATAAACCTCCTCACCATGGTCAGGAAGATAGATACCTACCATGTCCAGCGACGCATATTTCTCGAACAAAGCAGCTACCACGGCATCATTATAAAGCGTGGCATTGTCGTATTCAGCCACAATCTGTCGGCCTCGCTCGTTAGTAAAGTCATTCTTTATGCTATCGACCGTAAAATGATTATATGCTTCGGGATAGCGTTCGCGATAGTCCTCGTGCTGACCTGCAGGATGGAAGATGAGGAGCGACGGCTGGACTGCAAGTGTATCAACCGATGGCAAATAGGGGAACAGGTCCATGTCATAGCGTGTGGTGTTGTCATTCATCGCTGAGAACTGCATCTGTCGAAGCTCGCTCTGATTGAAGATTGTGCCTCCAACATGTTGGGTATGCACCTTGTTCTTCTCACCTACAAAGTGGTTGGTAATGTACCAGACGTGATAGCCAGCCTTGCGGAAAACGGCAGGGAAGAGCGTACAATTCACCCATTCGCGGCCACAGCCCGGGTAATAGGTCGAGAACATCTGGCGAAGCGTCTTGCTCGTTACATTAAAAGGCGAGACAGCATCGTCGAAGCAGATAAGATTGCCCTGCTCCTTCATGCGACAGAAGTTGGGCGTCGTCTGCCGAGCATTCGGATTGTAAAGCGGAGAGTGATACTTGTTGTATGACTCGCCTACGACGAACAGGATGACAGGAGAACGGAAAGAACAACTATCGACCTCTGTAGCCCGAACCGTATGAACGAGGGCGCGAAGTTCCTTTGTGCTGACGATATTGAGGGCGTGTCCGTAGAGGAAACGTATGAGCGGGCTGTTGCGCAACGGAGCGTACTTAATCTCTGCCACACGGGAAGTGACGCTCGCTGTGTATGACTGATAAACACGATAGTATGAATAGCCCTGACAAAGAGCAGAAACAGGAAGCAACACGGCTATCAGGATGAGACAGGCACGACGGAGTCGCGGCATAATAGACAAAAGCCGCAGGAGTGCAACAGAGACGAGAAGGACTGCACACGTAATGCCCACTGCCAAAGCCATCTTGCCGGCAACACCATATCCGCCAAGGAACTCTGTTGCCTCGCGAGGATGCGTCTCTAAAATGAGTTGGAGCACGGTCATCGAATAGGGCGACTGATAGATGATGATACTGAAGACTTCGCCTCCGAGTAACAAGATACTGAGCAACCAGACGAGCCACGAAAGGCGGATGCGCTTGAGCCAATAGGCAAGCAAGGTCAGCAGATAGCAGTCGAATATGGGCGGAGCAAAGACAAATGGTTTTGGGAACGCACCTGTGACATAACACATCACTGGTATCACCACACAACACATCAACAATAAAAATGCAAAAAGAACCTTCTGTTCTCGTATCGGTTGAAGGATAATTCGTAAGAGTTTAGACATCGGACTTGTTTTTTCGCGTGCAAATTTACTACTTTCTGCTCAAAATGCAAAATAATTATATCGCAAAATACAAGAAAGTTGGCGAGGTGACAAAAGAAAAGCCCCCTGCTAAACAGAGGGCTCTTCCGTTTATATGAACAAGTTTTATTGTTCAGCCATGAGGTTCAGGACAGCCACGAAGTCGGCAATAGTAACTTCGCCGTCTCCATTCACGTCGGCATTACCTGGAACTTCCTCGCCAGCCATAGCATTCAGGACTGCTACGCCATCGGCTATGGTTACGTCGCCATCTCCGTTCACATCGCCCTTAGAGCCGCCATTGACTACTACGGTATTGTGGTTCATATCGAAAGTAATGAGGTACTTCTGAGTGGGTTCCTCGTTCTCCTCGTCCCAGTTCATGTACCACTTGCGATCGGAGCCGCGAATGAGGTCGCCCACAACAACTCCGTCTTCGAGCAAAAGCTTGTTCGTCTCACTTCCGTAACGGCCTTCATTCCATCCGCTTCGGGCTGCTGTAGAGTGCTCGATGGAGCCTGTATTAGAGCGGCAAGAGAAGATGGTGAAGTTGGGATACCAGTTCTCCACGGAATCGCGGAAGAAGATGACTTCGCCCTCGTAGATGCCGTTGCCTTTATGAGCGATGGGAGCCATCTCATCGTTCTTCCAACGATGTTTCTCGCCATTAACGTTCATGATGGAACCTACAACATAGCAGTTGTCGTGCCAGGGATATTCGCCAATGAGGTCGAAGACGATAGTGCTGTCGGCAGGATTGAAGGTGACTTTGTACTGGCCACCAACGGTCTGGAAATCATTGTGAGCATCGTTGGTATCGAGAACGATCTTGAACTTATTGACAGCAGGCGTGATGAAGCGACGAGAAGAGTACTGACACTCATAGCGCTCTTCCATACGACTCAAATAAATGCCCGCACGAGCACTACTGCTTGCCAAGTTAGCACGATTCTGCACCTGAACGGTCGCAACGTATGTGCCATCTTCCTGAGGAGTCATAGGATAGTTGGTGTTGCGAGCGTCATAGGCCAATTGATTGCCCTCTGCGTCAAGCAGGTCACCCTGTACATAGTAGCCGCCACCGAGAGCTGGGTCGTTCAGGATGGACTGACGATAGTTACGAGCCTCTTCGTCGGTAAGGTCGCCAGCCATGTAGTGCTCGAAGATTTCGTTGTAAGCAACATCGAAAGCATCGCTTAAATCAGGATTCTCTTCCAGATATTCGTCTGCCTTTTCGAGGCAATACTCGCCTAATGCCTGCAGTTCTGCATAAGCGTCGTAGCTGTCGAGGATGGTATTGAACTCGTCGTTAACCTTCTTGATGGCAGCGAGTTTAGCCTCTGTAGAAGTTGCAGCCTCAACTTCAGCCAAATAAGTTTCGATATTGTCGATGTGGCTTTGGCTATAGGACATAACCAATTGCTCATCACGCCCCCACTTGAGAGCATCGAGACGCTTCTGGAAGTTCTCAACCATAGCCTCGATAGCTTCTTCATTGTAACCACGATAAGTCAGTTTGAACTTACCCCACATCGTCATTCCGCTCTCATACCAAGGCTTGCCGGTATTGCGAATGCCGAGACGAAGCTCGCCACCCTGAACGATGCCATATACATTATTAATATATCGGCCACCGCCAAATGCGAAGCTGACTGCTTGACGCTGTTCTGGAACATAACCGTCGCCAGTATCCCAGTCCTGAGCAGAAGTTGATTCTCCATTATGAGGAGCATCCGGATCGCCACTTGCATCGTAACGACAGTTCACACCATTAATGGCATCTGCATAAAGAACTCGACCTGCGTAGATGTTCATAACAGGTGTGTAGAAGTCGTTGATGAAGAGGTCGGCAGGAACATAGTCATTGCCCTCCTGATCGCCGGTGCCGTTACCACCTGGACGATAGAATGCAGGAGCCTCCAATTCGTAGATTCCATCGGGAATGTCAGCCACGATATACTGCGAAACAGTAAAGGCTGTGTTCCATGTACCAGCTACAGGATAGATGTCTGTGAAGCCAGTATTGGAACTGAAGTTGTAGCCGTTAGGACTTTCATATGTTCTTTCTGTCTCCCAATCCTTGAAGTTGCCGTCCTCATCGAAAGCAGCATTCTTGATGATGTTGCTAACGTCGGAACCTTCGCTAATGCTGGTCATAATGGCATTCTCAAACAAAGACCTTGCAAAAGCTATCTCGGCTGTCAGTTCTTCTTCGCTGAGAGTGCGGGCATCCAAGATGTTAAGGTAGGTACCATTGGGGAAGTTTTCGCTAGGCTCGGCATCGTCGTTGAGGTACTGGTCGAGCAAATCGGTAGCTGCACCATTGAGATCATCTCGTTCAGCTCGCTCGTCGGCAAGAGCTTGGATGGCTTCCTTGAAGGCCTCGTAAGCAAGGTGACTTCTGCGAATCATGTTGGGAGTGCGAGCCAAAACATCGGAGACATTCATAATCTCCTCGAGGGTTGAAGCGTTCTCGATAGCATCCTTAGCCTCGTTGTATGCTTCCATGAGAGAAACCTGAGGCTTAAGGCCGTCGAGTTCTTCCTGAATAGCAGCAACCTGTTGATTGCGGATGAGGTCGATATCGCCTGACTCGAGTTTATCAAGACGCCAGCTATCCCAAACTGTCCAGTTACCATAAAGGTAGATGCTATTCTCGACACCCACATTGACGCTATCCTCCACATTCTCGATGGCAAAGTAGAGAGGCTCGTTCCAATAAAGGCCGCGAGCGAAATACTTCATACAAGCTGTGCGAGAATTGGGCACCCATGCGTCTGTGTAGGCATTGTAGTTCTCGGTCTCGTTGACGCGAACAGTTTGACGACCTTCAGCAATATCCATGAAGCGATTGGCAATCTTCTTGCCATTGACCTCTGCGAAGTACTGGCTGCTATGATAGAGAGGAGCATATGCTTCGCTCAGCACACCCGTTTCGTAGGCATCACCTTCGTTGTCGCTCCAAGCATTAACGCGGCTCAGACCTTGAACACGAAGGCGATAGATGCCAGGCTCAAGGTTCTTGATGGTCTGGTAGCTCTCGAACCAAGACGAGTTCCAATGCTCAACCACACTACTCTCGAAGCCAAGATTACTGCCGTCGCCGCCATTATGTGTCGTGTAACCTGTGGTCACATCGTGGTCAGCATTGGCAAATACATCGAGGAATGGAAAGTCGGGGTCTTGCTGATGGCAAACTTTGCAGAAGCCATCCTCAAATTGGTGGTCAGGCTTTGTAGCACCTTGAGTATTGGAATAGATGATATCATCGCTTACGAATGTTCCATCACAACGCATCTCACCATTCGCATAAACCTGCTCATGACCAGGCATGAAGGTTGGGAATTCGTCCTCGCCAAGCGTCTGGTACCATACAATCTCTTCCTGATTACCATTCAACTTGTAGCAAAGTGCACCACTCTCAACCTCATCGTAGTCAATAACAGTTGCCTGAAGAGGAGTTCCGTTGACACTATAACAGTTATTGAATGTAGCACTATTGAAGCGAGCAAGATACTTGTCGTCGTTCTGGATGCCACTTACTGTAGCACTCGACCAGCAGTTAGTAATGACTGCACCACTGCCTCCAAGCCAAGCACTTAAAGCGCCATTCTCCATAACTTCTGAACCAGAGATGAAGCCTGTTGAATAGCAATTGGTCATGTAAATGATGGCTTGCGAACCGGTATTACAGCCTAAGATGCCGCCAGCACCAGCCCTTTGACAGCTTACATCACCTTCGAAACCGAGGTTTTCAAGATAGATGTTGCCTGGAGACGTTGAGCCACCTATGAGGCCTGCATTGCCGTGAGCAGAGATGAAGCAGGTTGCATCACCACGAAGATTCTTTACTGTTGCGCCACCATTCAGGAAGTTGATGAAACCAACCCAATCCTCTTCTGTACGCCAACTCATATCCATATTACTGATGGTATGGAAGCCGCCGTCGAAGATACCCTTGAAACCATGGTCGCGATCTGCGATACCTGCATAGTCGGGATAGTCCGTAAAGTCGAGGTCGGCGTTCAATTTCGCATTCACTTCCACATTGCCAGCCTTTACAAATTCAGCAAACCAGCATACATCAAGTTCGTTGTTCAACTGATAGAAGTCGTCTACCTTCTCGCAGAAATTCTCGTTGATAGCACCACAATTGACGCAATGATAGTCGCCATCTTCATATTCATGAGGCGGACGAACAGGCTCGACTGGGTCGTTCGTATAGGTACCGCCCTCAACGGGAGTTCCGTCACAAAGCAACTCGCCTTGCAGATAAACCTGCTTGCTTGTACTGAAAGGCATGGGATATTCGTCTGTACCAAGTGTCTGCCAATAAACAATCTCACCAGCCAAAGTGTTGATTGTGTAAGCAACTCGACCATTGAGAACATCCTCTGCAGTAAAGTCGTGGTCGGTGTACTGGGTTGACATTTCATTGAAACTGAGGTCGAAGCAATTGATGCCGACGCTACTGCTGCTCTGACGGAAGACACCTCTGCCACTTGCATCAATACCGTTAACCTGGCCGATATTGATACAATTCGTAACACGAGTGTTGGCATTATCGCCAAGCCAGCCAGAGATACCGGCAGACTCGCCATCGCCGGTAGAAGTAATCGTGCCAGTATTGACACAATTCGTAATCTTCCAGATAGGATGGCCACTAGTACTACCGCCAGTAATACCGCCTGCATTCTTGGAAGGAGTAGTAATGTTGGCCTCGTTCACACAATTGATGATGTTAATCTCCATTGCACTATTCTGACCGGTACCTGTGATACCACCAGTACGCAAACCGCCAGTAATGGAGCAACTCTTGTCGATAATGAGGTTTTTAATAACCGTTCCTTGACCTCTGGTGTTAGGATTACCACGAAGGTCGCCGAAGAACCCCTGTCTTTCGGTATCGGGACGGTCAATAATCATGTTTTTGATGCGATGACCTTGCCCATCGAAAGTTGCATTGTACTTCCTGCCGTCATTTGGGCCGATAGGGCTATGGAGGTTAACAATGTTTTCAAAATCGATGTCATTCATCAGTTTACAATCCAAGTCGAGGTTGTTGTCAGCGACTTGTTGCGAGATCCATTCCACATTACCTGCATTGCAGAGCATGTAGAAGCCGTCGGCATCCTGTTCTGGGCGCTGGAAGTGTTCGTCGCATTCGTCGTGCATGGTACAGATACCGTTGACGTATCCATGGTCATCTGCGAAAGCTGCCGAACCCATGAGCCACATAAGCCCCAGGATGACAAGAGAGGTAATTTTTCTCATTACTTTTGGTTTTTAGTTACTTAATAAATATATAATGTGTAGTTTCTTTTGTTGTAAAAATAGTATTCTGCTTTTTAAGCTATGCGTTACAAAAGTACATATTTTTTATTAAACATTAGTAAATCTTTTCCAATATTTTCAAAATAATTACACTTTTCGCACATTTTCGATACAAAAAGCACAAAGAATGAGCTAACAAATCATATTAAAACAGGAAACTAGGCTAGTGAAGTTCTGAAACAACCCTAGTGAAGTTGCCAAAGTTCACGTGTGAAGATTGCAAACTTCACGTGGGTCGTTGGCAAAGTTAACGTGTTACGTTTGAGAAGTTAACTGGGGACATACAAAACCCTCTCGTTTGAAGTGGGTAAAAAGAAGAAAGCGCCAGACTCATTGTCTAACGCTTTTCTCTGTGGTGTCACCAGGAATCGAACCGGGGACACAAGGATTTTCAGTCCTTTGCTCTACCAACTG
>JAFYNL010000007.1 GCA_017548075.1 Bacteroidaceae bacterium | reverse complement strand
CCGTCTTGTGCACCATAGATAAAGATGCGTTTTGTGAAGCCGTCAACGCGGAAGAGGTCGTACATCGTCTTTACTAAGACTCGAGCTGCGCACATAAATGAAGTGGCGAACAAGAGGAGAAGTATCAACCTGGGATAGTGTTGCAGGAAGATGTTCGGCCTGATTGGGAAGAGTTTGTATGCGACATATGCAATCACGGAACCTAGCAACATAGCAAGAGCCAAGCGGCCGAGGTCTACGAAACTGCTGTATCGGAAGATTCCGCTATAGGTGTGGAAGACGCGGAAAGCGATTGTATAGGGAATAAGCAATATGCAAAGATCCCAAAAGATTGGCCAGAAGTGACTCGTAACCTCAGCTCCTCCACAGAAGAGGTAGTATGCGAGATAGCCACAGAAGATAATAATAAGGTAATCTATCAGCAGAATGCACCAATAAGGAAGTGCGCTGCGAGTGAAGTACCAATTGATGAGTCGCGAAAAGATATTCATAGTTTATATCTAAGCATTTGGGCAAAGATAGCATTTTCCCCGCAATCACACAAGGAAAAGCACTTGAAAAAGGTCGTAGAAGCGTCTTTTTGTAATGTATCTATTACAAAAGAGTATGTTTAGAGGCTAAAGAAATGCTCAAAACATTGCTTTCCAAGAGGAAGCGATAACCCATCGATTTGGCAGGAAATGTGTGTTGAAAGTGTGGAGATAATCAATCGTAAAACCGACTGTCTGGTTGTGACTTTGCAACATGTCTATGACGATTCCTGCGCCGCCTGCAGGTCTGAGTTGTGGTTTGATGTGGAGTAGGGGTTCGCCCAACTGCATATCTTCTGCAACTCGACGAAATGTTACGCCTTCATTATAACGTACTCCCCACAAAGTTCTCGCGCCAATGCGAATGCCTTTCACAATCGGGGTTTCCCATCCGGCTGCAATATCGCCATGATATATGTGGATTTGTTCGCCCCAAGCAGTAATGGAAGGGTCGGGAATCTGCAGTTTTGCCTGCGACAGAGTGTAGCGTCCTATGGCCGAGAGAAAGACTTTGTCGGTCAGGAACCACTCGGCTTCGAAACCCGAAGTTATGGAGGCACTACTGCGAAGGGTGATGTCCTTCAGGTCGAGACTCTCGTCAACCAATTCGGCAAAGTCAGCAATATCGAGCGAACGACCATTTGTCTCTGTGCCAGACACCAGCCTGAAGCCGGAAGGATGGTAGTTCCAAGCATCCAATTGGGCGAGTTCCGAAGGGCTGAAAGTCATGCGTCGAATTCCGTCTTTCCCAAAGATTCTGTCGGTCAGAAAGTAGGCCAGATGCGTGCTTACCACACCTATTCCTGCCCCCATGAAGATGTCGTTCATCCAATGGGCATTGTGTCTGATTCTGAGCAACTGGGTTCCTGTGGCGGCAGAATAGCCTCCGATTGTAATCCAAGGACTTATGTGTCCGTATTCTCGGCTGAGAACTGTGGCTCCCATGAATGCCAAAGAGGCGTGCATGGAAGGGAAACTGTTGTCGTTCGAGCCGTCAGGTCGCGTTTCTGAGACGCTCCATTTCAGCATTTGGGTTAGTCCGACCGTCAATCCGAGAGCCATTCCGTTGGCGGTTAGCATGCGTCGAGTTGTGCTTCGAGACTTTACGCCAAAGGCTTTCATTGCCCAAGTCGCAGCTAAAGGCGAGAGTGCGAGTCCATAATCTCCCCATCTGTGATTGTTTTCGCGGAAAGGTCCGGGCAGATTGTTGAAGTTGCGATGGGTGAAAGTCTGAATGATGCCCCGCAGAGGAGCCATGACGCCGTCCTGATTGAACCGCATTTCCTCGCGAATAAGACTGTCTTCGAGGAGAAACTTCTCTATGTAATAAGCCATGGAATCCTGGCTTTTTCCTGCTGCGGAAAAGCAGAAGAGGAGCAGGGAAAAGAGGAGTTTCTTCATGAGGAAAATGGTGTGTGTAGAAACAACCCTAGTGTCGTTGCCAAAGTTAACGTGTTACGTTGGCGATTTTAACGTGTTATGTTTGGCAACTTAACTGCAGTTGTTTTTCAACTTGGCTGGCAGAGATCAGATGATGTACTGCTTTGAGATGCTTTCGTTGCGTTCCACACATTGAATTGTCTGCGCCAAGAGCGGGGCAATAGACAGTTGTTTCACTTTGCTGCATTTGCCTTCATAGGGGATGCTGTCTGTGAAGACCATTTCTTCTATTGCGGAGGCTTCTACGCGTTCGTTGGCTGGGCCGCTCATGATGCCGTGACTGGCGATTGCCCGAACGCTACGGGCTCCGTTCTGTTTCATCAGGTCGGCAGCCTTCGTGATGGTTCCTGCGGTATCGACCATATCGTCGAGCAGGATTACATCGGCATCGAAGACGTCGCCTATGATGTCCATCGTTGCCACTTCGTTTGCTTTCTTCCTGGTCTTGTTGCAAAGAACGAGGGGGCAGTTCAGGTACTTACTGTAGGTACTTGCGCGCTTTGAACCGCCCACATCGGGAGTGGCGATAATGAGGTTCTTCAGGTTGAGGCTCTGAATATAGGGTAGTAAAACACTGGAAGCATAGAGGTGATCGACGGGAACATTGAAGAAGCCTTGCTCTTGATCGGCATGAAGATCCATTGTGATGAGTCGGGTTATTCCGGCCACACCCAGCATATCTGCCACGAGTTTGGCTGCTATGCTTACTCTGGGCTTGCTCTTTCTGTCCTGACGAGCCCAGCCGAAGTAGGGAACGACGGCATTGATGGTTCGAGCCGAAGCTCTCTTTGCGGCATCGATCATCAGGAGAAGTTCCATCAGATTATCAGCATTTGGGAAAGTGCTTTGCACCAAAAAGACGTCCACACCTCTGATGGATTCCTCGAAGCAAACTTCGAACTCGCCGTCGGAGAAGTGTGTGATTGAGAGATTACCCAGCTCGCAACCCAGTT
>JAFYNL010000054.1 GCA_017548075.1 Bacteroidaceae bacterium | reverse complement strand
CCTGACACTAGTACGAGAGGACCGTGTTGGACAGACCACTTGTTTGCCGGTTGTTCCGCCAGGAGCACAGCCGGGTATCTACGTCTGGATCGGATAAGCGCTGAAAGCATCTAAGCACGAAGCCGGCCACAAGATTAGATCTCCTTATGAGGGTCGTTCCAGACGAGGACGTTGATAGGAGGCAGGTGTAAAGACGGTGACGTCAAAGCCGAGCCTTACTAATTGCCCGAAACTTTCCGAAGCGAGTGGTTATACTTGCAGCTTTTGAAAGAGAGAGAGCCGAGCAGTTTGCTTTCGTAAGATATGTCAACCTTATTTTAGGTGGTTATAGTGGCAGGGTTCCACCTCTTCCCATTCCGAACAGAGAAGTTAAGCCTGCCCGCGCCGATGGTACTGCACACCCGTGGGAGAGTAGGTAGCCGCCGTTTTTTAGCAAAGCCCTTCAGTCGAAAGATTGGAGGGCTTTTTTGTTTGAGATAAGGTTGCGTTGCCGTGTGTCCTTTATTTCTGTTTGCTGAACGAAGAAATTCTTTTCTTCTTTACAATCTTTACTGTTTTCATTTGCAATTTTACCGAAAAAGTCATACCTTTGCGTGATTTTTTGAATGAAATCCCATACAGGAAGATATATAAAGACATATAACTAACTAACATTATTAGCTTTATGAGGAAACTAATTACGTTCTTTTCTTTGGCGCTGACTATTGCTGTTTCAGCCCAAACGAGTGTGACTGTTGATGACATTAAGTACATCCTCGACGGCAGCAACGCCACCGTCACTTATCCAAACAGCAGCGAGCCAGGCACGAGCGAGTACACCGGTGACATCGTCATTCCCCCAACCATCGAAGTTGACGGCAATACGTACAACGTGACTGCCATCGGCGACAAAGCCTTTCGCAAGGCAAACATCACCTCTATCTCCTTGCCCGAAGGCCTGCTCAAAATCGGACAAGAGTCGCTCTACAAGACTAAAATTACCGAGCTGACTGTGCCGAACTCCGTCACCAAGCTTGGACACCAAGCTTTCCAGGAATGTTCAAACCTGACCAAAATCACAATGGGCGAGCACATAGCTGACAACAGCTGGGGCGCTTGGATATTCTGGCGTTCATCAGGAGCCTTTGATGTCTATATGATTTGTGACACGAAACCTGAACTTTACGACAATCAGACGTTTGACGACAGCCATGAATCCACCATCCACGTCAAGCCCGAAGTGTATAGTGACTACATGGCAGACAGCAACTGGAACATATATAACATCGTTCCCGACCTTGGCGATGGACCAGTCATAGAGTACATCAGCTTCATTGAGGACGGCATCAAGTACCAAATGACGGCTGAAGACAAGGTGAGCGTCGTATATATGAACGACAGTAAGCCCAGTTCGAGCAATCCCAACCTCTACACAGGAAACATCAGCATCCCGGCACAAGTCACTCACGATGGTAAGACATACGACGTGACAGGCATCGCAAACTATGCCTTCCGCTATGCAGACATTACTTCGATTTCCCTGCCCGAAGGCCTTATCTCCATCGGTGAAGAAGCTATCTACAAAACACAGATTTCCGAGATTACTCTGCCCAACACCCTTACCACTACAGGGACATACGCCATGGCCTACAACTCCAATCTGGAGACGATTACTGTGGGCAGCAATGCAGCAACAAACAAATGGGGCAAGTGGGTATTCTGGCGTGCCTCCGATGCATATGAAGTCTACATGATCTGCGACACGAAGCCTGAAGTACCTGACATCTATACTTTCGACAACGACTTTGCATCTAACATTCATATTTATCCTTCCCTCTATCTCGACTATAAAACAGACTATCATTGGAACTGCTATAACATCATTCCCGACTTGGTTCAGGACATGACTCATGAAGACTTGCAGAACGCCATCGCAAACTTCAGTGCCAAGCTGCCTGCAGATGAAGAGGTAGGCACCGATCCTGGCTTCTACACACCAGCCAGTGTGCAGGCTGTTAAGGACGCTTTGGCAGCTGCAAGTGACCTTGACGAGAGTGCTACGAATCAGCAGCGCAACGAAGCACTCCTCCAGATGATTATTGCCGTGGACGGCCTTACCATAAATCCTCTCAACGAAGGCTACTACTACATCGAGAGCCTGTATAACAACAGGTATATGCGAAGCGGTTCCGATGATTATATCGCTGCAAAGAATTTCGACGCATCAGACACTCGCTTCTGCTTCAAGCTCACCCACAAGGGCAGCAACTGGTACATCCAGTCTTGCGGCAACGAGAAATACTTTGCTGCTCCCGACGAAGAAGGCTGGATGTTGTTCTCTGAGACTCCAAATAATGAACAAATCATTACTTGGGTTAGCGGCGGTATCTTCAAGATGCAATGTTTGATCGAAGGAACTGCAAGTAGCCTTTATGGCCAGTCCAGTAGTTATGTGTTTGTCAGCAGCGACTATACCGACGACAATGTCCGAGCTCAATGGCGCTTCCATCCCGTACCGAGCGGCACCTTCGCTCAAGACTTCAACATCGAGAACATCCGCGTAAGGGAATACATGGCAGAAGTGACATACGAAGGAACTGAAGAAACGAAGATTAAGCCTTACAATGTGGCTCCTCCTGCTCGTCGCGATACTCCTGAACCTGCTACTATCTTCTGGACGCAGAATACTTCTGCAACGGCTCAGCAGGTTACTTGGAGCCTCAATGCTGACTTCTCCGATGCTTTCACCGCAGATGTTGCCTTGGGCGATGCGCATTACGAGATTTATAATCTGCTGCCGAACCAAACATATTATTATAAGGTAACGCTTACCGTTGACGATACTCCTACTGATATCATTAACTCGAGCTTTACTACAAGCGGTCAGCTCCGTCAGATTTATGCTGAAGGTACTGGCAATATGCGTGACTTGGGCGGTTGGGCAACAGCCAGTGGCAAGCCTATCAAGTACGGTCTCATCTATCGTGGCGCGGAATGGAACGGCGAATACCAGCTCACGCCGGAAGGCATCGAAGCTCTTCGCGCAGTCGGCATGAAGGCAGAACTTGACCTTCGCATTGATTGGGAAGCTGCTTATATTACCGAGTCTCCTCTTGGCAGCGATGTTGTCTATAAGCGCATCACTAACGAAGACTACTACGAGAGCGGCATGCAGAACCGTAAGGACCTTTACAAGCAGAACTTGGAGTTCGTATTCGACTGCGTGAAGAATGACAAACCCGTCTATTTCCACTGCCACATCGGTGCCGACAGAACAGGTACATTGGCTGTCATCCTTGAAGGTTTGCTCGGCGTTAACATGAGTGATTTGTACAAGGACTATGAGTTGACGACCTTCTCTTATTACGAGACCCACCGCTATAAGGAGAATATAGATGGAATTCTGGAGTACATCAACTCGTTGGAAGGTGAGACTTTGACGGATAAGTTCTACACTTATTGCCATACAGAACTGGGCCTGAGTGCTAAGGATATTGCCGACTTCCGCATGAAGATGCTGGGAACTCTCTATGATGCAGACGTGAAGAATGTAGTTAGCGAAGCAGCTAGCAGTCAGACAACTTACCTTGATCTTAGCGATTACACTTTCGAGGCAGAGACTTTGACTTCCAATATGCCAGAAGGTTCCAACCTGCTTGTTGAAGTTTCGCCAGAATCGGGCATTAAAGGACAGAACATCATCAACGATGGCATCTGCGAAAGTCTTGTTCTGACTGATGGCGTAGACTTCGGTACACCTACTGCTTTCACGGCTACACAAGCAAGTTTCACCACGAATGTGAAGAGCTACAAGACGCTTGTTCTTCCTTTCGAGACTGAAGTTCCTACAGGCTTTATTGCTTCAAATGCAGCTTCTCTGACTGGTACCACCATCAATCTCGAGGCAGTTACCAGCATTGATGCCAACGCTCCTGTTCTCGTAGAGGGTAGCGGTGAACTTACATTTACGGCAACAAATGCAACTATAGGTGCAACTCCAGAAGAAGCTCCCACCAACGGACTACTTCAAGGTACCTTCAAGAGTTTCCTTGCTCCCGTTAGTTCCTATGTTTTGCAGAACCAGAACAACGTGATTGGTTTCTATCAAGTTGCAGAGGTTCAGCCTCAAGTGCCTGCTTTCAGAGCCTATTTGAACGTTCCAGCTTCAGGCGTCAAAGTCTATACTTTCGGCGATGATGCTACAGGAATCAATGACCTTAACCTTGATTTGAACCTCAACGAAACCATCTTTAACCTCGCAGGTCAGAAGGTAAGCAAGGCCAAGAAAGGCGTTTATATCAGTAACGGGAAAAAGGTACTTTATTAAAATGTAGAGCTATGAAAAAATATATCAAACCAAGCATAGAGAGCCTTCGGGCAGAATGTTCACAGATAATCGCAGTCTCTATCATTGATGGAGGCTCGGCCGACAATTCCGAAGTCATGACTAAGGAAGACAACAGTTGGGATATCTGGGAAGAATAAACTCATAAACTCTCCACCAAGAAAGCCCCTTCTCTGCCTCTTTATCGAGGGAAGAGAGGGGGCTTCTGGTTTAGTGAAATTCAACTTGGCGAGGACTTGTTGAAAACAACCCCAGTGAAGTTGGCGAACTTCACGTGTGATCTTTGCGAACTTCACGTGTGATGTTTGCAAAGTTCACGTGGGTCGTTGGCGATTTACCTTAAGGTCTCTGGCAAAATACCTTGAGGTCTTTGATGATTTACCTTAAGGTCGTTGGGATTTTAACTATGGAAAGTTTTGCAAAGCACTCTACACTCTACACCAGCCTGCCATAATCATTTGATTTTCAACGAGTAGCAGGGTGTAGAGGCACTACATCACTCTACACCCACTCTACACCTATGTATTCGCCTGTATATCAACATCTTAATAAGGGTTGGTGTAGAGTGCAGAGTGTTTTTAATTTCTTTCGCAATTTCTCTAAAATAGATATTTTTCTTTATGGTTACTTTGTGTTTTCGATTTTTTTTCATATATTTGCAGCGGGAATAATAGTAAATAAGGAGATTATGACTGCATTACAGATGAATGCTGAACTATATCGTGCTATGGGGGTGATAGCTGACGACGAGACCCTGATGGCAAAGGTTCTGAAGTACGTAAAACGCCTTGCTGCAAAGAAAGAGGACCCCACTTTGATGACCAAAGAGGAGTTCTTCGCTCGTGTAGATGAAGCAAAGAAAGGGCCAACCTATAGGATGCAACCTAATGAGAATTTGTCCACCTTCTTAAAAAGGATTGGCAATGACTTATAATATTGATTTCAAAGAACAGGCAGCGCGTGACCTGATTGCTTTGGAAAAGAATGAGCCTAAGGCTTTTCTGAAGGCACAGGCGCTGATAGCGGAATTACGTGAGCATCCTCGTACAGGCACAGGCAAGCCTGAACAGTTGACTGGCGAGCGAGCTGGTCAATGGAGCCGCCGCATCACCAAGAAGCATCGTCTTGTTTATGAAATTCACGATACAGAAGTAGTTGTCCTTGTCCTCACAGCCTACGGACACTATGATGACAAATAACCTATAACTCTCAACTGTAAACTGTAAACCTTAAACTATTTTGCATGGCATAAACAAAGGAACTTAGACATATAGACAAAAAGCGTTAGCTTTGATTCTTGTCTTCTAGAATTCGCCAAAATTAAGAAACACACAAGAGTAAAAGACTAATGCTCACGCCTCAGCGTGGGCTTTTACTCGGATATAGTGTGTTGGGTGTTTGGCGATACCTTAGAAGACGTAGACGAATGAAGTCCACGTTTTTTTTGTTCCTGTTTCAAAAGACAACTAACTAATAAACTTATTAACCTCAAAACTTTTACTACTATGAATACTACTACTTACAAAAGATGGATGCCGCCTGGGAGGGGGTTGCTTGCGGCTCTGCTTACGGTCTGTTGCTGCTTCATATCCCAAATGGCTTGGGCCGATTATGACTGCACATACACGAGCGAAGGGGGTGATATGGAATTCGATCATGCGTGTCCTTGGTGTGGGTCTGGTCGTATAATGCACTTTTACAGGGATGAAGGTTATACCTATGACGAAGCATATCAGGAATCACAAGAAGCCTTTGCTGATGCTTTCTGCGAAGAGTGCGGAGGGTGCAATTATGGCCGTGATATGGCTTGTTGCTTAGAGCACCATTGCGCAATCTGTGATGAGTGCATGGATGAGCCTGCTTGCTGGGCATGTTATGAACAATATGCAGAATTCACATACTGCGAATCATGTAGATCATTTGTACTTCATACTGTTCATTGTGCTTATTGTGACATGCACTATGATGCTGAGACAGGAAAGAAGTGCGAATGCGGGGTTGGTGATGGTCATTGCGAGTATTGCTCGGAAATGGTCTGCAAGTCTTGCGGCAAATGCTTGATTATAGATGGTGAGGACACAGATATTCTCGAAGGTGGCTGCGAAGAACATGAATTGTGCAACCAATGTATTCAAGAAGATCCTGAACATTGCAAGGACTGCTTTGCTTGCGATGATGAAATCTGCTCTGATTGTGGTCTTTGCGAGGCTTGCTACGACGAAAGGAACCATTGCCCTGAATGCGACTTCTGCTTCGGTTACGGCAATCAGATAGATTGGTGCAGGAGTGGTGGCGAACATTGCTTCCATTGCTGCGAAGACAATATGTGGCTTTGCGAAGAGTGTGGTGGCTGTGTGGAAGGCGAAGGTCAGGAGTTCTGCGATGATTGCGGCCTTTGCCAAGGTTGTTGCCTGGCTCATTCGGAAGATGCAGGTTGCACGCATGGCTATTGCATCTGGTCGAGCGAATACGACGACCACATCTGTCCTGAATGTCAGCAGTGTCCCAACGATGCAGAATGCGAGTTCTGCGGTTATTGCGAGGACTGCGTGGACGGCTATCATTGCATCCACGAAATCTGTCCTGAAAGCGACGAATGGGAAGAGCATCTTTGTGCGGACTGTGGCGATTGCTTCGAGCCAGACGAGATTTGCGAGTTCTGCGGCAAGTGCGAGACTTGCAGAGACCATTGCGAGCACGGCTACTGTCCGGAAGATGAGTTCGAAGACGGCGACCACTTCATCTGCGAGCAATGTGGCGATTGCTTCGAAGGTCTGGACCGCTGCGACTATTGCGAACTCTGCACAGAATGCTGTGCAGCCAACACTTCTGCGATGGGTTGCGACCACGACTTCTGCGTAGAGAGCGAAGACTTCGTAGAGCATTGGTGCTACACAGACGACCAATGTCTGGAGAAGTGCGACCATAATCAAGAATGCGCACACACAAGCGTAAGCACAGGTTGGGACAGCGACAAGAGCGCTCACTGGTTGGTCTGCAACGATTGTGGTGCTGCCGTCAGCAAAGCTACGCATACGGAAGGCAATACGGAAACCGTGAGCGAACCCAACTCCGAGCAACACAGGAACGGCAAAGCCAATGTCTATTGTGCTGTCTGCGAACAGTTCATGGCCACAGTCTCCATTCCTTACATCCCAGTTCCAGAAGACGGCTCGCCCTACATCATAGACCAGCCAAAGGACTACGAAGGCAAGTCGAACTCGTACGACCCAGAAGGAGAGTATCACTATGCCACATTCAGGGTAAAGGCTGGCGGCAAGAACCTGACCTATCAATGGTATCAAGGACTTGTTGATCTGGAATACAATGAAATCATAGAAGACGATGCCGTTCGCGATGGCGAGAAATACACAGGCTCCACGACACCAACCTTGAAGGCCTTTGTGGAATTCGACGATTGCCAACCTGGCAAGGGCCACATGTACTATTGCGTAATCAGCAACGACAAGGGTGAAGTCACAAGCCGTATAGCACTCGTCAAGGCTCAGCATGTCTTCAAGAAATACGTGGACAACGGAGACGGCACACACAAACTGGTATGTGCAGGCTGTGGCGAAGAGAAGTGGACCAAGCCTCACCGCTATGGCGAATGGACTGTGACGCTTGCCACAGAGACCTCGGAAGGCAAACGCGAACAGGCATGCATGGACTGCAGCGCAGCCAACACAATCATCATTCCAAAGGTAGAGCCAGGACACGAGCACGCCTTCGACCAGCTGCGCTACAATAGCGAAGTGCATTGGTATGACTGCCGTTGCGGTCTCAGCGGAAAGGTAGCCACAGAAGACGGACACTGGCCAAAATGGGTAGAAGGCTGGACAGATCATTGGGATGAGAATATTGTAGAGCCAACTTATACCAGCGATGGCAAGAGAGAGTTCGACTGTCGCACTTGTGGCTATCATGTAGTGGAAGTCCTTCCCAAACTGCCACACGAACATGAATGGTATAACTGGGGTATTTCAGACGGTTGGGAGAACTGCGTATGGGTAAGAAATGGCCATGATGAGATCAATCCTCAAAGAGGTGGTCGCAGCGATGTCCAGCACTATGTATATTGCAAGACTTGCGGCCAAATGAATGCAGAAGCGCATGACTGGAGTGCTTGGGAGGAGAAGACTGATCCCACACCTGATAAGAAGGGACGTTTGACTTATCATTGTAGCATTTGCAATCAGGCCAAGTACACATATTACAATTATGGCACATATCCTGTAGGTGTAACTAACGGCACAGCCGAACCTGCAGCAGCTGCTCCAGGCCAGACGGTAACCGTTACCTTCAACCGTACCATACGTCAGGATAAATATAAGTTCAAGAATTGGAAGGACGAGGCTTATTACTGGAACGTACACGAGAATATGGGTGACTTCTACAAGGCTGTTACCTTCGCCGATGCGAATGCAGAGACAACGACCTTTGTGATGCCTGATGGCTTCGTATTTGTTGCTGCCGATTATGAGGAATGCAACCATCAGTGTGGCTCAACAACGGTTCCACGCCAAGAACCTACTTGCAGAGGCTACGGCCATGAGGCAGAACAGGCTTGTGCAGGTTGCGGAAAGGTGATGGTTCCAGGAGCCCGTCTTGCACCTCTTGGTCACGACATCTCTGGCGCAACACCAATCGAAAGCACAGCAGTTGTAGAGTACTGTACGGTTTCGTTTGGAGCAGGGAATGTGCCCAATCCTGAAACTCACGGATATAGCGGCGACTTCAACTGCAACCGTTGCGGTAAGGTCGTCAAGGGCAAGAAGACGCCACTCAAGCATGGTTGGAAGGACTTAGTACATGGTTCTACAATGCAGAACTGGTGGACACCCAACAATCCAGACCTGACAGTAGGCAACAAGCCTGCAACTTGCACCACAGACGGCAACACAGGCGACAAGTATTGCCAATACTGTCACAACTTGGGAGAGAAGGGCACGAAGATTCCACGACTCGGCCACGAGTGGGGCGAATGGGAAATCGCTCGCGAAGCCACTACAAGAGTGAAGGGTATGGAACAGCGCATCTGCCAGCACGACTCGAGCCATGTGGAAAGACGCGTCACAGACTACTCTGGTCCTGACTACAGGCTCAAGGCAGACAAGACGAAACTCGTCTTCGAATACACCTATGGCGACACAGAAATTGAACCTCAAACCGTGACCTTCACCTCTGTAGGACGAAACGAGATTACGGGTATCAGAAGTGCAACGGCTGACTATATCGGCATGGGAAGCACTATCATAGAGAAGGAAGGCATGAAGTTGACAATCTCACCCAATCTGGAAAATCCCTATACATTCGAGGAGTTGCTTAGTGGTGAGACAGAAACGATCGTGTTGAACTACGTCGAGACGCCAGAAGGTCTGATCTCGTTGACCTCGTTCGACGTTCCAGAGATAAGCTACACCGTAAGATTGATTAAGGGCGATGTGGGCCTGAAGATTGCAAAGAAAAACATGCGCATACGTCCAGGCCGTACCTTTGCATCACCAACAGTAACATCCGATGTGGAAGGCTTGCCGCTCAAGTGGACCTCTTCGAACAGTAGCGCAGCAACCGTTGATGCCACAACAGGCAAGGTGACGCCTCTCGCTAAGGGCGGCACAACAACCATTACCGCAACCTACGAAGGCGACGAGCACTACAAGTCGGCAAAGGTGTCTTATCTGCTGACCGTCATGGGCACAGCGATATATAGTGGCACTCTTTATCAGGAAGCGATTTCCAAGAGTACTGGAGAAGTCACTACCTCGACAACCAATGACTACTATCTGCAAATCAGACCTTCGACCCAAGAATACGGATTGGTTTATATCGGTTTCGATCCCTTCACGTTGGTAGGAATGGGAAAACAACTTAAATCCTTCACCGTTGGCGAAATCAATGCTTACGACATGGACGACAGTGATGCTTCCTACTATGCACTCAGCGAGCCGAAGTATATGAGGCTGGGATTCAGAAGTGGCAACATGATGGCCGATGTGACATTGACAGGTATGCAGTCCTATCCGGAGACGCCTATACTGAAGCTCATCTTGGATGCAAGCAACAATGAATACAACATCTACTTCGCTCCAGTCGGCACAAGCCTGGATACCCTCAAACAATGGATAGATGGTGTTGATGACTTCATCACAGGAGTAGACGACCTCGAAAGGACAGAAGATGGCGCTATCTACGACCTGCAAGGCCGCAAACTTGATAAGATAACGCAACCCGGTATCTACATCAAGGACGGAAAGAAGGTCTTGATAAAGTGAGAGCAGAGTATTGCTTTTATTACTATGTCGAGCGGGAAAGAGTTCGACGAAGTTAAGGTCTTGGTGAAATAGTGACGGCGTTATATAGGCCAGTCTAACCAGTCAACTAGGCACGTCTAATTTGCAAACTAGACGTGCCTAGTTTGCAAACATAACGTGGCGTGTTTTCAGTCTCTTCATTCGGCTCTTGAAATTTTCTCTAAAAAAAACGGCTTGCGACTTTGCAGTTTTTGGAAATATGTGTACCTTTGCATCCGAAAATTGAAAAATGATGTTGGTTAACTACTATATAACCGGGGCGCGGGGCGATGAGATGATGCCATCTGGTTCCCACGTTTGTCTGGTTATTCAAAAAAGCCACTCTCGCTGTCATTTTTAGCGATTGTGGCTTTTCTTTTATATGTGAACAAAGGAACAAATAAATATATAATAGTATAAGCATTATGAAACTGAAGAAAGTTCTCGTTTTAGGTAGCGGAGCGCTGAAGATTGGTCAGGCTGGCGAGTTTGACTATTCTGGCAGTCAAGCCTTGAAGGCTCTTCGCGAAGAAGGCATCTTCTCGGTGCTCGTCAATCCCAATGTTGCCACAATCCAGACAAGTGAAGGCATTGCCGATAAGGTTTATTTCCTTCCCATCACACCTTATTTTATAGAGGAAATCATTAAGAAGGAACGTCCAGACGGCATCATGTTGGCTTGGGGAGGACAGACCGGCTTGAACGTTGGTACGGCTCTCTACCAGAATGGCGTGCTCGAAAAGTATGGCGTGAAAGTGCTTGGCACGAGTGTAGAGGCTATCATGAATACTGAGGACCGCGACCTCTTCGTCAAAGAACTTGGCAAGGTTGACCTGAAAGTGCCAACGAGTCATGCTTGTGAAACACTCGATGAAGCCATCGCAACTGCCCGTCGAATCGGCTATCCCATCATGATTCGCTCGGCTTATGCTCTTGGTGGTTTGGGTAGCGGCGTTTGTCCGGACGAGGAAACCTTCAAGGAGATTGCAGAGAGTGCCTTTACTTTCGCTCCTCAAGTGCTAGTAGAAGAGAGCCTGAAGGGTTGGAAGGAGATAGAGTTCGAGTGCATTCGCGACGCTAACGACCATTGCTTCACGGTTGCTTCGATGGAGAACTTCGATCCTCTCGGCATTCATACCGGCGAAAGTATTGTGGTAGCTCCTACTTGTTCGCTGAAAGACGAGCAGGTTAAGATGCTTCAGGAACTCACAATCAAGTGCGTTCGTCACCTGAATATCGTGGGTGAGTGCAACATTCAGTTTGCCTTCAACGCAGAGACAAACGACTACAGAATCATCGAGATCAACGCTCGTCTGTCCCGTTCTTCTGCTCTTGCAAGTAAGGCAACCGGCTATCCTCTTGCTTTTGTGGCAGCGAAGATAGCTCTCGGCTACACCCTCGACCAGATTGGCGAAATGGGAACTACGAATAGTGCTTATGTTGCTCCTTCGCTCGACTACTTGATTTGCAAGATTCCTCGCTGGGACCTCACCAAGTTTACGGGTGTGAGCCGCAAGATTGGCTCCAGCATGAAGTCCGTTGGCGAAATCATGAGTATCGGTCGTTCCTTCGAGGAAATGCTTCAGAAGGGCTTGCGTATGATTGGTCAAGGCATGCATGGATTCGTTTGTAACGACCATGTGAAGTTCGAGAACCTTGATGAAGAACTCGCTAATCCTACGGATCTTCGCATCTTTGCTCTTGCTCAGGCACTCGAAGAAGGCTATTCTGTGGAGCGCATAGAGGAGTTGACGAAGATAGATAAATGGTTCATCGAAAGGATGAAAAACATCGTCGACTTCGAACATAAACTGCAGACTTACAATGCGATTGAAGATGTCCCAGCCGATGTCCTCACCAAAGCAAAGATTCTTGGCTTTAGTGATTTCCAGATTGCTCGTTGTGTTCTCAACGTTCACACAGGCAATATGGAGAAAGAGAACTTGGCGGTTCGCGCCTATCGCAAGAAGCTCGGCATCTTGCCTACTGTGAAGCGCATTCCTACAGTTGCAAGCGAGCATCCCGACCTCACGAACTATCTCTATATGACCTACGCCGTAGAAGGTCACGACATCAACTTCTACAAGAACGAGAAGTCAGTTATCGTGCTCGGAAGTGGTGCTTATCGTATCGGTTCAAGCGTTGAGTTCGACTGGTGTTCGGTCAACGCAATTCAGACTGCTCGTAAGCTCGGTTACAAGAGCATCATGATAAACTACAACCCGGAAACTGTCTCGACTGACTATGATATGTGTGATCGTCTGTACTTCGACGAGTTGTCTTTCGAGAGAGTGTTGGATGTGATCGATCTTGAATCACCTCGAGGCGTGATTGTTTCCACTGGTGGACAGATTCCAAACAACCTTGCAATGAAGCTCTACCGACAGAGTGTGCCCATCCTCGGCACTTCGCCCGTCAGCATTGACCGTGCTGAGAATCGCGGCAAGTTCTCTGCTATGCTCGATAAGCTCGGCATAGATCAGCCAAGATGGAGCGCTTTGACGAGCATGGAGGATGTGAAGAAGTTCATCGACGAAGTGGGTTATCCCGTTTTGGTCCGTCCTTCTTATGTCCTTTCAGGTGCAGCTATGAACGTCTGCTATACGGATGAGGAACTGGAACGCTTCCTTCAAATGGCAAGCGAGGTCAGCAAGGAATATCCAGTTGTCGTAAGTAAGTTCATGACGGAAACAAATGAGGTTGAGTTCGACGCAGTTGCCACAAACGGAGAAATCGTGGAATATGCAATCTCGGAGCACGTTGAATATGCTGGTGTTCACTCGGGTGATGCCACGATGGTCTTCCCTGCTCAGCAACTTAGCTTTGCTACAGCTCGACAGATTAAGAAGATGAGTCGCGCAATTGCTAAGGAGTTGAACATTAGCGGACCATTCAATATCCAGTATCTTGCAAAAGGTAGGGATGTGAAAGTCATCGAGTGCAACCTTCGTGCAAGTCGTTCCTTCCCCTTCGTCAGCAAGGTTTTGAAGCGCAACTTCATCGAGACGGCAACTCGCATCATGCTTGATGCTCCTTACACAAAGCCGGATAAGAGTGCCTTCGATATCGATCATATTGGCGTGAAAGCCAGTCAGTTCTCATTTGCTCGCTTGCAGAATGCCGACCCAATCTTGGGAGTCGACATGAGTTCGACTGGTGAGGTTGGCTGTCTTGGCGATAGCTTCGAAGAGGCTTTGCTCAACAGTATGATTGCTACGGGCTATAAGATTCCCAGCAAGGATAAGGGAGTTATGATAAGTAGTGGTGGTACGAAGGAGAAAGTGGCTATGCTCGATGGCGCTCGTATGCTGACACAAGCCGGCTACACTATCTATGCGAGTGAGGGCACAGCTAACTTCCTGAACGAGAATGGCGCGAAAGCAATTGCCGTAAGCTGGCCTGATGAAGACAAGCCAGGCATGGAAAATGTGATGAAGATGATTGCAGAGCACAAGTTCGACCTTGTTGTGAACATCCCCAAGAATCGTACCAGTCGCGAACTTACCAATGGTTACAAGATTCGTCGAGGTGCCATCGATCACAACATTCCTCTCATCACAAACGCTCGTCTCGCAAGTGCTTTCATCGAAGCCTTCTGCACATTGTCTGTCGAGGACTTGAGCATAAAGAGCTGGAACGAGTATTAAAGAGAAGATGCACATCCTTGAACTCCCTTCTTTCTTCCCGCCTCATGGAGGTTTGTTCTGCTTGGAGCAGGCAAAAGCCTTAAAGGCACAGGGACATGAAGTGCGCATTGTGAGTGTCTTGGAACTTGGCGTTTCCAAAGATTATGCGTACTATCTTACTGCACCTTGGCGAGAGGAAAGAAAGGAGATTGAGGGTGTGGAAGTTTTTTCCTATTATATGCGGGCTGTTCCAAAGGCGGTCCGCTTTAATATCAATCGTTGGACTGGCCTTTGCGAAAAGGCTGTTGAGAGATATATCCGTCGTTTTGGAAAGCCTGATGTGCTTCATGCTCAATGTTGCAAGAGCGCAGGTTTGGCAGCGAAGGCTATTTCTGAGCGATTCGACATACCTTATTATATTAGCGAACACATTTCGTCTGGACTCTTCGAACGAGATTTCGGCAAAGGATGGGCAAGGCATAAGTGGTTGAAAGACAGGATGCAAGAGGCTTATGAGGAAGCCAAATGTGTCATTCCTGTCAGCCAAGAACTTGTGGACGACCTTGCTCCTTACTTCGGAAAAGCTTATCGCTATCAGCCCATCTCGAATATTGTCGACACAGATTTCTTTGCTTATCGAGAGCGAGAGCCGCTTTCAGGTCGTCCTTTCCGCTTTTGCCAGTTAGCAATTGCCGATATTTATGGCAAAGGTTATGATGTTCTTGCAGAAGCCATCAAGTATTTACCTGAAGAGGTGGAACTGCATATAGCGGGGCAAGGGACTGATTCTCAGGCTGTTCGAAAGCTTTTTGCCGACAGAAAAGGTGTGCATTTGTATGGGCATTTGAATAAGGAAGGCGTTCGAGATTTGCTTTGGAAATGTGATGCTTTAGTCCTTCCAAGTAGAAGCGAGGCACAGCCTCTTGTCCTGCTCGAAGCCCTTTCTACAGGCATTCCTGCAGTTAGCACAGAATGCATTCCACCTACTGTTCGCATTCCAGAAGCGTGCCTTTTTGCTCCAATTGCAGATGCTCGTGGTTTGGCAGAGAAGATGAAGAAGGTCATGAACATTTCGCCTTCTCGAAAATTTGCTGAGATTGTTCAGCGCAAAGCTTCTCCTTCTATTGTTGCTGAGCAGTTGTCGGACCTCTTCAGCAAGGTCGAAAATTGAAGGGAATCTGCCTTCGGAAAATATGACTGCAGTTACGATGGCAAACAACTGCAGTTACGTTGCCCAACTTAACACGTTAAAATCACAAACGTAGCACGTTAACTTTGGCAACTTAACTGGCGAACTTTTGTGATGCACCTAAATGTTCTGAAAATCAAGGCTTTGGAAAAGTCCAGGAAGAGGTCAGATTTTTGAGTTTATCTGCCACTTTTATTGAGTCGCATTCCCAGATTGGTTCAGGGAAAGTGATGGGTGGAGCGAACATAAGATTGAGTTCTGGAGTCTCCGACTCGCCGTTTTCTTCCACTCTGAGAGGAATGTCAAAGGAGTTGAGAGGCGTAATCTCCACCAAAGCAAAGCCAGTACGAATGATGTCCAGCTCTCGAGCTGCGGCTTTGCTCAAGTCGATAATTCGATGTTTTATGTAAGGCCCGCGGTCAGTAACGCGCACATAAACGGTTCGGCCATTCTGTGGATTCCGCACTTTCAGGATGGTTCCAAAAGGATATTTCAAGTGCGCGCAAGTCATACTATCCTTATTATATATCTCTCCACTTGCAGTCCGTCTGCCATGAAATTTGTCGGCATAATACGAAGCATTGCCTCGAACTTGTCCTTGAGCCATTATGCAAATGGAACAAGCAAACAGACACAGACAAAGGAGGAAATAGTACTTTTTCATAGATGCCAAGTGTTCTTTGCTGGGGCAAATCGGGTGCAAGTTACCTTTTTCTGTGTTATAAAAGGAAGAATAAGTGGTTTTTTTTCACTAAAAAGCGTCTGTGTGATAAATTTTTAGTAATTTTGTGCTCGCAAACATATAACTAAAGAATGAAAAAGACCACATTATCTTTATTAACCTGTGCTTTGTGCTTAGCGCTTACAACTTCTTGCGTTTCAAACAAGAAGATGATATATTTGCAAGGAGCAACTCAGGATTATGCTGTGCCTCAAAGCATCAAAGACTATTTTGAACTGCATATCCAGCCTGATGACCAGCTTGCCATCTCTGTTGCAAGTAAGGATGTCGAACTTATTCAGCGCTTCAACAACAATACGCTTATAGGTGGCGGCAACAACTCAACAACGGGTACGAACACAGTCAACGTGACTTCTGGCGTATCCTATTTCCAGGTTAATAAGGAAGGAAACATTGAATTCCCCATCTTTGGCACGCTTCATGTCGGAGGTATGACTACCAACGAAGTCTCTTCGATGGTTCAAAAGCGTATGATAGACGAGGGTTACATCAACGATGCAGTAGTCAACACTAAGATAATGAGCTTCAAAGTGACCGTTATGGGCGATGTGAAGACCCCAGGCACACAGACTTACCAAGGCGAACGCCTTACCATTCTGGAAGCTCTCGGAAAGGCTGGCGACCTGACGAATAGTGCCTATCGCGACAATGTTCTTGTCATTCGCGAAGAGAACGGGCAGAGAAGAGCATACGAGGTCAACTTGCTTGACAACCAGGCCGTATTCAATTCGCCTGCTTATTACCTGCAACAAAATGACGTCATCTATGTTCAGCCCAACAAGAGCCAGCGTGTAAAGGGTAGTACCAGCTACACTTGGCTGTCAGTTGGTAGCACAGTTGTAGGTATGGTGGTCAGCGTTGTTTCTCTTATTGTTGCACTTAAACGATAATATCTATGGAAGTAAACAACAATAATCAGTCAGCTCGAAGCCGCAGACGCAAGAATACAGGCATTGAAGAAACCTTAACTTTCCGCGACATCCTCGATACCTTTGTCGCCAATTGGTTCTGGTTTCTTATTTCCGTAATACTCTGTTTGGCAGCTGCAAGGCTGTTCCTCGCTACGAAGAATAAAGTCTATCAGCGTCAAGCAGTTATGCTTGTCAAAGACGATAGCTCGCAAGGTGGTGGAGGCAGACGTTCCAACATAAGTACCGATGCATTGATGCAACTCAATGGCGTCCTTGCTGGAGCAAGTGTGAAAAACGAGGTTTATATCCTTCACTCTTTCCAACTTGCTCAAGAGGTTGCAAAGAATCTCCAGCTCGATGTCATGTATAACATCCGCTCAGGCTTGCGTAATGTATCACTTTATAACGATCGTCCCTTCACAGTAAATTTCATCACAGATTTCACAGTTCCTGCAAGTTTCCTCCTTAACATCGAGAACAGTCGAGGAGGAACTATCTCGAACGTCAAGTTCGGCATTCCTATGGAAAAGTCCGACTTTACGGCAAAGGTGGAGTGGGGAAAGGTTGTGAAGACTCCATTTGGCAACTTCATTGCAACTCCTATGGAAGGTCAGCTTGCAGATTTCGTAGGTATGAGTGTTGGAGTACAGCGTATCAGCGTGGAGAACGCCGCGATAATACTTTATAATAAGGTGACGAGTGGTGAGATAGACAAGGAAAGTACTTTGGTTCGCATCACTTGTACTGATACAAACATTCAAAGGGCAGACGATATTCTTAGTGGCTTGCTTGATGCTTACAAGCAGAGTATCATCGAGGATAAGAACCAGATGGCAAAGAGCACATCTGCTTTTATCGAGGATCGCATCGGCTTGATTCATGACGAATTGAGTCAGGTGGAAGGTCAGATGGCAGACTTCAAGCAAAACAGCGGCCTTGTAGATATCAAGGCAAGCAGCGACGCCTTCATAGCTCAAAGCAATACTGCCCGTCAACGCACCATACAGGCTGAAACGCAATACTCTATGGTCGAGTACTTGGTTGATTACCTTTCTCAGAACGTTGAAGGTAATAACCTGATTCCTACAATGGGCGGCATCAGCGATGTAGGTATTACGACACAGATTGGCAACTACAATCAGATGTTGCTCCAGCGCAATCGTCTTTCTGAAAACTCTTCTGAGAATAGTCCCACCATCGTTGATTTGGATAAAAACCTCGAGCAGATGAAGACTGCGATACTTGCTTCACTTAGGGGTTACAGCGCAAGTCTAAAGCTTCAGGTTGATAAGGCAAGAAAAGAAGAAGCAGGTCTTATGGGTAGCCTCCAGTCTGTACCTCAGAAGGAAAAGCAAGTCATCGATATTGCTCGCCAACAAACCATCAAGGAGACGCTCTATACTTATCTGCTTAACAAGCGCGAGGAAACGGCTCTTCAACTTGCTATTACAGAGGCAAACATTCGCGTCGTAGAGCAGCCTTTCGGCAGCCGTTCTCCTATAGCTCCGCGAACTAAAGTCATCATGCTTCTTGCTTTGCTCATCGGAATTGTTGTGCCGTTTGCCTTCTTCCAGATAAAGAAACTCTTCGACACTACAGTTCGTGGACGCAAAGACATTGAGAAGTTCACAACCATTCCTATCCTTGGCGAAGTTCCCCATAGTCAAGTCAGCATTAACGACTCCGAGATTGTTGTCGATGGCGACAAGGACGATGCTCTTGCTGAGGCATTCCGTATGATACGTTTCAATATGCCTTTCATCAATAAGGACGCTCGAGTGATTATGCTTACAAGCACGATGCCAGGCGAAGGAAAGACATTCATCAGCGGAAACTTTGCGGCAACTCTCGGCCTGACGGGTAAGAAGGTTGTTCTTATAGATGCCGACATCCGCAAACGTACCAGAAGTCGTTTGGCTTCTATGGGTGGCAACGTCGGTCTTACGTCATATCTTTCTGGCAATATCGACGATGTTAGCAGCCTGATAGTTAATAAGAGTAAGGAATGCAACCTTGACATCTTGCCTGCAGGCGTTATGGCTCCCAACCCAACGGAACTGCTTATGAGCGACCGCTTGGAACAGCTTATCGAGGAACTCAAGAAGCTTTACGATTATGTAATTATAGATAATGTGCCTGCGCAAGTTGTTGCCGATGCTGGTATTGTCAATCGTGTAGCAGACCTTACTATTTATGTATTACGCGAGACAAAGGTCGATCGTCGTTATCTTCCCGAGTTGGAACGTCTGCACCAAGAGAAGATCTTTAACCATCTCTGCATCGTTATCAACGACAGTCGTGCTAAGAGTAAGAAATATGGCTATGGTTACGGATACGGCTACGGCTATGGTTACGGCAGTAAGGAGAAGAAAAAGGGCTTTTGGAGTAAACTTTTCAACCGTAAGTAGTCAAAGATAAACATAAAAAAGGCGTGCCGTGAATGGCGCGCCTTTTCTGTTATTGTTCAAACGCTTTGTGTTTCGAATCTGTTTACCAGATGTCTTCCGGCTTTTCAGGATTGTCGTAAACGTCCTTAGCACAATACTCCAAGTAGTCCATGTAGAAGAAGCGTGTGTCGTCGTCCATCACAGTCTTGAACCTGATGTAGTATGTTTCGTCTGGATCCATCGTTTCACGGAAGAGGATGCGACGGACACAGATGTCAGAGAGGCGCATCATGGTTGCAGTTCCGGGGCCACCTGCGCAGTACTGGTTGCAGCCTTTCATGAAGCCGTTGTTGCGCAGACGTTTGTCGACCTCAGCATTGAAGTCGTCGTCGTCAGTATCTTTTTCATAACCGATGTCACTTTTAACGTTACCACCTGAGGTGTGCAACGTATTATCGGCACTTTGACGAAGGTCAAGAGGGATACCCATAGCAGCGAGTTTGTCCTTTTTGTTGCCCCAGTAGAACTGTACCATACCACGCATGCTACCGCCGCACTGAATGGCGAAGCGGAACTCGTATGTTCCACGACGCGGAACGGGCGGCAGACGCATTGTGCAGTCTGTCAGGCCACGTATGGTCATCTCGTCGCCTTGCATATTTTGCCAGCCATTGCCTCGGCCTGTCCAATAGTTGAATCGAGTGTCTTTCGAGATGTCTACGTCCTCGAGGTACTTGTATTCTTCATCGTTAGGAATATAGACATTCTTGTGTTTTTCGTCGGTGATTTCAGAGCAACGTATGTCGTTGTTCATGAACTCTGGCCACATGCTTGGCACGCTCCAACGGATGCGTTGCTTCTGCAGGTTGTTGCGCGTATCGTCGCTATACCAGAGCAGCTTGTCGATGGGATAGATGATGCCGTTTCGTATGTTGTTTTCTCCCTCAAGGTTGGGTTCGCCGATGGCAATGCCTTCTTTGTCTGGGTCGCAAGAGAGTTCCTGATAAGTGCCGCGGCGTTCGTCGTCGAGGTTGGGGAAGCGATTGAGATATACTCCGTTACTTTCCTTACTCTCGAAGATTTTCATGAGGCGACGCTTGCCCATCGTTGTGTAGTATTCCATGACTGGTACAGATGGAACCTTTTTATTTATGTCGTAACCTTTCTCGTTGTAGTGATAAACGAGTCTGTTGGCGGGCAATCGTTCTGGTAACAGATGATATGTGATAAACTGGTAGAGGAGATTGTTCTCCGATTCGTAGTTGTTGTCGCGCTTTGCTTCGGGATAGACGCCTTGGCTGTCGAGATAGTCCATGACGTCTTCTAACGTTATGTCTTTGACTTCTTTTCCGATGGCTTCTGTCCAGAACTGGTCAGTCTCAGCAAAGAAAGTGAAACCATAGTAACGATGCTCGGGTGTATGGAAGGTTGCGGTTTCGCCTTTGGTTTCTTCGTTTTT
>JAFYNL010000053.1 GCA_017548075.1 Bacteroidaceae bacterium | reverse complement strand
GGGATTTCCTTTTTAGGCCAGACATCGTAAAGCACTTCGTTGTTCCGCTCGAAATGAACTAGCATAGAACGGTAGTGGCGTGATTCCTCATGAGGCGTGGGTAAAGCTTTATAAGGGTCTAACGGGCCGAAAATGCATTCACCATCATTCCACGTTGCCACGCCAATACCTTGAATCATACGAACACCTTTTACATCAGAATACTTTAGTGGTCTTACTCCTCCAAAGTCCTCTACTTCTATTTCTTCAACGATACCGAAATCAAACAGGTCAGGAGGAAATATAGCCGGCATGTTGGCAGCTAATATATCCTTAAATTTAATCATTGTACCGACTTCCCATTCAAACAGATATGAACTAGGGCAAAGAGGTTGGTCAACGTCCAGAACCGTTACCAAAACTCCTGTGGGGAGTCCATTGATTTCTCCTTCTGATATCAGGAGTGTGAGGGAGTCTGTCCATTCCGAGCTGTTGGTATATACGCATTTATAAGGTGCATTCCAATAGTTATCACTCGCTTCTCCATACTCTCCCTGTACACGATACTCAATTATTTCATAATTAGGCACCCAATCTTCTCCAACCTTTGAATACCAACTGTTATACTTCAAAGTGTCCAGACGAATCTCTGTCCACTTTGTTCCCTCAGGATAGTATTCTTCAGGAATACCGACGATTGTTCCGAAATCTTTCCAAGGAGAAGTCGCTTTGTACTTATCTACAGAACCTGCGGGCACATGAAGAGTTGCAGAAGAGATAGGGGTTTCTTTGAATGCATTATCCCATGCGGTGGGGACATTTTCTGCTTTGCAGTATACATCCTTCAAATTACTGCAATAAGAGATTGCATCATAGCAAATGTGTTTTATGCTGCTCGGTATTGTCAGCGTAGTAAGATATTGATTGTGAGAGAAAGCATTTCCACCAATCCACTCTACAGATTCTGGGATAGCGTACGCTTCTTGCTTTTTCCCTTTAGGATAACAATATAGTCCAGTCCCACAATAAGTATTGTATCCATAATAGTATTCTCCTACTCCATCTTGGCTGTAGAGTACTCCATCGACGGATTTCAAACTGGGATTCTCCTCGTCCACCTCAATTGATTCAAGAGCGGTACATTCCGGAAAGGGATTCATGTATATGGGATTACCTTCCCCTGTTATCGGTTCTTCATCGTCACCAAGATCATAGGGATAATAATGAAGAATTTCCACTAGGGTTTTGGGTATTTTTACCTTTGTTATATTGGGACTATAAACGAATGCATGCAAACACATACTATTTACGACAAACGCTTCTTCATTGTATTCGATTTCAGAAGGAATGTTCAGTTCGCCAGTCCATGTGCCCTCTCTTAATGCTGCTTTATGCGAATCTAAATACAGATAGTAATTCAACCCATCAATGGTTATATCCTCGGCACTTGCCCACACAGGCTGTAAAATAGCTAGAAGAAATAGTAGAATTATCTTTTTCATGGTTGCGTGTTTTTGAGTTATCTGTGTGCAAATTTATGAAAAAACTCCCTCACCTGCAAGAGATAAGGGAGAAAAGTGTCGGAAAACAATCATAGCTAAAAGTGGGGGAGGGTAAGGGTACAGTCTGTGTTATATGTAACGTTTATATGTAACATTTACTTTATTTTCCGATAGACGCCTCTGTCCACTCTTTGTATTCTGCCGCTTTTGCTGTAGCGGCTAAGGAGTGTCCTGACGTTTTCGCTTTGTCCTTTGCGGACTCGTTCTTCCTTGAATTGTTTGACGGTGAATGTTTCGGGAAGATTATCGAGCAGTGGCAGTGCTTTGACGCGGCCGTCGATGTGCTGGAGGAGCATTTCGTCCGATTCCTTCATGTCCTTGTTGACGCGAGCCTCGAAGAGGTGGCAGATGTTGTAGTAGGCAAAGTTGCCGAGCCATCGTATCAGGTCGAGCACTTCTTTCTGCTCTTCGCCATAGAGTGCCACGAATGGGATTGCGGCTCTTTGCATGAACTGACCGACTCGATGCGAGAGGTTTGCTTCTGCCTCCGAGAGTTCGCCGTCGTTGTAGCGCTCCTCTATGCCGTCGTACCATGCCTGCACCGCTTTGTGAGTCTTGGGCATTTCGAGCATTTGAGTGCCATCTTCCAGTGCCAAGTCTTTTTGCCATAGATTCATGAGCAAGGCATCTCTTTCGGCTTCTTCGTCTTTTGAAAGAGGGGAGAGGGTAGGTGGACGGAAGGTTCGTTTCAGTCGTGGCATTATCATTGGGATGAAGCGTTGCATCATGCCGTTCTCCGTGTCCGAGAAGAGACGGCCGAGCACAGATCTGGACGTACCTGTAAGCAGAATGGCGGCACAGAGTCGGCATTGGGTATTGCACGATGCATCGCTCATGTAGTATTGCTGATGTATGCTCAGGTCCCACGCTTTTCTGAGCAGGACGGAGATGTTCGAGAACTGCAGTCGGGTTGCGTTTACCAGTTCGTCGCTTTCCGTGTAGTTGCAGAGCATCATGCCGTTATCGCCGAGGTTTGTCTGCACTTCGAGGAAGGATGTTTTCGACATTGTTTCCATGATTCGGAAGCGGGGATGGTACTTTGGCGGCCTGTCTTTGACATTGGCTTTCTTGTCGCGTTCTTCCTTGTTCTCGCGTTCTTTGGCCCATTCCTTCTTGTCCCAGTCTCGCAGAGTGTTCTTGCACATTATTTCGAAGAGTTCCGTAACCCAGCTCTTGCCCATTCCGCTGCCGGCAATGATGGCTGCATAGAGGTTGGCTGCGATTGTACGGCCGTCGAGGTAGATGCTACGATAGTGGCTGGCGATGCTACCGAGAACGACGCAAGCAGCGATGGTGAGCATGGGGTGATACTGCTTCGGGAAGGGTTTGACGAGGAGCTGGATGAGTCGTGGTAATCTGTTGGGCAATTGTGGTGGATTCCAGCCTTCTGCCAGTTTGTCCAGTTCGCGGTCGTCTTCGCTCGTGGCTTCTGCAGGGGTCTGAGCCATCGCATTGATGCCTCGCAGATTTGCACTCATGTACTCTCTCTCGGAATCGTACTTGTCGTAGAAGTTGTTGATGAGAGTCACGCAGTCTTTTGTCTGTGCATAGTTTGGCAGTCGTTTTCTAACAACCGCAAAGAGCTGATCTCTGCTCATCAGTTTTCCCACTCCAACAGAGAGTACGGCCAAGAGGTTGCTGTGCCAGTTGTGAACTCCCCAGATGTCCATCTCTTCCTGTTTCAGTCCGGCCTCTTTCACACAGAGGTCGAAAGCTTTCAGGTTTTGTTCTGTCAGTCCCGTCACTTCCTCTATTTCCTTGGGGTCGAAGTCTGTTTGGGGACCTTCATTTGCTTCTTCGAGTCTGGCAATCGCCATGATTTGATCCAGGGGATTCCATTCTCTTTTTTCGGTTTCCTCGTCCCATTCCTGGAAGAGGTCTTGTTGTTTTAGTTCTGTCATATAAATCTTTTTTTGTTGGTTAAAAATGTTTTCACTCTCTCGCCGAATGTGCACCTTCAGCGTTTCTGCCTGCAAAGGTACGACAACTTGCAAACAAAAATCCCCTATATAGGGGCTATAGTCGCTCCTATATAGGGGTAAGTTTCGCTGACAATCAGCAGGTTACATCATTCCCTGAAGATGGATGTTATTTCTTTCTCTCGCGAAGAAATGATGCCAGTCTCTTGATAATGGTACATCTCCTGAGCCAGGTTCTTGATGCCCCAGAAACGTTCGAAAGTCTTCCATTTGGATTTGATGCCCAGCTTCTCGGCAAAGATGTCGGCAATAAGCATGGCTTGCTGGCGGGTAGTGCTTTCCTGCAGTTTGAACTTTGCATCGACAAAGCCGTGCTCCTCCAGCCGTTTCCAATACACCATCGCCTGTTCCGACATCAAGATGCTGTTTGTGGCCGCTTTGTGGCTGGAGGGATTCAGCCTCTCTATCAGAAGCAGGACGCCGTAGAGGTCGTAGAGTTCCAGACGGGAGAGGCGAAGGTAGTTCACCCGATAACCCATCATCCGCAAGTTGTCGGGATTACGCAGTTCGCTCCACTTCATGCTCTTAAGCCAGCCACGCAGCCTCTCGCGCTCTGTATTTATCTTCTTGTCGTCTGCTTCGCCAAAGTCTTTTCCGTCCAAGAACATCTCGCAATATCTCTTGAAGAAAGACTCCAAGATGCGCTTGTTGCTGCGAATTCTGTCGAGGTGCTGGGTGAAAATCTGTTCGGGCATGTGCTCGTGCGTGCAATGCAAATCGCCCACAGCCTCGTGTACCTTATTATATAAACGCGCGAACTCAGCCGCCTCTTCTGCCTCCAAGCCCAACTCATCTCGGCTCAGACATATCTTGTCGAGCATCTTGTCTATGCTGCCTATCCAAAGAGCATCTTCGCGGCAGACGGACAGGCATAAAATCGAGCAGTACTGCTTAGCCAGTCGGAGGATTTCGGGCAGATTCTCCTTGCAGACCTTAAGCCTGGTCAGGCATTTAGCCACCAGTTGCAATTGGCTTTCCTGCTCCATGAAATCCAGTCTAAAGCTTATGCCGAGCGGACTCTCGGGCAAGGTGCGTTCATACTGGCAGGAGACAACCGATTCCTGAGGGGCATGGGGGACACTGACATAGAGAGTCAGATGGTTGTCGTGATGGTCGATAGTGGCTTTGCACAAACCATCCTCATCAAGAAGAGGGTAGGCCATTTCCGTATTCTCTTTACTTAGATAACCGATGCGCTTGAAGTCAATATAAGCCGCAATTGCCTGAGCATCTACGGGATTCTCAGGCTCTGCCGTCAACATGACTTCTTGCCCCTTCCTGAGACCTGCTAAGAACTCCTCTACCACCTTGACACGCTTGTCTTTTTCGCGTTCGTCTGGCGCCAACTGAAACTGAATGGCTGTTACCGTTAGTATCATATCTTTTCCTCCAGATGCAAAGGTACGAATAAAAATTGTAAATGTTACATATATACGTTACATTTATAAGGGAGTGTACCCTGAGGATTTTTATCCAAGTATATATAATATACTTGACCATAAATCAGGTAGGGACAGTCTGTGTTTTTTGTAACGTTTATATGTTACATGTTGCATCCCCTGCCCAACGACTGCAGTCACGATGCCAAACATCACACGTTAACTTTGCCAACGTAACACGTTACGATTGCATTCGTAACTGCAGACAAAGAAAACCCCTGCTCTCGCAATTCGTGGGAGCCTTCTTTTTTTCGCTTTTTCCTTTGCGGTTTCGGCAATTAATCGTAACTTTGCACAAACATAATATATAAATATATGAAAAGAAAAAACTTGTTTTTGCTGTGCCTTTTGTTAGCTGCTATCCCCTCAACTATTTTAGCTTCACGCCCCAAACCTAAGGCAGGCCATGTGCTGGTCGTCGGCATCGATGGCTGGGGAAGTTATAGTCTCGCTAAAGCCAACGACATCCCCAACATCCGCCTGCTCATGCAGCAGGGCAGCTATACCGAGCATAAACGCGCCGTACTGCCCTCAAGCTCGGCCGTCAACTGGGCTTCGATGTTCAATGGCTCTTGCCCCGAACTGCACGGCTATACCGAATGGAACTCACGCAAACCGGAGATTCCGTCGGTGGAACTCTGTCGGAGTGGCATCTTCCCCACAATCTTCTCGTTGCTGCGCGAGGCTCGACCTGATGCTGTGACGGGCTGTCTGGCAGAATGGGACGGCATCAAGCATGTGGTAGACTCTATGGCTATCGACAACTTCGACCTGGCTAAGGATTGGGAGAAACAGCCCGAGCAACTCTGCGAGATGGCAGAACGTTTTATCGTAGAGAAGAAACCAACGCTGCTGGCTGTTTGTTGGGACCAGCTTGACCACACAGGGCACGCGGATGGGCACGATACGCCTGAGTATTACAAAACCCTGGCGCGACTCGACATTCAAATAGGGCGACTTGTGCAGGCTCTGAAGGATGCTGGCATCTATGATGATACAATCATTATCGTCACCGCAGACCATGGTGGCATCAATAAGGGACACGGAGGCAAGACGCTCGCCGAACTGGAGACTCCCTTTATCATTTGCGGTAAGCGCATCAAACAAGGAGGTGTCATCGACGAGCCGATGATGCAATTCGACACCGCAGCTACCATCGCCCATATCTTCGGACTCACTACACCGCGTTCATGGGTTGGGCGTCCGACATTATCGGCTTTCAAATAAAAGAGTTATTCACCTTAAATAATCACGAATATGAAGAAGTCCATCATTACCCTGTGTGTGTTGTCCCTGTTTTTCCCTGCCTTGGGACAAGCACAGAACTCACCCCTCGACAAGGGCTACAAAAAAGCGCTGTTCATCGGTGCGCATCCCGACGACAACGAATCGTGCGCTGGAGGCACAATGATTCTGCTTCAGAATCAAGGTTGCGAAGTAGTCAGCGTGTATTTTACTTCTGGCGAGAGAGGCATAAAAGGAGCTAGTCTCGACGAGGCTGCATCAATCCGCCGCCAGGAACTCATCGAAGCCTGCAAGGTCATGGGCGTCAAGTATCGTCTGATGACGCAAATCGACGGCCAGTCCGAAATAAACGCGGAACGTTATAAGGAAATGCTGCAGGTGATTGAAGAGGAGAAGCCCGACGTGGTTTTCACGCACTGGCCCATCGAACTGCATCGCGACCACCGGAACTGTTCGGCACTCGTGCTAGATGCATGGAAGCACAGCGGTAGGAACTGCGACCTGTATTACTACGAAGCGGAACTGGGGCAGCAAACCAGAAATTTCACGCCTAATTCGTATGTGAACATTGAGTCGGTCGTGGAGCAGAAACATAAGGCTCTGTTATGCCATGAGAGCCAGAAACCGCAAGAGATTATCGACAAATGGCACAACGACATGGAGAAATTCAGAGGCAGGGAGTCCGAGTGCTCCGTTGCCGAAGCCTTTGTGCTCCTCCAAAAGACCAGAAACTGACAGGCCCTCGCATTTGTGGGAGTCCTCTATCTTTTAACTTTTCTGCTAAAATGTATTGCGGTTTCAAGAAAAAATCCTAACTTTGCAAGCAGAGAGACTAAAAACTCAGTATTAATTAAAAAACTTTTTGTGTTATGGAAGAAGAAATCAAGACGACTGGAATGGTTGTTGACGAAACAATGAAGGCTGATTTGCTTAGCTCTGCAAAGTGGGCAAAGTTCCTCCTGGTGCTCTATGCTATCGGTCTGGTTATCCTCTTTGCCGTTGGCATAGCTATGATTGTGCTTGGCGAGAAGTTCGGCGCTTGCTTCCCAGGTGCTCCTCAGGCTGGACCTGTTCCTCCCTGTGCAGGTAACGTAGGCCTCTTTATCGGCATCTTCTATCTGGTGCTTGGCCTCATCATGCTCTATCCTCTGGTGAAGGGCTTCCAGTTTGCCAATAATACGAAGGCTGCTTGCCTTACTGGCAGCGAAGAGAAGTTGGCTCGCGGTTTCGCTGGTATGCGCAGTTATCTGAAGTTCTATGGCATCCTTGCCATCATCGCTCTGATTATCTACGCAATCATCGCTATTCTGGGCGTCATCGGCTTTGCTGCTATGCATGGCTCTTGCCCAGCATAAGAGTGCGCTATTTCAGCATTTCGGCGTAGCTGTCGATTGCTGACCTAACCTTTTCCACAGCTTCCTGCATCGTGCACTGAAGCTTGCCGCCACTGGCGTTCTTGTGGCCACCTCCGTTGAAGAAGCGCGAAGCCATCTGGTCGCAAGGGAAGTCACCCACACTTCGCAGGCTCAGTTTCATGATGCCAGGATGCTCTGTGTCTTCGTTGATAAAGACGCTTAGCTTGATTCCGAGCATTGTCAGCGGTATGTTGACGATGCCTTCCGTATCGCCGTTCTTCACCTTGAAGAGTCGGCGTTCTTCGTTTGTGAGGGTGATGATGGCTGTGTGGCGTTCGTGAAGGACTTTCATGTTGACGTAGAGCAGGTAGCCCTGCAGGCGCAAGCGTGCTTCGGAAGCGGTCCAGAAGACGTTGCGATAGATGAGGTCCTTGTCGATGCCTCGAGCCAGAAGGTGGCTGATATATTCGTAGATGATGGGGCGATTGGAGTTGAAGGAGAAGGCTCCTGTGTCGCACATCATGGCGCAATAGAGGCAGGTGGCTTCCTCGAAGGAGATGTTGTCCAACTCGCCCCATTCGCTCAGCAAGGAGCAGATTACCTCGGCTGCGGCGCACATCTCGGGCTTGGAGACGATGGCCTGGCAGAAACTTGTATCGGGGTCGAGGTGGTGGTCTATGAGGATGCGAGGCGCCTTGCTCGCCATGATGCCTTCTTCGAGTCCTGCAAGACGATTGGGCTGATTCAGATCGCAGACAATGATGAGGTCGGCAGCCTCTACGACGGGCTTTATCTGCTCCGCTTGTTTGGTGTGGACAAGGATGCTTTCGGCTCCCGGCAGCCACTTCAGGAAGTCGGGAAAGATGTTGGGCACGACGACTGTTGCCTGCTTGCCGTGCCTCTCGAGAAAATGCTTCAGGGCCAGCGAACTGCCTATTGCATCGCCATCGGGATTGACATGCGTGCAAATGACGACGCGCGAACCGCTTGAAAGCAATATATCTTTTAATTCTTCACTCTTCATTCTTCACTTTTTGTTGGAAACGATTCTCCTTTATCGAGTATCTCTTGTGCCTTGAGGACAACGGGGTCGTCCTTGCCGAGGAACATGAGGTAGTCCTTCATCTCGCCTACATTGTATATTATGGTGCCGTAGATGTTGCGTTCGAAGAGGCGGCGACTCTTCTGGAGCATGAGGTTACGACGGCGCAGCTGGTGTTGCTCTCCGAACCGCGCGAACTTCTCCAAGAGGTTCTCTCGCCTGAGGAATTGCTCCATTCTGTCTGCCGTTCTTAGTTTTGTAAGCTTTTCTCTGTTCTCGTCGGAATAGGCGAAGGCAAACTGGCGGATGAGTCCTGTCAGCACAGCCTCGCGATAGTAGGACGTTACTTCCGTGGTGTCCTCGGGCACGAAGATGTCTGGCGTGATGCCGCCACCTCCGTAAACGATGCGCCCGATGCTTGTCTCGTATTGCTTGCCGTCCTGATGGATGCTGTCTTGCGAGAAGAACTCGCCTCTCTCGTAACGGGCTATGAGGTCGTTATCATATTCCTCGCCATGCCCCTTCTCGTAAGGCTTCTGGATGCATCGGCCACTTGGGGTATAGTAGCGGGCAACGGTAAGGCGAACCACGCTTCCGTCGCGGAACTCCATAGGTTGCTGCACAAGGCCTTTGCCAAAGGTTCGGCGCCCTATAATGGTGCCTCTGTCGTTGTCCTGAATGGCGCCTGCGAATATCTCGCTTGCACTGGCACTTCCTTCGTCCACAAGCACCACAATCGGGAGCTTCTGGAATGTGCCTCTGCCATCGCTGTGGAACTCTTCGCGAGGACTCTTGCGGCCCTCAGTATAGACAATCAGCTTGCCTGCAGGCAGGAACTCATTAACCATCTGAATGGCGATGTGCATATAGCCTCCGCGATTGCCGCGAAGGTCCACAATGAGTTGCTTCATGCCTTCCATATTGAGGTCGGCAAGGGCGACAAGCATCTCCGCATATGTCTGCTCGCCGAAGTTCTTGACGCGAATGTAGCCCGTTTTATCGCCCATCATGTAATAGGCATCTACGCTGACCACAGGAATGTCGCCACGAACGACGGTAAAGTACTGCAAATCCTTTGTGCCGTGACGCTTGATGCCGAGCTTCACCTTCGAACCCTTCTGGCCCTTGAGGTGCTTCATCACCTCTTCGCTCTCCATGCCTACGAGCGACATTGTATCGGCCGTAACAATACGGTCTCCAGCCAAGATGCCCACCTTCTCCGCAGGGCCACTATGGATGACGGACATTACGTTCACGGTGTCGCGTTCCATCGTGAACTGCACGCCAATGCCGCTAAAGGAGCCTTTCAAGTCCTCGATAGACTCCTCTGCCTCCTTCGGACCAAAGTAGCTGCTGTGTGGGTCGAGTTCGCTAAGTATCTGAGGCATGGCGTCTTCTACAAGCGTATTCATGTCGACAGTATCGACATAGTTGTTGTCGATGAGCTGGAGCAAGTAGCCCACCTTCGATGTGCCTGTATTGATGATGTTCAGTCGGCTTCCCGAGAAGTGACTGGTGTAGAAAGAGCCTATAAAGATGCCCGCAATGGTGCCGATGGCAATGAATAGGGGCGTAAAGCGATGCTTGTTCTCTGGGTTCATGGAGTGGGGCGTTTATTGGTTTTCGATAGGTACGAACTTCACTTCAATGCCTGCTCTGCGAAGCAAATCAACACCATCTGTGAGGCGATATTCGCGACTGTAGATGACGCGCTTGATGCCTGCCTGGATGATGAGTTTGGCACATTCTATGCAAGGCGAGTCCGTGACGTAGAGTGTAGAGCCGTCGCTATTGTTGCCGCTTCGGGCAATCTTGGTGATGGCGTTGGCTTCGGCATGAAGCACATAAGGCTTCGTCACACCATTTTCCTCGCAGACATTCTCGAAGCCGCTTGGCGTGCCGTTGTAGCCGTCGCTGATTATCATCTTGTCTTTTACGACGAGCGCTCCAACTTGGCGTCGTTCGCAATAGCTATTCTCGCTCCAAATCTGTGCCATTCGCAAGTAGCGGAGGTCGAGGTCGTGTTGTTTCTTTTCTTGATTTTTCATCAGTTTTGTATGTTGTTTCGTTTGAGGAGAGCCTTGATGTCGGGCTCCTTTCCTCGGAAGTTCACGTAGAGTTTCATTGGGTCTTGAGTGCCGCCTTTCGAGAGGATTTCCTTGCGGAAACGCGTTGCCGTCTCTTGATTGAAGATGCCTTTCTCGAGGAAGAGACTGAAGGCGTCTGCATCGAGCACTTCTGCCCATTTGTAGCTGTAATAGCCTGCCGCATAGCCTCCGCTCATGATGTGCGAGAACTGAACGCTCATGTTTGTCTCGGGAATGGCTGGCAGGAGTTGTGTGCGGCTTTTTGCCTTTCTTTCGAACGCCATGATATCGTCCGTAAGTGGCTCTGTTAGAGTGTAATACGCCATGTCGAGCATACAGAAACTGAGCTGCCTGGTGCAAGCGTAACCACAATGGAAGTTGCGACTTTCCCTAATCCTCTGGATGAGTTCGTCGGGTAGGGGCTCTCCTGTTTCGAAGTGGAAAGCGAAGGTGTGAAGGAACTCAGGCTCGACGGCAAAGTTCTCCATCAGTTGCGAGGGCAGTTCTACGAAGTCGCGCTTCACATTCGTGCCGCTAAGTGCCTTGTAATGCACCTTCGAGAAGATGCTGTGAAGAGCGTGCCCGAACTCGTGAAGGAAGGTTTCAACCTCGCTTAGAGTGAGCAGCGAAGGCTTGTCTTCTGTAGGTTTCGTGAAGTTCATCACAATGCTGACATGAGGTCTGTGGTCGTTACCTTCCTTATCGATATATTGCTCTTGGTAGTCTGTCATCCAAGCCCCGCTTTGCTTGCTTGCACGCGGGAAGAAGTCGGCATATAGAACTGCCAGGAAGCTTCCGTCTTTGTCGAAAACCTCGTAGGCCTGAACATCCGGATGATAAACCTCAATCTCTGTTTGTGGCTTGAACTGGATGCCGTAGAGCTTTGTCGCAAGTCCGAAGATGCCGTCCTTAACCTTCTGCAATTGGAAGTAGGGACGAAGCATTTCGCTATCGATGTTATGCTTTTTGAGTTGCAATTTATGGCTGTAATATGCCCAATCCCAAGGCATTAGCGTTGTTCCTGCAAGTTCTTCAAGTTCTTTGTGCTCGGCTTTTGCGACAGGCATATAGGCCTCGTAAAGCTTCTCTATGAGGTCGTTAACTCGGGGAGCCGTCCCAGCCATTCTGTCCTTCAGAGCATAGTCGGCAAAACTCTTGTAGCCAAGCATGGAGGCAAGTTTCTGACGCAAGTTGACGATGCGACGAACTATCTCTCGATTGTCGTAACTGTCTCCTTTACAACAGATTGTGTTCTTTGCGAGGTACATTTGCTTGCGCAGTTCCCTGTTGTCGGCAAAGGTGAGGAAAGGCAAATAACTGGGGGCATGAAGGGTGAAAAGCCAACCTTCCTTGCCTTTCTCTTTTGCGGCCAAGGTTGCGGCATCTTTTGCGGAGTCGGGAAGGCCAGCAAGTTCCTCAGGATTGGTGATGTGAAGCTCGAAGTCGTTGGTCTGCTTGAGTTCATTCTGGCTGAAAAGCAAGCCAAGTTGCGCAAGCTCAGTCTCAATCGCAGCAAACTTCTCCTTATCCTCTTTGCTGAGGAGCGCACCACTACGAACAAAGCCCTCATAAGTGTCCTGCAAGAGTTTCTGTTGCTCGTCAGTCAGTTTGCCCGGATTCTCCCAAACCTTCTTGATGCGTTCGAACAGTTCGGGATTGTGCATAATGCGAGCGTAATGCTCTGTCAACATTGGCGAGAGCTTTTGCGCAAGCTCGTCCATTTCGTCGGAAGTGTTGGCGCTCACTAGGTTGAAGAAGAGACTTGTGGCGCGTTCCAGCAGTTCGCCTGTCTGCACGGCAATCGTGTTCTCGAACGTCGGAGGCTCGGGATTTTGTATGATGGCCGCAACGGCTTCGTCTTCCTGCTTCATCGCTTCTATGATGGCGGGCTCGTAGTCCTGCAGCCTTATTTGCGAGAAAGGAGCAGTTTCGTGTGGCGTCTTGAATTTAGGTTCGAGCAGTATGTTCATTTTTAACGTGTGTCGTAGGTAAACTTAACGTGTTAAGTTGGCAAAGTTAACGTGTTATGATTGCAATCGTAACGTGTTACGTTTTAATTTTAACTGAGCCTCGTTCTGAGGAAGGCCTGAATGTCTTTTATTGTGAAGTGTCCTCTCCCCAGTTGGATGCTTCCTTCTTCGTTCCAACGATTCAGGATTTGCGAGGTTATGAGGCGCGAGTCGCCGATATATCGAGCCAAGTCTTTCATCTTGATGCAAACTTCCACTTCGCCTTCTTGGTCGGGAAAGAGAGTCTGGATGAAGTTTTTCAGTCGCTCTTCCGCACTTCCGAGTCGTCGGGGAAGGAGTGCCGCAGCCCTCTTTTGAGCGATGGCCGAGAGGGTGTTGAGCAAGTTGAGTCGGAACACTTCGCTCTTCATCAAATGACTGTCGAGCAGGCTCTTTCGAATGCCCAGCATTTTGACGTCCGTCTTTGCCCAATATGTGTGTTCGTATGCCGGCTTGAGTCCGAAGAGTCTATCCACTTCGATGATGGCCGGAGCCTTAAGCGTGGAACGAATCGCATATAAATAATCACTTGAACGATGTTCTCTATGTAGTTCTCCTTCAGCAAGATATATTAGCTGATAGCAATTGTCACCTTGTCGTATTAGCGGCAAGTTCGAGGCGGGAAACTCATCCAAATCGAGCCGCAAGGCATCCTCCCATCCAAGCAGTTCCCTACTGTTGATTCCTTGTAGCAAAGGCAGTCGGGTTAAGAGCGCATATCGAGTGCTGAGGTCTTGCATTCTGCTTATTTGATGATGAGTTTTCTGAACCCTTCCGTACACCAGGTTTGGTACTCGCCTTGCTTGTCGGAGTAGATGAAGTAGGCTTCCAGTTGCGGTTGTTTCTGCAGGACTTTCTTTGCCTCCTTCAAGCCCAGAACCATGAAAGCCGTTGCGAAGGCGTCTGCTTCTGCGCATGATGGCGCCATGACTGTGCTCGAAAGGATGTCCTGTTGAGCAGGGTAACCTGTCTTGGGGTTGATGGTGTGAGCTATCTTCCGACCATCCTGGATATAGTAGTTGCGGTAGTTTCCGCTTGTCGCAATCGCTTTATTCGAGAGCGAAATGATGTCCTGCAACTCCGTATATATTGCGGTTGAGTCGTCATCTGGCTTGTTGATGCCGATTCGCCAATCTTCGCCTTTATCGTTCAGGCCTGCGGTAACGACCTCTCCACCTATCTCTACCATAAAGTCCTTGATGCCTTTCCTTCGCAAAACCTCAGCAGCTCTGTCCACGCCATAACCTTTCGCAATCGCGCTAAAATCGAGGATTGAGAGTGGATTGTCCTTCTTGAGTTTGCCTTCTTGAAGTTGAATATGGGAAAGTCCGACGAGCGATAGAAGGCTGTCAACCTGCTTGGAGTTGGGCATTTTGTCTTTCTTGAAGCCAAAGCCCCAAGCGTTTACCAAGGGCGCAACAGTGGGGTCGAAAGCTCCATTCGTGGCTTCGTTGACTTTGTAGGAAAGCTGTAAAACTTCGCTCAACATTTCATCCACTTCGTCGGTCTCGCCTTTGTTGATTTTGCTGATTGTACTCTGCGGGTTGAACATCGAGAGAGAGGAGTCTACCTTTTGAAGTTCTGCTTCAATGTCAGCCTTTATGTCGTTGGCATATTGGTACTTGACGTGGTAAATTGTACCGAAGATTGTGCCTTCGTTATGCTGATACGTCGCTTCGTTTTGCTCTTTGGAATGCCCAAAGAAGAGCAGGCAAAGAATCGCGAAGACTGCCAGCAAAGCTATGATTAACTGTCGTTTTTTCATTTACAATTTACCTTTCTTCTTGAAGTTGAAAGAGCCCTTGCCCACATCGAAAATGAGATTCACTGTTCCTCCAAAGCCGTTGGTGTCGTTCTTGCCAAAGCCTGGGATAAAGTACGGCTCGCCTTCATCGGGACAACTCAATGCCGCACGGAATTTGTAGCGAACGCTCCATCCCAAACGAATGAAAGCCCAAAGCTTCGTCTCGACAGCCGCACCAATCTCAATCCAATGTCCTGTAGCCTTCTGAGACTCCATCTTGAAGGGTTGCGACGTGCCATAAACGGGGTCGGTAAACGCTTCGTTTCCAACGTCGTACTTGAAGTTGCTGAAACCATAGCGTACAAGACCGAAGATGCGATTGCCGTTGTGCTTCTTGTTGAAGTTGTAGTCCAATCCGAAACGCATGTATGGCGAGGTCGTGCTGAAAGTATTGCCCGTCTCTGCGCCTTTGCGACTACAATCGCCAATACCCAGTTCTGCGGTAGGAAAGAACTTGTCGAGCAGGTTGATTCTTGCGCCAACCTCCATGTTTGCGAACTTCGCTCCGACAGCTTTCATAGCAAAGCCCACGACATCTGCACTAACAGCAATGCCGCTAAAAAGAGGCGCTTTCTCCTCTTCCTTAGGCTTATTCTGAGCTTGCAACGAGGTGCTCGCCAAGCTAATCAGAATCAGAAAGCAGGTTAATTTCCAGATTATCGGTCGTTCCATAGTTCACAGAGGAGCGTATGACGGTAATATCTTTAATGAATTCGTGTGTAGAGCGGACGTCCTGAATTGTGTGGAAGTACGTCGTGGGGCAGTCTGGCGACTCGTAATGAACCTGATTGCTCTTCGTCACCCAAATGGTGTCACGGAGAAGATAATCTTCGCCTTTGACGGTAAGCACAAGCGTGTCTTCCTCTTGCCAATAGCTGAGAGCCACGTTGAACTTCGATGTCCCCGCTTGACGATTGAGCAGAACAGGTCCGCTCTTGCCTGCGGTTATGGTGAGCGTGTCTTTTATAGCCACTTCCACGCCGTCCTGATAGAACTTGCCATACAGCCCTACATAGTTGTAGAGCGTGCAGTCGTACGATTCGCAAGCCGCGAGCATCAGTAGTCCTGAGAGTATGAGCAAGAGCTTTTGCCTCATATTGTCTTTTCTATCTGATAGTTATTGCGTTCGGCAGAGTTGCGGCTAATGAGTTCGCCAAGGAAACCTGCCACAAAGAGCTGTGTGCCCAGAATCATCATCGTTAAGGCGATGTAGAAGTAAGGACTGTTGGTAACGAGAGGATGGGAAATGCCTTTAGCCAGGCAATAGAGCTTCGTTCCGCCCACAACACAAACGGCCAGGAAGCCAATCATGAACATCAGGGTACCGATGAAGCCAAAGACATGCATGGGTTTGAGTCCGAAGTTGTTCAGGAACCAAAGCGAGAGGAGGTCGAGATAGCCGTTCACAAAGCGGTTGAGACCCATGAACTTCGACTTTCCGAACTTGCGTGCCTGATGATGCACCTTCTTTTCTCCGATTTTGTCGAAGCCTGCGTTTTTGGCAAGATAGGGAATGTAGCGATGCATCTCACCATAGACCTCGATATTCTTCACCACATCGCTTCTGTAAGCCTTCAAGCCGCAATTGAAGTCGTGAAGGTTGTGAATGCCGCTCACTTTCCTTGCAGTCGCGTTGAAGAGCTTCGTCGGGATGGTTTTCGAGAGTGGGTCGCCCTTGCTTCGGTTCATCTTGTAGCCGCTTACCAGGTCATAGCCGTCAACGGTTATCATGCGGTAGAGTTCGGGAATCTCGTCGGGAGAGTCCTGCAGGTCGGCATCCATTGTGATGACCACATCGCCTTTCGCCGCATTGAAACCGCAGTAGAGAGCTGGGCTCTTGCCGTAGTTGCGACGGAACTTGATGCCGTGAACCGTCTCGGGATTTGCTGCCTTGAGGTTCTCGATGACTTCCCAAGACTTGTCCGTACTGCCGTCGTTCACGAAGATGACCTCGTAGCTGAAGCCATTGTTTATCATTACGCGTTTAATCCAATCGAAGAGTTCGGGTAGCGACTCGTCTTCGTTGTAAAGAGGCACAATTACACTAATATCCATATTTTAGAGTTTAGCGGTTAGCGGTTAGGGTTGGTTCTGCATTTGCTGGGGCTATTGTGGAGCCTGCACGCCTATTGAAGCGAGCAGAGAAACGGGGAGAGCCAGGATGATGTTGTAGAAGACCAACTGAAGCATGATGTCGCGGATGGTCATGGACTGCACCATTTTCTGCATCTCATCCAGATTGGCTTCTGGCATCATCTTTTGCCAGACCTCGCGATACTCTTCGCTTTGGAAAGCCGTTCCCAGTTGTGTGAGAAGCCTCCCATTGTCGAACAGAGCGAAGTAGGCATATTGAACGGCATCCGTCAACAGGCCAGCAAGCAGACAAGTCACAAATGCTATACGAAAGACTTGCAGCCATATTGCTTCGGGATAGAGTTTGCGGTAGTTCACCAACTGTCTGCGCAGCAGAAAGATACTGCCCACAGCCAGTATTGTTCCCAGCATGGAAAGGAGCGGCTGGGTTGTTCCGTACATTGTACAGAGGAAACTAGCCGACCACATTATTCCGAGCGGAATAGCCATCCAACCGGCCACATCCATCAGCGAGGGTATCTCTTTTGTTTCTTTCATTAGGGTCTATAATGAGCGCACAAAGATACGAAATTCCCTATAAATATAATGTAAAAGGACCAAAAAAAACGCCTAAAGAGAAAAAACTTTAAACTTTAAACCGCAAACATTAAACTTTTTTCGTACCTTTGCAGCCGCAAAACATGGGAAAGTCCTATACGGCATGCTCCTTGTGAATCCCCCAGGGCTTGACCGCAGCAAGGGCAGCAGGTTGTAGCGGCGCGATATAGTAAGCTTTCCCACCTTGCCTCTTTAGCTCAGTTGGCCAGAGCACGTGATTTGTAATCTCGGGGTCGTTGGTTCGAATCCGACAAGAGGCTC
>JAFYNL010000052.1 GCA_017548075.1 Bacteroidaceae bacterium | reverse complement strand
TACTGGTTTCAGATAAAATTTACACATTTGCCCCACAAAGATATAAAATTTTATCGAATGAAAGGTGAAGAGTGAAGATTTATTCATTAACTTTGCATCAAACAAACTCACAAACATGCTTAGAACCAAGTTTCTATTCCTCTTCTTGCAGCTTTCTGTATCAATTTGGGCTCAAGAACTGACCATTCAAGGTCGAGTAATTGATGCTGAGACGGGAGAATCGCTTCCGTATGCATCCATTTATGTAGGCGAAGGAAGGGGAACTTTGACCAATATCGAGGGAGAATATCGCATGTCTGTTTCCGAGCAGGATGTCCTGACAATCAGTTATGTAGGTTACGAGAAACGCAAGTTCAAGGCTTCCGAAGTCGCGAAAGTAGTCAAGTTGAAGCCTTTCAAACGGCAACTGAGAGAGGTTGTGGTGAAGCCTATTGATGAGATGGACATTCTGAAGCAAGTCATCAAGAACCTGAAGAACGACTTCTCCAAGCACAAAACAAACAGGCAGGCTTATTTCCTGCGAACCTTAATGAAGAACAGGAGAGACTCTTACTTGATAGAGAGCCTAATGGCTTGGAATTCAGCCGTCAATCTGCGTGACGATGAGACTTTCAGCGGCATTTATGGCATCAATTCGGAGGGAAATGCAAGCAGTCTCGACCTCAGGCTTACCAACATTCATCGAATGGTTGAGATAGGAGCACACACTTTCAAAAGCAAGTATTGGGAAGCAGCCATCAAGCCGCTCAACAGCCTGCAGACAATAAAAAAATATTATAATGTGGAAAGCCAAATACTGGTTGGAGATGAAGGCGAAATGCTCTATCGATTCTCTTTCCATTGGAACGAGAAACACATGAAAACTTTGGGGAACAGACGCTACTTGATTGGAAATATCTATGTGGATGCCAAGACTTTACGTCTGCTTCGTTTCGATGGAGAAGTTGGGAATGCTTATCAGACTGCTTTCCTTTCTCGCCAACCTTCCACAATTAAGTTTCACATAGGTTACAACTATTCTCGCGGCTTTGCAGCTGTGGAAAATATTGCAATTCAGGGTGGAAATAAGTCCCTGAATTACAGGCTGCTCCTCTTTGGCATTCAGGCCGACAGTCTTGTTCAAACTGGTGGCGGCTTTGTTGGAGACAATATCATCGATGCCTTGAGTAATGCCGGCTACGACTCCGAACTTTGGGAAAAATACGACCTCATAAAGCGAACCGAAGAAGAACAACGAATCGCTTTTGGAGAGAAACTTGAATAAATTTGGAAAGAACTAACGATTAACGACTCGAATTATCGTAAGTCCATCCCTCAAAGGAAGAATCACCTTTTCTACTCTAGCATCAGAAGCAACGAGATCATTAAAGGCTTGAACGCCTCGAGTCTGAGCATCACTTTCTCTTGCTTCCTCCAAAACATGCCCATACCACAAGGTATTATCGGCCACGATAAAGCCTCCAGGATTCATCAAAGGCAGGAGCATCTCGTAATAAGCCACATATTCTCGCTTATCGGCATCAATAAAGGCGAAGTCCCAACCTCCTTCCATTTGCGGAACTAACTGCAGAGCATCTCCGATATGAAGATGAATCTTGTCTTTGTAGGCACTTCCTTCGAACCATTTCCGCAAGAAATCCTCATTCTCGTCGAATATCTCGAAGGTATGAATCTCTGCTTTTTCTTGGAGACCTTCTGCCATACAAAGCGTAGAATAGCCGCTGAAAGTACCCAACTCGAGCACTTTCTGCGGCTTTACCATCTCGACGAGCATCTTCAAAAGACGTCCCTGCAGATGACCGCTAGCCATCTGTCCGTAAGAGAGACGCAATTGTGTATCGCGCCAAAGAGCATGCAAATAGTCGCCCTCAGCATCGATATGCTGAAGGATATACTCGTCGAGTGTCATTTACTCGGCTTTTGCCTGAGTTGTGTTATCTATCAAAGCCTCGATGGCAAGGCGGTAGCTGTCGAGTCCGAAGCCGCCTACGAAGCCTACACAACCTGGGCTAATGATAGAACGACGGCGGAATTCTTCGCGCTGATAGACGTTGCTGATGTGCACTTCAACTGTAGGAGTGCTCACACTCTTCAAGGCATCGAGGATGGCGATACTTGTGTGAGTGTAGGCTCCAGCATTGAGAACGATGCCGTCACGGTCGAAGCCAACCTCATGAATCTTGTTGATGAGTTCGCCTTCCAAGTTGCTCTGATAGTAGTCGATACGCACTTTGGGGAAGCGTGCACGCAGTTCCTTCAGGTAGTCTTCCCAAGCTCGTTTGCCATAAATTTCAGGCTCGCGAATGCCCAAAAGGTTAAGATTTGGGCCGTTAATAATTTGGATTCTCATAATAAAGTTGTATTTTTGTAGTCGAAAAGTCTTAGTTTCTGCTACAAAGATAATAAATTTTCGTCGCAAGAAACAAGAAGAACACATATAAATAACGTTAAAAAAGAGATTTTGCACTACGAACTAACAAATACCAACACTATTGGCAACGACATTCTTCGCCGCTACTTCCAATATTTGCGACTCGAGAGGTCGTATACTGCGAACACGCTCGATGCCTATCTGAAAGACCTGCAGAAGCTCATCAACTACTATTCGGACGAGGGAATCGACTTTCGAAAGGTCACTCTCGAGCAGTTGGACCAATTCGCAAAGGCTTTGCAGGAGCTTGGTGTGGGACCTCGTTCTGTAGCTCGAATCCTGAGTGGAGTGCGTTCTTTCTATCGTTTCCTGACTCTCGAGAAAGAGATTGAGACCGATCCTACTGAACTCCTCGAGAGTCCGAAAATAGGTAAACATCTGCCAGAAGTGTTGAGTCTGAACGAGATTGACGAGATTGAAGCCGCCATCGACCTGAGCAAACCTGAAGGCATTCGCGACCTCGCCATCATAGAAGTCCTGTTCAGTTGCGGCCTGAGAATCAGCGAGTTGGTCGGTTTGAAGTTGAGCGAACTCTATCTTGAAGAGGGTTACATTCGCGTTCATGGAAAAGGAAGGAAGGAAAGACTTGTGCCAATCGGCGATTCAGCCATAAAATGTCTGCGGAATTGGTTCGTCGTTCGACAAGGAATCGATGTTAAACCTGGCGAAGAAGACTTTGTCTTCATCTCGCTTCGACGAGGGAAACACCTCAGCAGAATATCCCTCTTTGTATATATTAAGGAATATGCAGAGAAAGCGGGAATCAAGAAAAACATCAGTCCGCACACTTTCCGTCACAGTTTTGCCACGCAACTCTTGGAAGGAGGAGCAAATCTGCGAGCCATCCAAGCCATGCTCGGCCACGAAGACATCGGCACTACGGAGATTTATATGCACATCGACAAGAGCCACTTGCGAAAGGAAATCTTGGAGCATCACCCAAGAAATATCAAGGGTCAGGCAGAGTAGTCCGGAAACGACCCCAGTTACGTTTGCAAAGTTAACGTGTTACGATTGCAATCTTAACCTGTTAAGTTGGCGAAGTTAACGTGTTACGTTTGACTTTTAACCACGTTAACTTTTCTCTCCACACATTTGAAGTCTTTTCCTCAAAAACTTCGTTTCCTCTTAATAATTATGCATCAAGATTGCATTTTGCAAGAAAAAAGCACCATTTTCGGCAAATTCTCGTCCTTTTTCATTGCATTATGAAGAAAAATCACTACTTTTGCTAACAAATTATCAACATAAAACGACAATTATTATGGTTAAAGTAGACGAATTAGACAAAAAGATTCTTGAGATGATTTCCTGCAACGCTCGCATTCCCTTCAAAGAGGTAGCAGAAGCTTGCGGCGTTAGTAGAGCAGCCGTTCATCAGCGTGTTCAACACCTCGTAGATGCAGGCGTGATCGTAGGTAGCGGCTTCCATGTGGACCCAGTTTGTTTGGGCTATAACACTTGCACCTATGTGGGCATCACCCTCGAAAGGGGTTCTTTATATAAAAAGGTAGTGGAAGAGTTCGAGAAGATTCCCGAAATTGTGGAATGTCACTTTACAACTGGCCCGTACACAATGCTCATCAAACTCTACGCAAAAGACAATGCGCACCTTATGACCTTGCTGAACGACCGTTTGCAGGAGATTGACGGAGTAGTTTCGACTGAGACTCTCATCTCACTCAAGCAGAGCATCAAGAAGGAAGTTCCCATCGGAGCTCAGCATGCAGAAACAAAACCAACCGCTCTCGAAGAAGCATGAAACACCATAGCCCACTCATAGGCATTACGGGCAACTTCGGAGAAAAGGGTTGCGAACTGGCTGAAGGCTATTATCTCTCTGTCCTCAAAGCCGGAGGAACCCCTATTGTCATTCCTCCTCACTACGATAAAGAGGCACTTCTCGCCCTTCTCGACGACCTCGACGGCATCGTCTTTTCTGGTGGAGGCGACATCAATCCGCTTCTTTTGGGCGAAGAACCTTTGCCACAACTGCATAGTGTTTGTCCCAAAAGGGATGAGCCGGAGCTCTTCCTTGCTCGCGAAGCTTTCCATCGTCAAATCCCTATTCTAGGCATTTGTCGAGGCATTCAGGTTATGGCAGCAGCCCTTGGAGGTAAGGTTTATCAGGACATCTATGTTCAGGGCGAAGGAGCAAAACTCAAGCACTCGCAAGATATGCCCCGATATGCCACCTCGCACTCAGTCACCATCGAGGAAGGAAGCCTGCTTCAAAGCACCTACGGCAACAAACAAACGCTGGCAGTCAACTCGTTTCACCACCAAGCAGTAAGCGATCCAGGACCTCATCTGAAAGTTTCAGCATGGAGCGCAGACGGAATCATCGAGGCTGTTGAGAGTACGGAACACAAGTCGTTGCTCGGCGTTCAATGGCATCCTGAGTGTTTCATCCTGAATAACGACGAAAGTCATATGTCTGTCTTCCGTTGGCTCGTTAGCGAAGCAAGGACTTTCTCGCAGGCAAAACACATCCACAACACATCTATAATATTAGATAGCCATTGCGATACGCCAATGTTCTTCACAGATAACAGCAAGGAGAACATACAGATGTTTGGCACACGCTCTGATAAAGTGCTCGTCAACCTGCCGAAGATGGAAGAAGGACGGCTCGATGCTTCGATTATGGTGGCATATCTTCCGCAAGGAGAACGCACGCCAGAAGCCTATAAAGCCGCTACAGAAAAGGCGGATCAACTGCTTACGCAAATTGACGTAATTGTGCAAGCGAACAATGCCCGCGTAGGTTTTGCAGAAACGAGAGAGGATATCTTACGACTCAAAGCACAAGGAAAGAAAGCCATTCTCAGAGGTATCGAGAACGGTTATGCAATCGGCAAAGACCTTTCGCTACTCGAATATTTCAAGAAACGCGGCATAGTTTATATGACACTCTGCCATAATGGCGACAACGACATTTGCGATTCGGCAAAAGGAAACGCTGAACACGGAGGCTTGAGCGACTTCGGAAGAGAGGTTGTGGCTGAGATGAATCGGCTCGGAATCCTGGTTGATATGAGTCATGCATCAGAAAAGAGCTTCTACGACGCACTCGAACTCAGCAAAGTTCCCATTGTTTGCAGCCATAGTTCGGCTCGCGCTCTTTGCGATCATCCTCGCAATCTTACCGACGACCAAATGCGGGCTTTGGCAAAGGCCGATGGCGTGGCGCAGATAACTGCCTACAATGGTTTCCTTCGAACCGACGGTCAAGCCTCGATTATCGATGCCGTCGAGCATCTCTGCCATGCAGCCAAGATAATGGGAGTCGAGCATGTCGGGCTTGGGACGGACTTCGACGGAGACGGAGGAGTACCTGGTCTTGCCGATGCTTCCGAGATAATCAACTTCACTTGCCACCTTCTTCGTCGTCAATTCTCTGAGGAAGACATCCGACTCATTATGGGTGGAAACTTCCTTCGGGCAATCGAAATGTGTAATAACGGAAAAGCGTTATAACAAAAACATGAAATTCAAACTAATCTTTGGGCTTTTAGCCATCATAACTTCCCTCTTTGCTTCTTGTGGCGGACAAAGCAAAGGCAGACGCCCCATCGCAGACACTATTGCGTTGAGCGCTTGTCCGAAGTTCTCCGCAAAGAATGCTATGCTCTACATCAAAGAGCAATGTGAGTTCGGACCTCGAGTTACAGGAAGTGAAGCGGCTCGTCTTTGTGGCGATTATCTCGCAGAAAAGTTCCGTTCTTTGGGTGCCGATGTTGAGGAACAGACTGGAGATGTGACCATTTGGGACGACTCGAAATTGCCGGCTCGAAACATCATCGCTCACATCAACCCCAGCAATCCTGACCGCATTCTGCTTTGTGCACATTGGGATAGCCGTCCTTGGGCAGACAACGACCCTGATGAAAAGAACCATCGCACCCCAATCCTTGCGGCCAATGATGGTGCTAGCGGGGTTGCCGTAATGCTTGAGATTTGCCGTCTTCTGCAGGAAGAACCGGTAAAAGTGGGCGTTGATCTGATCTGTTTCGATGCAGAAGATTTGGGAACACCTCTGTGGGCAGAGGATAGGATAGGCTCTTCCGATACTTGGTGTCTCGGGTCAAAATTGTGGGCGGAACGAGCTATGATGGACGGTTACAAAGCCCGCTATGGCATACTTCTCGATATGGTTGGAGGCTTTGGAGCCAGTTTTTATCGCGAAGGAATCAGCCTGCAATTGGCTCAGCCTATCGTCAACTTTGTTTGGCAACTTGCCGGACAACTTGGTTACAGGCAGTTCTTCCCACTCAAAGATGCAGGTTACATTACCGACGACCACATTAATGTGAACGATGCCGGCGTTCCTTGCATAGACATTATCCCTCATTACAGCGACGGACCAAGCAGTTTCGGACCTACTTGGCACACATTGAAAGATACGCCGGAAAACATCGATCCGAACGTTCTCGAAGCCGTCGGACAAACACTTACGCAATTGATTTACAATGAGCATTAACGAGATACAAGACGAGATTATCGCCGAGTTTAGCGACTTCGACGATTGGATGGACCGATATCAACTGCTTATCGATATGGGTAGCGAGCAAGAACCTCTCGACGAGCAATATAAAACGGAGCAGAATCTCATTGATGGTTGCCAAAGTCGAGTGTGGTTGCAGGCCGATTTAATCGATGGAATGGTGCATTTTCGCGCGGAAAGTGATGCTCTCATCGTAAAAGGAATCGTCACTTTGCTTGTTCGAGTTCTCTCGGATCACACGCCTCAAGAAATCCTCGATGCAGATCTTTATTTCATCGACCAAATCGGTCTTCGCGAACATCTCTCTCCAACTCGAAGCAATGGACTTGGAGCGATGCTCAAACAGATGAAGATGTACGCCCTTGCCTTCAAGGTAAAGGGACAAGAGGCCTGAACAGACCTATGAAAATAGGAAGCATTGATCTCGGCAATCGGCCAGTTTTGTTGGCTCCGATGGAAGATGTCACAGACATTGGCTTCCGCTTGCTTTGCCGACAAATGGGTGCTGCGATGGTCTATTCGGAGTTTGTTTCGAGCGACGCACTCATTCGTCTTGTGAACAAAAGCCTGCTCAAATTGCAGATTTGTCCTGAGGAAAGGCCCGTAGCCATACAGATTTACGGCAAAGAAGTCGATGCGATGCGAGAAGCCGCAAAGATTGTTGTGGATCAGACTCACCCGGATGTTTTGGACATTAACTTCGGTTGTCCGGTCAAGAAGGTTGCGAGCAAAGGTGCTGGAGCCGGGATGTTGCAGAATGTTTCGGGCATTCTGGAGATTACGAAGGCTGTGGTTGAAGCCGTTCCAAACACGCCGGTTACAGTCAAAACGCGTTTGGCTTGGGACGAGAAACATCTCCTTCTCCCTGATGGAACCCCGTTTATAGTGGACTTGGCAGAGCGTTTGCAGGACTGCGGAATACAGGCTTTGACCATTCATGGAAGGACAAGAGCACAAATGTATACGGGAGAAGCAGACTGGACGAACATTGGTTTAGTCAAAGCTAACCCGAGAATGCACATTCCCATCATCGGAAACGGAGACATCACTTCTGCAGAAGAGGCCAGACAAGCCTTTGAGCGTTATGGAGTTGACGCAGTCATGATAGGCAGAGCAACCTTTGGAAGGCCATGGATTTTCCACGAAATCACACATCCGGAACAGCCTCTTTCGCTCGATGAAATGGTCGATATTCTCAAACGACAAGTGCTCATCAGCATCGAAAGGGCAGCTCAAGATCCCATTAAGACTAAGTTCGGCAAAGATCCTGAAATTTGTGGCATCCGTCATGTTCGCAGACATTTGGCCGCAACCCCACTATTCAAAGGCATTCCAAACTACCGAGAGACGCGAATTGCCATGCTTCGGGCAGAGAAAAAGGAAGAGGTTTTCGACCTGATTGAGCAGACAAGAGAGATGCTGAAAAATGGTGCGAAGGAGAAGGACTCTAGTGAAGTTTGAAAACAACCCCAGTTACGTTGGCAAAGTTAACGTGTTACGATTGCGATTTTAACGTGTTAAGTTGGCGAAGTTAACGTGTTAAGTTTGAAAGTTAACTGAAGGTCGTTTCCCAACTTAAGCAATTGTAACGATACGTCCCTCATTTTCAAGGACTTCGATACGAACGCTAACTGTATCTTCAGGAAGCAGTTCTTCAACCAATTCAGGCCATTCTATGAAACAAGGATAGCCGCTATAAAAGTACTCTTCGCAGCCAATATCGTAAGCCTCGCGCAAGTTCTTAATGCGGTAGAAATCAAAATGATAGACAGGCTCACCTTTCGCATCGGCATACTCATTCACGATTGCAAAGGTTGGCGAAGTCACAACATCCTCCACACCTAAAGCCTCGCAAATAGCTTTGATGAAGGTCGTCTTGCCTGCACCCATCTTTCCATAGAAGGCAAAAACGCGATTTTCGCCCATTTCATCGACAAATTTCTGGGCTGCAACCGTAAGATTCTGGGTATTTTCTATCTTGATTTCCATCGTTTTTACCTTTTCTTCCCCCTCAAAGTTACAAGTGGAATGAGCATTTCCTCCATACTGATGCCTCCATGCTGGAAGGTATCCTTGTAGTATTGAACATAGTAGTTGTAGTTGTTGGGATAGGCAAAGAAGTCATCCTGCGTGGCGAAAATGTAAGTTGTACTGAGGTTGGGACTCGGAAGACCAGCTCTTTTGGGGTCTTTTATCTCGAAAACCTCCTTCGGATTGTAGGATAGATTCTTCCCCAACTTGTATCGCAAGTTCGTGTTCGTATTGCGATCTCCAATGACTTTTATGGGGTTGTAGCATCGGATACTTCCGTGATCGGTAGTAAGAACCACAGTACAATCCTGAGAAGCCAAAGCCTTGAAGAGTTCGCTCACAGCCGAATGTCGCAACCAACTTTGGGTGATACTGCGATAAGCGGCTTCGTTGCTTGCCAACTCCCTTACCATCAGGCTTTCGGTTCGAGCGTGGCTGAGCATATCGATGAAGTTGATAACCACAACATTCAAGTCGTTCTTCTGCAATTGAGGTATTTGAGCGACGAACTTTTCAACTGCTCCAGAATGATTTATCTTATGGTAAGAGAACGTATTTTTGCGACGATATCGCTCCAACTGCGTGCTAACCAGAGGCTCTTCATTAAGGTTTTTGCCTTCTTCGCTGTCCTCATCCACCCAAAGATCTGGGAACATCTGAGCGATTTTAGTAGGCATAAGACCGCTGAAGATAGCATTTCTGGCGTATTGAGTCGCAGTTGGGAGGATGCTGCAATAAAGGTTTTCCTCAACTGTAAAAGCGTCTGCAATCTCGTTCAACAGGACTCTCCATTGATCATAACGGAAATTGTCGATAACGATAAGGAAGACTTTTTCGCCCTTATCCAAAAGAGGATAGACTGCGCGTTTGAAGATATCGGGGCTCATCACAGGCCTTCCTTCCGGATCTTCCATCCATCGCATATAATTCTTGCGAATGAACTTAGCAAAACCGGCATTGGCCTCGCGTTTTTGCATGCTGAGCATTTCCTGCATTCCACTCTCTGTCTCGCTCAACTGAAGCTCCCAATAAGTCAGTTTCTTATAGACATCTTTCCACTCTTCAATGCTCGAAGCATCGTTTATCTGCATTCCCAATCGCGAGAAGTCCTGCTGATAATTGCTTTGAGTGTGTTCTGTGACGATTTCCTTCTGCTGGATATTCTTCTTGAGTGTCAGCAGAATTTGAGTCGGATTGACTGGTTTGATAAGGTAGTCGGCTATCTTTGCGCCAATAGCCTGCTCCATAATATGCTCTTCTTCACTCTTCGTGACCATCACTACAGGAGTCGTCGGAAGCAATTCCTTAACGCGAGTCAAGGTCTCGAGGCCACTCAAGCCAGGCATATTCTCGTCGAGCAAGATGAGGTCGAAGGCTTCTTCTGCACAGCGATCAAGTGCATCGTAACCATTCGTCACAGTCTCAACTTGATAACCTTTCTTTTCGAGGAAGAGAATGTGGGCTTTCAGGAGCTCAATCTCGTCGTCCACCCAAAGCAGTTTGTATGTAGTCATTTCTCTTAGTCTGTCTTAGTTAATCTTAGAAACCAAATGGGAAGTCGTCGTTATCCTCAGTTTCTGTGGTCTTTTCCTTCTCTTCCTGTTCTTTCTCGTAGACTTCGTCAGGATCAAGAATCTCGAGGTCTGTCGGCGTATCAATCTTCAGATCTTCAGGAACTTCAATCGGAGCGAAATGCTGATCATAGAACTCCTTATAGTCATCGAAACTGAATTCTTTGCCTATCATCTTGAGGTTGTCGTCAGAGATAAGGAGCGTTCGAATGCCTTCCAACCTGGTTCGCATATGGTCGTCGGCATAGAGTTTCTGAGCATAAGCGTGGACTTCGTCATAAGAAAGGAAGCCCTTTATAATCATTAAGGTAAGTCCTGCATCTGCCTGAATCTCGATATCGAAGTTACGAGCCATGAAGTTCGTGAAATTGTAATGTGCCATCTCGTAGATAAGCACGTTTTCATCGAGGCTTCCAGTCGGGTAAGCAAGTACGAAATTGAAGTTGGAATAACGGTCTTCCTTGAGTGTGGGAGCCGCCGCTGTGCTGTCGTTGCTCTCAGAACGGTTGCGTCTGCTCCAAATACTGCTTGCATCATAGCGGTCATCCATCAGCAATCGACCTTCATCAAGACCTTTGACGATAGCTTGCGCAATCTCCGAAACTTCCTCTCTTGGGAACTTTTGTACGACTTCTCGAAGCGTTACCATAAAGGTGTCACGCTCTCCTCCGTACAACGAACTCATGGCTCGGATGAACATCATTCGTGCTCTGTGCTTGCCTTCGGGGAAGTTATCGGTACTAAACTGGTAGTTCTCCTCTACCTTATTATATTGTTCGTCTTGATATGCGGCATAAGCCTCAGCATAGATGCTATCTTCGACATGCTTGCCTTCGCGAGCTATCATCTCATAGTTGGGATTACCCAAGAGTACAGCCAACTTGGCTTCTGGGAAATCTTGAAGCAGATAACCCTTATATTCCTCTGCACCTTCCATATCTTGAAGGCGGCCATAAAGCAGGAAGAGATGATAGAAAACATTGTCCGTTCCTTCGTGTTCTGGGAAATCATTCAGGAATCGAATCATCGTTTTCTCAGCCAAGGGGAAGTTCTCAAGCTGCTCTTGTTCCTGAATACCTGCGTTATACAAGGCATCGCCAAGCAGTCTGTTAGACTCTTCCATTTGCTCTTCCGTGAAAGGAATCTGCTTGAGGTAGTACTCTCTTTCATGTGGATCGTTCGCAAGAGAGTCTTTTCGTGCCTGCTCTGCGGAAGCGATGCTGTCGGCTTCTGCACTATTTGCGGCTCCGAAAAGGCTGTCGGCTGCAGCCTCATCGTAGTCGAAGTCAGCAAATTCTTCAGTATTCTTCAGTAAAGATTGCTTGTTGCTAATACGCCAGAAGTCTTCGTTGCGACGCATACCCCAACGCCTTTGGAACTCCTGAGTACCGTTACGAACAGCCATAGGATTGTAGAAATAAAAATCTCCTTGCTGCTGGTCTCCCATCATACCCATTGTGTTTGCGCCAGCTTGCCTGCTCGCTCCTGCAGCAGCGTTGTTTCCCATCCCGCCAGCATTCATGGCGTTCGGGTTTAGAGTACCATTCGCTGCAGCCTTCTTAGCTTCTTCTTTTTCCCTCTTTCGCAGTTCGGCAATAACGCGATCTATGGCTGCCAGATAGACTTCCTCTGGGCTCTGTGCCAGAACTTGCAGGCTGTCCTGCAACTTAATCGTACTCAAATGAGGCTCCAAATCCGTGAGAATCTTGCTGCGACGCTCGGTTTCTTTGTACTCTTGATGTTCCTTATCGAGTGCTCCAACACACTGTTTATATGTACGAGCCGCTTCAATATAGTTCTCTTGCTCCCAATAAAGCTGACTCAAATGCAGCAACAAAGTCGCTTTATCCGGACCACTCTTCTTACTTTCCTTCAGACCTTTCTCCCATGCATAGATGCAATGTGTGGTATCTTCCACATTGAGATAGATATTGCCCATTGCATAATAGACCTTATCGAGATAGTCTTTGTTCTTATCACTCTTGGCCATTCTCTTGAGACGGGCAATCATCTGACGGAACTTCCCCTTTTGCATGACCTCAGTTTGCATGATACGAGCGTTGAAAGCCATTTCGTATGGGGGATTTGCTCGTATTACACGAGAAAGAGCCTTGTAGGCCATCGTGTCTCGTCCCGTTTCGTGATAAAGTTGGGCCAACAGGAAGTTAAGTCGAGCTTTAGGCACTTTGCCACGAGTCGACTTAATAGCATTCTTCAGATGGGGAATGGCTTCTTTATATTGATGCGTGAGCACATAGTAACCTGCCTTCGTGTTGTCGACCTCTTTCTGTCCTTTTCGCGTAATACTGTCACGCTTCATCTTGTTCAACAGGTCTTCTGCATCGTAAGGCCAGTTAAGTGCAACATAGCAACGAGCCAGTTTCGCCTTGGCAACAGACGTGACATCTGGTTGCGTGCTATACAGGCGAAGAATATAGTTGTATGTAGCCGCAGCCTCGAAGAACTCGCCCTTCTGGAACTGGGCATCACCCATCATGAGCCAAGCATGATACATATAAGGGTTGAACTCCTTGCGAGCAAGGAACTCTTTTTCCTTCTCAGTACGCTTCTTATTACCTGAGACAATGGGACGCTTCTTGATGCTATGCACCTTAATGGCTTTCTCGCTTTTGGTAATAGCTGTTTCAAAGTTGCTCTTTCCTATGCTTGCCGTCGACTTATTGGTGCAGATATACATAGGAAGAATCTCGTTGAAGTTATCCTTGTGGCCTTTACTTTGTGCCTCAAAGCCATCGAGATAAGCCACTTCACCATTGTAAAGTGTGTTGTAATGAGCAGTTAAAGCATGATAGGTACGAGTGGCTGAGGTATTCTTCTTCGTGGAACAAGAGACAAACAAAGCAAGCAACATGATGAAGGACACCATGCTGCAAAGCCAAGTCTTCAGCCCATTATGTTTAACTACACTCTTGCCCATACCTCCTTTATATAACGTACGCGCGCAACAATTTATTGCCTTCGCTCGCCCACAATAAGGAAAACTTCGTCCTTTATCTCGTTGGGAAGGTTGATTTGACGAAGTTCGAGACTCCTCACCCAACCCGCCACTTCGTCACTTCGCATAGTATAAAGCACCTCACGAAACTCCTCTGTTTCTTCTTCGCTGTAGGTTGTTTTGCCACGAAAGCGATCAAGCTCCTCATCATTGTAATAGACAATCTCCCGACTAAGTGCTGCCAAAAGGCTTTCTTTCTCGCAAACTTCGTGCTGGCCGCAGCATTCCATATCAAAAGGATTTACCTGGGGCTGTTCTTTTTCCTCAGGATGATGCCGAAGATGCCACCATTGTGCAAAAGCCGCAATACAGCCCAGCACAAGAATCGCCGTTATGGAAATGGTCAGGAACATGGGAAATCTTTCCAGAAATTCGGGTATGATTTGCTCACGACTTCAGGGTTGTTGATACGAATACTGCCTCGAACCATGCAAACAGGAGCAAAAGCCATTGCCATTCGATGGTCTTCATAAGTACAAATCAACGGGTCGTCCTCTGGCTCGCAACGTTCTCCGTCCCAAAACACAACACTATCTCCATCCTCATGAATCACGATGCCCAACTTACGAAGCTCTGTTTGAAGCGCTAATGTTCGATTTGTTTCCTTAATCTTCAGGCTGGCAAGACCGCTGAAACGGAACGTCGTGCCAAGCATCGTGCAACAAACAATGAGCGTTTGTGCCAAGTCTGGTTGACCAATGAGGTTGAGTTCGAGGTGTTTAGAAGGCTTGCCTGAGCGGCTTAATTGAACGGTCTGCGAGTCGATGAATGTCGTCTCGACACCCAACGGACGGAACATTTCGCAAACAGCACTGTCGCCCTGCAGGCTTTCTCGGAAAAGTCCGGGCAATATGACACAAGGGGATTCGTCCTGAGTCAACGCTACCATCTCGTACCAATAACTGGCTGCGCTCCAGTCGCTCTCTATCGTGTAGGCTCGATGCAGGTAGGAACCTGAGTGGATGTTAATAACGTTATCGCTTTCCCACTCAACTTCCACGCCGAAATCACGCATCATGCTAATGGTCATATTCAAGTAAGGACGGCTCGCAATGATGCCTGTCAAAGTGAGACGCAAGCCTTTCTTCAACGTTGGAGCAATCATCAAGAGAGCCGAGATGTACTGTGAACTGACATTGCCAGGAACGCTCAACTCGCCGCCTTCAAGGTCGTCGCGCCCAACGATTCGCAGAGGTGGGAAGCCTTCTTCGCCTTCGTAAGCAATCGTGGCGCCAAGCTGACGAAGCGCATCGACGAGGATACCGATGGGACGATGCTTCATGCGTTCAGTACCAGTAATGGTATGTTCGCCTGGCGTGACACTCAGGTAAGCCGTCAGGAACCGCATTGCCGTTCCCGCAGCACCAATGTCGATAGTTTCCGGCATCTCTTGCAAAGCACGAAGCATCACCTGAGTATCGTCGGAATCCGACAAATTGTCGGGCAGCAACGTGTTCCCACTCAGCGCATTAAGCACTAAAGCACGATTGCTGATGCTCTTACTTGCAGGCAACGCAATACGCCCTCTGAGTTGGTTTCCTGAACTTATCTTAAGCATTTACCTTTTCTAATTTTTCGCCAAATATGGCACAAAGTTACGAAAAAGTTTGGAAGGAACAAAAAAATGTCATACCTTTGCAGCGCGAAATGCAAGGAACGGGATGTAGCGCAGTTGGTAGCGCACACGTCTGGGGGGCGCGAGGTCGCAAGTTCGAGTCTTGTCATCCCGACCTTAGAAAGAGCCGAAAGCTTAACAACAAGCAGTCGGCTCTTTCCTTTTTATATAAGGTCAGCGGAGAGCTCGCGGCCCTCTCTGGATGTATTGGCTACTGATGTGGCTCAACGGTGGCTGCCCATCTGTGACACGCTCCATTATCTGCCAATCAGTACGATAGTCGATATGCTCTTCCACAGCGATGCGGTCTTTCGACAACCACTTAACCTGATACGTAACATCGCCCACCTTGAAGGCTTTCTTTCCATCATATGTTATCTCACTCACTGCTCCGCCGTTCCCACTCATTGCCACACAGTTCTTCGGAGAAAACACATAAAAGGAATTGAAGTACTTGCTCTTTGGATACTTTTCAAGTAACTTGGGGAGTTCCTTCTTGATGTCTCGAATCTCATCCACATAACCCATGAAGCGCCAAGTGCCGGTCAGGGGATTCCCTGCATCGACCTCTGCCTTGCCGGTCATCGCGTCAAAAGCGATGCGACTCTCTTTCGTGTATTGTCCCGATTGGTACTTCTCCAGACACCAATCGTTGTTGGGAAATATCATGTGGCTGGGATAGTCGCTCCACCACTTCTCGGTGAAGTGGTCGGCATTGCTGTCGTAAATCAAAATACTCTTGTCGTCCTCCGACTTCGGCTCACTGCCCGTATAGTTGAAGACCATGCGGTCGTTGTTTGAGATGCTGAAGGAGTTGTTCCGAAAGACGACCATGAGCGTCAGACTATCGGTGCAAACTTTGTACTGATGGTAGGGAGAATTCACCTCGCCATTCTTGCCTACAAGAGTCATCAGCCTGTAGATACCACGAGGATTCTCCGTTTGGGCATTCGACACGATTGGCAGAGAGAGCAAAGCTGCTGCCATAAGAAACTTGATTGTTCTTGTCATTTCATTTGTCTTTTAGTTCGTTTGCGACTGGAGCGATGTCCTCCATCCACTCGGAACCCATTGCAGCAATGCGACCATCGGGTGTTACGAGGATCATATAGGGCAGTTCCTTGATGCCCCACTTCTGGACAAGTGGACTGGATAAAGTGCGAAAGTCGCAATAACTGGGATAGTCGATGGTATCTCTTTCCTCGATCCTATAGAGTTGTCGCTCGTCAGCATCGAGAGAATAACTGATGAGTTCGATGTCTTTTCCCTTGCTCCTCAGTTCACGACGCAGCCTTCGTCCTCGATATAAAGCGCTCTGACTGCCGCCTTTCCAGCTTGCCCAGAAGGCGATAAGCAGGAGTTTATCCTTATAATCTGCTTTCCTGATAGTTCTTTCTACTGGTCCGTTGCCTCCATGATTTGGCTTCAAGGTAAGAGAGAAGTCAGGTAAAGGACTGCCTACCTTCAATACATCGAGGGTTCGAACATGAGAAGAGAGTTTCGAGAGAGCGAGATCCTCGGGACAAGCTCTGCTGAGGCTGTCGTAAAGCGCCTTAGTTTCTTTGACGGAAGCCGTTTCGTCGCAAAGGAAATAGGTCGTAAAAAGGTATCGGCTCACAGCAAGAGTTGGATGCTGAAGAATGTAGTTATGAGCAATTCCCTTCACCTCTTCGGCCGATTTCTCCATGATTTCCTGCCGAAACTCTGTGTAAACCTCGTTGTCTTCGTCGCCCTTAACCTCCACTTCATTTAGGTTCTGCGCATCACCCTTTATGACGATATCAGATCCAGGATTGGCGAAGACCACAAGTTCAGACTGGTTGGGATAGAGGATATGCAAGGTTGCCGTCTCCAAAGTAGGCAGTTTGTAGGAGAAGATGCCGTCCTGAATGTGCAAAGTATCCAGGCGGTCCAGCCCTTCATCCGTACTATAGATAAGGAATTCGCCCTGCTCCAGGTGCGCGAACTCCCCTTTAAGTCTAGCCTCTTTAGGGTGTCCCGTACAACAGAGCAGGGCGAAGAGTGTTGCTATGTAAGCAAGGTTTCTCACATCTTTTTATTTCTGAAGCAGGCTCTTTACTGCGCTTGCATACTTCACGAACTCATAGTCGTTGGCTGCTCGCTCAGCAAGAGAAGCGTCCTGCTTAATGGCACTTGCCAAAGCGCTGGTAACTGTGCTGGCATCACCAGTTCTTGCTGCGAGGATGGCCTGCAAGTAGCTTGTGATGGCGTCGGCATTCTTGATGCTTGCCAAAGTGTTCTTTGCAGACGTATAATCCTTTGCGAGAATCTGAGCAAGGGCAGCGCTATTGCTCTTCACACCTGCCAGATCGCTGGCTGCCTGAGTGTAGTTACCCTTTGCAATATTGAGGTTACCCATCACTTCCTTGAAGGTATCGGAGCCACTACCCTTTGCGAGATAGCTCTCGGCGGCAGCCACATCACCATCCTTAAGAGCGAGGAGAGCCAAGTTTGTGTTGACTTCAGCTGCATTCTTATTGATGCTGGCAGCTCTCTTCAAGTAGGCCTGAGCCATTTCAGGCTGGCCGTTAGCGATTGCCATTTGTGCCAAGTTGTTGAGAGGACGATAGTCGCTGGGGTACTGCTGAGCAACAGTTTCGTTCCATTGCTGGCGAGTTGCGTCGTCCGTCACCAGTTTGTTGGCGCCATAAACCAGCTCTTCTACGCTGAGTTTGCTGGGGTCTTCGGTAAACTGAGCGAGGATCTGGTCGTCACTTCTACCAATGATTTCGTAGTTTACGATAAGACGAGCACGACGAAGTTCAGGCAGAATGCTCTCCTTGATGTCAGTATAAACTGCGCTCATATTGCGGATCTGCTGCTCTCTCTCCTCAGGATCTTTGTACATAGAAAGCACTCGAAGAATGATTTCCTTGTCCTGCAGATTGCTCTTACCAATGAGTTCCTGGAAGCCGTCCCAGTCCTCGGCTGTGAACTTGGTGTCCACATCGGCCTTCATCTTAATCTTCTTCAGCTCGCCCTTCAAGTATGTGGCACCGGCATTCTGACGCTTCTCGGCCAGTTTCTCATTGAAAGAGTACTTGCCGTCGGGACTTGCATAAGCACTTACCTCGATGTTCTGGAGGGCACGCGTCTCTTCGTTATCGTTGATTTCGCGAAGGATCTTGCCCAAGTCCTTGATGCTTACGGTGTTGAGCTCGCTGGCACGAAGGTTAGCTTGGTTAATGAGGAACTTGATGTTAGCCTCTTGCTTCTGCTCGATGATGCGCTGGAAAGCGTCTGGAGCGGTTGAAGCAGTCATGCCGCAACGGCTGAGAAGTTGGCTCGTAGCAATCACTCCATAACCAATCTTCACCTCAGGAATGCTGACGGTCTTCTTGCCGAGTTTGGCGTCGAAGCGAGCATAGAGGTCGCTATTCATCATAGGCTCTTCGTAAGTGAAGTTGGTCTTCATGGTGTAAACGCCACCCATCTTATAGCTGACGGTTGTTCCATTGCCCTCGACCTTCTCGCCTTGGAAGGTAGCGCTCTGTCCGATAGCCTCGCCGCCATTGTACTTCAGGACGGGAGTTACTGTGACTTCGGCCTTCTTCTTCATGTATTTGACGGGGAAGGTGCCGTTGATTGTGGCAGGAACTTCGCCGCCAATGACTTCGAGGGGTGTGGGAGTTACTGTAAAGTTCTCGTCAGTAAGCTTGCCCAGCTTGCTGCAAGATGACAGCACGACTACTGATGCGGCTGCCGTAAGAAAAAGGATTTTTGTACGTTTCATTATTATATTATTAGAGTTTGATTGTTATTTTTCGGGCGCAAAATTACTAAAAATTTGCGAAATAAGAAAGAAGAAAGAGGAATTAAATCTGCAAAAAGATGAAATTCGAACACTAAACGAGTTCGAGAACCTCTTGCGGACTTTCCACGAGCACTGTTGCACCGTGAGCAACGAGGAAGTCTCTGTTCCTGAAGCCCCACAAAACCGAGATGCAAGGCAACCCGGCATTCGAGGCCGTTTGAAGGTCCACATCGGAATCTCCAACATAGATTGCCTCCTCTTTCTTAACGCCAAGTTGGTCCAAAGCATGCCTTACCATATCCGGCTCAGGCTTTCGCGGAATGCCCGACTGCTCGCCTATTGCCACATCTATCACACCATTAAAGAATGTGTCCGCCAGTTCATCTACCCCAGCCTGCAACTTGTTGCTGACCACAGCCATTCGATAACCTTTGGCATGAAGGGCAGTCAGTAGGGAAGCAATTCCAGGATAAAGGCGCGTATGATCCTGACAATGAATGACATAGTATGCTCTGAAGGCCTCGAAGCAACGTTCCAGCATATCAATCGAAATATCTTCCGGAACCGAACGCTCAATCAGTTTCCTGATGCCATTACCAACGAAACGGCGAACTTCGTCGAGCGATCTTTCAGGCAGATTGCAGCTGCGAAGTGCATGATTCACACTGAGATAGAGGTCCTCGAGTGTGTCCGTCAGCGTTCCATCCAAGTCGAATATGATTGCTTTGTACTTCATCTTTCGTCTTTCAGGCTGCAAAGATACAACAATTTCTCCGTTTTCTAGCATCAAAGAACAAGAAATTTCTCCTGCCACAAGATTTGACAGTTTGTAAACGGAAACGGCATATTTGCTTACACATTGCATTTCGTAAACTCGCCGAGAATGGAACGGAATCGCTCAGCCTGTACCCCACCCCAGACTTTCAAAACTTTTGCCGTTTTTCGTAACTGCCTGAGAATGTTCAAGATACATTTCGAGCCAACTCGGAGGAGCAACAAAAACACCCGTTTTCGAGTGAAAAACGGGCCATTTTAACGCATTTTTACCCCCACCATAACAGGCGAAATTGTCAAACTTCACTCGTTAAGTTTGCAAACGACCCTAGTTAAGTTCGCCAACAACCTTAGCCAAGTTGGAAAAGATGCCAAGTTAAAGTCGCTTTTAACCCATTTTAACATCATTTTCGCTCCACTTTACGTCCATCCCCGAAATAGCATAAAGAAACTATATTCACGCTCCAACCTATCATTTGTCAAGAGCCACACAACCAGACGAAAACAACATATTTATATAATTTTGCAAAAATATTTGCGCCATTTTGCTTGTTATATCAAAAATTTTTGCTAATTTTGCTCAACTTAAACACTAAAAAGCCTCTTTTTCGAACAATGAAGCGAGACATTACTCGATATTTTATCTCCTGTCTTCTGGTACTTTGCGGAAGTCTGCAAGCCTCAGCCGACCTGACCTTTTCTCAGGCTGCAGGAGGGTTCCCAATAGTTGGAAGCGACGCAAACGCCGTGTTCATCGTGGATGCGAACGATGCCGAAGTGGTCACAACAGCCAGTCGTTGCGTCATTCAGGACATCAAGACTATTACTGGCAAACAGCTTGCTATAAGAAATAATGTACGCGAAGGCGACCTGCCCATTATTGCTGGAACCATTGGACAATCAGCCATCTTGGACGCTCTCATTGCCGATGGAAAGGTCGATACCACAGGCCTGACGGGAGTTTGGGAAGCCTACTCGCTTCAGTTGGTTCAGCAACCCTCCGAAAACATCAGCCAAGCCCTCGTCATTATGGGTGGAACACCAAGAGGAACGGCCTACGGACTCTTCGAAATCAGCCGCAGAATCGGCGTTTCGCCTTATGTTTGGTGGGCCGATGTAGAGCCAGCTCCGATGTCCTGCATCTATGTTCAAGGCGACAAAGCTCAGGTAGAAAAACCTTCCGTAAAGTATCGCGGCCTCTTCATCAACGACGAAGATTGGGCACTTCTGCCTTGGGCAAGAAAGACCATTGATGCCTCCTATAACAACATAGGCCCGAATACTTACGAGAAAGTAATGGAGCTTCTGCTGAGATTGCGTGCTAACTGCCTTTGGCCGGCTAAGCACGGCAGTTCGAGAGCCTTTTGGTCTTTGGAAGAGAACAAGCGTTTGGCGAAGGCTTGGGCGATTGTCATGAGTTCGGGCGACAGTATGCTTCGCGACAATCTCTGGGAATGGCCACGCTTCAAAAGCGGGAACAATAGTAGCAATTTCACGTTTGCAACGAATCCGGAAGGTTGTTATGACTATTGGGCAAAAAGGGCTGGCGAGGCTCGCGACTACGAAGGAATCTACGATATAGGCATGAGAGGACTTCAGGATGTTGCTCTTCTCGGTTATGAGGGGCAAGCTGCTCAGCTCCAAGGACTTGCCGACATTATCGCCGCTCAACGCGAAATCATCACAGATTCCCTTGGTGGAGACCCCACGAAAGTGCCCCAAATCTACATTCCCTACAAGGAAGCGCTTACGCTTTACAATGCTGGTTTGAAGATTCCAGACGATGTGACAATGTGTTGGGTTGATGATAATTACGCCTACATCAGGCAGCTTCCTACTGCAAACGAGCGAAAGCGAAGCGGAGGTCACGGCATCTATTACCATCTCAGCTACCTTGGAAACCCTTGCTCCTACATTTGGCTGAGCACCATTTCGCCCTCTCTCATCAGTTTCGAGCTTTCGAAAGCCTACGAAAACGGCATGCAAGGGTTCTGGATGGTGAACGTCGGCGACATCAAACCTGCGGAGGTCGAGTTCGAGTTCTGTATGGAGTTAGCTTGGAACGTTAATGGCTGGACTCCAGACAAAGCGGCGGAGTTTAGCAGATGGTGGGCAGCGAAGACCTTCGGAGAAGATTTTGCCGATGAAATGGGCGAAATTCGACTCGAACATTATCGTCTTGCGGCACAAACGAAACCTGAAACCGTCTATCATTCCAACTTCACAACTCAGGAGATGGAACAGAGAATAAAGGACTATCAGGCACTCTCCGCTCGCGTCCAAGCCCTTGAGTCGAGCATCCCTGAACGATTGAAAGATGCCTACTTCGAACTCTTCTCCTACCCTATTCTCGCGACTGCCGACCAAAACATCAAGGCTTTTGGATCAAGGCTAAGCTTCTGGTACGCAAGCATTGGCGACAAAACTCGCGCCATGCAATATGCCGCTCTGGCTCGAACAAGCTATAGCGATATTGTCTATCTCACGAACATATTTAATACGCAACTGGCTGGAGGCAAATGGAACGGCATGATGGATAAGTCGCCAAATGCAAGTGATACAGGCGTTCAGTTCGGAATGCCCTATACCGCGACTGCAAGCGAAATCAACGATGCCCCAGGTGAAATGCCGGATGAGGGTTACAACTATGTTTCTGCCGACAGTTACACAAACAGTCGAGGCAATTGGCAAACGCTCGAAAACCTAGGCGTTGGCGGCAAAAGCGTTACCGTCTGGCCCATCGACTACACAACCTATACGACCACTACGGCTCGCAGCAAAGGGCCTTATGTCGAATATACTTTGCCTCTGGAAAAGGGCAACTATCAGATTATCGTTCGTTGCTTGCCCACTTTCCCCATCACAACTGCCAACGACCTTCAGGTTGGAATGGGCATCGGAGCTGGCTCCGTCACTTCGAAGAGCATAAAATGTAGTGCCGAAACGAACATTTGGAACGATAATGTAATGCATGGCTATTCCGAAGCTCGCTTCTCGTATAAGGCGACGACTGCAAAGGATGTGGCCTTCAGATTCTATGTCATGAACCCGGCTCTCGTTATAAGTCAGATTGTTTATCGGCAGACAGATGCCGAAGACCTTGACCTCACAAACGAACTTCTCGTTAATGCCGATTTCGAACTCTATAAGAGCGGGAATTCCGTCCTTACCAATCCGACTGGAGGCTTGCAGCGAGGAGTGCCTTATGGATGGACTTTGGAGGGTACGATGGTTGGCAATTCCTACGGCATCAGCAATAGTGACGGCTCCATCAACTACAGCGAAGGAGGCTCCGTTTGCTGGTTCAAGTCGAAACCTATGCCGGAAGACTTCCGCCTCTACCAAACCATTCCTGCCGAAAAGATTGAGCCTGGCGTTTATGAAGTCGGGTGTTGGCTTTGGAATCAAACAGGCAAACGAGGTTCTTGTCGACTTTTTGCGAACAATCATGTCCAGTATTATGCGCACAAAAACGACTATGATCAGATTCTCAAAGCTGATGAAGTAAGCACTTTCGCCGGCTATAAAGCTGGTTATGAAACGCATACAATCATGCATCCGATGAGGGTTGTGCTTCAAGTTCACGAGGGAGAAGACCTTACTGTCGGCATCAAGACAAGTTGTATTGCCAATGATGGCAAGCATACCGACGAGACTGGATGGTTCAAAGTGGACCATTTCACAGTTCGCAGACTTGGCGATTTGCCTAAAGAAGAGACGGATTCTCTCACTCAGGAACTCATCGTCAATAGCGACTTCGAGTATAAATCCGAGACAGAACTCGCGAATGGAGCGACTGTGAGAGGCGTTCCATACGGATGGAATCTGTCTTATTCAGGCACTTACACCACTACAAACTCAGGCCTTTACGGCAATGGCGAAGGCATGCATGGCAAGAACTATTGTGCCTTCACGCCTGCGGGCTACAGGCCTATGCCTAATGATTTCTGCCTCTATCAAACGATTCCCGCCAGCAAACTGAAGCCCGGCACTTATCGCGTAACCTGTCTTTTCTGGAGCGAAGCCGGGTTGGAAGGCATGGGACGACTCTTTGCGAACAATGAGGTGCAGTATTATGGCTCGCCTCACGACTATGAAAACAACCTGACTCCAGGTGAAAACAACACTTTCGCATCATACATCAGCGAAGCCGTCGACGGCAAATCAATGCAGGAACTTAGTGTTATCGTAACTATCGAAGAAGGCGAAGACCTTACTCTTGGCATTCGTTCGGGCTCGATTAAAGGTGACGGAACACAAGTCACAGGACAAAACAGAACCGGCAAGTTCCGCGTCGATTACTTCCGCATAGAACAACTGTCAGCCGACGACCCAGATGGCATTGCCTTTCCACATGAGTCTTATGAGTCCTGTAAGCCTTATAAGTCCCATGAGACCTATGACTTGCTTGGCAGAAAGATGCAGAGTGGTCAATTGCCCAAGGGCATTTATATAAGAAATGGAAAGAAAATTATCATATCTACTAACTAACCAAAAACCAAAATGAAACGTAAACTTTACTCCTTTGTCCTTGCAGGCATGATGATGCTTGTCGGGCAAACTGCATGGGCAGACCTGCAGCAAAACGAGAGTGGTGCGTACCTCATTGGCAACAAGGACGACTTGCAAGCCTGGACGGAAATGGCTGGCTACGAAAGCACAGATGTTGTGCTGACCGGCGACATCGTAGGTCTGGACTTCATGCTCTGTACGAACTCTACTTCGTACTCTGGCGTCTTTGATGGAGCAGGGCACACCATCACACTCAATTATGACTTTGAGGGCAAGCAGACAGGCATGTTCTACAACTTCGCAGGCACAGTTAAGAACCTCATCGTAGGTGGCAACATCAAGGCTACCTACAAGAACTGTGCGGGCTTAGCCGCCTGGAACTGGAGTGACAATGCCAAGTTCGAGAACGTTGTCAGCATTGTTAATATCGAAGTTGACTGGACTGCCAATGCCTCTGATGCAGGCTTCATCGGCTACTCTGCGCGCAATTGTACTTTCACAAACTGCCTCTCTGCTATCAAGGTAAATGGCAATCAAGCCTACAATCATGGTTTTGTAGGATGGGTGCCATCAGGGAAGGCAATGAACTACGTCAACTGTATCTCCATTGCAGAGATAGAAACCTTGAGCACCTTCTCGTGGGGCAACCCGGCTGATCGTGCCTCTCACACCAATTGCTTCTGCCTGCAACAAGATGCAGATGCTGCGACACCTCCAAGTGGCGTCACTTACATCACCTATGATCAAGTGGCGACTGGCGAACTTTGCTTCAAGGCAAATGGCGACCAAAGCGTTATCAATTGGTATCAGACACTAGGACAAGATGCTTATCCCCTGCCCTTCTCTGATGGCCACGGACAGGTCTATGCCGTAGGCGAAGTGAACTGTGCAGGCGTTGCGCTGGGTGAAGTGACTTATAGCAACACCAACGACACGCCGACTCCCAAGCATAACGATGTGAATGGATGGTGCTCTGTCTGCGGACAGCTTATGCAAGATCATATCACGCCCAATGCTGATGGCTTCTACGAACTGGGTAGCGCAGCCGATGTGGAATGGTTTGCAGCAATGGTCAACGACGCGCATCTGACCACCATCAATGGTATGCTGACTGCCGATATTGACTATCAAGGCGAAGTGAACGCACATACGCCCATCGGCCTGAACACCACATTCAAGTACAACGGCACTTTCGATGGTCAGGGACACCGCATTAAGAACATGATTATCGACGGCACAAGCAATTTCCAAGGCTTCTTCGGTATCGTTCGTGGTGCAACAGTCATCCGCAACCTCATCATTGATAGCTCTTGTTCAGTTACTGGTCCGGCCCTAATTGGCGGCATAACAGGTGGTGTACAAACAGATGCCGGTACACCTCTCCTTATTGAAAATTGCGTCAACGAAGCAGCCATCACTGCCACCACAGGTGCAGCGGGTGGCATCATAGGTGCAGGACAGAGTGCATATCCCGCTATCCAGATTAAGAACTGCCTCAACATAGGTAGTATCACAGGCAGTCCCGCAACTGCTTTCTGCTCTTGGATTAACAAGGGAGGCAGCTCTTTGACGAATTGCGTCAACATCGGTGAAATCAATGGGGCCGACCTTGCAAAGTTCGACTACTACGCCCAACTCATTCGCTATGAACCAGGCACCCTGACCATGACCAACTGCTACGACTTCACAGACTTTGACGATCAGGGCGCAGGTCATCAGGGAACAGATGGCGACTGGCTTACCGACGAGCCTCTTGAGAGCGGCGAACTATGTTTTACCCTCAATGGAGACCAATCCGTGCTTACATGGAACCAACGTCTTGGCGAGGATGCTTTTCCCGTACCTTATTTTATTGAAGGAGGTCAGGTATATGCCGGTGGACAGCTTAACTGCGACGGCACGCCTCTTGATGTAACAGGTTACAGCAACACACCAAGTGGCGAGATTCCTCCTCACGAATACGAGGACGGCTTCTGCGTGAATTGCGGCAAGGGCGATCCTGATTATGCTCCCCTTGTGGATGACTTCCGCATGATTAGCAACGCCAGCCAGTTGTATTGGTTCTCTCGCATGGTCAATGAATTCGGCAACGCAGGTTGGAATGCTCGTCTCGCCGATGACATCGACATGACTGACTACAACGATCTGTTCGAACCTATTGGTAATGGAACCAACCCTTATCGTGGACACTTCGACGGCCAGCAGCACCGCATCAGTGAGATGCATATCAATACCACTAGCAACTATGCCGGTTTCATTGGTCGTTGTGGCAATGGTGCACTCATTGAGAACCTCTTGCTCGACGAGACTTGCTCCATCAACACAACAAGCGAATGTGCAGGTCTTGTGGGAGGAACCAACCAGATGAGCGGTACCGTCACGCTTCGCAACCTTGGTAACATGGGTAATGTCTATGCCAGCATACAGCAGGCTGCCGGAATCTATGGTGCCAACACAGGAAGCCAGACAACGCTCCTCATCGAGAACTGCTTTAGCACTGGCGCTGTCGAAGGCGGTAAGGACTGCGGCGCTCTCGTTGGTTGGGCAGGCAGTGGCGGTAAAGCCACTATCAACAACTGTTGGAGTTGTAGCGAGGTAACAGGCTATAGCGAGGGCAAGAACCTATACTTTGCTCGTGTCACCGACGGTCATCTCTCCAACAACTACTGCACAAGCGAGATTGAGCAACAGGTTGCTCTCATCAGTTACGACGAGATTATGGACGGCACACTCTGCTACAAGCTCAATGGAGACCAGAGTACAATTGCTTGGTTCCAAAACCTCGACAATGGCAGCGAAGTTGACGACCAACCTCTTCCGTTCTCTAATGGCCATGCTCAGGTTTATCCTAAGGGCAAGATGCTCTGCGACGGAACGATAGATCCTTCTGGCATGACTTACTCCAACAACAACGAAGTAGTCATTCCCGACCACCACTTCGAGGATGGTTTCTGTACCGTCTGCGGACAGGAAGATCCCGACTACACAGGCTTCCTCTCTATCATCAAGAATGCAAACTTCACCAACGACAGCAACTTCTGGACAGGAGTCGAGTTTGCTGTCAGCAATGGTGTGGCAGAGCAGGCAGGCAAGACCTTCGATACGCATCAGGACATCACCGACCTTGAGAATGGCGTTTATAAACTTCGTCTGCAAGGCTTTAGTCGTGCAGCCGCCCTCGACAGCGAGGCATATGAAAACTTCGAGGAAGACATGATGCGCAACACATACTACTATGCAGAGAGTGCTGGCAAGCGCCAGGCCCGTCGTCTTGTCGACATCACTTCCGATGGCAAGGATGCCAAGATGAACGACGGCGTAGGCGAAGTGCAACTTCCAAACGGCGATTATGTTCCCACGACAACCGCTGCGGCAAATGTTTATATGAGCAAGGGCCACTACTGGAACAAGCCCCTCTACCTTGCAGTTACCGATGGAACTTTGCGCATCGGTCTGAGCAATCAGATCAATGCTGCAAATGCTTGGAGCGTCATCGATCGTGTTCGCATAGAGTATGTGGGCAACGATGCCGAAGCATACGCCCTCATTGCTCAGCAGATTACGGATGATGCACAAAATCTGGACGAAGTTTTAGGTCAGGAAACACTCAAGGATGCTTATGAGCAAATCATAGATGAAGCTGAGAGCCTCACCGAGATTGACGCCATCCTCGATGCTGCCGACCAGGCAAGCCGCCTGCCAGACCAAATCAAGCTTAGTGTGGCTGCTTACGAAAGCTATGCTGCAGCCATTCAAGCCATCTATGCCGAATGGGAAAGCCGCGACGACCTCATTGGCGAGGATGCCGACAAACTCGAGACTTACCTGACGGAAGAGGAAGAGCCTTCCGAAGACTTCCCAAATGGTACATATCTATACATAGTAGAGAACCGCAAACTCAGTGCCGACCAGCTCGCGGCCGAGATTGCCTTTGCACAGCAATTGCTGCAGACAGCCATCCTGAACAGCGCTTCCGAAGGCTCCGACCTAACCTCTCTCATCGTTAATCCCAAGTTCAACGACGAGACGGCTTGGAACGGTTGGACCATTACCGAAGGCAAGACTGGTAGCAGCTACAATATGGTACACAACGACGGCTTCACCGATGTGTTCCCCGTAGCCGCAGCCTACAACCTGGCATTCGAAGTGAACCAAGAGATTACCGGTCTTTCCAACGGCATCTATGCGCTCACAGCACAAGCCTTCTATCGTCCGGGCGAACGCGGTAAAGGTCTCATCGACGGCACCGACATCATTCCCGCACAACTTTTTGTCAACGACTTTGCTGCGCCTGTTCTGAGCGTCTATGCCGACAAGGTAAGCTACATCGATGCCGAGAACGGCGTCAATTGCCGCTACGATGCAACAGAGGACGAGACTGCTCCTCATAATGGCGAGCAGACTGGCAGAGTCGATTACGACACTCAAGAAGGCGACGGCTATTTCGTTCCCGATGACGTCCATACGGCAAGTTTTGCCTTCAACGGCAAGCGCTACGAGCAGACCGTCTATGGCATCGTCAAGGACGGCAAGCTTTCCCTTGGCATCCGCAATGTGGGCGAACCTTGGCACGACAAGAACCTGACCGTTTGGGGCAACTTCCGCCTCACTTATTATGGAGAAAGCAGCAACGCTATCAACAACATCCTCGAGCAGTACAGTCAGCGAGTGGATCTTCTCGACCAACAGCGCTACAATCAGGATTACTACATCAGTCAGTCGCACATCGACGCAATTCGCAACAAGATTGCCCAGGCCCAGAGTGCAAGCACGGAAGAACAACTGCAACTCATCGAAGAGATGAATGCCGAGTTTGCTGCCGTTCCTGCCAGTGCCGAAATCTACAAGCGTTTGCTCGAGATTGCGCTGTTTGCTACGGATATGGCCGATGGTCTTGAAGGCAGCGAGTTGCAAGACCAAATGTATGCTATCTACGACGAACTCGAAGGTATTATCGTGGAAGGTTCTCTCACCGACGAAGAGGCAGAGCAAAAGATTGCCGAGCTTATGACCAACCCGGTCATTGGCGGAGTTGTCTATGTTCAGGGCGACCTCTACGACGAGAACAGCGAAAATGGCGAGTGGAACTACAGCCAGATGTGCTCGCTCTATCCGCTTCATATGAACGACGAGGGCAAGTTCGTCGGTTCCGTCACTTTGCAGGATCGCAGCCGTCGCGCCAACAACTACCAGCGCGCAGGCCTCTATTTCCGTCGCATCAACACAGTCTATAAGTGTGCCAACGAGAATCGCAACTTCATCACACCTGCTCGTCAGCACTTCGACGTACAGGAGGGTGGCAGCGACTTCCAAGCCCTCAATGGTACCTATAACATTGTGCTCGACCTTGAGAACATGACTGTCGACTTCGAACTGCAAGACGAATACAACTGGGACAATGCCGTATTCGTCACCGGTACGCTCAACAACCGCCAAGGCTCCCTGATGCGTTGGAAGAACGACGAACAGGTTCCTCTCCAACACATGGGCAATGGCAAGTATGTTGGCGTGGTCGATCTCATTAACGACAACTCCAATCCCTACTGCTCGTTTGGCATTATGGCATGCCGAAGCATCCAGGATATGGTGAACTACAGCCAGACAACCCGTTCTAGCTGGACCGAAGCGCGTTATGGCAGCGAGACGCAGTACCTCGAAATCGGCAGCGGTCAGGAAGTTTCCGACCTCGTTCGTGGTCTCGACCGCACTTGGCGCATTTCGCCTGCTGGCAAGTACCTCATCGAGTTCGACATGGACAATGCCTCTATGAAAGCCACTCTGCTCGACACGAAGGGCAATGGCAGCGAGAACAACCCCTACCAGATTGCCAACAAGAACGACTTGCAAGGTCTGCGCGACCGCCTTATCGATGGCAGAACCGTTTATGCCAAGCTCGTGGCCGACATCGACATGAAGGACGAAGGCTGGTGGCCCATGAACAGCACCTTCTATGCTAACAGCTACGAAGAAGGTTACGGCAAGGCCATCTCCCTCGATGGTACAGGCCACATCATCAAGAATCTTACCGTTGCTGCCAACCCGGACAACATGTTCGAAACAGGCTTCTTCGGTGCCCTCGTGGGTAGCGTCAACAACCTTGGCTTCTATGGTGCAAGTGTCCAGGGCGGCAAGGCTCAGAACATCGGCATCCTGGCTGGTCTGCTTGGCACGGACGAGAACACTGCCAGTGTGGACAAGTGTTATGTGAATGGCGAGATTCTGGCCGTAGGCTCCGACGACACCAGTGCTTCGGGCGCCCTTGCAGGCACTGCAGTCAATGCCTCTGTTTCCAATGTCTATGCCAATGCCCGTGTCAGTGGTAACGGCATTCTTGGCGACTTCATTGGCGTTGGCAGTCCCAACCTTTCAATCCTTAACAGCTACTCGGCAGGCAAGGCAAACGACAGTCAGGCCGCTGTTGCCATTGCCGACGAGCAGGGATGCACCGCGCAGAACTTCCTCTTCTACGACGGCACTAACCAGCAGGCCATCTGCTCTACTGTCAGCCTCTGGGAGGGTTGGAACCAGAACGGGACCATCGGTCTTGGCTGGCCTCTGCTCGAGTGGCAGGTACAGCGTGGCGACCATGCAAGGCTTTGTGGCTATGGCTTGCAGGGCGACGTGAATGGCGATGGCGATATTACCATTGCCGATGGCGTGGCAGTCTTGAACGCCATGGCAGGCGAAGCCGTTCCCGGAAATGCAGACGTAAATGGCGACGGAGACATTACTATTGCCGACTTCGTTGCAGTCCTCAACCTCATGGCAGAGCAATAACCGTTCTGCCACTAATAAACAATCAAGCCCCCTACGGTTCGTTCCGCAGGGGGCTTGCTATGTTCGCAAACTAGAAGTGCCTAATTGACCAACTAAACTCGCCTAGTTAATCAAATAGACACGTCTATTTTTACCATTCGTTGTCCCAAAGATTAACATCGGCAACACCCTTTACATCTAAATCGTCACCAACAACAGGAGTCTCTCCAGGCTTAATATCTACATCAGGCACAGATGTTGCAAGCGGACAAAATATAGAGAGGCTTATCGTAAACACCTCGGGAATAATATATCTCTTTTTCATTTTACCAAAATCTTTTTCCCGTTCACAATATTGATACCTTTTTGCATCTTGCTAAGGCGCTGACCTGCAAGGTTGTAAATCTCATTGTTGGCGTTAACGTCAACGTTAAGGTCGTTTATGCCATCCTCATCGTCTTCAAACACAAAGGTAAAGGTCTTTGCTTCTTCTCCAGAGATAATGTTCGCAGGCAACAATGCTTTGCCTGCTGGAACCGTACTTGCAGCCACAGGAACAAACGACTTACCCTTAAGGCCATAGTATTGGTTAGCTTCTGCATAGGTGGGAACCATTGCGCCATAGAGCAAGTTGTCGTTGAGTTCGTTTGTACTATTAATAGAGGGAATTGTTACTGTTGCACCAGCTTCGCCCATCAGCAGCAAACCTGTGCCGCCCTTAACAGAGCCTGTTACCTTCGCAAACGTAATCGTCTCACCACTAATATTCGTTATCTTCCAAGCACTAAAGTCCGTAGCATTTGTAAAGTCAAGCGGATATTCTGAACAGAAGGAAGCATAGCCATAACTGTTAAACTTAGCGGTAATGGGAGCTACTGTGAGACTTGACAAAGATACTTCATCGATAACGCCTCCTGTGTTCGACGTGTTCCACACAATCTTCAAATAGAGTGTGCTGACCCGTGTTGCTGCGGGCAGAGAATAGGAGCACTCAACAAAAGTTGTTGCTCCAGCGCTACTGCCAGATAAGGCTGTATATGGACCTGTTGAACTTGTGGCATAATACGCTGAAGTGGAGTATGTCCCATTGACTGAACTTGCCTTCCATTGATATGTTAGTGACAGGTCAGAATAGTTTGCCACATTCAGCGGGCCAATTATGATATAGGCATCGGTTCCCTGCGTTGTCTGAATCAAGCCAGACTCTGTAAAACCTACCGTGTTCTTACTTTGCTTGGCATTTGAGATGGTATAACTCGTTATACCGGAATAAACATCGCTGATGCCACTCTTAACACTATAAGAATCATTCCATACACGAGCACTACCGGTATTGCTACCAAACGTTTCGCCAAATAACAATTCTGGCTCTGAAGGCTTTGCTTCCGTCTTCCCTTCTGGTGCATTGACAGTTATCGGGAACATGACACTACCAGCATTGTAAGCTGAGGTAGCTGTCGTATTGACAGAGATAAGGGCTGTGCCAACAGCAACGGGTGTAATTGTGAGTCCGTCAACAGTAACGACATTCTCATTTGAACTGCTGAGCGTCACTTCTCCATTAGTTACAATATTCGATGTTCCTAAAGTGCCTTTTGTTAATGTAAATGGAGAACCATAAACAACACTTACATCTGTTAGATTATTGAAACTTGGATTTATGGGAGTATCACCACCCTCGGAAATTGTAAAAGTAACCTCAACACTCTTTGTTTTACCCACCTTATCTCCACTAACAATAGTCTTGAAATATCCGCCTCCAACTTCTGTTGATGATGATGGTAGTTCTGCTATCCCATAGTAGGTAGTATATGTGCCTTGACCAGACCATTTCGTTATCGTTACACTATTTATAGAACCTAAGTCCGTACTATTGTATATATAGCCCTTATTCTTCTCCCACTGCATTGTTTCGCCATCTTTCATCACTTGATAAGACCTCCATTTCACTTCATACGTCTTCGAAGCATCAGTGGTACAAACAGCATAAGATGTCTTCTCATTATTGTTAGCTGCATAGCTTGTTGTATTGAAGTCTGCAGGGGTAATTGTCAGTTTGTATGTTATTCCTTCCCCAGTTTGACCACCTTGACCGCCACCTCCGTTGTATCCAGTATATTCAGTGGGTGCTACATAATTGTCGTAGCTAAAAGCATCATCTACCTTGCTGCCCCAGATGTATTGCTCCAAACCGGGATAATCAATAAATGGATTGCGATTATGCTGAATATTATCAACGGCATTGTTGCGAGCCGTCTCCTTATCGCTCACAGGATCAGCAGCTGCCCAAGCAAGAAGCATGTTCAGTTGCCAAATCTGGAAGCCCGGATATGTGCTGCCGTCAATGACAGCTACGACTTCGGTGCTGCTATAGTTCGTGAACCAGTCGTGGAGTTTCTCCTCGTAGCAAGTTATCATATAGAAATATGTACGCGCGAAATCGCCCTTGTATTCGTCCGCAGGCTCGAACACCGTACCAGTATAGCCGCTGACAGTGCAAGTGCCGAGCTTGCTGAAGTCGTTGGCAGACTTGTATTTGTTGCCAGTAGTCTCGCCAAAGGGATAATTGGAACGCATACCATTCACCTTTCCGTCGGTGGGATAGATATGGTGCAGGTCGGTGTACATAGGTGCATTACTGCCGAACCAACTCTGCGGGAAGGAATGCTCGCGATTGTAGCAGTCACCTTCTTGGGAATAGGAAGAGCCACTGGTCACAGGAGTATAGTGAGTGATATTGGAGTACATATCCCATATCTTTCCGTTCCCATCTACATCCGTCGTAAAGAATGCCGTCCAAAGATAGTCGTACGATTTCTCTGTTCGGCTATAAATAATGCCGCGCAACGCACTCTTCAAGGCAGCGCCCTTACACCCATTGGCATCGCGGTAGTATGTCCCCGTATTGTTCGGCGCAGCAGCATTGGCAAGCAAAGCCACCAGTGCCACCAAAACAAATAAATAAGTTCGTTTCATATATTTAGTATAGAATAATTGCAAGTGTTTTATACAGAATCGAATGCAAAGTTATGATTTTCTATGCAATCTGCAAAGGATTATTGTTTTTTTTTCATGGAAAAATAACAGCCCGCCTGACATTACTGCCAAGCGGGCTGCTCTTATCTATCTCCCTCTCCTACGGGAGAGGGCTGGGGTGAGGCTGTTACCACTCCTCGTCCCAGATGCTCTTACCACCACCTGTGGAAGAACCGAAGTTATTTACATTCTCTTTCGTAAGCTGATTCCCATCGCCCACTTCATCATGACCAGATGTAGCAAGGATAGCAGATGACATCAGACGTACTACGATAGACTCTGGTGAAATATATATCTTTTTCATAATGCTTCAGAATAATAGGTCTTACTTCAAAATCTTCTTTCCGTTCACGATATTGATGCCCTTCTGCATCTTCTGCAAGCGCTGACCTGCGAGATTATAGATATTCTCGTTAAGGTTAACGTTAGCGTTAAGGTTCTCTATACCTGTTGCATCATCATCGGGTAATGCAATATAACCCTTCACACCATTAGGATGCTCTGCATACCATGCAAAAGTATTAGGAAGTGCGAGATAAGCCTTATGGGCGCCATTCTGGAAGGCACCGCCTCCTTCTACCATCCAGTAGAAGCCTACGCTATTAGGATCTTTAGCTTTATTCAGTGTCAGGGCGTAGTAGTAAGTACCACCTGTGGTCTCTTTAGCTACGTCAGAACCTTTCAAGAGGTTAGCTTCATCTGGAGTGCCGGCATCGGTTGTTGGGTTGAAGGTATAATCACCTGCAGCAGCCTGCAGCACAACAGCAGTACCTGCGGGAATCACATCATCCTTACCATAGGTCTTGCTGACTTCCAGTTTATTTGTAACCTTATAGGTAGAGGCTGTCACACCTTGAGGAACAACAAGATTGCGGTCACCATAGTACAATGTGCCATAGCCAACACTAGAAATTCTTATAGTAACAGGATCAGGAGTAGCCTCAACCTTCTCGAAGAGATAAACAGCAGCCTGTGATGCTTCGCCGTAGCAAGAGAAGAGGGTGTTTGTGCTATTGTACTGCATTACTTTGCGAGTGTTCGTTCCCTGAGCAACAATAGAAGCTACGCCGCCGTCACCAATGGTAATAGCCCAGATACCATTTGCATTATTTTCTGCCTGAGTCCTCAAATAGTTAGAACTACTGCTTGCAGCATAGAGATAACCTGCACCACTGGGGTCGTTTTCGTCGAGAATAGAGAAACCACTTGCGCTACCAACAGTTGCACTTTCGATAACAAACTCATAGCCTTCAGAAACACTCAGCACACCATCAGTAATGGTAGCAGCTACTGCAGGACGGTTATTGTTGGCTTGGTCACCCATCACCTGAATAGTTCCGTCTTCTTTTCCGCTTGCAATAACATAACGTTTGCCAGAGGTGATGCTTGTTGCAAGAGTATAAGTAGCAGTAACAGGAGCAACATATTCTGTGACAGTGGCACTGATGGTTACATTAAATGCAGGCATATTGAATGTATAAACGCCCTCTGCATTTGGTACTGGAACTGGAGTTATTGTTTGTCCTTCCCCCACCCCAGCAATAGTCAGGCTCTCTAATACATAACCTGAAGCAATTGTTAGGGCAATCATTACCTCTGTACCTTCCTCTACCTCTCCATTTTCACCATTCTGCAACACAGGTGCATCCTCACCTTCACCATAGGTGGCAGTAATTGTAACATTCTCAGGATTAGCAATCGTAAGTGTGTAGTCGTCAAGAACAATCGGAGCATAAGTATCTATGGAGATAGGACCTACACCAATGTTACTGCCATTGTTGTCCTTATTGAAGTACAGACGCACATATCTGGAGGTTTCCGCAAACTCTCTTGAGGTTTCTAATGCAAGCTCGCTATTTTGAGTGCCACTAATAGTCAATGTCTGCAAATTTGTAAAGTTTTCACCATCTGCAGACTCCTGAACGATAATTGATGATGGGTTTGCACCGCCAAGCATTTTCACGTCAATGGTTACAATACCTGGACGTTCGTTAGTCCAAACTTGGATATAGTCGCCAGTATTATCAAGTTTAACGAGATAAGGAGCATTAGCTTCAGCGTAATCTCCCAGACTATTTCCTGTTACACCTTGTACTGCAAGAAGTGCTGTAGATGTGCCACCATCCCATACAAAAGGCAAAGTTGCAGGAGCTGCAGGAGCTGTATTGGTAACAGTCATGTTGTATTCTGCTGAAGAACCAATGTACTGGTCTTCTACTCCAGCATAAGCAGCAGTAAATTTGACATTACCTGCACCGACGAGGGTAACTGCACCTGTACTTGCATCGATAGTCGCAACGCCAGTATTGCTAGAAGACCAAGTAACAGTAGCACCAGATACTGCATTACCACTAACAGTTTCCGTTACAGAAGCAGACAATGTACCTGCTGCAGTTCCATCGTAAAGATTAGTATTTGTAATACCTGAGGCATCAATAGTGGTTGTTGTTGCAACAGCAGAAGAGCCTGCAGGAGTGTAGGTAACTGTAATGCTCTTTACCCAAATAGATTTTTTTCCGGCTGGATTATTTAAAGATACTTTAATTTGACCAGATGCGCCTGTAGTCAAAGAAAAGGTATAAGTAATATTAGTACTATTTTTTGACATACTAAGGCTAGAACCGATTTGAGTATTTCCAGCATAAGCACTAATACTACATCCGCTCTGATTGGTGGAAGCAACAACCTTAACTTCTGTTATTGTTGCATCGGTTATAGTTGTTGTCAAATCTGAATTTATTCCAGTCCATTGCATTCCTCTGTTATTATCAGAATTTTCAAAACCATTGGGCTTTCCAGAAGTTACCCAATCTAGTCCACCCGTTGCACAAGGAAGTGTCATTCCTGCAGTATAATTTGACCCTGATGCAAAGGTTGTGGTCACACTTTCTGCCCATGCTGATCCAGCTAAAGCTGTTGTCATTACGGCTACAATCATACCGACTCGCAGCCATAGTTTGTTTAGTAAGTTTTGTTTCATAATGTTTAATTAAGGGTGTTATTTATTTGTTATTGATGTCTTTTGTCAATCCTTACCTTATTATTATATACGTGCACATGCTCGCGCGAAGGCAATTCGGCCGCAAAAGTATAACAATTCCTAAAACCTCACAAATTTTTTCCTACTTTTTTTGCTTTTTCATGCACATTTTATACAAAACACCATTCACTCTTGTACAAAAACACCTCCCTAAATGGTCAAGTTATCTTCCATAAACAAGCAGCCCGCCTAGCATTACTGCCAAGCGGGCTACTCTTATCTATCTCCCTCTCCCGCGGGAGAGGGCTGGGGTGAGGCCTACCATTCGTTGTCCCACAGATTTTTAGAGGTGAAAGTCTTTACATCTACTTTATCTGCATCAACAGTGTCGTCGTCATCATCAGAAACGGTAACATTAGGTCTTTCCACAGACTCAGCAAGGATAGCAGACGACATCAGTCGTACTTCTATAGATTCTGGTGAAATATATATCTTTTTCATAATTTGAAATTTAGAAATTGTGATAATAAGAGATTTAGAAAGAGAGGGCTGATGATTTGCTTTGGAGCTGCACACGCAGCCCTTTCTTATTTCCTTAATTCCCTATTTTCTTATTTTACCATTACTTTCTTTCCATTCACAATATTGATGCCCTTCTGCATCTTCTGGAGACGCTGACCAGCAAGGTTATAAATAGCATTGCCTGTCGTCTGTTGTCCGTTGTCTATTGTCTGGATAGCGGTTGCATCGTCTTCGAAGTTGAAGGTAAGGGTCTTAACTCCAGCAACTACCACCTCAGCAGGCAGCAAAGCCTTACCAGCAGGAACATTCCCTGCATTCACCTTCTTGAAGGTATCACCCTTCAGACCATAATATAGATCAGCTTCAACCGCAGTTTCTTCAGTAAAGCCTACAAGGAGGTTGTCTGGCTGATTATCCTTACCTGTGGCAGAAGGAACAGTGACAGTATTGCCAGCAGTTCCCATCAGAAGCATACCAGTACCACTCGGCGCCTTGCCTGTAAGTTGACTGAAGTTGATGGTCGTTCCTTCTACACCAGTAACTGCCCAAGCAGTAAAGCCGTCTGCATTGGTAAAGTCAAGTGCGTTCTGACTGCAATAAGTGGCATAACCAGAACCGTTAAGTGATATGCTTTCGCTCGGAGTTGTCTCGCCATCTTTCACATAAAGATAAACAGGAAGCTGTGAAGCACTAGCATAGCATGAGAAGAGAGAGCTACCACCATTATACTGCATCACATTGCGATTGTCGCTACCATCAGCAACAATAGAGGCCTCATCGTATTCACCAAAGGTGATTAACCATTCACCATTAACATTGTTCTTGGCCTGTGTCTTCAAGTGATTGCTACTACTACTTGCAGCATACAAATAACCGCTATTTGCACTTTCGTCGTAGATGGCGTAATGACCACTTGCATCTGGGCCATAGATGACAAACTCAAAGACTTCAGCAGTTGAAACAGTGGCTGTGCTTCCGTCGACGGTTACACCAATGGCAGCACGGTTATTATTGTTCTGTAGCCCCATAGCTTTATATTCGTCATCTTTTGCTCCTACAATGATGTAGTGCTTGCCAGATGTGATGCTCGAAGCGAGAGTGTATGTAACAGGAGTAAACGGAGCTACATAAGCAGCCTGAGTAATGGTAATGAGTTCAGAATAAACCTCATTAGCATCGTCGTCAAGAGCCCAGACTTTGAAATAAGCTGTGCGAGCTGCGCCATCGTTAGCATCTATCAAATAATAAACATTATTATCTTTATTGATTTCAGCAGTTATCCAATCATAAGTAGCAGCATTTCCCTCGGCATCGCAAAATGCCACTTCTGCTACCACTTCAGTGATGTCCTCGTATGTCACTGTCATTGTGCCTTCTGCTCCATCTGCTGAGACATTAACTGATGCTGGAGTAACAGAAATAGAAGGTACAAGTACCGGTTCTGTATACTTAGCCAAAGTGATATTGCCAAGAGCTACATTGCCGTTAACTTTTTCTGTGTAAATCCACTTTATGTAACGAACATCCTCTCCGAGGTTGTCGAACTCTTCATCTTGGGTAGCACCAAGTTCAGTATAAGTTGCGAGGTCTGTGTAGGTCTCACCATCCTCAGAGGTCTGTACCGTGAAAGTCCCCTCACTGAAAGTGTTGCCCTTAATGTCAAAGGTCAGGGTGCCAGGACGCTCATTGAACTTTAAGACAAGATAGTCACCTGTTCCATCAAACTTTAACTTGGGAGAAGAGCCATAGTCACCGCCAAGTCCATTTTGAGTCAAGCCTGCAGTATTTTCAATGTCTGCTTTGCCTCCATCGAACTCGAAAGGTAACTCCGCATAATCGGGTACATAATGGCCTTGAGTGACAGTAACGGCCTTGTCCTCTGCACCTGTGTAGCTAAGGGTGATAGTAGCTTCGCGATCAGCAGAACCTGCATTTGCAGTTGTGATGAAAGTTACCTTATCAGCCGCTACGGTAATATTGCTAATCCACTCTGCAGTAGTTATTGCAGCAAGTGTCACACCAGAAACAGGATTTGCAATTGTATAAGCAATCTCACCACTTGTAGCATCGTAAGCAAGGCTAAGAGTTGCATTTGCATTGATGACGGGATTGGTACTCTGTTGTACAGTAACATCTTTCGGGTTGACAATCTGTGCTGCCTCAAAACAACCGATATTTCCGTTCAGAGTAAGAACATCATTCACGGCATATTCAACACTGCTGCTAATACCACGTACAACAATGGTGTTCTCGCCTTGAGCGATGGTGGTGTTACTTCCATCAATAGCCGTTACCGTAGCATTCTCGATTGTAACATACAAACCTTGAATCGAGGAACTAGAAGTATAGTCATCTGCTTTAATTTCAGCAATCGTTTTAACAATAGGATTAACTGTGTTACCACTGGAAACGACAGTAACGGTAGGAGTTGTGATTTCCAAAAGGCCCTTGTATGTTGAAAGAGTACCGCTTACTGTAATCTCATCACCAACGGTCAAAGAAGAACCATAAACACAAATGGCTGCTGTAGCATCCTGAATATAGCCTGTTGTTCCTACACAACTTGTGACAACACCTTTGGTAAATACGGAACCCGTTCCCTGAGCACGCACTTCTGCAATGGTAGAGGGAACGGTGATAGTATAAACGGCTGTAGCAACAGAGCTATTGTTATAACCATCTGCAGTAGCAATAGCCTTAACAGTTGTCGTTTCACTAACGGTTATAGGTGCGCTATAAACACTGCTTGAAGTGGTGGGATCATCGCCATTTGTAGTATAGTAGATGGTTGCACCTTCTGTTGTCGTGCTGATAGTTACACTTTGAGCAGAGGAATATGTTCCTGCAGCAGGAGAGAAGGTTGGAGCAGCACAAGTAGGAGTTCCGCCAGCAGGAGTGTAAGTAACGACAATTGAAGACGGACGACATTGCTTTCCCATTGTTAATACTAAAGGAGAAGCACTTGTAATAGTACCACTCCAAGTACTATTATTGCCGGAACTTGAAACTGACCCAGTAGAAGCAGAAATTGTCTGCCCATTGTTAGTTCCACCACAATTGATAACAATTTGGGTAATAGTAATGTTTTCGGCAGGCGTAAAAGTTACATGATGATTTTGATACCATCTAGGAGCAGTAAGATAGTTTGCGACTTTTGTTGTCGACGTGTTCTGCTCTTGAAGAATTGTAAAGTAATCAGTTGTCCAAGTAGCAGTAGGGTTTGTACCATCATTAAAAACACCTCCTGAACTGAAATCGTAGGTATAACTGTCTGCCTTCACTGTTCCAGCTAGGGCGGTTGTCATGATGGCGACGAGCACTCCGACTCGCAGCCATAGTTTGTTTAAAAGTTTTTGTTTCATTTTTAATTAAGTTTATTAGTTTATATGTTTAAGTTTTCAAGTATGTTCTTTTAGGTCCACATCTCGCACAAAGTTATATTTTTATACAATGTACGCAAAGAAAAAACGAAATTTTATTTGATTAAGTTGGGAAATGTATTAGAGTGGTTTGCAAACGAAGCACGTTAACTTTGCAAACTTAACACGTTATGTTGGCGATCATAACACGTTATGTTTGTGATTTAACCACGTTAAGTTTAGAACTATTCACAAGGCATTATTCTCTTTGCAAGATAATTTTCAATTTTCAATTTTTAATTAAAATTCGTATCTTTGACTTACCTCGAAGCTCTTCGCAATAGCTCAGGCGGCAAAGCCGGAGTCCTCTACGCTCGAAAAAGTCCAAATAAATTTGGCTTTTTGCTCGCTTATTCGTATCTTTGCAGCCGAAATAAACAAAAGCACCATGCAATTTAACAAAACTTACATAGAAAAACTCGGTGCTACCATCGAACTGACGACCTTTGCCCCACAAGGAAAAACGGCGGAATATCATGCTATGCTGCACGTGGAATCCAGGGGCGATGCGTTCCCTGAACAGTTCCGTCGCATCTGCGAGGCTACAGCCTGGCTGCTCGATTCGGACGACATGAAGGGCGCGAAGCCTGTCTTCAAACGCTACTTCCTGTCGGATGCTACCAATCAGCGACCTCTTATGGGACTGGACGACAGTTGCACGGTTTCGTACATTCAGCAACCGCCCCTCGATGGCAGCAAACTGGCTCTATGGCTCTATCTGCAACGCGGCACTGAGGTCACTCCGAATGCCGACGACTTTCGTTCCACCATCGTTCGCCACAACGGCTACGAGCACATCTGGACGATGAACATGATTAAGGGCGAAGGGAGCAGCTACAGCCAGACGCAGACGCTCCTGGAGGACTATGCGCAGCTGCTGGAAGACAACCAGATGACGCTGGAAGACAATTGCATCCGCACTTGGTTCTTCGTCAGGGATGTGGATACGCAGTACAAAGGCCTGGTCCTTGCCCGCTGGGAAACCTTTACCATTCATGGTTTGACGCCCGAGACGCACTACATCGCCTCCACGGGTATCGGCGGTAATCCGTTCGATCCGAAGGCTTTGATACAGCTGGGATGCTATGCTCTGAAGGGCTTCAAGCCGGCGCAGGAACGCTATCTCTACGCTTCGTCGCACCTGAACCGCACCAGCGAGTACGGCGTGACCTTCGAGAGAGGGACGCTCCTTCAGTTTGGCGACCGCAATCATGCCATCATTTCGGGTACTGCGAGCATCAACAACAAGGGCGAAGTAATGTACGAGGGCGATGTGGAGATGCAGACGAAACGGATGTGGGAGAACGTGGACACGCTTCTCAACGAAGCAGGAATGACAATGGACGACGCAGCGCAACTGGTTGTGTATCTGCGCGATGGCTCCGACTACGAGAAAGTCAGCGAGATGTTCCGTGAGAAATATCCGAACATCCCAACGGTCTTCACCCTCGCTCCGGTTTGCCGTCCAGCCTGGCTCATCGAGATGGAATGCTTCGCAATTCGTTCTGCGGAGAATCCCGATTTTAACGATTTCTAATCGGAGATTAGGGATTAGAGATTAGGGCTTATATCACTTAATGGCTCAATGTTCAATTTTCAATGTTCAATAAATAGATGAAAGCCGGCATAGTAGGACTGCCTAATGTGGGCAAGTCAACCCTCTTCAATTGCCTCTCGAGCGCAAAGGCTCAGGCTGCCAATTTCCCCTTCTGCACCATCGATGCGCAACTGGGACAAGTAACGGTTCCCGACGAAAGACTGACCAAACTGGCCGAACTTGTGCACCCAGGTCGCATTGTGCCTGCCGTCTGCGACATCGTAGATATTGCCGGACTTGTGAAGGGTGCCAGCAAGGGCGAAGGCTTGGGCAATCAGTTCCTTGCTAACATTCGCGAGTGCGACGCCATCATCCATGTGCTTCGTTGCTTCGATAACGACGGAATCGTGCATGTTGACGGCAGCGTAGATCCCGTTCGCGACAAGGAAATCATCGATGCGGAACTGCAAATAAAGGACCTCGAAACCATTGAGAACCGCATCAAGAAGGTGGAGAAGCAGGCAAGAGTGGGTGGCGACAAGCAGGCCAAGATTGAGCTCGATGTCCTGCTCAAATACCAGGATGCGCTCAACAAGGGTTTGAGTGCCCGTTCTGTGACCTTCGACACGGAGGACGAAATTGCAGCTGCAAGCGGACTTTTCCTGCTCACGACAAAGCCTGTCCTGTATGTCTGCAACGTGGATGATGCCTCTGCTGCCACGGGAAACGCCTATACGGAAGCCGTCAAGAAAGCCATTGAGGGCGAAGATGCCGAGATGCTCATCATCTCAGCACAGACCGAGGCCGACATCGCAGAACTCGAGACTTACGAGGAAAAACAGATGTTCCTGGAAGACCTCGGACTTTCGGAAAGCGGTTGCAATCGCCTCATCAAGGCCATCTACCATCTGCTCACCCTGCAGACCTTCATTACAGCTGGCGAAATGGAAGTGAAAGCCTGGACTTTCCGCAGAGGTTGGAAGGCTCCGCAATGTGCCGGCGTCATCCACACAGACTTCGAGAAGGGCTTCATCCGTGCGGAAGTCATTAAGTATGAGGACTATATAAAGTACGGTTCGGAAGCTGCCGTTCGCGAAGCCGGTAAGATGAGTGTGGAAGGAAAGGACTATGTGGTGCAGGACGGCGACATCATGCATTTTAGATTCAATGTTTAGTATTGAATCGGATTAGGGATTAGAGATTAGGGATTAGGTATTGATGGAAAACTTTTACTATAGGCGGTTGGACGTTTATCAAAATGCAAAAGCCTTATCCCATGAAGTATGCAAACTCATAAAGGCTTTCCCTGTTGATGAGCGTTTTGGCCTATGCGACCAACTTCGAAGAGCCGTAATGTCAATCCCCATCAATATTGCCGAAGGCTTTGGAAGGTTTTCTGCCAAAGAAAAAGCTCATTTCATACAAATTGCCTTTGGCTCAACCAATGAAGTTATGTGCGAATTAGAGTTGGCTTTCGACGAAGGCTACATAAACAAAGAAGCACTAAACACTATGGAGTCGAGGATTATTTCTGTAAAGAAACAGTTGTCCACTCTACATCGAACAATCCTTGATAACGGAGACGCAATCACAACTAAACTCTAATCCCTAATCCCTAATCTCTAATCCTATGAACTTGTTCATCAATTGGAATCCTGATATTGTAGCTGTCGACTTGGGCTTCATTACCATTCGCTGGTACTCGCTGTGCTGGGCAATTGGCCTTGTGGCTGTGTATCTGCTGATGCACAAACTCTACCGGCAGCAGAAAATCGGCGAAGAGAAGTTCGACCCGATGTTCATGTACTGCTTCCTCGGGATTCTGATTGGTGCAAGACTGGGACATTGTCTGTTCTACGAGCCTGGCTATTACCTGTCGCATCCACTCGAAATGCTGTTGCCAATACGAAATGTGCCAGGGCGAGGTTGGACATTTACGGGCTATGAAGGACTTGCGAGTCACGGCGGAACCCTCGGTCTGATGATTGCTCTCTGGCTCTATGCCAAGCATGTGAAACTGCGTTTCATACATGTCCTCGACAATGTCGCCATCGTGACTCCCATTTGTGCTTGTGCCATTCGACTTGGGAACCTCATGAACTCAGAGATAATCGGCAAGACGACTGATGTGCCTTGGGCTTTCATCTTCGAGAAGGTGGACATGCTCCCACGCCATCCCGGACAACTTTACGAGGCCATTTGCTACGCCATCTTCTTCGTCATTCACTGGGTAATCTACCGCAAGAAACCGCAACTTGTGGGCACAGGATTCTTCTTCGGACTCTGTCTTTTCCTGATATTCACGAGCAGAATCTTCATCGAGTACACCAAGGAGAATCAGGAAGCTTTCGAGGATGGCATGCTCTTCAATATGGGACAACTGCTCTCTGTGCCGTTTGTGGTGCTTGGACTTTACTGGATGATTAAATCTTTATCCTCAACTGAAAAGACAAATCGTTCTTCCAAGGACTAAGAATCTTCTGTAATCCACTGCCTTGCTCGTCTCTATCGAAGTAGCAAACCATTCCGTATCGCCCTTCGAGCATCCACTTTCCATTGTTGCTTTGCCAACGACAGGTTAGGACTCCGAGCACTCCATGCCCGTAGTAAGAGGCAGAGGAAATGGTGCTGTAAAGGGCTGGTTGCTGGAGATAGATGCGACTCAGGTAGTTGTCTGTGTGGAAATAACCAAGTTGCCCATTGAATGTCAATGTCGGCTTGGCGAGCATAAAGCGGGCATTCTGACTGAAAAGGAAGCCGTTATTGCCTAACACATTATGGAAAGAGCCCGTCGTCTGCAAGCGCCACTTGGCCGAAGGCTCGCAAGTCCATTGCAATTTGACGCGATGATGCGGTTCCATCAGATCGGCATTTTCCTTCCTTTTCAACTGATATCGAGCCAACAGGCTATGCTGCTTCGAGAGGGTATAAACGCCTTGCAGCATGAATTCCTGCCCTGTGCTGCTGTGTGTCATTCGATAGCGTGGCCAGGCATGGTGGAAGAAGTCGGCATAAGTGGTCAGTTGCAAGCCCGTCAAAGGCTCTGCCTGCAAATGGAGGAGCACGCCACTTTCGTTCTGGGCACTACTATTCTCGCTCAATGAACTGCTGTAAAACGAGTAATACTGGTAGGCATAAAAGCGCTGAACGGCAGAGACGATATAGTTTCTGGCAATCGTCCACGAAGCACGATTGATAGTCGCCCAACCATCTCCCACAGAACTGTAGGCTGTTTCGCCAGCAAACGAAAAGCGATAACGGGTGTAGCCGTAATTAATTCCTGCAATTCCAAAGGTCGTTCCTCTTGGATAAATGGCTCGATATTGCTGGCTTCCAGGATTGAGAGGACGGCTGAAATTCTGCCAATAGCCTGTCGCTCCCAAGTGGAAACCCTTGTTGTACCATTCCACATTGCCGCCTAAAACAGTACTCCCGACGTTCCTCTTTCGTTCCCATTCCGAGGCGGTCCGATGATAACCACTTGTCAGAAGTGTCTGCACCTCTCCCTGATTGGTCAATGTGGCATCTCTTTTCCGATAAGACGCAAAGGCACTCAGGTTGATATGCTTGCCCAAAGAGAGCGTCACGGCAGCACCTCGAAGAAAGTTCACCTCGTCCATTCCTTTCATGGGACGAATACCACCTTGAGTCTTGAGTGTCGGCGTGCTCTTGCTATTCCAGACATTTCCGCCAACGACCAAGCCCTCGCCAAAACCGATGCGATAGTCTCCGACAATGGCTCGCTGCAAGATGCCCACATCATGCAACATAGCATAGCCTCCGTAACTGTCGTAAAAGCGTTCGCCAGCATCCTTTTCCATACGAACGCCTGCTTGGAAATGCCTACTGTTGCCCAAAGTATAGCGAATACGATGGTAGAGAGGATCGCCTCGATAACCGCCTGTTTGCTTCTGCTGGCCTACCCTGTAATAAAGAGGAATATCGATGCGCGAAGAAAAATCATTGCGAAGATGAGCGAATAAGCCTTTTTCTTTTGACTCTTGCTTCTCGGGTTCGGCATAGACAAACAAAGAGATGCGTCTTCGTGTCACATCATCAATAAGAGGAACAAGCCGTAGTTCCGAGAGTGTCTGCATTTGTCCATGAAGGTAGATGTAAGCATGTATCTGCTCAATCTGTGCCTCGGACAGAAATGGCAACTGCAGGAAATCCTCTACAGTTGCCGTATTTATGTTCAAAGGATGCTCGGAGAACTCCTTGAGTTCTTGTAGATGAAGCTGTAAGTCTTCCTCCTCGGCCCGCTCTACATCGCTGGTGTATTCCTCCACAAAGTCGTCCCAATCGTACTGAGCAGCAATAGGAACGGAGAAAGACAGCAGCAAGAAAAGTAGGGCAAAACGCATGGAAAAGAGCTAACTAGCGCTTTACAGTATAGGTGCCAGCCTTATATTCCTTCGAAGTTGTCTCGCCTGGTAAAGTGACAGAGGCCGTCGCGCCTTTAGGAATGGTAAAGGTCCAGATCCATTGGTCGCCTTTGTAGCGCCAAGCACTCTTAATGAGACCAGCCGCCGACCTATATTCTGCCTTAAGATGACCAAGGCGTTTGTCGGGAACGGGTTTCATGATGATATGCTTGAAACCAGGTTCTTTCGGGTCGGCAGCAATGCCGGCAGCCGTCTCCCAAAGCCATTGACAGACGCATCCGTAAGCATAATGATTGAAGCTATTCATGCCGCGAGGTCCCATGCCGCCATCCACGGTATAACTGTTCCAACGCTCCCAAATGGTGGTTGCGCCGTTATCAACGGAGTAGAGCCACGAGGGGTTCTTGTGTTGGAAGAGGAGTTCGTAAGCGATGTCCTGCATTCCGTTGTCGGTGAGGGTTTGCATGAGGATGGACGTGCCGAGGAAACCTGTCTGCAGACAGTTGTCGTGCTGACGGAAATTCTCACGAAGGCGGGCAATCATGTTAGCTTTTGCCGTGCCCTCGAGCAACCCGTTCTTAAGGGCAAAGAGTGCCGGTGTCTGCATCGTATTCAGTATGTCGAGCTTGAACGAGCCGTCGTCGTTAAGGAACTTTTCCTTGATGTAAGTCTTCGCCTCTGCAAGCATCTCTTCGTAAGGCTCAGCATCACGACCAGTAGCTCGTGCCATGTCGCACATCATGCCTGCATCCATTGCCCAATACGACGCGCTGAGATAGTTCCAATAAACAATCGTTTCAGGCTTTGGCTGACCATTCTCGTGGCTGCGACCACTACAACTTTCCAAAGGCTCGTAGCTAAGCCAGTCGGCCCACTGATAGTTGCCGTTCTCCGCAGTCATGCTAGTATGCTCATATTTCGTTTCGTAGATGTGATCCATGAAGCGGTTTATGGCTTCCCAGTTCTCCTCTACGATGCCTTTATCCCCAAACTGTTTCCAGATGGTCCAAGGCACGATGATGCCCGCATCTGCCCAACCGACTCGCATCATGTCGCCGTTGCCCTTGCCGTCGCCTGCTCCATACTGTGCCAAAGGCGCAACGCCTGGGAATGCTCCCGTGGGTGATTGGGTGTCCCTCATGTCTCGCATCCACTTATGGAAGAAGCGGTCGGTGTTGGCAAAAAAAGTGCCTGTCTCGGTGAAGACTTGCGTGTCGGCTGTCCAACCCAAGCGTTCATTGCGCTGAGGGCAGTCGGTGGGAACGGAAAGATAGTTCGAGCGTTGTCCCCAAACCGTGTTTGAGATGAGCTTGTTGATGTCTGCGCTGCCCGTCTCGATATGTCCCATTTCCATTTCCTTCGAGATGGAAGTCACGGGAACGGACTTTATGGAGCGAATCGTAACCTCGTCAGTTGCCGTTATCGACACAAAGCGATAGCCGAAGAACGTGCTTCGAGGAATAAAGGACACGAAGCCATTGCCTGCTGCAAACGTGTAGTGGAGCTGCATTCCGCTGTCAGGGATGCGAAGGTTAAGGCGGTGCGTGCTGCCTTCCGGCCCGTCCATACCGCGCCTCTTGGCTCCATTGCCGTCATTCAGAAGCTCCGAAGGAAGGCAAGTCAGCATAGTGCCCTCCTTTGCCTTGAACTCGAAGGCAGGTACTGCGGAAGCGTTCTGACCGAAGTCAACCACGAGTGTCTCGCCCGGATGAATAATCATAGGCTTGCCCGAAGCAAACTCCTCGACGATATTGACCTTGCCGTATTGGTCGTCGGTCTGGCCTGTCGTGCCCTTCCAAGTGTAGGCTTTGACGGGAGAAAGTGCAAGGTCGAGGCGATAATATATCTCTGCGCCATCGGTCGGAAAGACCTCTCCAGGGAATTCCTCGTTGAGTTCCGGCTGCGAGAAAGTTGCTGCATTCACCCACCCTTGCGGCTGACGAGCATCGTAGTCCTCGCCGTCGAAGATGGCAGCGTGTGTGACGGGACCTGCTACGCCTGCCTTCCAATGCGTCTGGCTCGTGGGAAAGTATCCCTTCAAGCCGTCATCGTAGGTCAACTCGAGCACGCCTCTGAAGGCGACCTTCTTGCCAATCATACCGTCGTGACCGCCAGGCGTAACAATCTTGTCTGCCCACCAACCCGGAGTGACCTGCACAGCAAGCTCGTTCTCCTGTCCTTTGCCGCATCGGAAGGCCTTTGTAATGTCGTAAGTATAAACTATCTTCGTCTTCTCGTAATGCGTAAAGCCAGGTTTCAGGACCTCGTTCCCGACAAGCTGACCATTGACGTAAAGCTCATAAGTGCCGAGGGCGGAAGTCATCCAGACGGCCTTCTTTACCTTCTTCGAATTGCGAGGGTTGGAGACGAACCAGCTTGCGCCGTCGGCTGCACGAGTGCCATCAACGACTCGTCCCGTTACAACCTGTGCATCTTTGGCACTTATCCAAGACGATAACTCCCATCCAGGAGATTGAGGACTCTCGATGAGTGTGCCGACAGGCTTCTGTGCGTTGCAGACAAGAGCAAAGAGCATCATGCCTGCGAGGGTGAGTTGCTTTTTCATATACCTTATTATATTATATGTTCTGACTTTCTAAGTATTCTGCATAGACGCGAGCCGCACTCTCCACCTTGCGGGCACAAGGACGAATGCGATAGTATTCGGCATTCCGCTCATCAGGTTGAGCCGTATTTGTTTCTGCTTTAACTCCTTGCATTTGAAGCAGTTCGGAACAGATTATACTACCGTTCCTCTGCTTGAAGGTCTCGAGAAGTTGGCGGACAAGCTGATAGCAAGCCATCTTCCCTTCACGATCCTCGCCACGAGTCTGACCTTTCTCCAAGCCTGCGAGAATCACCAAAGCGGAGACTGTGCCGCACATCATCCGCATTCTTCCCACGCCTCCACCAAAACCTGCGGCAACTCTGAAAGCCATCTCCTCGTCCAATCCGTAGAGGTCCGAAAAGGCACAAACGACGCTCTGACAGCAGCCGTAACCCTGCATGAAAAGCTCTACTGCTCGTTGTATGCGGTCTTCTAATTCCTTTACCATAGTTATGTTTAAAAATTAAACGTGGGTTGTTGGCAAACGTAACACGTTATGATTGCAACCGTAACACGTTAAGTTTGGCAACGTAACGTGCTTAGTTGCTTCCTTTAACTAGCTTCTTTATATCGTTCAATTTGCTGAGTGCCTCGAAAGGAGTCAGGTTGTTGATGTCGAGGCCGAGTATCTCGTCGCGAATCTGGCAGAGAACGGGGTCGTCGAGCTGGAAGAAGTTGAGCTGCACACCTGTATCATCTCCTTGATCCGTCTTGATCTTTCCACCAAGATTCTGATGGTTGACGGCTCCCTCTAGCTCCTTCAGGATGACGTTTGCCCTTGCAACAATGGCTCTGGGCATGCCTGCGAGCTTCGCCACATGTATGCCAAAGCTGTGTTCCGACCCGCCTCGTTCGAGTTTGCGCAAGAAGATGACTTTCCCGTCGACTTCCTTCACGCTCACATTAAAGTTTTTGATGCGTGCGAAAGACTTCTCCATCTCGTTCAACTCGTGATAGTGCGTGGCAAAAAGCGTGCGGGCGTGACCTCTGTTATTCTCATGTATGTACTCCACGATGGCCCATGCTATCGATATTCCATCGTAGGTGCTCGTGCCTCGGCCAAGTTCGTCGAAGAGCACAAGACTGCGTTCCGAAAGGTTGTTCAGAATGCCTGCAGCCTCGTTCATCTCAACCATGAAGGTACTTTCACCGATACTGATGTTGTCGCTCGCCCCGACTCGAGTGAAAATCTTGTCAACATAACCAATTCGCGCACTTTCTGCCGGCACGAAACTTCCCATTTGAGCGAGCAAAGTGATGAGTGCCGTTTGACGAAGCAAGGCACTCTTACCAGCCATATTCGGACCAGTAATGATGATGATTTGCTGTGTTTGGGTATCGAGGAAAACATCGTTCGCAATGTAACGCTCCCCGACTGGAAGCTGCTTTTCAATAACCGGATGACGTCCTCCATGAATGTCTATCACATCACTATCATCAACAATTGGACGGATGTAACGATTCTCCTCAGCACTTTGAGCGAAGGAAAGCAGACAGTCGAGCTGGGCAAGCAGCGAAGCATCCTTCTGAATGGGCGTCACATATTCTGCAAGCGCCGTAATGAGACGGTCGAAGAGTTGGGCTTCGAGGGCAAGGATGCGTTCCTCAGCACCCATAATCTTGTCCTCGTACTCCTTAAGTTCCTGAGTGATATAGCGTTCCGCCTGAGTCAAGGTCTGCTTGCGGATCCAATCTTCTGGCACTTGATCGCGATAAGTATTACGCACCTCAAGGTAGTAGCCGAAGACGTTGTTGTAGCCGATTTTCAGGCTTTGGATGCCCGTCGCCTCTATCTCTCTTTGCTGCATCTCCAGCAAGTAACCCTTGCCTTGATACGCAATCTTTCGCAACTCATCGAGTTCCGCATCCACACCATCCATAATGACACCACCATTCGCAACAAGCAAAGGGCAGTCGGGACGCACTTCGCGAGCAATCCTGTCGCGAATCTCAGCACAAAGCTCGAGCTGCTGTCCTATCTCACGAAGCGTGTTATCTTCGGCTTCGCAGCACGTTAACTTTATCGATTCAACTGCCTGCAAAGCCACTCGCAACTGCACAATGTCACGAGGTGAAACGCGTCGAGCACTCACCTTCGAAATGATTCGCTCAAGGTCGCCAACAGTTTGGAGCGGCTCCAAAACAGCCTCTCTCGTATCAGGATTGCGGAAGAAACTCTCCACAACATCTTGTCGCTTAGCTATTTGAGCAGGGTCTTTCAAGGGGAAGAGCATCCAACGATGCAGCATTCGAGCACCCATCGGAGTAACCGTCTTGTCGATAACATCAAGGAGCGAAATGCCGCCTTCGTTCATGCTGCTCAGCAACTCGAGGTTCCTGACTGTGAATTTGTCGAGACGCACAAAGCGGTCTTCCTCAATACGACGAAGAGAGGTGATGTGGCCGAGTTGCTGATGTTGCGTCATCTCCATATATTGCAGGATAACGCCGGCAGCTATGACGCCGCTTTGCATGTGCTCTACGCCAAAACCTTTCAGGTTCTTCACCTCGAAATGGCGCAAGAGTTTCTGCTTTGCTGATTGCTCTGTAAACGCCCAATCATCGAGTTCAAAGGTCACATAACGAGTCCCGAAACTTCCTTCGAACATTGCTCTTCGACCTCGTTCGTAGAGAACTTCCTTCGGAGCAAACGACGCCATCAGTTTGTCGATGTAGTCCGTCGTACCTTCTGTCACGAGAAACTCGCCCGTACTAATGTCGAGGAGGGACATTCCACAAGTCTGCTTGCCGAAATGAATCGCGCAAAGGAAGTTGTTTTCCTTGTGGTTGAGGACCGTATCAGCCATTGTTACACCAGGAGTGACCAGTTCTGTGATGCCTCGCTTGACGAGCGTTTTCGTCAGTTTGGGGTCTTCAAGTTGGTCGCAAATGGCAACTCTTTTGCCTGCTCTAACGAGTTTCGGCAGATAAGTATCGAGGGCATGATAAGGGAAGCCAGCCATCGCAGTACTTTGCGCAGCAGGGTTCTTGCCGTTGCTTCTGCGGGTAAGTGTGATGCCAAGAATCTCCGAAGCAATCACCGCATCGTCGGCATAGGTTTCATAGAAGTCGCCACAACGGAACAGCAGCAACGCCTCAGGATGTTTCGCCTTGAGGTCATAAAACTGCTTCATCATTGGTGTCAACTGCTCTTGTGCCATTCTTTCTCCTCTTTAGATGGATGCAAAGTTACGAATTAGCGAGCAAAATACAAAGGGAAAACTTGTTTTTCTCTCATTTCTTTGTATCTTTGCACAAGAAACATAAAAATAATAATATGAAACACATCTTTATTACGGCAGTCTTACTATTGGCTGCAATGACGAATGCGAATGCCGCACAGACCATGAAAGCGCCTAAAGGCGGGAAATTGATTAGTGATGAACTGCTTGGCATCTTCTTCGAGGATATCAGTCATTCTGCCGATGGCGGCATCTTTGCCGAGTTGCTGCAGAACGGTTCCTTTGAGTACAATCCGACTGAACGCGATGGATGGGGACCTGCAACTGCTTGGCGATTTGCTCGTCCAGGACATTCCACAGGTCGTTTGGAACCGCGAATGGACCAACCTCTGCACCCTAACAACCCCACTTATATGCGTCTCTACATAGAACGCATCGGCCATTATTACGACTTTGACGGTTGGACAGGAATCGGTTTGGAGAATAGTGGCTTCGACGGTATCTCGGTAAAAGCAGGACAGAAGTACGATTTCTCTGCTTTCCTTCGCAATGTTGAAGGCGAGGCAAAAGAGGTTCGCATTGCCTTAGTTCGACCTAAGGATAATGTTTCGCTTGCAGAGACAACAACGTCAATTTCGTCGATGAAATGGGCAAAAGTTGATGCAACACTCACTCCGACAGAAGACTGCAAGGATGCTTTCCTGCGTATCTTGGTTTTGACAAAAGGCTCGATAGACATCGACCAAGTTTCGCTCATGCCACAAGACACTTATAAAGGTCACGGACTCCGCAAAGACTTGATTCAGGCGCTTGCCGACCTGAAGCCTAAGTTCATGCGATTCCCAGGCGGATGCGTAGTTCATGGAGGCGGCGACGGATTCTGGGGCACATATCGCTGGAAGACAACTATTGGTCCTCGCCACGAACGCAAGCCAATAAAGAACACTTGGGGCTACCATCAGTCGATGGGACTCGGCTACTATGAGTACTTCCAACTCTGCGAAGACCTCAATATGGAGCCGCTGCCCATCTTGCCATGCGGCGTTTCCTGTCAAGGAGCTGGAGGCGGTTGGAACATTCGAGGGCAGACGCAATCTGCAGCTCCAATGTCGGAGATGGACGAATGGACACAAGATGCACTCGACCTCATTGAGTGGGCAAACGGCGATATCACGACCACTTGGGGCAAGAAACGCGCCGAGCAAGGTCATCCCAAACCCTTCGGACTGAAGTATCTCGGCTTGGGTAACGAAGAGCTTATTTCGCCCGAATTCATCGAAAGATTTAAATATATGTACGAGCGCGTAACGAAGGCGCATCCTGAAATCATCATCGTAGGAACTGCCGGACCTGGTTCACATGCAGGAAACAGGGACTTTGAAACAGGTTGGAAACTTGCCGACGAGATTGGTTTGCCCATCATAGACGAGCATTATTACGAGCCAAGAGAGTATTTCCTCAATAGCCGTCAGTACGACAACTACCCCAGAGACCGCAAGACAAAGGTTTATCTGGGTGAGTATGCGGCAAAGGACTCTCGCCTCATCGATGCTCTGGCCGAAGGTCTATATCTGCTTCATGTTGAGCGCAATGCCGATGTGGTTTGCATGACCAGCTATGCTCCCCTCTTTGCCCGCAAAGGTGCAACTGTTTGGAATCCTGACTTGATTTATTTCGATAATGAACGTCCCTTCCTGACTTGCAGCTACTATGTGCAGCAAATGTTCGGACAATCGGCAGGACAATACTATTATGGCGATTGTGTTCGATTCGAGGGCGACGATGCAGGAGTTGAGCAACCCGTAAAGGATAGCCATTATGGGCAGTCTGTTGTACTGAACACAAAGACTCGCCGACTCTTTGTAAAGCTTTGCAACGCTACGGACAAGACCAAGACTGCTCAACTTAATCTGAGTCGATTTGGAAGTCTAAAGTCGGCAACAAAGACTGTGCTTGTAGGACAACCTAACGACCAAAACAATTACGACAATCAGCCTATTGCGCCACAAACTGAACCGATGAAGATAAAGAAGCAGACAAGCCTCAGCCTGCCTCCCTACTCGTTCACGATGCTGGAGATTGCTCTATGACCTTTCTCCTGTCCGTTAGCAGATGGCTGGCTCGATACACGAGCGCATTCATCATCCTGATAGCAGTTGTCAGCTTCATCTTTCCAGGCACTTTCGCTTGGGTGCAGCAAGGGCAAAGAGCGTCCATCATTCTCGGCCTCATCATGCTGACAATGGGTTGCACACTCTCGACTGAAGACTTCCGCATCCTGCTCTCCAGACCTTTGGACATCCTGATTGGCAGCATTGCACAATACACCATCATGCCTTTGGTGGCTTGGATGCTTGCTCGGCTCTTTCACCTCGATGCCTTCATGGCTGCAGGCATCATTCTGGTCGGTTGTTGCCCGGGAGGTGTGAGCAGCAATATCATGAGTTTCCTTTGCAAAGGCGACGTTGCTTATAGCGTGGGAATGACAACAGTAAGTACTTGCCTTTCGCCTTTTGTGACGCCACTTCTGGTACTTTGGCTTGCAGGAGCGGAGATTGATGTGGATGCTTGGGGAATGTTCCAGAACATCTTGCTCGTAACCTTGCTGCCAGTCACGCTTGGAGTGGCTTTCAACTACTTCTTGGGCAAGCGAGAGGACTTCCAACAGATACAAGGCATCATGCCTGGAATTAGTGTACTCTGCTTGGCATGCATCGTTGGAGGCGTCATCTTTACCGTTCATCCGCAATTACAGGCAAATGGTCTGAAGCTTATCTCCTTGACTCTTGCAGTCGTGACCTTGCACAACGGAACAGGCTATCTGCTGGGGTATCTTGTGGGCAAGGCTTTCGGATTCAACACAGCCAAAAGGAGAACCCTTTCCATAGAAGTCGGGATGCAGAATGCGGGAATGGCGACGGTTCTTGCCCGCAACTTCTTCGCCTCGCCAGCCATTATTGCGATGAACCCCTTGGCTGCTCTCGCTGTCATTCCCTGCGCCATTTCCTGTGCCTATCATAGCATCTCAGGAACTCTGCTTGCAGGTTATTTCTCTTGGCAAGACGAACGACGAGACAAGGAGCATCGGCAAACGTAACGTGGTTAAAATCCAAACGTAACGTGTTACGTTGGCAAAGTTAACGTGTTATGATTGCAATCGTAACGTGGAGTGTTTGCCATCGCGACTGCCTGTGTTTTAACCTTCTTTTCGTGACATACTACAAAATTTGTGCCTCCGAAGTGCAAGGTGTCGTAAAAAAATGTATCTTTGCAGAGCTAATTCATGAACATTAACTTCGTTTCCCAAATAAACGAGAAAAGGAATATGAGGAAGAATATTATTGGCAGATTGCTTTTGATGACTTTCTTATGCTCCATGCTTCCCCTGCAAGGTCTGCATGCTGACGGCTACGATAAGAAGCTGATGGGCACTGCGATGAGTTCGGACGAGAATGGGCGCTCGTGGGTCGGACTGGATCTGGGCTCACCTCATGTCATCTATCGTGTTGGATGGTGCCCTCAACTTAACGATTCCAAAACGGTCTTAGGACTTTTCGAGGGTTCTAACCGCGAGGACTTCATGGATGCGATTCCTCTCTATATGATTACTGAGAAAGGGGCTACAGGCGAGTTCTCGTATGCCGATGTACAGGTTTCGCGAGGCTTCCGCTATGTTCGTTGGTGCGCTCCAGCCAATTGCAATTGCGACAGTATAGGGGTGGAGTTCTATGGTTACGAGGGTGAAGGCAACGACAGCCGTTTCTATCAAATATCCAACCTGCCCACTCTCTCCTACCATACTTATTCGGGAATAGAGCCGTACGACAAAGTCCATGAGCTAGAGTCAGAGATGTGCATCATTTATGACGAAGGAACGCGTCTGCAGGAATATCCGATTCTGGTTCGAGAGCGTGGAAATGGTTCGCGCTATGAACTCTTCAAGAAACGCCCTTATCGCGTCAAATTCAACGACGGAAAGTCCCATCATATGCTCAGGGGTTCTACGTTGGAAAGTCCAGCTAAAGCGAAGAAATGGACGCTCATTCCCAACTGGCGCGACAAGAGCCTGATGCGTAACAACGTTGCCTTCGAGATGAGCCGACGTTTGGGACTCAGCTACACACCTTGGATTCAGAATGTCGACGTCATTGTGAACGGAGAGTACAAGGGTAACTATCAACTTTGCGACCAAGTTACCGTAGACCGCAACCGGGTGGAAATCACTGAAATGCAACCAGAAGATATTGACGAGTCGAACATTTCTGGTGGCTATCTGATGGAGATAACCAGTCCTGGAGGAGAACCATATCACTTCTACTCGAATCGAAGCAGTATTCCTGTTGACGTTAAGTCTCCCGATGAAGATGATATAGCTTCTGAGCAGTTCGTCTACATTCGCGATGCATTCAACGAGATGGAGTCAAAACTCTGGGCAGACAACTATCAGCATCCCGAAAAGGGATACCGCACCAAACTCGATCTGGAAAGTTTCCTGCGTCTGTTCCTTGTTGGAGAATTCTCTGGGAACAACGATGCAATGTGGAGCATCTATCTGTATAAGGAGCGCGACGACGACCTCTTCCATTTCGGACCTGTTTGGGACTTCGACCTGTCTATGGACAACGACCAGCGCACTTACCCGGCAAACGGGAAGCCCAACTGGCTCTTCAATTATGGCTCGGCCGTCACAGGAATACGAGACTTCGTGAATCGCATTCTCTCCGACCCCATCGCAGTCGATATGCTCAGTAATATCTGGAGTAAAAAGAGAGAAAGCGGAGAATTTACCCAAGAGAGTTTATGGGCCTTTGTTGATAGTCTGGGCGCCGTAATGGACGAATCTCAGAAGCTGAACTTCACTCGTTGGGACAATCTGGGTCAACTCCTCACCCTCCAACAGTTTGCTCCTGGCACCTATCAAGGCGAACTTGCTGTTATCAAAAGATATCTGAACGAGCGCATTCGCTGGATAGACACCAAACTGGGTTATAAAGATTATGACGACGATGATGTTCCGACGGATACATTACTCATCATCGATTCGCCCGAAGACCTTCTGGCTTTTCAGCAGGCTGTAAACTATTATGGCCTTACAAGTTTGAACGGACGCCTGGAAGCCAACTTGGACCTCAGTTCTCTCGAGTACATGCTGGAACCCATCGGTACCGTAGGCAACCCATATATAGGCTGCTTCGACGGGCAGGGACATACCATCAGCAACCTAACGATGAACTCGGGTGGCAACTATGTCGGACTCTTTGGTGTGGTGAGTGGAGGTGCCACCATCAAGAACTTCGTGCTCGACGAAACCTGCTCCATCAGCGGTGCCTCTTATGTCGGCATCATCGGCGGTTCGAACGGAAGCGGCATAATCACAATGGAGTGCTTGGGCAATGAAGGCTCTACAACGGCTACGGAAAGGAATGCTGGCGGCATCTTTGGTTGCAACATGGGCGCAAAAGCGACTCCCATCTTCCGCAACTGCTATGTGTCTGGACCAGTGAAGGGTGGCAAGGAAAGCGGTCAGATTACCGGCTATGCGGCTAACGGCCAAGCCTACAACTGCTATGCCAGCGGAAGCATCGAGGGCTACTACTATGGGGACATGAGCGATGCCATGCTGCGAGGCAATCCGAGGTCTGTCAACTGTTATTCGACTTATCCCGACAGAAATGCTACGGTTGTCGACGACACACAGGTTGCCAACGGAGAACTCTGCTATTTGCTCAACGAAGGCGATGAGGAGAGTGCTCCCATCTGGTACCAGACACTTGGTCTGGACGGACATCCCGTACTGAACATTTCTCATGCACAAGTCCTGCTCGCGGACGATGGAACCTATTTCAACGACGAAGACCCCGACCCTGTTGTGCCTGTATGGTCAGGAGAGCACGGATTGTATAAAGACTACTCTATTATGGGTACTCCCATGAGTAAGTCTCAAAAAGGCATTCACATCATCCGCACCCAAGACGGCAGAAGCTACAAGGTGCTGGTTAAGTGAGAATAACCTTTGGGACAATTGGGACAATTGGACAGCCATTTTTTACACGCCCCACTGATAGAGAAGAGATAGATATATAGAATATATATAAATAAGTATATTAATTAATATATCTATTAAATATTATATAATAATTATTATTATAATTATTTCTTATTCACTACTCTCCTACCTTGCTCTTTCTTGTGTGCAAAATTAATTGTCCCAATTGTCCCAGAAATTTTGCAACCTGCTGAGAGTGAGCGTCGTTAAACGAAGAAAGGCGACAAAACTGCCGCCTTTCCTGTTCTTTCAGATAGTGTGGATTACTCGTCGAGCTTGATGCGGACGTTACGATACCAAACATCGTCGCCATGGTCTTGGAAAGCGATGTAACCACCGTCCTTCTGACCCTCGACAATCATCAGGTCGTAAGCTGCGGGGAACTCGCCACCCTTGCAGAACTTGCTGCCGTCGAGCATCTCTTTCCACTTCGGAGTCCAGAGGTGATACTCCAGAACTTCCTCGCCATTCTGGTAGTGCCATACAGAGCCCTTGAAGACGCGAATCTTCACGGTGTTCCATTCGCCGAAAGGCTTTGCGTTCTGAGGAACGGCAGGAATCATGTCGTAGAGAGAAGCTGCCTGACGGTTGCCGTCCTTACCCTGGTTGGCATCCTCGTGATTGGCATTGTCGAGCACCTGATACTCTGAGCAAGACTGCCAGATAGGCAGGTAGTTGCCGTCCTTGCCCTTAGCCTCCTGAGCAAGATAGAAGATGCCTGAGTTGCCACCTTTGCTGATCTTGTATTCGCACTCGAAGGTGAAGTTCTTGAACTTGTGAGCGAACAAGAGGTCGCCACCGCCTTCAACTTGAGCTTCGCCAGTGCCGCTACCTACAAGGTGAATGCAGCCATCGGCATTCTCCCAACTTGTGGGAACTGCGTCCTGACCATAGCCACGCCATCCATCAAGGCTGGTGCCGTCGAAGAGCACATAGTAGCCTTCAGCATCAACCTTCAGCTGAGAGAGGTCGTACTGCTCGTTATCAACGATAGTTGCGCTATCCTGAGGAGCATTCGGATCTTGCTTCTCTACACAATTCTTGCAGGCTTCGCAGTCGCAATTACATTTCTTCTGACCGCAGCAAGCAGCCAAGAACATCGCTGCCAAAGCAGCAGCAAAGAAAATTGTCTTTTTCATAAGAATGGTTATTGTTTATTGGTTATAAATTATTAATGTGTTTATTTCCAACCGCTCAAGTCTTGTGGGTTCTCGATGACTGAGGGAATCTTCTCGAAGATGGCTTTCCACTTGGCAGAATCGAACTTAGGACGGCGGTCATAATAATAGACGCCATTCTTTTCCTGCTCAACATCGGTAATCTGTGTATAACAGAAAGCTGTGATGTGCTTGCAGGCAATGATGGCATCGACCTCCTTTTCGAGAATCTGGAAGAACTCGTCCTCCGTCTCAATTTGTGCGCCATAGCCCCAAGAATTGGCACGTTCTTCCTTCGGAATCCAACCGAGTCCGCCGAATTCATCCAGCATATAGGGCTGTCCGTTGTAGGTTGCGAGGAAATCTTTGCCACCCATATTGCGATAAGGCTCTACGCCAGCCTTGATGGTGTGGTTGGCGACGAGACGGTCATACTCGCGGGTGTAGTCGTGCACACTCCAGATGTCTGTTTTGACATGAGCATCGCCGCTGGCATCGTTAACAGGGCGAGTGGGGTCAATTGCCTTGGTAAGATTATAAAGGTCATTCACGAAGCGAACATACACACCATCGCGAGCGCCCCAAGTTTCATTGAGAGGCGTCCAGGTGACGATGCACGGATGGTTGCGGTCGCGCACCACTTCGTCGGCCCATTCCGTCAGGAAGTTGCGTACAGCCTCTTCGTTGTTGACGTCCAAGCCCCAGCTTGCCTGCTCACCCCAGCAGATGTAGCCCAGCTTGTCAGCCCAGTAGAAGTATCTTTCCTCAAAGACTTTCTGGTGCAGACGAGCGCCGTTGAAACCCACAGCCTTGCTCATCTCGATATCATGACGCAGTGCCTCATCGCTGGGAGCCGTCCAAATGCCATCGGGATAATAGCCCTGATCGAGCACAAGACGCTGGAAATAAGGCTTATTATTAAGGTAGAAATAGCCACCAGCAAGATGTATCTTACGCATTCCGGCATAGGACTTCACCTCGTCAAGCACATTGCCTTTGGCATCGCGAACAATGTACTTCACATCATAAAGGTTGGGCGTCTCGGGTGTCCACAGCTTGGGATTCTTGATGGGAAGCACAACAACGGTATTATTGGTTGCAGGAGCCTGTTTGCTCGACACAAGCTTGTTCTTCTCGTCGAACACTTGAACGGTAAGCGTATTGCCGTTGCCCTCCTCGTAGAATTCAGGACGAACGACAAGTTGCTGCTGGTCGATATCAGGTGTAGCGAAGACTTGCTTCAGGCCCATCGGATTGACTGCTTCCATCCAAACGGTTTGCCAAATGCCTGTAACACGAGTATAGTTACAGCCAGAACTCTTCAAAGAGGTACTCTGCTTGCCACCAGGCTGCTTTCCGCCACGAAGAGCGTCCTTAACCATCATAACAAGATTGGCACTTCCGCCAGCCTTCACGAACTTTGTAATGTCGAGCGAGAAGGAAGAACCTGTGCCGCAATGGCGACCTACCTTCTTTCCGTCGATATAAAACGTAGCGTCATAATCGACTGCACCAAAGTTGAGCAGAATGTTCTTGCCTGCCCAAGCTGCTGGGATGTCTATGCTGCGTTGGTACCAGAGGCAAGGAATGAAGTCGGTGTACTGTACGCCAGAGAGGCTACTTTCAGGGCAGAAGGGAACGGTTATCTTGCCGTCGAAACCTTTGCTCTCACGCCAACCTTTCTCGGCTCCCGTCTGTCCGAAGTCGAAACTATAGCTCCAAGTGCCATTAAGGTTTACCCAATCGGCACGTTCGAACTGAGGTCTCGGATACTCGCTGCGAGGAATATCCGCAGCCTTAACTGTGCCCGCCAAACCGAGCAACAGGGTTGCTGCCATTAGCAGCTTGCTGAAGTGTTTCATATTATCTCTTTTTAATTAAAATAATCCTTCGAATAAGTCGCCCTGAACGGGTTTCTTTGAAGCCGACGTATCTTTCTTATAGAGTTTCTGAAGCGCGTTGATTGCTTGCCGAAGGTCTTCGCGAAGGCCTTCTGGAGCAAGTACTTCTACGTCTGCACCCATGCCGAGAATGACCTTTAGCAAAGCGTCGCTCATGGGCAACTCTACCTGAATGGTGACAGACTTCGTCTTAGAATCTGTGCTTCTCTGTTGAATCTCAGGATTGCCGAGCTTTGCTCTAACAGCCTCTTCATCTTTGCTAATGCGAAGAGTTACTGGTGCTAAAGGTCCTTCAGGCAGAGAAGGAGCCACAGAATCCACGATATCAACCGGTTGACCATCATATTTGAGGAACGACGCAGCCTTGAGCAAAGGATTCTTCCAATCGAGGTTGAGGTAACGCAAAATGCGTTTGTGGCCGCGACGGAAACGTGGTTCCAAAGGAGCACCCTTTTGAACGAAGTAAGCCAAATCATTCTGAAGCATGCGTTTGCTGCATCTAAAATTGCGATTAACCGCTTTAAGACGCGAATTGACAAAGTAGATCAGGCTTCGCGTATTACCAGTCTCGTTTGTTTTTGTTCGCTCACCCATGAAATATTCTACTTCTGGGTCGCGAAGAGCCTCGTCGAGAATCATCCAACGAAGGCGTTGCAAATCGTTCTGTATCATGGTTGGTAGTTATAAGTTTTTGAGGAATTCGGGGATATTCTTTATGGTGTTTGTGACGCGACGAAGTAATGTCGGCTGAGTTTCGGCAAATGTTTTGTGAGCATTTATAACGTAGTTGCCCGAGCCGACAAGAAGACAAATGTCGTTACCTTCTACCTCCGCGCTTGCCCATCGAAGGCTATGCATACCTTGAATGGTGTAGCCGCTAGGAATATGGATGCGAGCCGTTGCATTGGCAGGAATGTCAACTTCCCAACTGATGCCTTCGTCTGTGCGCTTCCATTCGCTGCTTACCTTTCCATAAGGGGTGTTGTAAGTGGCATGAACATGGTTCAAGTCATCCGGCATACTGAGGGACATATCCAGTTCCTTATAGGCACAACTGTTTGGAGACTGTCGGATGCCGGCCAAATCGCCATACATCCAGACAAGAAGGTCGCCGAGAAGCATGATATGATTGCCGCTATTCATGGCCGGATCGGCAGTATCTCCGTTCCAAAGCTCCCAGATAGTCGTGGCATCTTTCTCAATCATGTAACCAAAGCTGGGGTAGTCCTTCTGCAAAATGATTTGCATAGCTTGGTCGAGATGGCCACGACGAGTGAGGCAGGTCATGAGGTGTTGCATGCCAAGAACGCCGCAGCTAACATGATTCTTATAGGTATTCTCAGTCACATCGACGATGTTCTGGAGGACTTTCTCCTCTTCACCATCGGGCACGAGACCAAATTCGAGAGACAAAATATTTGCCGTAACTGTATTGTTCGAATAGCTGCCCGACTCCGGATGATAGAAGTGGCGGTTGTATGCATCCTTTAGACTTTGCTGACGACGGTCGTAATCCATCATATCGCCTTCTCTTCCAAGCTGCATTGCAAGCTGTCCCATCATGGTAAGCATGCTGTAATACATAGCCGAAGAGATAAGACTTCCGTCTGTCCTGCGCGAAGGATCTTCGCTATGAATCAGGTCAGGTCGTTCTGGAGGCATGCACCAATCGCCCCAGCAATTAGTAGCCACGATGCCGTCTTGCAGGTTACGATCCAGATAATTAATGTAGTTCTGAAGGAACGGATAGTATTTGAAGACTGCATTTATGTCGTTGTAACGGCGATAGAGCATAAAGGTGGCATAGACCGAAAGCGCTTCCCAAGCAATATCTTTCTCGCGAACTACCCAGAAGCCAGGAGCCACATCGGCAATCAGGCCGTCATCATCTTGCGTATCAGCCACATCTTGCAGCCATTTGTAATACAAAGCTCCGTTGTCCAGAAGCAGGTTCTCGCCGTAACAACCCATAACATGATCGCCCATCCAACCCATTCTTTCGTCTCTTTGAGGGCAGTCTGTGGGCATTCCATGATAGTTGCCGATGATGCCCCAATAAGCGTTGTGATGCAACTTATTGAGCAGATCGTTGTCGCACTCAAAGGTGCCTTGATCCTCCATATAGTCGTAGATGACGCAGCCGGTTATGTCCTTCTGTTTGGGCATCCTTTCTATACCGCTGATTTCCACAAAGCGGAAGCCTTGATAGGTGAGTTCCGGCTGGTAAGTAAATGTGCCGTCGGAAGCAGGAATGTATGTGTCTGTACACTTTGCAGAACGGAGATTTGCCACATAAAGCTTGTCGGGATTGCCTGGTTCGAGTATCTCAGCATGACGGATAACTACGGGCACATCCTTCTTTCCTGTAAGGCGGACACGAAGCTGGCCAACCATATTCTGCCCCATATCGATGATGAAACGGCCATCATCTGTGCGACGAATGCTCTTTGGCTTCAGTTCCTTTTGGATTCGCATACCCGGACTTGGCTGAGGCGTCTCGATGCCTGTAGGCGTTTGCAAGCGTTCGGCCTGCTTCCAAGTACTATCATCGAAGAAAGCCGTCGTCCAACCTTTCATTTCGCGGGCAGCCTCGTAAAGTTCTCCATTCCAGAGATTGTTGCGCTGAATAGGGCCTTCTGTCGTGACTTTCCAATCTGTGTTTGTGACCAGAGTTAAGGTGTCGAGGTCAGTTTCCACTCTAAGTTGAGCCTTCAAGCGAGGCAGACCATAAGACGTGCAACCTGAATTGAGGCCGAGCACATAGCCGTTTCCCAAGACGGAGCCAATTGCGTTGTTGCCTCTGCGAAGGAGCGAAGTCACATCATAAGTATTGTAATAGACGGTTTTGGTGTAGTCGGTCTGCAATGTGCCGAAGACATCCTTGCTGACAGGCTTGCCGTTGATGAAGGTATTGCTCCAGCCCATACCACTTATATAAAGGATTGCGCGACGGACTTTGCCATCAACGAAGAAGGTCTTGCGAAGGTAGCGAGCCGGCAGATCGCGGCTATTGTTGTCGCCCACCACAATTTTGTCGGCATCGTCAATGCCTATCCATTGAGCATCGGCCTTGAATTGTTTCAGTCCAGTCAGGAAAGATTGGATGGGACTCTTAATATGTTCGCCAGTACTGAGCCAGACTTCCACCTGCCAGAACACTTTGCTTTCGTAGGGAAGGCGTCTTCCTTGATAAGGAACACAGACGCTTTCGTCGGAACTTTTCCTGCCGCTATCCCAGAGTAGGTTGCGTTCGGCCTGAAGGTCGGCCTTTGAAGTCGCCACCGTCATGCGGTAAGCCATCTGCTTGACATTCAGTTTATCACTCGTTATCTGCCATGAGAACTGGGCAGTTCGCACTATTCCGGCAGGTTCTTTCATACGACAGACACGGAAACCCTTCAAGTCGCTCCCGAAAACACCCTGAATTATAATAAACAACGCCACTAAGGGCAGGAGAAATCGCCTCATTTTCTACTACTTTATTTAATATGTGCCACAAAGTAACACTTTTTTTTGCAAATATGAAAGCTTTTGCCAAAAAAATACTTATATTTGTGACCAGAACACCATTTAACAACTTTAACCCTATACAGAAAACATGAAAAGATTGTATGTTTTTGCAGCCTTGCTGCTGACGGCTTTTGCTTTGCAAGCTCAACAAGCCATTTTCGAGAGACATGACACGCGTTCTCCTCAGTTCAACGAGGACGGCACAGTTACCCTTCGCATCAAGGCTCCCGAGGCCAAGAAAGTCGCAGTAATAGGCGATTGCATTGAGAAAGGATACCAGGAAATGACGAAGCAGGACGACTTTTGGACTTATACAACGGCTCAGCTTCCTGCCGAACTCTACAGTTATCGCTTCTATGTTGATGGAGTGGAGACGCAAGATGCAAGCAACATAGAACGCAGCAGAGACGTTCGCTCCTTCATGAGTACCTTCATCATCAGTAAGGAAGAGGGCGACTGCGGCTATCTCTATCAGAATCACAATGTTGAGCACGGAGATGTGGCTCATGTCTGGTACGATAG